>NZ_CP022986.1:625193-1250386 GCF_002770595.1 Chryseobacterium camelliae | reverse complement strand
ACCTAGATTTAAAAACTAATGTGTTCTTCTGTTTTCAAAGCTATTTTCTTCATAATTCTTAAGTGTCAAAAGCTTTTGTAAGTGTTGTGGTTATATTTTAAAATGATCTTAATTTCAAAAGGATCAAAACACTTTAATCGTTATTAAAACCACCCGTTAAAAAATTCTCTGAATTTCGCCACTCTCCAAGGGAAGGTAATTTTCCCAGCGGCTAATTTTCTGTAAAATGTAAAATTTTTTTAATGCACATAAAAAACCGTACTTTTATTCTCACCCATTAATTCTCATGATAATGAATGACACCTTCCGTAACCACCTCCTTGAAATTATTGAGCTCAATGAAGCGGAATATGAAGTGATAGAACGTTACTTTTCTTCTTTCAAATTCAGGAAGCATCAGTTTGTTATTCAGGAGAACCAGCATGTAGAGCATATGTACTTTGTTTCGGAAGGTTTACTGAAATGCGGGCTGATTGATGCAGCGGGTAAAGAACATATCCTTCAGTTTGCCTGTACAAACTGGTGGATTTCAGATTTTCAGGCTTATTTCAGGCAGGAGCCGTCCACACTGGCGGTTCAGTGCCTTTCCGATGCAGAACTGATCGGCATATCCTACAGGGATATGGAAGCATTGTGTGCACAGCTTCCTAAGATGGAGCATTTTTTCCGGGTTAAATCTAATTTCGGATATATCGCTTTGCAAAAGCGGATCGTCTCGTTGATGTCCCATTCTGCCAGGGAGCGTTATGATACCTTCCTGAACCAGTACCCGGATCTTGTCCGTAAGATTTCCAAGCAGCTGCTGGCCAATTATCTGGGCGTAAGCAGGGAAACGCTCAGCAGGCTGCAGATGTGATCCGCATCACATTTTATTTGTGACATAGGTCCTTGGGATAACGAACCGGTCTGTATAATTTTACAGTATGAATAATAATTGTTAATAGGCTTCTCAATAGCCTGTTAATGTAAGGATTCACCAGTATACATTAACCTAAAATAGAAATAATATGTCAAATGAATTAAGCAAAGCAGCGGTTTTTGACGGAACAGGATATGAGCCGTCATTATTTTCAAGATCTCAGTTTGTCGCTCCGAAAACGGATTATAAAGCGGTAGAGCACCATAACCGCAATAAGGATAAGAATAAGAAGATATTAGTGGTCTGTACGGAAGAGAAATATATGGTAATGGCAGACGGGAAAAAATTTTCTACCGGAAACCATCCTGTGGAAACCTTTGTGCCGATCCTTCACTTTGAGGATGCCGGGTATGAAGTGGATTTCTTTACGCCGACAGGGGATTCCGTAAAGCTGGAGCTTTGGGCACTTCCGTTACAGGACGTTGCCGTGGGCAATATCATCGAAAAATATTCGGAACAGCTTGCACATCCTAAAAGCCTCAGGGATTTCACGGAAGGAAATTTCACGTCTGAGACCGATTATGTGGCCGTATTCCTTCCTGGTGGTCATGGTGCTATGTTGGGATTGCCTGAAAATGAGGACCTGAAAAAAGTGATCCGTTGGGTAGTGGAAAAGGATAAACTGATGTTTGCGATCTGCCATGGCCCGGCTGCATTGCTGGCTGCTACTGATCAGGAGGATCCTGAAAATTTCCCTTACAAAGGATATGCTATCAACGGATTCCCGGACAGTATCGATGAAACACTTCCTGAAATAGGATACCAGCCCGGAAAAATGCCGTGGTTCTATGGCGAAAAGCTCAAAAACCTGGGTGTTGAATTTTTAAACGAAGGAATATCCGGAGCCTGCCATACGGACAGGAAGCTGGTGACTGGCGACAGCCCGCTGGCAGCCAATGCATTCGGGGAAATGTGTGCCAGGGTACTTTCTGAAACTGCTTCAGGAAATTCCAAATAGTTAAGGATACAGGATCCTTTTATTCCGGTAACCAAAGTATAGCCGCTTCCTACACAAGAAAGAAGCGGCTATATTTATTTTATTGTATCCTGATGAAAGATTTATTCATGATGTTCACAGTGCAGGATGATGTATTCCCACGGAGCCATATTGAGGACCATGGTTTCCGGCACGGTATGCGGCTGCCCGGTAAAAAGGCTGGTATAATCGCCAATATCGAAGGATGTATCAAACTGCACCATGACCGAGTCTTTACTCAGGTTCATGAAAGTAAGGACTTTATCACCGTTCTTTTCGCGTACAAAAGAAATCACCTGATCCATCCTGTCATTCATAATCCTCACCATTTCGCCGCCGTACCTTCCGTTCCACAGGGCCTGGTTTTGATGCTTCAGCCTGAAAAGGGTGGTATAGAGGGCTTCATTCTGATGGGTTTTCCATTCAATAGGGTCTTTTTCAAAAAACTGAAGAGACCGGTCGAGCCCTGCTTCCTGGCCGCTGTAGACCAACGGCATTCCGTCCATCATCACAGTAAAGACAGTAGCGGCTTCCAGGGCATCACCAAAATTGCTGTACTGATTGCCTTCCCATGAATTTTTATCGTGATTGTCGATGAAATTCAGCCTGATCCCGTCTTTCGGGAAAATAGAGACGTGCTCGGCGAGGTAAGCTTCCGTAAGTATTTTCACGCTTCTTTCATTGAGGGCAAGCTGATGCAGGATATTCCAGAGCGTCCAGTTGTAGGTCACGTCAAATGCCCTGCGGTGGAGTTCGCGGTCTTCGGCTTCTGCCAGCATAAACACAGGTTTGATAGTATCGAGTTCCATGCGGACATTTTCCCAGAAATCAATCGGGATAAAGCTGGCAATATCACAACGGTACCCATCGATGTCATATTCTTTAATCCAGAATTTCAGGGCTTCGGTCATGTATTCACGCAGTTCCGGATACCGGTAATCCAGCTCGATGATGTCATCATAGTCCCTCCAGCGGGTAGACTGAAAAGTGTCTTTCCTGGATTTCCGGTACCACTCCGGATGTTTTGTCACCATTTCATTATCCCAGCTGGTATGATTGGCTACCCAGTCCAGGATCACATACATGCCTTCCTGATGGATGGCCTGCACCAGGTGCCGGAAATCTTCCTCTGAGCCGAATTCCGGATTGACCTCAAGGTAATCCTTTACCGAATAGTAACTTCCAAGGCTTCCTTTGCGGTTCAGTTTTCCGATAGGCTGTACCGGCATCAGCCAGATGATGTCAATACCCATTTGCCTGAGTCTGGGAAGCTGCTTTTCTATGGCTTTAAAAGTGCCTTCCTCTGAAAACTGACGGATATTAAGCTCATAGACCGTAGCGTTCTTGATCCAGTCCGGGGGGGTGATCTCTACATATTTTTTAGGCAGGTAACGGGGGTGATAAGGTTGCTCCATAAGTATATACAGGTAAAATAATCGATTATCATTCCTTATTCAGTAAGAAATAAATGTACCATTTTCAACCGACTGATCAATCATAACTGTGATTTTTTGCCATAGGATCTTAAGTGCCGGATATTGTTTTTAAGAGAAATGCATTCTTTATGGATCTCACCTTTAATTTTAATCATGCAGAAAAGGGTGTCCGGCAGGAAAAATATTTCTGAAACAACCCATTAAGGTTTAATTTTTGCAAACAATACCGAGGCGGCAGATGCCCGCCTGAATTCGACACCAAAAAAAATAAATAATATGATTCCGAAGAAAATACACTACTGCTGGTTTGGCGGTCACCCGAAACATGAACTGGCTGAACACTGCATCGCTTCCTGGAAGAAAATCCATCCGGATTACGAACTGGTAGAATGGAACGAGAGCAATGCCCCGCTGGAGGACAACAACTATGTAAAAGAAGCTTTTGAACAGAAAAAATGGGCATTCGTGTCTGATTATGTGCGTTCCAAAGTAATGTACGAACACGGTGGTATCTACATGGATACCGATATGGAGCTCAAACTCCCTCTGGATGAATTCCTGGATGAGAAAGCGGTCTGCGGGTTTGAGGTAAAAGGCGTACCGTATTCCGCATTCTGGATGGCCGAACCTAAACACAAGCTGGCAGAAGACTTTGTGGCCTATTATGACCGGCAGGAAGGCTTTGTAGAACGCATCAATACCGACATTTTCTCTGAAATGCTGGAAAAAGAATACGGTGCCGACCGTTACAGCGATACCATACAAAAGCTTAAGCATGACGTAACGCTGTATCCGTCCGTGTATTTCTCACAGGATCTCCCGAGCAATTATGTGAGCCATCATTTTAACGGTTCCTGGTTTGGAGGCGATGAGGAGAATACCCATAAGAAGATGGTGAATACCTATGGGCTCCTGGAGCGGCTGGTTAATCAGCCCGGTGCTGCAAAAGCGGTAGACAGCATCATTAATGAACATAAAATCATTGATGTGGATCAGGTCCTTGATCTTTTTCCAAAAGAAAGCATCAGGAAATACCTTGAAAAAAGTGCGCCTGAAAGTACAGGGGAAAAATCAGCGTAAAAGATATCAAACTCATATACATGAACTCCGGAACCAAAAGCTCCGGAGTTTTTATGTGGAATAATCAATATCTGAGGTTGAGACCTTAAACCCCTGCTTCAGAACTGGTCAGGTTTTCTATTTTAACCAGAACATCATCAATATCAAAAGGTTTGCTGACGAACATGTCCGCATTGCAGGCTTTGGTTACCTGTTCCGCTTTGGCGTGAGCACTGATGATCATTACAGGGATACCGGAAGTTGCCGGTTCGTTCTTTAGCTGGTTGCATACTTCGGTTCCGGATCCGTCGGGCATCATTACATCCAGGATAAACAGGTCAGGCACAGCTGAAGTATCTCTGTTGTTGAATGCTTCTACGGTAGAAAAAGAACGCACATCGTAATCTTCAAATGACAGGAGTAATTGGAGTGCATCTCTGATGCCTGTCTCATCTTCCAGGATATAAATAGTCTTCATAGTGTTGGCTTGGCAAAAACGGAGCCAATTTTAAAAAGATGTCGGAAATATTTTAAATTTTCTTCAAATGCTGTCCGCATGCATTGATGCAGAGAATATTAATCCTTATCATCCGTGAGTTTTGTGATCATTCCGTTGAATATATAGCCGTGGAAGGGGAGTACTGCATACCAGTATAATCTTCCCCAGAGTCCTACCGGCCGGAAAGTAGCTTCCTGGATCAGACATCCGTCTTTAATCCTGAATTCCAGCCATGCTTCACCCGGCACTTTCATTTCTGCAAACAGCAGCAGCCTTTTCTCTGTCCTGCTGGCATACAGCACGCGCCAGAAATCCACACTGTCCCCTGCACTGATCAGTTTGGAATTTTTACGGCCCCTTCTCAGCCCGACCCCTCCGAAAAGCTTATCGATGCTTCCCCTGAGGTTCCACAGGTAATTGGCATGGTACCATCCGTTTTTTCCTCCGATACCGAAGATCTTGTCCAGGGTTTTCTGCTCATCTTTGATCTTTCTTGTCTTTTTATCTTTAAAAACCCCCATGGTAGGAACTTCCAGGAAATCCCACATATTTTTGGAGTACCGGTAATTCCCGAACGAGTCGTACCAGGTAGAAAGCACATCATTCTGTTCGATTTTGTCAAAACTCAGCCTCAGGCTTTCACGGTAGGTGAGTAGATGAATGCCCAGCTGTTCGGCAAGGTCATTTTTTTCTGCCACAACATTGATCTTCATGCTCTCAACCAGGTTTTTGGCCAGTACATATGATGTTGAGGTGATGAAATACAGCCAGTAAGACGATAATTTAGGGCTGAGGACCGGTACGGAGATAATCGTCCGCTTCAGTTTCCGTTCTTCCGCAAAGATAAGCAGCATTTCTTTGTAGGAAAGCACATCCGGGCCGGCAATATCGAAATGCTTATTATACGTAAAGGCTTTTCCAATGACCCCTATCAGGAATTCGATGACGTTCCTGATTGCAATAGGCTGGCACAGTGTTTTCAACCATTTCGGGGCTACCATCACAGGAAGTTTTTCCACCAGGTCGCGGATAATTTCAAAGGAGGCAGATCCCGAACCGATGATGATCCCTGCACGCAGCACGGTTAAGGCATAAGAATCGGACTTGAGTTCTTCCTCAACATCTTTTCTGGATTGAAGGTGCTTCGAAAGTTCTTTTTCATTCACGATACCGGTCAGGTAAATCACCTGTTTACAATTCGTCTTTTCAATAGTCTGCGCGAAATTTTTAGCGGATATTTTTTCGGCTTTACTGAAATCCGCATTGGCAGACATGGAATGGATGAGATAATAGGCAATATCAATATCCTGATCTATATCGGATAAGGTAGCCGGATCATTGTAGTCATGTTCGACCACGCTCAGCTGATGATCGTAATTTTTATACGGAGATACATCGAAACGTTTTTTGTCCCGTACAGAGCAGATGACCTCGTGGCCGGCACTCAGAAGCTGAATCAGAAGTCTTTTACCGATATATCCCGTTGCGCCGGTAAGAAATATTTTCATAGAGTATTGTGGTTAATAAATTGTAAAAAGGTGTTGAAAAAGATGGTAAGACAAGGTAAGCGGTACTCCGCCTTTGCCAGAGAGGTACAAATCTGATACCACATGAATGGGAATTCTTTAGGATGCTGTACCTGTGAGATGTTCAGGAATAATTTAAGAGCCGGATGAGCAGGAATATCCGGCAGACAGTCTTATCTTTGCACCAGTTTCCTATTATTACACCATCATCCTATGCAGGGCAGCGAACCTACTTACCAGATCTATTCCCCGGCAGCCGTTATCGGCCTGTTCAACAATGCCCTGAAGCTCAATGCAACCGTTAACCTGATCTACCTGAAAGGCCGGTATTCCTACGGAGGCGGTAAAGCCTATGTCAATTATTACTATGACTTTTTATACTCCGAAAGCGACAGTACCTCGATCGGGGTTAAAATGCCCGGGCTGCTCAGGAGCAAAATCATGAACAATGAACTCTACACCCTTCGCGGATTCATAGAGAAGAGAGTCAAGAATTCCAGCATCGAATTGGTTTTTGTGGTTGATGAAATCATTTCCCAGGAAGAAAAAACCGTTTCCGAAGAGGACCTGAAGCGGTACGATCTCATCCAGAGGAAGCTGGAGCAGGGTTCACAGGACCTGGAAACCTTCATCAGAAATAAAGTGCTTCAGTCTGAGAAAGTCAGGATCGCCAATATCTACGGGCATAATGCCATTGTGCAGAAAGATTTTTATGAGGGACTCGATGTTTCGTCCAAAGATTTCGATATTGACGAATATACCTGCAATATTACCTCAGCGACTTCCGTTTCAGATGTCCTGAATAAAATTTCAGCCGGCGGATATGATGTGATTGCCCTGGTACGCGGCGGCGGGGACAAACAGAGCTTTGAGGTATTCAATAACCTCAGCCTGGCAGAACAGTTTATCGCGCTCCCATCAATTACCATTACGGCACTGGGCCATACCGCAGATGAAACCCTGTTGGATAAGCTCGCTGATAAAAGGTACCATCTCCCTCATGATTACGGCTCTGGCCTTCATGCGATCCTGAACAAGCTCACAGAGGAAAAATCAAACTCCAGGGCGTTGCTGATTGAGGAAGTGAGGAAAGATGTTTCCAAACAATTCGTGGAACAGGTAACTACGCTTTCCGAACAGCTCAAAAAGAAAAACGAGGAATTCCTGGAAGCCCAGAAAACCTTTAAGGAGCAGGTAGAGCATCAGAGCAAAACCTTCAATGAACAGCTGAAAGTAAGGAATGAGGAGGTTGAAAAGCTTAAAAAAGAAATTTCAGAAACGTATGGAAAGCAGGTGCAGACGTTAACGGAGCAGCTGGCCAAGAGGAATGAAGACGTCCAGAAACTGCAGGAAAATTCGGCTAAACAGATCCAGGAGCTGAATGCACATTTTACGGCACAGCAGAAACAGCGTCAGGAAGAGATGGAAGCCGGCCGGAAAGAAATTGCAGCCCTGTATGAGAAAAACATGCAGTCTGCCATCAGCGAGAAAACGGCATCACTACAGGCTGGGCTGGACGTGTTGAAACAGGACAACGAACGCATGCAAAAGCAGTTGGAGGAACCGAAAACCGATTATATCAAACTGCTTATTGCAGCGGTGATTGCGTTGATTATGGGTTTCGTGCTGGCAAAAATATTCTGAGCACTGAGAGGTTATGGGAAATAAAGAAGCGAAATGTTTTTCATATCGTAAAATAAAGACCGAATTACGGACCAGGTGATATCAATAATACATTTTTCATCTTAACAATTATTCATCCTGTCCTGCTGATATTCGGCTCAGTTTTTGAGTAAGAGACCATAAATAATCAACGATGAATATAAAATCTCTTTTCTGCCTTTTGCCTATGGCATTTTTAACGGGCATTTCTGCCCTCAGTTGCAGCAACGACGACGATCAGCCGGATCAGACCCAGAACGGACCGACTGTATACGCTGCCGGCCGTGAAGATTATAAAGCCAAATACTGGAAAAACGGAACCGCAGTCGTCCTGGGGACCGGGTCGGGCTCTTCTCTTGCTACGGGGATGGAAGTGATAGGTGACGACGTTTATGTCGCCGGTTATGAAGTGAAGGCCAATGGAAAGTATGTGGCAAAATTCTGGAAAAACGGAGTGGCTACAGATTTAACGGACGGTTCTCAGGATGCATTCGCCACTGATATTGCGGTCATTGGAAATGATGTCTATGTTTCAGGGCAGGAAATGATTGCGGGCGGTACCACCTATATCGCCAAATACTGGAAAAATGGTATCCCGGTTGTGCTGACAGATAATAGCCAGAGTGCCGTAGCTGAGGGAATCGCTGTTGTTGGTAACGATGTATATGTGATCGGAGAACGAAGGATGACCAGCTGGCTTACGCCGGTTACCTGTTACTGGAAAAACGGCCAGCGAACCGATATTTCAGACCAGAGTACTACGGCAGACCATCAGGATATTGCCGTTTCGGGGAATGATGTCTATATGATGTGGTCTGTGATTTACAATAATTCGGGGCAGTCGCAGACGCGGTATTCTAAAAACCTGTCTGCTCCCACGCTGATTCAGGATGGGGCTTCAAGTGTCAGTGGAAATGCGATATCAGTGAGAAATAATGATGTTTATATTTCAGGATCCGGACTGTCGTCCAACGGGAATTCAAATGTTGCCAAATACTGGAAGAACGGTTCGCCGGTAGTGGTGGGTTCAGGTGTTTCTTATGCATTGACTATTGACGTTTTAGGTACCGATGTATATGCCGCAGGATATCAGGAAAACCCGGGCGGAGGATCTGCAGCCCTGTATTGGGCTAACGGGAAACCGCAGGCACTCACCACAGGTACAGGAAATGCCCTGATCAGGAAAATTATCGTTAAAGAGAAGTAATACTAAAATCATAAGCCTGTTGCTCATGTGCCTTTAATTTCAATTGTTTTACTGCGATGCCGGCCATAAGTAAATTGTATTCTTAATGAGTGTATGTTTTAAAAAAAATATCTTATCAGAATCTGGTCAATATTGTAAAATGTAAAGAATTAAATCTATAACGGTGAATTATTAACACTTTGGCAAATAAATTGTTACCATAGATGAAGCAATCGCGTATTGCCGACCATTTTACAACCTCTTAAATGATATACAATATGAAAAACTCAATTTTAGCTATTTTAGCTGTTGCAGCTATGGTAGCGTGTAAGAAAAATGAAACCACAGCAACGGATACGTCCGCAGACAGTACGGCAATGTCCACACCTGCTGATTCAGGAATGATGAATACAGGTACAGATTCAACCGCCATGTCCGGCAATATGGATGCCAATGCTAAGAGCAACCTGAACGACCAGGATAAGAAATTCGCTGATGCTGCAGCCATGGGCGGAATGATGGAAGTGATGGCAGGACAATTGGCATCGACCAATGCGACCAATGCTACCGTAAAATCACTGGGGCAAATGATGGTAACAGATCATACCAAAGCTAACGATGAGCTGAAAGCATGGGCCTCCAAAGCTGGATATTCTCTTCCAACAGCTTTAGATGCCGATATGCAGAAAAAATACGATGCATTGAAAATGAAGAAAGGTGCGGAATTCGACCGTATGTATGCAGATATGATGGTTACTGATCACCAGACAACCATCGCGAACTTCAAGAAAGAAGCTTCCGACGGTTCTGATGCATCGCTGAAATCTTTCGCAAGCAAAACACTTCCGACACTGGAACATCACCTTATGGAATCTGAGAAAGCACAAAAAGCTGTAAAATAATTGCAACCTAATAATGTTTGAAATCCTGCTGAAAAGCGGGATTTTTTTGTTTGAGAATTGCAGGGTTTGGGATGGTAGATTAACAGAGTGGGATGATTTTGTAGTTATAGATTGAGAGGGTGGGAGGGTTTGAGTGAGATTTCAAGCCGCAAAAGCCACAATAATTTTTTGACACATGAGAATCTTAAGAATCCTGCTTTGAAAACAGTCAGAACACATAAGATTTTAAAAACCTACGGTTTTTAAGATGCGTAAAATCTGTGTGATCTGACGATCTGCGAAAGGTAAAAACCACAACAGTCACAAGAGTTTTTGACACTTAAGAATTATGAAGCGTACAGCTTTGAAAACAGTCAGAACACATGAGTTTAAAAATCTACGATTTTTGTGCGTATGTAAATTCTTTGCGGTTTTGGGAAATAGCACCTGGGAAAATTCCCCTCCCTCGGATGGCGAGAATTCAAATAATTTTTGACTTGGTGGTTTTGATGATCCTGGATTATAACAGTCTGCACAATTTTTGACACATGAGAATCTTAAGAAGCCTGCTTTGAAAACATTTAGAGCACATTAGTTTTTAAAAATCTACGGTTTTTAAATGCGTAAAAATCTGTGTGATCTGATGATCTGCGAAAGGTAAAAACCATAACAGTCACAAAAGTTTTTGACACTTAAGAATTATGAAGCGTACAGCTTTGAAAACAGTCAGAACACATGAGTTTAAAAATCTACGATTTTTGTGCGTATGTAAAATCTTTGCGGTTTTGGGAAATAGCATCTGGGGAATTCACCTCCCTCGGATGGCGAGAATTCAAAGAATTTTTGACGTGGTGGTTTTGATGATCCTGTATTATAACAGGCTGCACAATTTTTGACACATGAGAATCTTAAGAAGCCTGCTTTGGAAACATTTAGAGCACATGAGTTTTAAAAATCTACGATTTTTAAATGCATGAAAAAAGCTATACGATCTGTCGATCTGCGAGAAATCAAAAATATTATAAGTTTCAAAAAATACGATTTTTTGAATGCGTGAAGAACAACGTGTTTAATCTATATCTATGAGCCTGCTCTCTCGTTGTAAAGCCGGTCAAAATATTCCGCTAGTGAAACGATTCTGGAATGATGTATTGGATTGATATAGTTGAGAAACATCTGCTCTGTGCTGTGGCCTGTGGCCTGCATCAGCAGGGGAGTCGGGATTTTTCCGTAGAAATTGGACGCAAAACTCCTTCTGCCGATGTGGCTGCTGATATTTTCCCATTTCTCTGCACAGGTTTCCTTTCCTCTGAAGCCTTTCCTTTTTCGCATTTTGACCGGTTCATTGATTCCTGCAAGCAATGCCACTTCCTTAATCTGGACGTTGTACACAGCCTTTTCTATGGCTTGGGGAAATGTCCCGCCGTATTTCTTCATGATCTTCAGGACTTCAGGATGCAAGGGAAGGATGATTTCTTTTCCGGTCTTCTGCTGGATGAATGAGATGCACGGCTTATGATCGATTTTGATCAGCTGTCCTGTATTAAAACGCATAAAATCCGAGATTCTCTGACCGGTGTAACAGCTGATCAGAAGCCAGTCCTTAGCTCTTTTGAGCTCCGTGGGAACAGCTGTTTTACGGATTTTTACAATTTCCTTTTCATCCAGGACAAGTATTCGTCTTACCGTTTTGAGCTTAGGGATTTCGAGCTGTCTTACCTGGGTGATAATGCCTTGCCGTTCAGCGAAATTAAGGATGGTTTTGATGAATTCTGCTGTTCTGTTCAGGGTGCTTTCCGTATATTCTTCCATTTTTCCGAAGGTATAAAACTGCCTGATCAGGGTAGAATCTACTTCTTCGGTAATGATATTCCGGCCTATAAATCCTTCGAATTTTTCCATCATCCGGAGAAATACCACATATCTTCTGTAAGTAGAAAGGCAAAGACTTTCTTTTTTGGCTTCAAGGTAGGAAGACATCATAAAAAGAAATGAGCCTTCAGGATAGGCAGTTGTTTTTTCAGAACATATTTTTTTGATTTCCTCCGAGATTTCTTTACTGGAGATTCCAGGCTTGTCCTGCAGGTATTCCGCAAGGTGGATTTTGATTCTGTTAAGCAGAATATTGAGCTCTTTATGCTTTTTGGAATAAATATTTACGGGACGCTGTTTCTCAGGATCCCAATCTTTTAATGCAATGGTGAAAGGGAGTTTAAGCCGGTAAGAAATTTTGTGATGTAAAGCAATAGAGAGGTATATGGGATTGTTAAAAGCTACCGCTTTTTGGGACAAAAAATAAAAAAAAATCATAGATGAAGAATTAAAAATTTTACTTAACAATCCCAAAAATAGTACAAATAATTAGTCTTTTACAGACTAACATAACAAAGATAATAATTAAATAATACTGGTCAAGTGTATATTAGTAAAATATTGTAATATAAATATTTATTATTATTAATGATATTATTTAATAAATGATATAAATTTTAATGATATGCACAAATTGGGACTTTTGTTACTGTATTAAGAATTGTTTGTAGCATAATATACTAAGGCATAGAAAGGTGAATTTTTTATTAGTCTGTAAAAGACTAATGCAGGACTTTATAAAATGGATCTGATGTTATCCATGTGGAAAAATCTGTCACAACTATTTTCATAGTTCCCTGATATTTGTTTCACATTCAAATTGGAAAAGATTATATCCACACCGTCCATGGTTATTATCTGATATAATAACGATCAAATAGCATAGTGCAAGATTATCATATATCTGACCATAATGCAGGGCAGGCTTATTATTAAAAATCAAAACAGGAAGAAATATTCTGTCAATAAATACAAATAACCCATGAATTTCAAAAACATTCACATCGGAAGCCTGATTGAAAAAAAAGTCGCGGAAAGCGAAATTAAATCATACCGGATCTGCAAATTTATCCATTGTACGGAAGCTCAGATTTCCGAGATGTATAAGGCGCCGTCATTAGATACAGACCTTCTCCTTCGCTGGAGCAAACTTCTGGAATATGATTTTTTCAGGCTTTACACACAACATCTGATACTCTATGCCCCTCCCGGACCGGAAAAAAGAGATCTCATGAAAAACAGATCAAGCTTGCTTCCGGTTTTCAGGAAAAACATTTACACCAAGGAAATTATAGATTTCATTTTGGAATTGATCAGAACAGGAAAGAAAACCAAACCGGAAATCATACAGCAATATAAGATTCCTAAGACCACTCTGTATAAATGGATCAGCAAACAAAATAAAAATAATGGAAAAAATGAAAACATTACCCAATTATAAAAGAATCTATATGGATATGCTTACCATAAAATATCCTGAAAAAGCTCCTCTATGTAGTAATATACTCAAAAAAAAGACAATTGACATCATGGATATTATCAGGCTGGAACAGATTATATGCGGTAAAAAAGGACATGCCGATTCGCGTTTTGACCAGAAACTCAAATCCTATGATAAGAAGACTATTTGTGAAATGCTGGAGTACCAGAAAAAGAACCGGCTGAACAACAGTCAGCTGGCCAGGCATTTTAAACTAAGCAGAAATAGTGTAACCAGGTGGAAAAAACTGTTCTTAAATGAAATTATCAGTTGATCAGATACGCTGATGTGCGGTATCGGACGTGCAGATAACTGAATGCATTACCTCGTCTTCCATTTCAGTGGAGAGCGGGTTGCAGGTAGAATAATACGTTATTGAACAAAACTTAATGAACATTAATGATTTAATTGAGATTTTGTTCAGAATTGGCCCATTTTATGCTAAATCAATCATAAGCAGTTTGTGGCTGTTTAACACATTAACACTAAAAAAATTATTGATTATGAGCACTTCTACACAATGGGATAACCCTACACACACGAATAAAGCGATCGAACGTCAGAAAGCATTGGCAGTACTTGAAAAAGCCAAAATGCTGAACAGGAAAGTAGTTTTCCTGCCTAAAGGTGCATCCGGAAGCCTGAAGCAGAATTCTTTATTCTAATTTCATACGCATACCATTTAACAGCTACTTTTGAGTAGCTTTTTTTATGCTTGTATTTCAGTGTATATACTATTTTTGGCAGTGGGTATTCTAAGTTGTATGGCTGCTTCAGACTGCAATCATTGCGGGAAGGCAAAACTTTGTTTATTTTACAGCACCAAATCATCATTATGAAAAAATTAATCCTGGGAGCACTGCTGTGTTCCGTTATATCTGCAGGCATTCATGCCCAGACGTTGCAGTCGCCGGATGGGAAGTTTGAAATGAACTTCCAGCTGAAGCAGGGAATCCCGTATTACAACCTGAAATACAACGGAGCAGTGGTCGTGGAAGAATCAAAGCTTGGGCTGAGGTTGTTTAAAGATACCGCTGTTAAGTTTGCCTCTGACATTGCGAAGCCGGAAGATGCTACATTCGATCTGAATAATGGATTCACTAAAAAAGCTGAGAACCGGAATTCCAAAAATGAAAGCTGGCAACCGGTACTGGGCGAGAAGAAAAGCTACATCAACCATTATAATGAACTGGCGGTTACCCTGCACCAGGATGCAACTGACCGGGATATGATGGTTAAATTCAGGCTGTTCAATGACGGATTGGGATTCAGGTATGAATTTCCGGAGCAGAAAAATCTGAACTATTTTGTGATCCGTGAAGAGGATTCTGAAATCGATTTCCCAACCGATATGAAAGCCTGGTGGATCGTTGGCGATTACGATTCCCAGGAATACCAGCCGCAGACGACTCTGGTGTCTGAAATCCCGGCGCGTTGGGACCAGGGCCATGATCCCCATTCCTCCCAAGCACTGATCAGGAATGCCGTCCAGTCGCCGCTGATGCTGAAAAAAGAAGGAAAATATCCGCTGTACATCAATATCGGAGAAGCGGCAGTGTTGGATTACCCGGCTTCCAACCTTGAAGTGGATGCGGTCAATTTTAAGTTTAAAACCCATCTTACTCCTGACGGACAGGGAGCCAAAGGCTATATGCAGACTTCAACCGTATCGCCGTGGAGGACGATTATCGTTTCCCCGAAAGCAGAAGAGGTGCTGGCTTCCAAAATGATGTTCAATCTGAACGAACCGACCAAATATAAAGATACTTCTTATATCCATCCTACGAAATACATGGGCGTATGGTGGGAAATGATCATTGGCAAATCCCAGTGGAAGTATTCTACTGCAGAAAATGTCCATATCGGGGAAACCGATTTCAGCAAGCTGACACCAAATGGAAAACATGGGGCCAATAATACGAAAGTGAAAGAATACATTGACTTTGCGGCGGCCAATGGTTTCGGCGGCCTCCTGATAGAAGGATGGAATGTAGGCTGGGAAGACTGGGTAGGGCATAACAAAGAATTTGTCTTCGATTTCATCACCCCATATCCCGATTTCGATCTTACAATGCTGAATGACTATGCCCATTCCAAAGGCATTAAGCTGATCATGCACCACGAAACTTCCGGTTCTGCAACGAATTATGAGCGATGGGCGGATAAAGCTTTTAAACTGATGAACGATTATGGTTATGATGCTGTAAAAACCGGCTATGTGGGTGACATTATCTCGAGAGGGGAACATCATAATTCCCAATGGATGGTCAACCACTATTACCGCATCGCTGAAAAAGCCAATGAATACAAAATCATGGTGAATTCCCACGAATCCGTTCGTCCGGGCGGGGAGAGCAGGACGTATCCGAACTGGATCTCAGCCGAAGCTGCCAGAGGAACCGAACATGAAGCATTCAGGGGCAATAATCCGGACCATCAGACTATTCTTCCATTCACCAGATGGATCGGAGGTTCTATGGATTACACGCCGGGGATTTTCCAGACGAAGCTGGATTATTACTTCCCGGGGGACAAACGTTTTGTGAAGACTACCCTGGCCAAGCAGCTGGCTCTGTATGTGGTGATGTATATGCCGCTCCAGATGGCTGCAGATTTACCGGAAAACTATCAGAAGCATATGGATGCTTTCCAGTTCATCAAAGATGTGGCCGCAGACTGGGATGATACAAAGATTTTATCCGCCGAACCGGGCGATTATATCATCACCGCCAGGAAGGCAAAAGGCACGGAGAACTGGTTTGTAGGCGGCATCACCGATGAGAACAGGCGGGATTATACGGTTGATTTCTCATTCCTGGACAAAGGCAGGAAATATGAAGTAACGGTATACGAAGACGGTAAAGATGCAGACTACATCAACAATCCGCAAAGCTACCATATTTACAAAAAGACGGTTACCAGCAAATCGAAAATTAAAATCAATATGGCAAGAAGCGGTGGTTTTGCGATGTCTGTGAAGCTAAGGCGGTAGACTGAAAAATTTAAAGATTTAATATTTAAAGATTTAAAGATTGAAGAATTTAAAGATTGAAGGATTATAGCAGCCGTCATAGTAATTTCTGGTTTTTTGCATGTTTGATTGTCATTGTATGGAAGTTTTTTTTCTGCTGATGATTTAAAATTAAAAATTTGGTATAATTAATTATTGTTTTACGATAATTAATTATATATTTGCAGGGTAATACTTATCTGATGAACCAGACCAAAATTATTTCCAGAATCCTCTATTACCTGTGTATGCTGCTATCGGCGGGGTATATGCTGATATTCCTGTATTCTGCGTTATGCCTGCTGACCGGTTTTGCAGTACATTCTTATGATCATAACCGGTATCTGCAAATTGGAGCTCCTCTTGCACGGCATTCATTGTTTACCATTGAAAATAATCCTGCCTATATTCTGTTTTCATTTTTAATTGTTTTGTTGGCGTACGGGATATTTTTCGGGCTGTCGGCCGGGGTATTCAGAGTGTTCTTCCAACTTAAACTGTTCACGCAAAAGAATATCGCTGTTCTGAAAAAATTCTACCTTTACAACATCTTTTTCCCGCTGCCTGCCGCGCTGATTGCCGCAAGGTTTGTGGAAGTAGAGCATGTGATCTGGGGACTGGTGTTCATCCATTTCATGCTGGGGATTTTCTGTCTCTTTCTGGCCAATATTTTCAGTCAGGGACTCCATTTACAAAACGAACAAGATCTATTTATATAAGATGCCGATTATAGTCAATCTGGACGTGATGCTTGCCAGGAGAAAAATGCAGAGTAAGGAGCTGGCGGAAAAGCTGGGCATCACCCCCGTTAACCTTTCCATCCTGAAAACCGGAAAAGCAAAGGGTGTCCGTTTCGATACCCTGGAAGCGATCTGCAAGATCCTGGACTGCCAGCCGGGCGATATTCTCGAGTACCGGGAATAATGCCGTAAACGCAGCAGGTCCTGAACCGAGTTTTTCGGCAATTCTGTTATTCAGACTTATGTGGCGGCTTTCCGGAGCGGCCGTCACCTCTGTATACTTTTTTAACGGTTATCTGAAGCAGCGGAAATGCGGCCAGGATATGTAATGCCTAAAAACCAACACAATGAATCAATTAAAAATCAGTCATCTGACCGTTACATACAGCAACGGTTTCCATGCCGTCAACGATCTGTCACTGGAGATCGGAAACGGAATGTTCGGGCTTTTGGGACCAAATGGTGCCGGAAAGTCTTCGCTTATGAAAACACTGGCAGGACTGCAGAAATGCAGTTCCGGCACCATGATGATGAACGGGACCGATATCTCGGAAAATCCGGATTATATGAAGCAGAACCTGGGGTTCCTGCCGCAGGATTTCGGTGTATATCCTAAAGTTTCGGCACAGGATCTCCTGCATCATATTGCCTTGCTGAAAGGAATCAGCAATACCTCCGAACGTCATGAACAGGTAGATAGCCTTCTTGAGAAAGTTAACCTCACCGGTTTCAGGAAAAAAGAAGTCCGGACCTTTTCCGGCGGAATGCGGCAGCGTTTCGGCATCGCCCAGGCATTGCTCGGAAATCCGAGGATTGTCATTGTCGACGAACCTACCGCAGGCCTGGATCCCGGAGAACGGAACCGGTTCAATACCCTGCTGAATGCAATCAGCAAAGACGTCATCATCATCCTTTCCACCCACCTGGTCGAAGATGTGAGGAACCTGTGTTCCGAAATGGCTGTTATGGACCGTGGCCGGATTCTGACCGCAGGAGAACCTGAGCAGCTAATTGCCGGACTGGATGGAAAGATATGGGCAAAATCTTTGGTACAGCAAGAACCGGAAACTGCCGGATACCAGGTCATCAGCCGTCAGCTGATCAACAGGAAGCTATACCTTACCGTCTTTTCGGAAGATCAGCCTGAAGGATTCCATGCTGTAACGCCTCAGCTGGAACACGTTTATTTCAAAACACTTTCCCAAAACATTTAGTAATGAACATTTTGCTATCCTTCGAAATCCAGCGCCTTATACGGCATTGGTCAGTCTATCTTGTGGCTGCATTACTGGTTCTTGCAGGCATATTCTGCGGCATTCGGTTTAATCTTTCAGTAGGAAAGGGGATTTACCTCAATTCTCCGTACAGCATCGGATTCCTGACCGGGCTGCTGAGCCTGTCGGTAATTTTTATGGGCATGATCTATTCAGGCAGGATCCTGTTCAAAGACTGGGATTCCGGTTTTGATATCCTGATGTTTTCCTATCCTTTCTCCCGGAGGGCTTATCTTACTGGGAAATTCCTGAGCTATTTTCTACAGACTTTTTTAAGTTTTACGCTCCTGGTCCTGGGAATGGCAATCGGTCACCAGCTGCGTTCAGGCAATGAAATGCAGCCCTGTTTCCATCTCTGGCATTATCTGTATCCGTTGTTGATCTTCGGGGCGCTGAACACATTCCTGGTTTGCAGCATGCTGTTTTACATTGCGATGGTGTCCCGGAAAAAACTGCTGGTTATTGTAGGCGGGCTCCTGCTGTATGTGGTGTATATGGTCTTGCTCGTCTTCTCCAATGCTCCGTTTATGTCAGGAAGCATGCCCCAGTCTGAATGGGCACAGCAGGTATCCGCTCTGGCAGATCCTTTCGGCCTGTCTGCCTATTTTTACCGGTCGGCTTCATGGTCTGTGTTGCAGAGGAATACTTCGATAGTTTCCTGTTCGGGTTTCTTACTGGCTAACCGAATGCTGTACATTGCTCTTTCAGCAGTTTTTCTGATGCTGGCATTCCGGAAGTTTTCCAATTCCTTGACGGTTTTTAAAAAGAAAAAGGATCAGTTTCCGGCAGAGGACTTTCCCCTTCATCGTACTAAGGAATACATATCCGTATTGCCGTCTTTCGGAATGGTTTCCGCTCTGAAGTCTGTCGGTTCACTGGCGCGGATAGACCTTACTTACCTTTTTAAAAGCGTAGCCTGGGTAGCGGTAACAGTATTACTCGTATTTTACATAGGAATGGAGATGTATGCAGGAATTGATCAGGGCGTCCGCATTCCACAGCAGTATGCCGGTTCCGGACTGCTGTCGGCTGTAATCCTTAAGAATTTTTATATGGTAGGACTGTTGTTAGTGGCTTATTTTGTCAATGACCTGTATTGGAGAAGTTCTTTGTCAGGATTCAGCGTGATTGAGAAGTCTGCATTCTTCACAAAAAATAAAGCCTACGGGCATTGGCTTTCCATAAGCTTACTGTTGTTCTTTTTTACTGCTGTCCTCATTCTTGAAGCACTGATATTCCAGATCTTCTTCAGTTACCTGAAAATCAGGTGGATCGCATATGCCGGAATTATTCTTTTTAACACATTGCCGCTGATCCTGTTTTCCGGATTGGTGCTCCTTATTAATGACCGGATCAGCAACCGGTTTGTGGCGCTGGGGATATCCGTAGTGGCTGTTGGAGTATTGACCGGCCCTGTTTCAAAAATACTGATTCCCTCTCCGGTATTCAGGATCTTTTCAGATTATAAAGGTGTCTACAGTGATTTTAATGGGTACGGAACTTACGCCCTGGCATTTGCACAGCGATTGATATTTGGTGGCTCTCTCATCATGATACTGGTGAGGGTCAATCGGTGGATCGTAACCCGGAAAATACATATAAGGCATTCAGTCATCGGACTGCTGATCCTGGCTGCGGGAATTTCCAGTGCGGTCAGTTTCTTGCACGGGTATATTCCTAAAGATAAAGATGAGGATATCCGCATGGCTGTTGCTTATGAAAAACAGTACCAAAGGTACAGGACTATCCCTCAGCCGGATATTGCAAAAGTCCGTACGGAAATCATGCTGTATCCTTCTTCAGAAACATACAGGATTCATGGAACGTATACGTTGGTCAATCACAGTCGGCACCCGATCAGCAGCATCCTGGTTACTTTTCATCCTGATCTCAAATTAGAATCGGCAGTATTGAAAATGCCAGGAGAAACCATTAAAATCAACGTAAAAACCCCTGCCGTTCATCTTAAAAAGCCTTTACTTCCGGGAGATGCGGGATTTCTTGACTTTGATATTGCCTATCAGTCGGTACCGGTGAATGGGCATGATCCTTTCAATGCCATTCTGAGTAACGGCTCCTTCATGCGGGTCAGCAGGTATTATCCGGTTATCGGATATCAGGAAAGCTATGAAGTCACAGATGATGACCAGCGCAGGAAATACGGGTTGGGAAAATATCCCGGCATTAAAAAACTTAACGCACCGCAAGTATTCAGGAAAGATTTTGTTGATCTTAATATGCAGGTCTCTACAGAAGCAGGACAGACCGCTGTTGGCACCGGAGATCCGGTGAGGAGTTTCATGAAAAAGGGCAGGGCTTATTTTGAATACCATGCTGCCGGCATACCTTTCCGTTTTGCTGTTTCTTCTGCAAAATATTCCGTTAAAGAAACAATGCATAACGGAATCCTTATCCGGATCCTGTACCATCCGGACCATGGTGAAAATGTCCACCGCCTGCTGGAAAATGCCCGGCTTACTTTAGACTATTGTTCTGAAAACTTCGGACGCTATCCTTTCAAAAGCATCAGCTTTGCAGAAATATCCTCCTTTACGGAAGGATTTGCCGCCACATCGTACCCCTCAGTAATCTTTATGCCTGAAAATAAGCTGTTCCATACTCGGATTCTCCCGGGACTCGGCCAGGATGTCATCAATGAGCTTGCCGGCCACGAGCTTTCCCATCTCTGGTGGGGGAACAGTTCGGTAGATCCCGATGATCGTGAAGGGTCGGCTATGCTGACGGAAACCTTAGCCATGTATACTGAAATGATGCTGTATAAAAAAATGTACGGAAAGTCAGAAATGATGGAAAAAGTAAAGATGCATGAACAGATTTACAACCGTGGAAAAGGATTGTCCGGTGATGAGCCTCTGGATAAGGTAAGTCCCGACCATGATTATATTGCCTATTCCAAAGGAGCCGTAGCCATGGTGAAACTGAGTGAGCTTATCGGTGAGAAAAAGGTCAATACGGCACTCAGGAATTTCCTTCGGCTTCATCAGTATCCTGAAAAGCCGGTTTCCACAGACCTGATCAGGGAATTTTATAACGTCTGTCCTGAGCCTGCGGTCCGGAAAAAGATTGACCGTCTGTTCATGGTTCCATAACAGACACAATCAAGGCACAGCCTTTGCAAAAACAATCCTATGAAAAAAGAACGTCCCAGTTACCTGAATTTCAATGCTGCCGGTTACCCCTGGAAGCCGGATATCGATTATAGGCTACATCCGGAACTGTACCGGGTGGGTAAAGGAGAGCAGGGCGTTTTGATCTGTGAACCCTATAAAAGCGAGATCGGACAATACTGGCGTTTCAGGACCGTACCGATTGCCGAAGAAAGTTCCCGGAAAATTTTCAGCCTTTTTATGGATTACCTGGAAAACGGTGATTTTGTGGGCGCGGACATGGCCAGGAAATACCTTCAGATGGGCTATACCCGGGCAAGACGGTATTTCAATTATAAAGGCGGCAAAAAATACGATGCAGAAAAGGATTATCAGCAGCTTGAAAGAGGTACGGGAGACCCGGAAAAAGCCAAAGCAGCAGCCATTTTTTATGATCAGTGGAAAGATGCAGAAGCAGAACCCCGATACGCGGACATGAAGAAACAGTGGAAGAAAGACAAAGGCTGAATTGTTACAATAAAGAAGCCCGGAAATGTGCATCCGGGCTATTATGCTTATCAGTCATGCTTTTAATGGTGTCTGACTCCTTTTTGATGGTAGTTGATATTCTTATTGGCAGCCTGGTAATTTTTAGGGATCTGATCGCCGTTTTCAGCATAATGCTTGGTTGAAGAACCTGAATTATTTTCCGGTTCAGGATGTCCGTAATGGATTTCTTTTCCGTTTTTGTACATTTTATTATCAATGGTGCGGTACACCTGGTTTTCTCCGTATGTATTGCCATCCGGAGCCGTAAATAATTTGGCTGCCGCTTTTTTTCTTTTGCCGGCCAGATAGACCAATGTACCTCCCGCAAGCAGCCCAAGTGTTATTTTTAATGTGGTGTTCATAATGTATATTTTTTATTGAAACAAACAAATTGCCTGCCAGTATAAGTTGGCGTGCGTTATTTTGAAGAATAAATTAATTTTAAAAGTCGTTATAATGAAATTTGTATTATTTTTTTTCGTGGCTGCGGAAGATGGAAGACAATAAGCTAGGCAATAAAAAAGGAGAGTAGTGATGTAAATTCGTCAAACGTCGAAAAAGAGATCCTTTAAAACATGAGCTTTTCCTTATTCGTTATCCTTGTTCATTTTCCCTTCAAGATATATTACATTAGAAAAATCTATTCATTACCATAGATATGTTTTATAAAATTAAATTGTGTGAAATTTAATTTGGCCATATATTTGCAGTACACTTTATAACTTAATTTAAAGTACCACATAAAATAAAACAACAATGTCATTATTAGAAGATTTGAATTGGAGACATGCTGTAAAAGCATATGACCCTTCCAAAAAAGTATCACAGGAAGATTTACATACAATTATTGAGGCTGCCAGACTGGCACCGACTTCATCCGGGCTTCAGCCGTTCCGCCTGATTGTGGTGGAAAATCAGGAGTTGAAAGAAAAAATGGTACAGGGTGCCCTGAATCCTGAAGTGATGAGAGACTGTTCCCACGTATTGGTCTTTGCAGCCTGGGACAGCTATTCGGATGAAAAGATAGACCAGGTGTATGACCACCATACCGATGTGAGGGATCTGCCGAGAGGAAGATTTTCAAGCTATACCGATAAGATCAAGGAAATGTATGGCGCACAGACTCCTGAACAGCATTTTGAGCATACGGCAAGGCAGACCTATATTGCGTTAGGATTTGCACTGGCACAGGCTGCCGAGCTTAAAGTAGACAGTACACCGGCAGAAGGCTTCAGCAATGAGATCGTGGATGAAATCCTTGGACTGAGAGCCATAGGACTTAAAAGTGTAAGCCTGCTGTACCTGGGATACCGTGATGAACAGAACGACTGGTTGTCAACGATGAAGAAAGTAAGGGTTCCTATGGAGGAATTCATCATTAAAAAGTAAAAACCATTTAATTTTCAGCCTATGGAAGCTCCAGAAAACTTAAAGCTGGAAAACCAGATCTGTTTCCCGCTCTACGTGATTGCGAAAGAAATCACGGGTCTGTACCGTCCGTTCCTGGATGAACTGGATATAACCTATCCGCAGTACCTCGTTATGATGGTGCTCTGGGAACAAAACGGAATGACAGTAAGCTGTATTGGGGAAAAGCTTTATCTGGACAGCGGTACGCTGACTCCTCTGCTCAAAAGGCTTGAAGCCAAAGGACTGATTACCAGGAAGCGTAAAAAGGACGACGAAAGGGTAGTGGAAATATGTGTAACGGAAGCAGGTAAGCAGCTGAAATCCAGAGCCTGTTCGGTTCCCGAAAAAATCATTGCCAGTACCAAAGTGGATCCTGAGGACCTGATCCGGCTGAAAGAAAGTGTCCAGAACATTATTAAAACATTAAAAGAATAAGATGAAAGCGTTATATACCACAAAAGTAACCGCAACCGGCGGAAGAAACGGACGTGTAAAAAGTGAAAACGGTGTGCTTGATACCGATGTGAAAATGCCTAAAGCACTGGGTGGCGCCAATGATGATTATGCCAATCCGGAAATGCTTTTCGCGGCAGGGTATGCAGCCTGTTTTGACAGTGCCCTGAACCGGGTGATCAGCCTTTCAAAAACCCAGACCGGAGAAACTTCCGTGACGGCACAGGTGAGTATCGGGCAGCTGGAAAACGGAGGGTTCGGACTGGCGGTTGAGCTTGACGTGAACATTCCTGGCGTTTCCCAGGAGGAAGCCCAGTCAATCACGGAAAAAGCTCATGAGATATGCCCGTATTCCAACGCGACAAGAAATAATATCGAAGTGAAACTTTCGGTAACGAATCAGTAAGATGAGTGAAGTATTTTGGTGATTCTGCCGGACCTGAAAGGTCCGGCAGATTTTTTTTGCAGACTACTCAGCGAATCAGTTCAAAGATCCGGCTGACTTCCGAATGCTTGTGTTCAGAATACACATGGGCGTGAAACTCATTCAGCTTCCTCAGAAGGACCAGCAACTGGTCTTTTTCCTCGGTATCCAGACTGCCTGAAAGGACCTGGGAGGTCAGATCCACCTTTTCTACGGAACGATGGAACAGGTCTTCTCCTTTTTCAGTCAGTTTCAGTCTTTTGCTTCTTTTATCCACTTCATCATGGCGTTCTTCTATCAGTCCGTGATCCAGCAGCCTTTTCAGGATCTGGGTGCCGGTTTGTTTTTCATGGCCGTTGCGTTCGATCAGCTGGATCTTCGTCAGTAAGGGTTCATCTTTCAGGCGGTACAGGTATGTAAATTCTTCATTGGCCAGTTCGGGGATACTGCTCAGGCCTTTGCGGACCAGCTGCCTGGAATACCGGCTCAGCAGCAATACCTGCTTGCAGATTTCATTTTCCGTCAGTGCCGCCGCATGGTTCTCATTGCGGAAAAGCGTAGCAGGGCTTTCACTCCGGTACTTTTTATCATTCAGCCACAGCCTGAAATCTTCTACGGTATGACCGGGTTTGCAGGATCCTGAATGCTCAAATTCCTTGACTTCATGCAGCAGGTCAATAAAAAAATCGGTATTCATACACTCATTTTAAAGGGTAAAGATAAACGATTAACATATTCAGTCCAAAATTACAGCCTGATGCGGCTCATTCCTCCGTCTGCACCCAATACCTGACCGGTGATCCAGGAAGCCTGGTCTGAAATCAGGAAAGCGGCAAGCCCGGCGATTTCTTCTGCACTCCCGATCCTTTGCAGGGGATGCCGTTTTGCTGAAGCCTCACGTTTTTCAGGGGTGGAAAGCAGATGGGCGGTCAGTGACGTGTCCGTTAAAGAAGGGGCCACTGCATTGAAGCGTATTTTCTGGGCAGAAAATTCTGCAGCAAGGCTCCTGACCAGCCCTTCAACAGCACTTTTGCTCGCTGCTACCGAAGCATGGAAAGGCATGCCCAGCTGAGCGGCAACGGAACTGAACAAGACCACAGAGGCCGTTTCCGGCTTCTTCAGATGGGGAAGGAGTTTCTGAATAATTTTTACCGCGCCTAAGACATTGATTTCAAAATCATGTTTAAAATCTTCCTCTGTCAACCTGCTCAGCGGCTTCAGGTTGATGCTTCCCGGCGCATAGATCAGGCCGTCTACCACATCAGGAAAGACAATGTCATCCAGTGTCTCCGTAAGGATGTCTTTCCGGTGGAAGTCTATGTTAGGATGCTGAAGTTCCGGTGCCTCGCTCCTGGAAATTCCCGTAATGTGGTTTTGGTTGGCAAGCAGCCGGGCCGCAGCAAGGCCGATACCTTTGCCGCAGCCGATGATCACTATATTTTTCATCGTTTCGAAATTTTATTGTGGCTGATGGTTCTCTGTCTTGTGCATCTGAACCGGATAATTTCAGGATTCCTTTTCTTCAGGTGCTTCCGGCTTACTCCGGAATTCACACGTTTCCTCCAGAGTTTGAAACTGGAAGGCTTCAGTTCCAGGCGCATCAGTTCAATGACCTCTGCTTCGCTGATGCCGAACTGGAAACGGATCGCCTCGAACGGTGTGCGGTCTTCCCAGGCCATCTCAATGATGCGGTCGGTTTCTTCCGTATTGAATATGCTGTTCATTATTTCAGGTTCTTAATGGTTTCTTTTGCGGTTGTAAAGTGTTGTTCTCTTTTTTCTGCAGGCATTTTTTCCAGGGTCCGCAGCATCATTCCCAGCCTCGGATTTTTTTCAAAAAAGATCCGGTGGTCATTCACGAAATTCCAGAATAAGGCATCCCATTGCTCTGCCCATGTTCCGTCCCGGTAATCGCTCATCTTTTTCAGGTAGTTGCTTCCGCTCAGGTAAGGCTTGGTGCTCATGATACCGCCGTCTGAAAAACTGCTCATGCCGTACACATTCGGCACCATGACCCAGTCATATGAGTCGATGAACATTTCCATGAACCACTGGTAGACTTCATCCGGCCGGAAGCGGCACAGGTTCATGAAGTTGGCCAGGATCATCAGCCTTTCAATATGATGCGCATATCCTGTTTCCAGGATTTTTTTCAGCGTACCGTCTACGGGCTGTATTCCTGTCTTCCCGGTATAGAATGAGTCCGGAAGGCTGTTGTCATGCTTCCAGTAATTGCTGTTGCGCTGGTAGCTGCCTTTATACAGATATATTCCGCGGATGAATTCCCGCCATCCTACAATCTGCCGTATAAATCCTTCCAGGGAATTTACCGGAACATCAAACTCTTTTGCATATTCCGTAACCTCTTCCAATACCTGGGATGCAGTAAGAAGGCCTACGTTCAGCAAGGGAGAAAGGATGCTGTGATGCAGAAAATGCTCATGTTCAACAATGCTGTCTTCATAAGCACCGAATTCCGGTAATCGGTCTTCCAGGAAATGGTTCAGCCATGCTTCCGACTCTTCAAAAGTCACAGGATACAGCTGGTATGAGGTCAGGGTCCCGTAATGATCGTCAAAATACCGGTTAGTGTAGGTTTTGGCTTCTTCATAGAAAGGATTGTTTTCAGGAAAGCGGATGGCTGGAGGCTGTTTGTTCCGCGGGTACTTCTTCCGGTTTTCGGTATCGAACGTCAGTTTACCGCCTACAGGTTTTCCGGCTTTCATAAGGATGTTCCTGGACATGCGCTGCTGCCGGTAAAAGTCTGTCTGGTGGTAGCTTTTCTTCCCGTCAAAGTATTCTTTCAGGTCATCACGGGTGTTGATGAATAAAGGGCTGTCTAGGATTTCAAGTTCAAGGGAGGTTTTCCTGATCCTGTTTTCCAGCCAGTGATCAGATACATCAGTGATCCGGATTTTCTTAAAACCTTCTCTTTCCAGTTCCGGAATGAATTTCCTGATATCGGACAATGTAGACTGGCTTTCAATATAATGAACGGTAAATCCTGATGCTTTCAGGTAGTCTTCATAAAATTTCATACCTGCCCTGTGAAAGGCGATTTTCTGTTTGTGGAAAGTATATTGTTTAAAGAACAGGTATTCCTCTATCAGGTATACCGGCTGATCTTTATCGAGATAGCCGGTGTCTTTAAAAAGCTGGTGCGGAAAAACCAGCTGTGCTACTGAGGGTCTGTGCTGAGCCATAAATTTCTGTATTGTTTGTCCTGATCGTACCATGCTGCCTGCTGCTCCATATTGAAAGTCCGGTTCCGTGGATCATTGCCCACTCCGGCAAGATACATCCAGTTGCCGTAATTGCTGTGCACATCATAATCCACAAGCATTTCTTCAAAGAAAGCCGCACCGGTCCTCCAGTCCTGGCCGAGTGTTTTACAGAAATACGAAGCCGCATTCTGCCTGCCCCGGTTGCTCATATAGCCGGTAGTGATCAACTCCTTCATATTGGCATTGACGAAATCGGACTCCGTTGTTCCGCTGGTCCATTGCTCAATCGCTTCCTTATCATACGTGAAAACATATCCTTTGTTAAGGATTCCGTTCCGTTGGAAGATCATATTGCCGTGCTGCAGGGAAACATATCTGAAGAATTCCCGCCAAAGCAGTTCGAAAACCAGCCAGTACGTAGATTCGTTACTTCCGTATTCTGTTTCATACCGTTTAATTTCATGGTACACCGTAACGGCAGACAGGCTTCCGTCGGCGAGCCAGGCGGAGAACTTGCTGCTGTAATCCGGTCCGGTTAAACCATTCCGTGTTTCTTTATACCGGCTGAGGTTTTTTGTCACCTGGAAATAATCATGCAGCCTTTCCAGCGCCTGATGTTCACCGCCGGAAAAAGGAAAGGCAGTATATGCCGGCTGCTCAAAATCAGCAAAGCCCAGCTTTTTCAGGGATACCTCATCGCTGCTCATTTTATTTTCGGGCACAGCGCGCCGGTACATCAGGACCTCAGAACCGAATTCCTGCCTTACCGGTAAGCCGTCCTTTTCAAGTTTCTGCCGGAAGACCGTAAACTGTACAGGAATCTTCTGCATTTTTGTAAAGACAGCATCCGGATCTGTAAGCAGCTGTGAATAGGATGTGGTCCATGAAGTACCCATTAGAAGCCTTTTTACGGCATCCTGCCTTTCCGTTTCTTCCCGTGTCCATTCCGCCTGGCAGAATACCTGTTGGATATCATAAATGTCCGACAATTCCCTGAAAACACTTTCAGTGGTCCCCATCCTGATCACAAAAGGGATGCCTTTGCTTTTCAGGCTGTTTTCCAGCTCATGAACACTTTCCAGGGTAAACTTTGCCCTGAATTTTCCGGTTTTCCGGAAACCGTATGGTCCTTCTGCATAGGTATCTGGGTCAAATATATACACTGCCAGAAACGGCAGTTCTTCCTGCATAATACGGTACAGGGATTCCTGGTCGCGAACCCTTAGGTCCCGGGTGTACCAGAGGATATTGATTTTTTGTTTTTCCGGCATCTTTCGCTGCAGTATTTTACATCATCCCAACACATTTTCCATTTTTTTCGCCAGTTGAAAGGCAGCCCGCAGGATACACAGATCTTAGACGGCAGTCCGGCAGGCATGTCAGGAGGTATATTGTTTAAAATTATTGATAACGGTATCTTTGGCTTTCAGGTCATGCATCATATTGTACAACCCGAAAAATGTCCTGTTCAGGTAAATGAAATGCCGCGAACCCCTATTGGTAGTCATCCCTTTGAATTCGCTCAGCTTGGCATATTTCTGTCCGAGGTCCGCAATCTCGCCAAAAAACCCTTCATCTGAAAAGTCGAAGGTCTCTCTGTTGAAGGGCCGGGTAAACAGTTCGAGCAATTCATAGAACAGTTTGGAGAAGAAGGCTTTTTCTTCGGCACTGTCGTCTGGACGCAGGATTTCCAGCTCATACAGCTTTTCCATGAAGCGTTCCGGATTATTCAGGTTTTCTTCTTTAGCCAGTTCAAAATACGGGACATAAAATTCCGCCGGGATCTCCTTGATACATCCGAAATCAATGACGATCAGCTTATGGTCTGCTGAAATAAGGAAATTACCGGGATGCGGGTCGGCATGTACTTTTTTCAGGATATGCATCTGGTACATATAGAAATCCCATAAGGTCTGGCCGATGCGGTTCAGGTCCTGCTGGGTATTATTCAGCTTTACATACTCGGAGAAATGGAGCCCCGACATCCAGTCCATCGTAATGATCTTCTCACATGAGTATTCCGGATAGTAATGCGGAAAAAGAAGGTTGGGAAGATGGCGGCACTCATCTGCAATGCTCTGGCTGCGTTGGAGTTCCAGGTTGTAATCCGTTTCTTCATACAGCTTGTCTTCCACTTCCTGGAAATAGTCCTCTGAGCCTTCCTTGCGGATATTGAACATCTTCATGGCAATGGGCTTCACCATTTTCAGGTCGCTGGATATGCTTTCGCGCACGCCCGGATACTGTATTTTTACGGCCAGTTCTTTTCCGTCCTTCTGAGCTTTATGCACCTGGCCTATGCTGGCTGCATTAACCGATTCCTGGGAAAATTCATCAAAAATCTCATCCGGGTTCTTACCGAAATATTTCCGGAAAGTCTTTCTGACCAGTGCACCGGAAAGGGGCGGAACAGAAAACTGCGACAGGGAAAATTTTTCCACGTACTGCTGCGGAAGGATGTTTTTTTCCATGCTCAGCATCTGGGCTACCTTAAGCGCAGAGCCTTTCAGCTCCTTCAGTGAATCATAAATATCCGATGCATTGTCTTCATGCAACGTTTTACGGGCTTCTTCCTGGTCGCCGGTCATCCGGTTTCCGTAGTATTTAAGGTAATTGACTCCTACTTTTGCTCCTGCCTTCAGCAGGTTTCCGGCGCGTTCAATCTTTCCGGTCGGTATTGTATTCAGGGTCTTCATATCAATGCTTTCTAAAGGTTTCTTTCCACAAAAACTTACCGAGGTCAATCGCTTTTCTCACCGGTTCGTTGTCGGCCAGTTCAAAACCCGTATCAATTGTCTTTTCAATATAGATGTCGGTCTTTTCAAAAGCCGGCGAGGTATCTTTACGCCAGAACTCCAGGCAGGAAACCAGATGCAGCCATAACACTTCCTCACGTGCTTTTTCATTCAGGTTCCTGAAGTTTTCCCCTGTTTTTCCCGGCAGGTCATGGTCATTAAAATCCATGGTCCTGATCAATTTCCTGTGCGTTTCCCGCAGGCTGTTCAGGACCTTTGCTCCCGGCCTGAAATCCCTGCCCAGGATCATCAGCACAAGGGAGCGGTTCATCGTAAGGTTTTCAAAGAATATAAAGTACAGGTTCAGTAAAACCCCTTTGGCAGAACTAACCTCGCGGTGCTCAACCTTTTCAGTCAGCTCAATGGATTTGCTGAACAGGTGTTCCAGCATTTCTCTTTCCATATGTTCAAAACCGGAAAAGTAATCGTAAAAATCTTTTTCTTCAAAGCCGTGCTTTTTGGCGAAGAGGTAGACGTTTTTAGGTCTTTCACCATGGCTCAGTATATCATCTCCATACAGGTCAAATAATTTTTCCCGCGTGATCAAAGTTTCATTTTCCATAATTATCTTTTGGTTGATCAAATTTAGTAAATTATTTTACTTTTATATTTAAATAAGTATATAATTATACAATGTATGTTATTTACAATATAAATCAATTAGGATCAGAGCCGCGAGGAGAGTGGCAACAGACGAAGAAGGTACTCTAATCTGATTGGGGGAACATCATCCGTCCTGTTTCACATTTGCATTTCACTTTTGCCGCTTTTTAAACATTAACGATATCATGTGTAATTTGCCTGTTACAACAATAATGCGTATTTTTAAGTACTCACACACGGAAATTTTTTCATTAAATGAAGTATTGGAAGAAAATGAGGTGTTTCTAAGCATAGAAGTTTCACTTAAATTATAATCATATGAAAGTAGGTTTAATAGGATTCGGAAAGGCAGGGAAAGCGGTGGCTAACGTCATCCTTCAGCATGAAGAATTTTCCCTGGAATGGGTGCTGAGAGACAGTACGGTGATGGAAAACGGCTCTGCCAAAGAGCTGTTGGGAATGATGGCGGCTGATCCTGCACGTATTGTTTCACAGCAGGGACTGGAGGTCGGTGACTTCCTGGATGCATATCCGGTTGATATTATTATCGATTTCTCTACGGAAGACGGGATTTATACATACGGTGAGGCGGCAGCTGAAAGGCAGATCAAAATCATATCGGCCATTTCTCACTATGATGAACACGAAAAGGAATTCCTGAGGATGCTTTCGGAACGTACGGTGGTATTCTGGTCGCCGAATATTACATTAGGCGTCAATTACCTGTTGTTTGCCGCTTCAATGCTGAAGAAAATAGCTCCGGAAGTGGATATTGAACTGATTGAAGAACATTTCAAAGCCAAAGCCGGAATTTCCGGAACAGCTGTCAAGATTGCCGAAACGCTGGACATCCGTACGGAGAGCATCAATTCGGTACGGGCCGGAGGAATTGTCGGAAAGCATGAAGTGATCTTCGGGTTCCCGTATCAGACCGTACGCCTGGTACATGAATCGATTTCCAGGGAAGCGTTCGGGAACGGGGCTTTATTTGCAGCACGGAACCTGAAGGATAAGGAAAACGGGTTATACCATTTTGAGGATATCCTGAGGCCGTATTTCTATGGTGAGGTACAGCCGCAGTTATTGTAGCACTGTATTATGAATATTATAAGCCGGTCATGTGTTGTCCACAGGCCGGCTTTCTTTTTTTCTGTACTCATTAGGGGAATGTTTTTTTTCGGCTTTAAAATATTTCCCGAAATGTGACCTGTCGCTGAATCCAAGGTCATAGGCAATCTCTGCAATGGAGAGGGTAGTGTGGAGCAGCAGCCGTTCCGCTTCCAGGATCACGCGGTTCTTAATGATTTGTCCGGCGGTCATATCCAGGCGTTCACGGATGACAGCGTTGAGGTAATTGGGCGTAATGTTAAGTTTTCCCGCATATTCGGAAGTGCTTTTCAGCTCCCTGAAATACAGGTTCACCAATGCTGAAAACCGGTCAGCCAGTTCTTTCTTGCGATCCGGCGCTTCCTGGATAGCATAAACAGGGCGTGTATTCCGGATGTATTTCAGCATCATCACCTTAAGCTGGAGGCAGGCTATCTCTTTGGACAGGCTATTTTGGGTAGAATATTCTTTTTTCAGGGCCTCAGAACTTTGCCACAGGTCTTTCCTTTTTTCACCGGTAAGCCCTGTAATGCAGGGTGAAAGATCTGCCAGGGCAGTATCACTTTTAATGATCCTGTTGCCGGTATAAATGTAATTGTAAAAAGATCTGGTAAACAGAACCACATTGCCTTCACACGCTTCGATGCCGGTAAAACTATAGGCCTGATGGTAGTTAATGAAAAAAAAGCTGTTGGGGCGAATTTCAAAAAGCTGGTGGTCAATCTGAAGGCTTCCTTTTCCTTTGCTGAACATCAGTACCGTATAGAATTTATTTTTATAATGATTGCCGTCTGTGGCTTTACGGAGAAATTCCGAAATTGTAAGGATGACGAGTTCTCCCCTGAGTACCGGATGAGTACTTATTTGGGTCAAAGTAAAAGTCCTGATGTCCTGGTTCAGCATAATAGGAAGTGCATGGAGGCATAAAGATAAGGAGAAACTTTGATGAACAGTCTGGTCCGCATCATCATTGTGGATTCAGGATCAGGCATCTGTTTTTGCAATATTGATGATGATCAGAACATCAGTTCCTGAATTCAAGTATTTTAAGGTCGTTAGCGGCGACTTTTTGAACCACTTTTTTATCCACATAGTCAGAATTCATCGCTCTGAGGACGGCCATGTAATTCATGGTAAATTCCAGGGTATCTCCCACCTTGAAATGGCTGGCATTGTCTCCAAGGTCTAAAATCATCATATCTGAGCTGGCGCCGATAATCTCCACTTCCGGATCTACCGGACAGATATTCTTCTGGTCGATGTCCAGCAGCCCGACATCTGCAATGGCCCTTACGGATGTTTTTCCGATGTCTTTTTCATCATGTACCGGCGTATCTCCGGTCAGGTTGGTCCCGGCCGTTCCGGCCGGAACCACCGGCTTTTCCCTCATTTCAATAATCTCCACGGTTAGGGTAAACACATCCTGGTACATCCCGCTGATCACAGAATCTTGATAGACATCCGTTCCGAAGAACAGTGTTTCGCCGATCCTGAAATGATTGATGCCTTCAGGGACCTGGTTTTTAAACAGGAGGGGAATCGTGACGGAGGAGCCCGCAGATACATACGGGATTTCCCTGCCGTACATTTCTTCCACGATTTCTTTGTACCGGTTCAGTTTGAAAAGCTTCCTTTCATCGGGAAGGATGCCGTTCAGGCAGTTCAGGTTGGTACCAATGCCGACGACTTCTATATTCGGCAGCTTTAAAACATCCCCGAAAAACTGAGGCAGATCCTTGGCCATGATGCCTTCGCGGAGTTCGCCCATTTCTACCATGATGACGATCTTATGCACTTTCTGCTGCTGTACGGCTTCATCAGACAGGGCTTTGATGGTATTCAGTTCCGTATTGAAGCTTACATCGGCAAACCGGACAATACTTGCAGCGAGTCGGCGTGCCGGAGGTTTGATGTATATCGTTCGGGTACCGGGAGACAGTTCTTTGATCGTTTTAAGGTTGCTCAGCCTCGAGTCGCAGAGGTCTTTGCCGGTCATTTGCAGTACCACTTTCAGGAAGTCTTCATGGCCGCACAACAGTTTGACTACAATGGCCCAGTGGATTTCGTGATCGGAAAAGAGCTTTTCCAGGTACTGATAATTATGAAAAAGTTTAGGGGAGTTTAAAGTAATGTATGACATATTATTTTTTTAAGCGCATTTCAAGGTATTTACTGGTAAAGCCCAGCTTTTCGTACAGATGCCTTGCCGGGTTTTCCGGTTCGCAGTGGAGCGCAATATCTCCGTCTGCGATATCGATGGCCTTCTGCATCAGCTGTTTTCCGATGCCTTTTCCGCGCTGATTTTTGTCCGTAGCAATGTAGACGAGGATGTATTCAGGGATGTAGCCCTGCATTCCGGTTTTGTTGAGTACCACACAGCCGGTCATTTCACGGGTGCCGGTATCTTCGGCAGTGATGATAATCCCTCCGGGGCTGTTATTTTTTCCCAGGGCATAATCTACCGCTTTCTGTATGTCGGATTGAGGATCACCATATTGTTCCAGGTGACGGAACAGGAACCCGGCGATTTGTTTTTGGATGTTGTCTTGTGCTTGGTGTTGTTCGTTGTAAATATATAGTTCTGTCATTGTTATTTTTTATCCCGGGATAGGAAGCGTGATATCATACGGCGTATCCTGTCCGGTATCTTTTCTTTGGTCTGTTTTAGGTTTGTAAAACAGGAGTGCCACATCTGTGGTATTAATAATTTTCCTTAAGAAGTTTTCTGCAAAAAGGGCTTTCCAGCTTTGTTCATCCTGATAGTTCAGGATGATGATATCAGCTTTGGCCGCTTTTGAAAAAGTAGCGATCACAGTAGCTTTATCCGGAGCTTCGAAAAACTCTGCCGTGTAGTCTGCCGACCTTTCATACAGCTTCTTTTTTAAGCCGACGAATTCTTTCTTCAGTTCATCAGAAGTTTCCGTATCACCGATGCCCAGAAGTTCGACGGTGCTGTTGTTCCTTTCAGCAATCGATAAGGCAAAGTCCAGTTTGTCATCGAGGTTATGGGTGACCCTTACCGGAAATACCATGTTTTTAAACTGGTATTTTTTAAAGCTTTTCGGGACCATCAGCACGGAGCTGTTTGCTTCAGAGAGTATGCTGTACGAATTGGAACCCAGGATAAACTGTTTGATTTTCTGTTCTCCGGAAGTTCCTACTACGGTAAGGTCGGTGTCTTCTTCCGCAATCAGGTCATTGATGCTCTGGATCAGGCTTCCGTGACGGATTTCTGTTTTTACCTTCAGCGTAGTGCTTCGTTCGGTAAGTTCCTTCTGTATGACGGCCAGGTTGTTTTCAGCCAGGCTGATGCTTTCCTGTGTTACCTCATTGCCGATGACCTGCTTGTAACTCCTGTCGATGAGGTAAAACTGGTCTACGACGTGAAGTACGATAAGGACAGCCTGATGGCGTACGGCAATATGGAAGGCCATTTCAACAGCGTTTCCCGATTTTTCGGAGAAGTCTGTGGTAACAATTATATTCTTGATTTTGGTGGGCATAGGTTTCATGATCGTTGAGTGGTGCAAAGTTAAAGGTGTTATATAGCAAACTGTGTGAGAAAACCGTGCTAAAGTGGTCTGTTTTACTGTTATGTGGTATCTAAAGATAGAGTGGGGATCTCCTTTATATAAAAGCCTTCCGGCATTCAGGCGGAAAGGCTAATGTATTCTGGTGATGGTTCCGTGGCCTATCAGATCAGGACCTTCAAAAAAATCGAAGTCCTGGCCTTCATATAAATTGCTGAGGATCTCATCTGAATTCAGCAGGGCAATTTCCGCCTGTACGGTATCTCCGGGAAAAACCAGTTCTGCATCAGGATAATTCTGTACGCAGGTCATCATTTCCTGTTGCGGAGGAAACTGGATGGTCGGCCGGTAGCCTGATGATACCGGTGTGCTTCTGCCGCCTTTACTTTCCGGGGCAAAACTGAGCTGAGCTGTAAAATGGGATTTTATCTTCATTATAATTTGATGGTTTTTTCCGGCGGTGGGACCGGGGTTTTAATTCAATGCAGAGGACCATAATGACAACTGCTGCCATGTAAACAGCAGCAGGTATTAGAATCATCAGATAACATATTTTTTAAGTCCTTCCATAATGCCCTGCCACAGCATATTGAAAAAGCTTCTTTCAGGGTCTCTTTTCTTCTCGATCAGGACATATTCCGGTTCACCGGTGGATTCGTTTTTCACAAACCAGTTGGCCACCGTCGAGAGCAGTTTTCTTTCATTGCCTTTTTTATTGAGGAGGTTCACATACATATCGCTGTATTTGAAATAGAACTTCCCGGCAATCCCGGCATTGCTGCCGTAATAGTCGAATTTAATATAGTCTATTTTACCATCAAGCGTTACATTAAGGTACGGACGTACAAAAAGGTTCACATTGTCTGCAGAGAGTTTGCTGATTTTTCCGTTAATGGTAAACTGATCCTGCGGGTTGCTGACATCGAATTTCCAGTGCACGTCGGTACTGGCATTGTTGTAAAAGGCAAAATTCACATCCGCCTTTACGGTAGTTGGCCTTCCTTTGATTTTCGCATTGTTCACATCACTGATTTTACCATTGAAATTATTAAAGGTAATTTTCCCCGGAATATTGTTGTTTTCCGCATTCTCTTCATACTCCAGGTTTGAATTGGTGATATGAATGTCCTTAACGAAAAGCGGGATTTTTACGCCTCTCAGCTTTTTGCTGAACAGGTACCGTGCGCTGTTATCGTCTGGCGGGGCAAGGTCATGGTAAATATTACAGTGAATACCGTCGATGTTCACCTGGCTGATATCAATGACAGGATCTTTAAACAGTTCCGACTGCCGGTCGGTAACTCCGATTTTCTTTACCCGGATCGTATACAGGTCGGTTTCCTTTGCAATCACCCTGCTGAACGCTGCTCTGGAATATTTAGGCAGATAGGCCAGGTTTCGGATCTCGGTATAATTTCCTGAATTTTTCACATCCCCGACCTTTAATGAATAATATTTTCCTGCGTCCAAATTAATATTGCGGGCCGTAATCAGGTGTTTGACTGCTTTAAAAGGCAGTCCGTTTTTCAGGTATTCCTTACCGGAAGTAACCTGATCCAGCCTAGCATCCAGCTGTGCTACTGCAAGATGGGTTTTTCCCTGTTTGATCTGTGTAATTTTCGCTTTGGAGATATTGATGAATCCCAGCTGTGCCGTAAAATCCGGATCTGCCGAATCCTTTTTGCTCTTTTTTACAGTCTTGCGGGTGGCGGAGACTATTTTAATATCCGGTGACTGAATGTCGATTCCGCCTAGAAGAATGTTGAGTTTCTGCCCTACATATTTTGTTCGGTTATTGAGGATCCTGATTTGATCTGTGCGGATATTGAACAGGTCTTTGTCTGCACTTTTGCCCAGAGCCAGCATTTCAAACTGCTCTATCATGATGTCCGCATTGTTGGAGGAGATCTTTTTGATTCTTAACGCCTGGAGCGGGTTGGCTTTAAAATAGATATTATCCGCTTCAATATCATGGTTGGTGAACCGGAACGGTATTTTTTCCTTCACCGTATTTTTGTCAAAGACTATATTGCTGAGCTTGAAGTTAAAATTGTCTACGGAAGCGGTTTTGTCCTGATTGGCCTGCAATACCATGATTTTTCCTTTTTGGAAATCAATATTTTTCATCCCGATTTTCATTTCGATTTCTTTCGGGTTCTTCTCTTTTTCCACGGTGTTTTTTCCGGTAGACATTACCTTGAGATCCGGCCGGTTGAAAATAACATCAGAAACGATCAGGGAATCCTGGCTGATGGTAAAATCTTTAGCAAGTAAACGTTCTGATGAAAAATCAAAAACATTCTTAGCGTTGTACTGCTGAGGTTTCTGCGTCGGTTTCAGATGGAATTTCTGCAGGTCAAGCGTTTTATCGGCAGCAAGGATGCGGTCTGCATTGATTTCGTAAAAATCATTCACACCGATTTTTACGGCTGAGGCATTGACCTTGAATTCCTTAAATGCCAATGGGATTTTAGCGTCATTGCCACTCTGGCGGATGTCTTTCAGGCGGACACTGATGTTTTTCCCCTGGAAGACAGGCTTCCCGTCAGAACCGGTTACATCTGCGAATACATTATTGAGTTCAATATTGTTGATATGGATATCCTTCTGTGCTTTTCCGGCCGTATCTTTAGTTTTCTTCGGCGCCAGCTTTACCCTGAGCTGTGCATCGGACAGTAAAAACTGATCGGCATGATAGGCTTTGCTGAACAGGGCTTTCCAGATGCCAAAGTCACGGATCTGAATTTTTTTTACCGTACCGTTAATCTGGGTGATTTTAGGATCAGCAGGATTTTTGGTAGATATCGTAAGGTCGGTTGCTGTGAAATTCCCGGACAGAAGGCTCAGGTTAAAATCTTTTAGCTTCAGGCGGTAAGGCGTCCTGGTATTGACGACATCCGGCAGTTTCCGCTGGAGATAGAAATCCAGGGCAAAAGGAAAGATCAGGATCATTGCAACAATACCAATGCCGGTTCCTAAAAGCCATTTTTTCCGGTTATTTTTCTTTTGTAGAGGTTTTTCTTCCATCACCTATGAAATTTTCACATTTCTTTAACAAATCAAATGGTATTCCAATTCACTTGAATTTTGACTTCAAATCCGGCTCTGTTTTCAGATGTTTCCCGGATTATCCTGTAAATGCTTTAAATAATTCATCAGAGATGCATTTGGGATGCAGATTATAAAATTTCAGTATTCGTTTTTTGAGGGTAAAGTTTTATCCTCATCAACCATATCCTATTCCTACGGAATGATTTATGCACTGACCTGCCCATCAACAGGTACCAAAAAACATCAATATAAGTATGAACACCATTACAAAAACAATTCTGAAAGGAGTAGCAGCAGGATTGCTGGCTTCCTGGATCAAATCCATCGCAGAACCACCTTTACAAAAAATAGGTGAGGATTATTTCCCGCCTGAACCCGGACAGCTTGAACTCAAAGGCGCCGATGTAACCCACAGACCTGAAAATATGCCGCCGGCAGTCCTGGCAAAAAGTGTATATAAGGAATTCACCCATCAGGAGCTTTCCGGTGAACAGACCCAGCAGGCTATGACGGGGATCCATTATACTTTAGGAGCGGTTATAGGAGTCGCTTACCTTTTGGCGTTGAGGAAAAAAGGCCGCATCATACCTGCCCAGGGATTGGTGGCAGGAACCGTAATCTGGGCTGCTACGCACGGATCACTGGTTCCGGCACTCGGACTGCAGGATAAAGTAAGTGAAATGCCTGCTTCATGGTGGGTATGGGAATTCGGTTCCCATCTGGTTTTCGGGGTAGCGCTGGAACAGAGCAGGATCGTCCTGAACAAAGTATTCTGAGATAATTAATATCGTAACTGATTGATTTCGTTGTATTAAATTTTGCATTCGGTCATTTTATGGTTATCTTTAATGCTATTAAATTCAATACCATGAAACATCTGAAAAAAATCTCACGAGACAAAATGAAAACCCTTACGGGAGCTGCAAAAGCTTCTGTCGCCTGCAGCAATGGCTGCGTAACCATTCCCGACTGCGACGGGCCTTGTGCCGCCAATGAAAGGAAGGTCACCTGCTACGGTTCTGCGCAGACCATTACGAAAACCTGTACTTCTTCTTTAGATCCCGATACAGGAAATTAAATTGAACTATTTACAACATAACCTCTGCCAGTGCGGAGGTTTTTTGTGGGAATGATTCAAGCAGATCTGCAAATTTGCTTCTTCACGATGTACAGAATACCGTTCAGCGTCAATCATAGTATCCTTCAGTCCTGTACTTTCTCAGCGTTCTTGCTATCCTTTGCCTTTCTGTATTTATTATTCCACGCCTTCCATTCAGCGGCGTTCCATTCCCTTTCTGGCATAATAATAGGTAAGTATTAGGAAACAACATTCACAATCTAAACCATTCACCAATGAAATCAGAAGATATTTCAGGAAAAAGCCTCAGCGGGAAAACGGTGGTCATTACCGGCGGAACCAGCGGGGTAGGCAGGGCTACCGTAGAAGCGTTTGCCCTCGAAGGATGCCATATTGTTATTGCAGCCAGGGGCAAGGAAGCACTGGATGAAACCGTTGCCCTGTGCAGGGAGCTGGAAGTAGCCGTTATCGGGGTGCCTACAGATGTATCCGTTGCGGAAGAAGTGGACAACCTGGTAAAAACGGCCTTACAGTTCAACGGAAGAATAGACATCTGGGTCAACAATGCCGGAGTAATGTCCAGCGGGAAATTTGAGGAGATCCCTATGGAAGTGAATGAGCAGGTGATCAAAACCAACCTTTTCGGATATATGCACGGCGCTTACAGCGTGCTTCCCGTTTTCAAAAGGCAGCAGGAGGGAATCCTCATTAACAATATTTCGATCGGCGGATTCATGCCTGCACCTTACAGTGCAGTATATTCCTCCACTAAATTCGGGATCAGGGGCATGATGGAATGCCTTCAGGGTGAAATTTCAGACTTCGCGGATATCCATATCTGCAATATCTACCCACAGATCCAGCGGTCTACCGGGAATATGCATTCCGCGAAATATTCCGGACTGGATTTTAAAATCCCTCCGTTTGCCGCCGATCCCCGCGATACGGCAGCCAGCATTGTGGAACTGGCCAAGCATCCGAAAAAAGAAAAATTCCCGGATGCGACATCCGTGTTCCTGAAAACCGTGTACGGACTGTTTCCAAAGCCGGTCATCAACGTTGCTTCGGCAGGCATGAGGCTGATGATGAAAATCAAAAACGCACCGGATGACAGCGGAAACATTCTGAAACCTTCTCCGGAACCGCACCGCATCTATGGTGAAACCATCCTTCCGGTTCCTTCCCGAAAAACCAAAATAGCCCTTCTGGCAGGCCTCGGCCTCGGCATTGCCTATATGCTGATGAAAAAGAATTCCGATTCTGAAGAATCTTACGATTAACATTAACACAAAAACATATGAACACCAACACATTAAAAAATATCGGAAAATACGCCTTGGGCGGAATGCTCATCACGGCCGGTATCGGTCACCTTACATTTGCCAGAAAAGCTTTCCGTGCGCAGGTCCCGGAATGGGTCCCTCTGGAAAAAGATGACACCGTTTTCTATTCCGGAATAGCAGAAATTGCCTTGGGAGCATCCATCATCGGAGCCTCGGAAGAGCAGCAGAAACTGATCGGCAAGGTAGCCGCAGGATTTTTCACTGCCATCTTCCCGGGCAACATCTCACAATACGTCAACCGAAAAGACAGCTTCGGACTGAATACAGACCAGAAAAGGCTCGGCAGGCTGTTTATGCAGCCGCTGCTGGTGGCCTGGGCGCTGGGAACGACGCAGAAGAAATAAAATATTTATAGTTCAATCTAATATTAATAAAAGGTTTTCTCTAAGGAGGAAACCTTTTTTGTTGGAATATGCTAAAAATATTGGTGATCAAGGTTTTCCGTTTGTACAGGAAGACAGAAAAGTATCCTATTCAGCCATCGGCAGGATATTGGGCGTACACCGGTTAACGGTAAGCAGTTTTGTACACCGGAATGATGAACTGACGGTGTAACAAGCCTGAAAGTTCAGGATTGATCGGGGCTGCGGTGATTATATATTCAAATCTCCTTCCGGTTTCCCCAAACCCATCAAAATTCTCTATATTTGTACGAAAACACAGCAACAACAGTTATGGAAAAGCTAAGAAATCTAAGAAAACAGAGGGGATATACCCAGGATTATATGTCCAAGATCATTGCTACGGATGCTTCCAATTACAGCCGGAAGGAGAGCGGTGACGTGAGAATTTTTGATGATGAGTGGGAAAAGCTGGCCAAAGCACTGGATGTGCCGGTAGAGGAGATTAAGGAAGAAAGAAAAACAGGTAATGTTCAAAACAATGACAATAATGGTAGTACCTTTAATGATCATTCCGGAAATTTTCAATCTACCAATTATACCTATTGTAATATCCCGGATTTTATTTTAGATAATCAACAGGATTACATTAAACTCCTGAAAGAGCAGGTAGAATCCCTGAAAGAGGAACTGCAACAATACAAAAAATAAGCGGGCTGCTGAAACGGTCATCGCGCAACCTTATATCATACTGCTTCTCTGAGGCAGTATTTTTTTTGCCGATGTGGTAGGTTTTTCCTTGTTCAACAATCCATTGACAGCCTGCAAGCCGAAAAGCAGCAGCTTGAGCATGACCGTAAAAGGGTAGTGGAGGATATGAATGAGCGCATCAGCCGCAATGAAAGCCGTCACCGTGAGAATGAAAAAAGTATCCGGGATTCTAAGGAGCAAGTGCGGACAGTGACGACTGAATATAATAAATACGCAGGGAAAATCGATGAACTGATCAGCGCGCTGAAGACGGAAGGCAAAATTGAAACGGTGAAAAAGCGGCACCAGGATCAGCAGAAGGCATTTGCGGAAACGATTACCAAAAATAAAGACATCCCGTTTCTGGATTCTCTATCATCATCACCTTTTAAAAGCAGGGGAGGCCCTGTATCCCATCTTCATCCTATGGGTGCCTGGGCAACGGATGGACCCCGTGACAAGTCTTACAGAAAGAAAGAATCATCTGTTGACAGGTTTAAAATTGCAACAATGGTATTGCTGCTGCTGTTAATAGGTTCCTATATCATATACTTTTTCTGCCTTGATGGTGCATCAAAAATAAGCATTCCAGGCTTAACTGACTGATATGATTATCTATATCGCAATCATGTTTATTCCGACACTGACGGATGCCTATTTTAAAGACTTATCTGATCCTGATTTAAGAGCGAAATTTTTTAACCTATAGTTCAGCCCGTTAACCGGTAAATATGACATTATTGTGAACTTTATGTTAAATAAATTTGGAAGTTGGGGTGTAGAGTTTCTATCTTTGCCCCACTGAAAACGAGAGTATATCAGTAAGCGCAGAAGGGCTTTTAGATAAGCGGTATAATTTTAAGAGAGTTACTTTAGAGATACGATGAAATCGGATTGATTGCTGAAAAACTTTTTGAAAAAAAAGTTGTGGGAGTTAAAAAGTTTTGTATCTTTGCAATCCCAAACAACGGGAGCGCAGGAGTAGATGACCTAAGGGTTTAGAGAGGGTTAAGGTTAAGAAAAAAAAACTTTAAAATTTCTTTCAGAAACATTTGGTCAAATCAAAATAAAGTTTTACTTTTGCACTCGCAAATACGAAGCGAAACACTGACAGAGAGAAAGTAGTTTTGTAGGAAGCGAAAGAAAAAAGATCATTGACATACAATATAACAACCAAGTAAGGAAAAACTAAAGCGTTAAAAAACTTTGAGTGAGCCAAGACAAACATACAATGGAGAGTTTGATCCTGGCTCAGGATGAACGCTAGCGGGAGGCCTAACACATGCAAGCTGAGCGGTAGAGATCTTTCGGGATCTTGAGAGCGGCGTACGGGTGCGGAACACGTGTGCAACCTGCCTTTATCAGGGGGATAGCCTTTCGAAAGGAAGATTAATACTCCATAATATATTAAATGGCATCATTTGATATTGAAAACTCCGGTGGATAGAGATGGGCACGCGCAAGATTAGATAGTTGGTGAGGTAACGGCTCACCAAGTCGATGATCTTTAGGGGGCCTGAGAGGGTGATCCCCCACACTGGTACTGAGACACGGACCAGACTCCTACGGGAGGCAGCAGTGAGGAATATTGGACAATGGGTTAGCGCCTGATCCAGCCATCCCGCGTGAAGGACGACGGCCCTATGGGTTGTAAACTTCTTTTGTACAGGGATAAACCTATTTACGTGTAAATAGCTGAAGGTACTGTACGAATAAGCACCGGCTAACTCCGTGCCAGCAGCCGCGGTAATACGGAGGGTGCAAGCGTTATCCGGATTTATTGGGTTTAAAGGGTCCGTAGGCGGATGTGTAAGTCAGTGGTGAAATCTCACAGCTTAACTGTGAAACTGCCATTGATACTGCATGTCTTGAGTAAGGTAGAAGTGGCTGGAATAAGTAGTGTAGCGGTGAAATGCATAGATATTACTTAGAACACCAATTGCGAAGGCAGGTCACTATGTCTTAACTGACGCTGATGGACGAAAGCGTGGGGAGCGAACAGGATTAGATACCCTGGTAGTCCACGCCGTAAACGATGCTAACTCGTTTTTGGGTTTTCGGATTCAGAGACTAAGCGAAAGTGATAAGTTAGCCACCTGGGGAGTACGTTCGCAAGAATGAAACTCAAAGGAATTGACGGGGGCCCGCACAAGCGGTGGATTATGTGGTTTAATTCGATGATACGCGAGGAACCTTACCAAGGCTTAAATGGGAATTGATCGGTTTAGAAATAGACCTTCCTTCGGGCAATTTTCAAGGTGCTGCATGGTTGTCGTCAGCTCGTGCCGTGAGGTGTTAGGTTAAGTCCTGCAACGAGCGCAACCCCTGTTACTAGTTGCTACCATTAAGTTGAGGACTCTAGTAAGACTGCCTACGCAAGTAGAGAGGAAGGTGGGGATGACGTCAAATCATCACGGCCCTTACGCCTTGGGCCACACACGTAATACAATGGCAGGTACAGAGGGCAGCTACACAGCGATGTGATGCGAATCTCGAAAGCCTGTCTCAGTTCGGATTGGAGTCTGCAACTCGACTCTATGAAGCTGGAATCGCTAGTAATCGCGCATCAGCCATGGCGCGGTGAATACGTTCCCGGGCCTTGTACACACCGCCCGTCAAGCCATGGAAGTCTGGGGTACCTGAAGTCGGTGACCGTAAAAGGAGCTGCCTAGGGTAAAACAGGTAACTAGGGCTAAGTCGTAACAAGGTAGCCGTACCGGAAGGTGCGGCTGGAACATCTCATTTTAGAGCGTCTTATAGACGATAAACAAAATTAGTATCGCAAGATACGTTGGACTTACTTAAAGTAAAGCTTTAGTTTTTTTATTGGTTGATTTATATTAAAAATACAAACCCACTAGAAATTAGTAAAAGGGAGGAAGAGATTTTAGATTATAAATGATAGATTTTAGATTTGAAAATTAATTTAAAATTCAAAATTTAAAATTTAAAATTACATGAAGTCTCGTAGCTCAGCTGGTTAGAGCGCTACACTGATAATGTAGAGGTCGGCAGTTCGAGCCTGCCCGAGACTACTAATTGAAGGGATTAAGATATTGAGAAATTAAGGAATTAAGAAATTAGCGCGAGCAGATCTCTTAATCTCAAAATCTCTAAATTTTTTAATCTTAACTAGAGGGGGAATTAGCTCAGCTGGCTAGAGCGCCTGCCTTGCACGCAGGAGGTCAAGGGTTCGACTCCCTTATTCTCCACATATTGTACGGAGTACTACGGTACAGAAGTATGATGTATGAGGGTAATAAAAGGATATGTGTATTCTACATAATGACGGAGCCGTCATTAATACATATTACTTGGTTACTTAAGTACAAGCAAATAAGATCATTGACATTAACGGTAAAGACATCACAAAGAGAAAACCGAGCACTTATAAGTGCTTGAGTAACCTAAAAATAGGAAAGAAATCGTTAAGGGCGTATGGCGGATGCCTAGGCTTTCAGAGGCGAAGAAGGACGTGGTAAGCTGCGAAAAGCTCGGGGGATTGGCACACACGAATTGATCCCGAGATGTCCGAATGGGGCAACCCGGCATGTTGAAGACATGTCACTCTAATTTATTAGAGAGCAAACCCGGAGAACTGAAACATCTAAGTACCCGGAGGAAAAGAAATCGAAGAGATTCCGTAAGTAGTGGCGAGCGAAAGCGGATTAGCCCAAAAGTCTTTATATATTTAGAAGAACGTACTGGAAAGTGCGGCCATAGACGGTGATAGCCCGGTAATCGAAAGGTATATATAGATGATAAATGAGTATGGCGGGACACGTGAAATCCTGTCTGAATATGGGGGGACCATCCTCCAAGGCTAAATACTCCTGAAAGACCGATAGTGAACAAGTACTGTGAAGGAAAGGTGAAAAGCACTTCGAATAGAAGGGTGAAATAGAACCTGAAACCGTACGCCTACAAGCGGTCGGAGCACTGATATGGTGTGACGGCGTGCCTTTTGCATAATGAGCCTACGAGTTAATTTTACTAGCGAGGTTAAGGACTTAAGGTCCGGAGCCGGAGCGAAAGCGAGTCTGAATAGGGCGCATAGTTAGTAGGATTAGACGCGAAACCTTGTGATCTACCCATGGGCAGGTTGAAGCTCTGGTAACACAGAGTGGAGGACCGAACCGGTTGACGTTGAAAAGTCTTCGGATGACCTGTGGGTAGGGGTGAAAGGCCAATCAAACTGGGAGATAGCTCGTACTCTCCGAAATGCATTTAGGTGCAGCGTCGATATATAGTTTATTAGAGGTAGAGCTACTGATTGGATGCGGGGGTTTCATCGCCTACCAATTCCTGACAAACTCCGAATGCTAATAAATGATGGTCGGCAGTGAGGGCATGGGTGCTAAGGTCCATGTCCGAAAGGGAAAGAACCCAGACCAACAGCTAAGGTCCCTAAATATATGCTAAGTTGAAACAACGCGGTTGGACTGCATTGACAGCTAGGATGTTGGCTTGGAAGCAGCCATTCATTTAAAGAGTGCGTAACAGCTCACTAGTCGAGCGGTCCGGCATGGATAATAATCGGGCATAAGCATATTACCGAAGCTATGGGATTAATTAAATTAATCGGTAGGAGAGCATTCTATCGGCGTAGAAGCTGAGTCGTGAGGCTTGGTGGAGCTTATAGAAAAGAAAATGTAGGCATAAGTAACGATAAAGGGGGCGAGAAACCCCCTCACCGAAAGACTAAGGTTTCCTCAGCCATGCTAATCAGCTGAGGGTTAGTCGGGACCTAACGCGAACCCGAAAGGGGTAGTGGATGGACAATGGGTTAATATTCCCATACTTGCTCACACTAAAAAGGGGACGGTTCAATGTAGCTACTGGAGACTGACGGAATAGTCAAGGCCTAGCCTTCGGGCGAAGCTGCTGTAGTGAACTTGGATCCAAGAAAAGCCGAAGTGAAGCAACCCGTACCAAAACCGACACAGGTGGTCGAGGAGAGAATCCTAAGGTGCTCGAGTGAGTCGTGGCTAAGGAACTAGGCAAAATAGTCTCGTAACTTCGGAAGAAGAGACGCCAGCAGCAATGCTGGCCGCAGTGAAGAGGCCCAGGCGACTGTTTATCAAAAACACAGGACTCTGCTAAATCGAAAGATGCTGTATAGGGTCTGACACCTGCCCGGTGCTGGAAGGTTAAGGAAGGGCGTTAGCGTAAGCGAAGCGTTTGACTGAAGCCCCAGTAAACGGCGGCCGTAACTATAACGGTCCTAAGGTAGCGAAATTCCTTGTCGGGTAAGTTCCGACCTGCACGAATGGTGTAACGATCTGGGCACTGTCTCAGCCACGAGCTCGGTGAAATTGTAGTATCGGTGAAGATGCCGATTACCCGCAATGGGACGAAAAGACCCTGTGAACCTTTACTATAACTTCGTATTGACTTTGAGTAAGTAATGTGTAGGATAGGTGGGAGGCTTTGAAGCTGGCACGCTAGTGTCGGTGGAGCCAACGTTGAAATACCACCCTTTACTTACTTGGAGCCTAACTTCTTTTAGAAGGACATTGCGTGGTGGGTAGTTTGACTGGGGTGGTCGCCTCCAAAAGAGTAACGGAGGCTTTCAAAGGTACCCTCAGCACGCTTGGTAACCGTGCGTAGAGTGTAATGGCATAAGGGTGCTTGACTGTGAGACCTACAAGTCGATCAGGTGCGAAAGCAGGACATAGTGATCCGGTGGTTCCGTATGGAAGGGCCATCGCTCATAGGATAAAAGGTACTCCGGGGATAACAGGCTAGTCTCCCCCAAGAGCTCACATCGACGGGGAGGTTCGGCACCTCGATGTCGGCTCGTCACATCCTGGGGCTGGAGAAGGTCCCAAGGGTTGGGCTGTTCGCCCATTAAAGTGGCACGCGAGCTGGGTTCAGAACGTCGTGAGACAGTTCGGTCTCTATCTATTGCGGGCGTTAGATGTTTGAGAGGGCTTGATTCTAGTACGAGAGGACCGAATTGAACAAACCTCTGGTGTATCAGTTGTACCGCCAGGTGCACCGCTGAGTAGCTACGTTTGGAAGAGATAAACACTGAAAGCATATAAGTGTGAAACTCGCCTCAAGATGAGACATCTTTTAAGGGTCGTGGGAGATGACCACGTTGATAGGCTACAGGTGTAAAGTTGGTAACAGCATAGCCGAGTAGTACTAATTACCCGTAGATTTATAGCCTATAAGGTTGCAGTAAGCTTAAAGCAGTATGCTGTAAGCCAAGCCTTATAAGTGCGCTACTGGTTTTGCCTTTGTGATGAAATTTACCGATAAAATATGTAACATGTACCCTTGTAAAAAGTATTAATGAAAATCATGAATACGTTTTACATCAATACAACAGTACATTCTACATTATATACCTTATTTAGGGTGGTTTTAGCGGTGGGGCTCACCTGTTCCCATTCCGAACACAGAAGTTAAGCCCACCAGCGCCGATGGTACTGCGACAAGCGGGAGAGTAGGTCGCCGCCAGTTTTTTTATAAACCTCATACAGCAATGTGTGAGGTTTTTTTATGCCCTGAAGTCAGAGAAGAGACAAGAATCAAGAACCAAGAGTCAAGAACCAGGAATCAAGAGGCAAGATGTCAGACATCAGACACCAGATATCAGATATCAGATATTAGATATCGGATCAAACACAAAACAATAAAGTACCAATTGATAGACCAATAGAGGATAGACGGATAGAAGATAGATAACAGAGGCAGTAATCAAGAATCAAGAATCAAGACAGAAATGCTAAATCAAAGAGATTAGAGATTACATTTTATGTTTTTACATGATAGATCAGAATGCCAACAAGCAAAGGCCAAAGCATCAGGCGTTACTCAGGTCAGACATTATGCTACTATCAATTGATTATCATCACATATTCCAGATAATACAAACAACACTGAACTCATAACTTATAACTCTACAACCCTAAACTCCTAAAACGCTAAGACTCTCAAACGCTACAGCCCTCAAACTCTACAGCCTTAAAAAAACTCTCACAAAATCCTCCCACTCTCCTTGATGCTGTTCATCACAAAAATACTTTTTGTCTGGCCGATGCCTTCAATTTCAGAGAGTTTATTGACGAAAAATTCGTGGAATTCATCCATATTCGGAGCAAGGATTTTGAGCATGAAATCAAAATCGCCGCTGATATTGTAGAATTCTACTACCTCTTTAAATTGAGTGACTTCCTCAATAAAGCGGGTTGCTGTTTTTTTATTGTGTGCATTCAGTGCAATCATACAGATTACCATCATGCCCTTACCGACCTTTTTACGGTCTACGACGGTAGTATATTCCTTAATAATTCCCAACCGTTCCAAACGTTTGATGCGTTCATGGGTAGGTGTTGCACTCAGGTTGATCCGTGCCGCAATATCCCGGACACTCAGTTTGGCATCTTTTTGCAGCAACCTGAGGATAGAAAGGTCTTTGTTATCCGGATTGTAATGTTCTGTTGACATCTGTTCTGTTTTTATGATTGAATAAATACGTGAAAGTACGAATGTTCTTTTATGATTTCCTAATACTACCTTATGTTCCAAATGTAAGCTATTATTTTCATACCTGTACTGTAAAAACTAATTTTGCAGGGAATTTATATGGTATGGAAACAAAGAAAAACCTGATTTTAATATTGGCATCGGTAGGAACATTTGTAGAGGCATTAGACATTGCCATTATCAATCTGACGATCCCTTCGATCCAGGAGCAGTTCAATATTGGTGCAGAAACCGTACAGTGGCTGCAGACCTTATACGTTTTATTTTTCGGAGGATTTTTGATTATCGGAGGTAAGCTTTCCGATCAGATCGGAAGGAAAAAAATATTTCTGATCGGTTCCGCAATCTTTATGCTGACGTCTTTAGGAGCGGGGTTATCAGCGGATTTCAGGACCCTGGCGATTTTCCGTGCACTGCAGGGATTAGGAGCCGCATTCATTATGCCTTCTGCCTTATCCATTGTTACCCATGCCTTTACGGAAATGCAGGAAAGAAACCGTGCTGTAGGAATCTTCAGTTCATTTGCAGCCATAGGATCAGGAAGCGGCCTTTCATTGGGAGGGATTATCAGTACTTACCTGAGCTGGCATTGGGTATTTCTGATCAATGTTCCTGTTCTGCTGATCACCATTATTTTCGCATTCAGATACCTTCCTTCGGATGATAAAGGGGAACAACCGGCCAAAACGGATGTCCTTTCCGGGATATTGCTTGTGGCAGGTTTATTAAGCCTTACCTATGGCACGCACGAGTTCATCCATATTACCGAGCAGCCGTTGCCGGTCGGCGGATCTTTGCTTGCTTCCATATTGCTGTTATCTGCTGTGGTTTTCCGCCTAAGGCATTCTGCGCAGCCCCTTATTGATCTCAAGATCTTAAAACACAGGTCCCTGAATGTTTCTAACATTGCTTTTTTCGCTCTGGGAGCGTTTTTTATAGGTTTCCTGTTCCTGATATCCCTGATGCTTCAAAAGGATATGGGATATACAGCAGCGGCTTCAGGTTTATTGCTGGTGCCGTTCAGTATCATGTCTGCTTTGTTGGCTAAATTCGTGCTGCCTTTGGTTTCCAAAAGACTGAATTCAGGACAGATGGGGCTTATGGGATGGAGCTTTATGCTTACAGGATCAGTATTACTGATTTTATCAGTCCATTTTAATTACCCTTTAACCATTGTCCTTATGGGTGCTGCCTGTATTTCAGGCATCGGGATGACCTTTTGTTTTACTGCCTTGTCCGTACTCGGGATCCGTGATGTAGAACCTACGCATTATGGCGTGGCTTCGGGAATGGGCTCTACCAGCTATTTCCTGGGTGCCGGTTTAGGACTGTCATTGATGTCTCTCCTCAATCAGATTTTTCCCTCTGACCATGCTGTGGGGGACCTGAATTTCATCATCCTTATGTTGTATGCTATAAGTATCATCATCCTTCTGACTTATTTTGCTTTCAGGCATTCAAAATCAGGAAAACCTGCTGTTGCGGTAATCCTGGACTGATTCTATAATGTTGTTCTATTGTATTCAGCGTGATTCTTTATACTTTAGCAGCATGAAAATACAGGTCATCAGTGATTTGCACCAGGAATTCGGGCAGACGGATCTTTCCTTCGATTCGGCAGATGCCGTAATCCTCGCAGGAGATATCAATATCGGGATCAAGGGGATTGAGTGGATCAAGAATAAGATTCCGGATCGCCCTGTGATCTATGTGCTGGGAAACCATGAGTATTATAAAGGATCTTATTCTAAAACACTCAACAGGATCAAAGAGGCTGCCTTTGGATCCAATGTCCATGTGCTGGAAAATAATACGGTGGATATCGACGGAATCCGATTTCACGGGGCAACTTTATGGACGGATTTTTCCATTTTCGGGAATCCCGTTCAGTACGGGATGCTTTGCCAGTCGCAAATGAACGATTATAAAATGATCCGTCGTGATCCTTCCTATTCAAAAATGAGGACACTGGATACATTTAAAATTCACCAGATGTCAAAAATCTGGCTGGAAGAAAGCCTGGAAAAGGCTTCAGGATTAACCAGCATAGTGGTGACCCATCATGCACCGTCTATCCATTCGGTACCGGAAAAATACCTTCAGGATCCGGTTACGGCTGCTTATGCTTCCAACCTTGAAGAACTTATCCTGAAATACAGCCCTGCATATTGGATCCACGGTCATATCCATACACCTTGCAAGTACACCATAGGCAAAACTGAAGTAATCTGCAATCCACACGGCTACATCAGCGAACCTGATAACGGTTTTGACGGGGAACTCATTATAGAAATCTGAATCCGGTTTCCTAAGGTATGAATAAAAAAAGAGCCTTCAGCAGGCTCTTTCGTAGAATAGATGATATAGGTTTATTGCAAAGTAAACTTCACTTTTGTTTTGATGGCATCGGAAGAATTTCCGATCTGGGCTTCAAAATCTCCCGGTTCTGCCACCCAGTCATGTTTCCCGGCATCAAAATAGCTCAACGCTGTTTTGTCAATGGTAAAGCTTACTTCTTTGGATTCTCCGGGATTCAGGTAAACTTTCTCAAAGCCTTTCAGTTCTTTGGCCGGTCTCGGAACCGAAGATTTAAGATCGCTGATATACAGCTGGGCTACTTCAGCACCTGCCTTTGTACCGGTATTTTTCACGGTTACCGTGAAGGTAATGGTATCATCCTGACCGATTTTCGTTTTATCAGCCTTGGCTTTTCCGAATTCAAAGGTCGTATAGCTCAGTCCATGCCCGAAGCTGAACAGAGGTTTGATTTTTTTGGTATCATGCCATCTGTACCCTACGAAAATACCTTCGTTGTACGTGATGTTGATCGGGTGCTGCTGATCTTTTCCTTTTCCCGCAGCCAGTTCCTCTTTATTGCCCGGATATTCACCCAGCTGGTGGGCAGCATTATCCTCCAGCTTTACCGGGAATGTGAACGGCAGTTTCCCGGAAGGATTGGCATCCCCTGCGAGAACAGCGGCCAGGGCATTTCCTGCTTCAGAGCCTAAATACCATCCCTGAACAACAGCAGGAACTTCCTTGATCCACGGCATGGCTACGGCATTCCCGGTCACCATGACCACTGCAAAGTTTTTATTGGCTTTAGCCAGTGCAGCGATCAGCTGGTCCTGATTGTACGGAAGCCCGTAACTTTTCCGGTCATTGCCTTCACTGTCCTGGAAGTCACTTTTATTCAGTCCGCCAACGAAAATAACAAAGTCAGATTTTTTAGCCAGCTCTACGGCTTCATTCATCAGCTCGGATGCAGAACGGCTGTCTTTCAGGTCCTGTCCGGATTTTACCCCATTGTATTCCCCGCCTACATCACCAACATATCCTCTTGCATACTGTACATCTGACTGTTTACCGAAACGGTTTTTGATCCCTTCCAGCGGAAGCGTTTCATATTTTACTTTAAGGGAAGATGAACCTCCGCCCACGGTCATGATCTTAATGGCATTTTCACCGATTACGGCTATTTTCTTGGTCTTGTTAAGATCAATCGGCAGGATATTTCCCTGATTTTTCAGCAGGACGATCCCTTCTTCACCGATTTCCTTGGCTATGGCCTTGTGCTCTTCGGAAGCGATATTCCCGAAGGGCTTGTTCTTATTCATTGTCGTTTTATACGCCAAACGGAGAAGTCGCGTGACTTTGTCATCGAGCTCCTTGGTGCCTACCTTACCGGATTTAATCAGCTGAAGATAAGGGTCAGCAAGATAATAATTGTCGTAGGCATTGGATTTCCCGGCGGAAAGCCCGTTGGTCCAGCTTCCGAATTCAAGGTCGAGGCCGTTGTGGATCGCCTGTTCCGTATTATTGACGGCTCCCCAGTCGGAAACCACAACCCCTTTGTATTTCCATTCCCCTTTCAGGATATCGTTCAGAAGGTATTTGTTCTGGCTGGCGTATTGGTTTTTATACATGTCATAAGCGCCCATGATCGTCCATGAGTCACCTTCTGTTACGGCCGCCTTAAAAGGCGGAAGGTAAATTTCGTACAGGGCACGGTCGTCTACATTTACGTTGCTGGTGTGACGGAACATTTCCTGATTGTTCAGGGCAAAATGTTTCACGGAAGTGGCCACACCATTAGACTGAACGCCCTGGATGTACGGAACTACCATTTTAGACGTCAGGTACGGGTCTTCGCCCATATATTCAAAATTCCTTCCGTTCAGCGGCGTACGGTAAATATTCACACCTGGGCCGAGGATGATATCTTTCTTTCTGTAGCGTGCTTCCTCACCCAATGCTTTTCCGTAGTTCCAGGACATTTTTTTATTCCAGGTGGCGGATAAAGCCGTCAGGGCAGGATAAGCGATGATGGAGTCATTGGTCCAGCCTGCCTGGTTCCATTCATCCCACAATACTTCAGGACGTACCCCATGCGGGCCGTCTGTAGTCCAGAATTCAGGAATTCCCAATCTCGGAACACCTGCGGAGCTGAATTTCGATTGTGCGTGGATCATAGCGATTTTTTCTTCCAGCGTCATCCGCGACAGGGCATCCTGAATGCGCTGTTCAACGGGCTTGGAATCATCCAGATAGACCGGCAGGGCAGTATTTTGAGCCATGGAAGAAGCAGAAAATAGAGTGATTAAACTTATGACAACAGTTTTCTTAAACATAAAAACCTTATTTTTATTGATGAACAGCAAAAATAAGGAAATTTTTATTATCTCAAATTGAGAAAATGTAATTCGGGCAAATCTGCCTCAATTTTAACATTCAACCTCATCAATCATCAATCATCATTTATTACCCATTACTCATCACCCATTACCCATCAACATCCTACCATCCCTTCACCGCGCCTCCTTTAAAAACCTCCTGGGCTTTCCTGTCCACTTCATCCGATTGGTATGCCTTGATGAATTTTCTTACATTTTCAGCATTTTTATTATCCTGGCGGGTCACAATGGTGTTCACATAGGGAGAATTTTTATCTTCTTTCAGGATGCCGTAGCGGTTGATATCCAGTCCAGCCTGGGCAGCGAAATTATTGTTGATAACGGCTACTACGACTTTCTGGTCGTCCAGTACCCTTGGCAGCTGTGGTGCTTCAATTTCTATGATATCCAGCTGTTTGGGATTATCTGCAATATCAGTTACTTTCGGGAGCAGGCCGGTCCCTTTTTTCAGTTTCAGCAGTCCGTTGCTCTGGAGCAGCAGCAAAGACCTTCCGCCATTGGTCGGGTCATTGGGGATGGCAATGGTGCTGCCGTCCCGGAGCTGGCTGATATTGCGGATTTTTTTAGAATAGGCAACTATAGGGTAGACGAAGGTGTTGCCCACAACAGCAAGATGGTAGCCCCTCTGCTTCGACTGTTCATTAAGATATGGGACATGCTGAAAAGCATTGGCATCAATATCCGAATTGTTCAGCGCTTCATTCGGTACAACATAATCGTTGAAAGAGATCAGCTCCACATCGAGATTGTACTTTTCTTTGGCTACCTTTTTAGCCGTTTCGGCAATTTCCTGTTCCGGGCCGAACGTAATACCGACCCTGATAAAATTAAGATCTTCATTTTTAGGGGAACGACAGGAAGTAATTCCGGTCAGTATGGCCATGACAGCCGTTACAATCATTATTTTTTTCATTGTTAATTTTTATCTATCTGTAAACCGTAAGCAAGACTGAACTCAACGAAATCCATTACAGTCATCTTAAACGACATTCTTAAAGAAGGCGGCATCCTAAAACTCTCTCACTCTTACTCTCTGACACTAAAACTCTCCCACACAAATTCACCGATGGTCAACCCTTTTCGCCAGCCGGTCACCGGAAAGCTGGATGATGAATACTAAGGCAACCAGCAGGACAAGCACCACATTCATGATCAAGGCGTCATAGCCGATATAACCGTACTGATAACCAATCTGTCCCAGTCCGCCGGCTCCCACGGCACCGCCCATGGCGGAATAGCCCACCAGGGTAATCAGCGTAATGGTCGCATTGTTGATCAGGGAAGGCAAAGCTTCCGGAAGCAGTACTTTCCGGATGATCTGGAAAGGAGTGGCGCCTATGGCCCTGGCCGTTTCAATCAATCCGTGAGGGATCTCAAGAAGGCTGTTTTCCACCAGTCGGGCGATAAATGGCGCGGCACCGATGCTCAGCGGCACCAGGGCTGCATTCATCCCTATGGAAGTCCCTACCAATATCCTGGTAAAAGGGATCATCCAGACAATCAGGATAATGAATGGGATAGACCGGAAGATATTCACCATTACCGATAAAATCCTGTTATAGGCAACATGTTCCAGCAGCTGCCCTTTCCTGGTCAGGAAGAGAGAAATCCCTACCGGCAGCCCGATGGCAAAACCTAAAAACCCGGAAACAAAAGTCATGTAAACCGTTTGCCATATCCCTTTAAGCAACAGGGAAACTACTGTCTCACTAAGCATATCCTCGTACTGTATTTTGAATTTTATTCCGGTTGAAATAATAGATGGCCTTTTCGTTTTCCTCTTCCTTGCCCTGAAGCTGGAGAAGCAGCTTTCCTACATTGGCATCTCCGAAATACTCCACATCTGCTTTGAGTAGCTTATAGGGAATATGGTAATCATGGTAGATCACTGAAAGCAGTTCTTCTACGCTGATCTTTTCGTTGAGTTCTATTTCTACCAGGGGGTACAAACCCTCCCGGGGCTCTTTTTGTAATATTTTACTGAATTCCTGTGGAATAGTCATGATATCTGAATTAATGAATTGTCTGATTACCGGATGGTTCCGGTCTGTAATAATTTCGCTTAAAGTACCTTTTGCAATCAGTTTCCCCTGGTCAATCACCGCAACATGGTTACAGATGGATTTGATCACTTCCATTTCATGGGTAATGAGCAGGATCGTAATGCCGAGACGCTGATTGATATCTTTCAGGAGCTGGAGGATGGATTGTGTGGTCGCCGGATCCAGTGCACTGGTCGCTTCGTCACAGAGCAGGAGATAAGGATCATTGGCCAGGGCCCTGGCAATGGCCACCCTTTGTTTTTGCCCTCCGGAAAGGCTTTTCGGGTACTCATTCGCCTTATCTTCCAGTCCTACGATCTTCAGGAGCCCGCTGACTTTTTCACGGATATCTGAAGCGCTGGCCTGGTCCAGTTCCAGAGGCAGTGCAACATTGTCAAAGACTGTTCGGGACGACAAAAGGTTGAAATGCTGAAAGATCATCCCGATCTTTTTGCGTTCCCTGGCCAATCGGCCGGGCTTCAGTTGCGTGAAATCCGTACCGTTGATCATCACCTGCCCGCTGTCAGGTCTTTCCAGGAGATTGACCGTACGGATCAGTGTGCTTTTCCCGGCTCCTGAAAATCCGATGATCCCGACAATATCACCTTTGCTGACGCTCAGGCTGACATCATCCAGTGCCTTGAACGACTGCTTTTTCCGGTGGAAGGTTTTTGAAATATTTTTAATCTCTATCATGGAATGTTAATCATATAGTTTCAATAAAAAAGGCTTTACTGTGGAGTAAAGCCTTTAGAAATAGGTCATCATAAAGTAAGGTCAACTCCGAAAATTCCTATACAAAGGCATACAGCAATACACCATCATATGATTGATGGTCATCTTCTTCATTGAATTGTATCTGAACTGTGATCCTGCTTTCATATCCTTACCTGATTACGGGGGCAAAGATAGGACATATATTTTTATTAGTCCATAGATTAAGTAGACTTTTTGAATAAATTTTTGAGATGGGTTTTTAAGTGCTTGATAATCATGATTTAATTCCTGTTTTTTTTAGATAGGGAAATAAAAAGAAGATGCCACACCATCACATCAGAAATTTTAGCCGAAATTACCATAGGTCATGAGCCAGCCGTTCTGAAGTCCTTAATTTTATCTAAAATCTAAAATCTAAAATCTAAAATCTAAAATCTAAAATCTAAAATCTAAAATATGGAAAGAACAGAAGTAGTCCTAGCAAACGTAAAAGGGGAAATCCAGCTTTTTTCTGATGATCAGAAAGCCGGTAAAATGGATATTTCCGTCATCGGCGAAAAGCTGACGGTATATCATACTGAAGTCAGTGAAGAGTATGAAGGCAGGGGCTTTGCCAAAATACTGCTGGAGAAACTGGTTTCCTATGCCAGGGAGAATAACCTGAAGATTGTTCCGTTGTGCCCGTATGTTCATGCCCAGTTCAAGCGCCATCCGGAGGAATACAATGACGTGTGGTTAAAAGAAAAATTATAATGGCTTATCGATAAGTCAGTATTACATTTAAATCGAACGTACAATGAAACAACTGAAATTCTTAATAATCGGAAAAGACCAGGTGATCCTGGACACCTTAAAAAGGATCATTGAAAAGAATGAAGGCTGGAAAGCAATTCTCGTCAATGATGAGAATCTGGCCTATGATGCGGTCAGGTCACACCGACCTGATATCGTTTTGCTGAGCTCCGGATTGCAGGATACATTTGAACGGGATATCAAAACTTTCTGCCATGAACCTGATCAGAATATAAAAGTGATCGAACATTACGGTGGCGGAAGTGGGCTTTTGCTGAGCGAAGTGGAGGCCTGTTTTTCAGAACCTCAAAAACCAGGAAACCATATCATGCATAAGGCAGACTCCAGGGAAAAGACAGCACTTGACTGGCTTTCCGGAGGGAAAACCTTCAGCTTCGGCGATTTTTATGATCCGGAACGCATCCATTTCGGTGCTTTAAGAGTATTGAACGACGATATTATAAAATCCGGAAAAGGTTTCGGTACCCATCCGCATGACAATATGGAAATCATCAGTATAGCGCTGGAAGGCACCCTGATCCATGAAGACAACCTGGGAAACAAAACGGAAATTCAGCCCGGCGATATCCAGGTCATGAGCGCAGGAACAGGCGTCATGCACAGTGAATTCAGCAAGGATGAAGGCGGTTTCGGGAAGTTCCTCCAGATCTGGGTGTATCCGAAACAAAGAAACGTTACCCCGAGGTATGACCAGATCACCCTTGATCCTGCGAAAAGCCACAACAGCTTCCAGCAGATCCTTTCTCCCGATCCTGAAGATGCCGGGGTGTGGATCCATCAGGATGCATGGTTCCACCTGGGCCATTTTGATGATGCTTTCGAAACCCGGTATCAGATCATGAAAAAGGGAAATGGTGTGTATGCTTTCATTATTGAAGGAAGTGCAGAAATCGATGGCCAGAAGCTTGAAAGAAGGGATGGCTTCGGAATATATGGCATGGATGAAATACACATTAAGGCAACATCAGGCAATACAGAAATCCTTCTGATGGAAGTGCCGATGGTGTGGTAACGGGATCAGGTTGATCATGGATTCATCACTCTGGCTTTTTGTTGAATTACCGGGATTATTGCTGACTGCTTTTTTTAAGTCAAAAAAAATCCCGATTTTTGTCTTCTTCAAAAAATCCAGACCCGTTCATGAAACTTTGTATTGCCGAAAAACCGAGTGTTGCCAGAGATATTGCCAAAGTCCTGGGCGCTACCATGCCCAAACAAGGCTATATGGAAGGAAACGGCTACTGTGTAACCTGGACGTTCGGGCACCTCTGCACCCTTAAGGAGCCGCATGATTACGGTCCGCAATACAAATCCTGGAACCTTTTCCTGCTGCCGATCATTCCCGGTAACTTCGGGATCAAGCTGATTCCGAACAAAGGCGTGGAGAACCAGTTCAAAGTTATTGAAAGGCTGGTCGGCGAATGTGAGGAAGTCATCAACTGCGGGGATGCCGGGCAGGAGGGTGAGCTTATCCAGCGTTGGGTCCTTCAGAAAGCGAAATGCGATAAGCCTGTTAAACGCCTGTGGATTTCTTCCCTGACCGAAGAGGCCATTAAAGAAGGATTTTCCAACCTGAAACCTGCAGAAGAATACAGGAACCTGTACCTGGCCGGTAATGCAAGGGCGATCGGCGACTGGTTATTGGGAATCAATGCAACGCGCCTCTTTACCAAAAAATTCGGCGGCAATAAAGCGGTTTTGTCCATCGGAAGGGTTCAGACCCCTACATTGGCTATGCTCGTGCAGCGACAGAAAGAGATTGATGCATTTACGGTAGAAGAATACTGGGAGCTCAAAACCAGGTACCGTGATGTCATTTTCAACGCAGCCATCGACCGTTTAAAGACGCTGGATCGGGCAGAAAAAGGTCTGGAATACCTGAAGCAGAACCCTTTTGAAATTGTTTCATTTGAAATTAAAGAAGGAAAAGAAAAGAATCCGAGGCTTTTCGACCTCACCGGGCTTCAGGTGGAAGCCAATAAAAAATATGGCTATTCTGCAGAAAATACCCTGAACTACATCCAGAGCCTGTACGAGAAAAAACACGTCACCTATCCGCGTGTAGATACTACCTACCTTTCCGAAAGCCTGTATCCGAAGATCGGAGGGATTTTAAAGAGCATGACCTTCTATCAGGAATGGATCTCGCCGTTGCTGGAACAGCCGATACCGAAATCCAAAGCCGTCTTCGATGATGCCAAAGTAACGGATCACCATGCCATTATCCCGACGGAAATACCGCCTTCACAGAACCTTACCCGCGAAGAAAAGCTCATTTACGACCTGGTGGCCAAGCGTTTCATTGCCGTATTTTATCCGGAATGTAAGATTTCAAACACGCTCGTTGAAGGGAAAGTAGGTACCATTCCGTTCAAGACCAGTGGAAAGCAGATCCTGGAACCGGGATGGAGAGCCGTCTATGCCAAAGAACCCAAAGAAGAACCTGCGGATAAAGAAAAAGAGAAAGAGGAGGAACAGACCATTCCCGAATTCAAGGTAGGGGAGACCGGACCGCATGATCCGATGATCCACCAGGGAAAAACTTCACCGCCGAAACCGTACACCGAGGCCACACTCCTGAGAGCTATGGAAACCGCCGGCCGGCAGGTGGAAGATGAGGAACTGCGTGAAATGCTGAAAAACAACGGGATCGGAAGGCCTTCTACCCGCGCCAACATCATCGAAACCCTGTTCAAGCGCAAGTACATTGAGAAAAGAAGAAAAAACCTGATTGCCACCCAGACCGGGATCCAGCTGATCGATACCATTGAAGATGAACTGCTGAAAAGCCCGGAGCTCACCGGCGAATGGGAATCCAAGCTGCGTAAGATTGAAAGCGGGGGGTATGAAGCCAACCTGTTCAAGGAAGAGCTTATCCAGATGGTCACTGCGCTGACCAAAAAAGTGGTGGATGGAAAAGCGAAAATCATTACCCTTCAGGAAGAACCGGAAGTAAAGGAAAAGAAGAAAAGGGAACCGTCCGTAAAAAAAGAACTGCCGACCTGGGAGGAAACCAAATGCCCGAAGTGCAAATCGCATCATCTGATCAAAGGGAAAACTGCCGTTGGGTGTTCAGATTTCAAAAACTGCGGTTTCAAAGTAACGTTTGAAATATTCGGCAAAAAATTATCCGATAAACAGCTGATGGACCTTGTCATCAAAGGCAAAACCTCAAAGCTGAAAGGATTTAGTGCCCACCCGGATGCAGTAACAGAAGGAATCCTGTCTATAGATGAAAATTTCACCGTAAGCCTCGCTTAATGTTTTTCGTCAATTGTTCAGGAACAGTTGACACACTCTCCTGGCATGTTAATTTTTACCCATTTCTTACGCATTTAAAAATCATAGATTTTTGAAACTCATGTGTTCTTATGTTTTCAAAGCTGTTTTCTTCATGATTCTAATGTGTTAAAAACTTTTGTGACTATTGTGGTTTTATTCTCTCGCAGATCGTAAGAGCACATAGTTTTTTCCACGGATTTTAAAAACCATAGGTTTTTGAAAACTGATGTGCTCTTCTGTTTTCAAAGTTGTTTTCTTCATGATTCTAATGTGTTAAAAATTTTTGTGACTTTTGTGGTTAATCATAACCGGTCTACCGCAATATTTGTTTTGAAAAATTTAACTAAACCATCCCCGCATTTAACCTTTCTTTGACATGCTCTGAACAGAAATTTTCAGAAGTTTGCGGTAAAGATAGAAACTATGAAAAAACTCGCCTTTCTTATGGCAGTGTTTACCGGTTCCGTGATCATGAATGCTCAGGTCATTACTGGAACCGTATGGTCCAAAGAGGAAAACAAACCGATACCGTATGTCAATATAGGGGTAGAAAAGGACCGCCTGGGAACCGTTTCCGATGCTTCAGGGAAATTTTTGCTGGATGTGTCGTCTGCTGATACGCGTAAAAATATCCGGGCTGAACTGGCCGGTTATGAATCCTTCTCAATGAGCATAGCGGATTTCATCAGGCAAAATCCGCATCAGATTGTGTTGAAGGAAAAAATAACGAACATCAAAGAGGTAAAAATCAGTCCGAAGAAACTCGTCGACAAAAACTGGGGCGTCAATACAAAAAGCAAAAGCGTCAATTATATTGTGAATCCGGAATTTAACAAAGAAAACTTTTTGGGGGAAACCGCTTTACAGTTTACCACCAAAAAAAGAGCAAAGATCAAGCGCATCAACCTGAATGTGGCTCAGTTCAATGCTAAAGAACCGGTTGCGATGCGGTACTCTATTTACAGTGACGACAACAACATGCCCGGGAAAAGCATCCTGCAGGAAGATATAACCGCAGAACTTACTGCAGACCGGATCAAAGACGGCGTATTCTCTCTGGACGTTAACGACAGGAATATCTGGGTTCAGGGTAAATTTTATGTCGGGATCCAGTTTCTGAAGGCATTTGACGGAAATGTAAGATTGAGTGCAGCGTTGTTCAAAACCGGCTACCTGAGGCAGTTTTACGGCGATTGGGAAAAAGTATCGATTGCAGCACCCGCGATCAATATAGATGTTAAAGTGGATAAGTCGGCAAAAAACGAAAGCGACGAAAGCAGTGATTTCGGCAGCAATGCGACAGCTGGAAAAGTGCTCCATCTGAATGATGCCGATATTTATTATGAGTCATACGGCAAAGGAGAACCTTTGTTCCTGCTGCATGGAAACGGCGGGAGCATCAGTGATTTCTCAAAAGAGATTCCGGAGCTGTCCAGGCATTTCAGGGTCATTGCGATGGATACCCGCGGACAGGGTAAAAGCACGGATGCTAGTACCGGGCCGTTAACCTACATCCGGTTTGCTGATGATGTAAAAGCTCTGGCAGATCAGCTGGGCATGAAGAAAATCAATATTCTGGGCTGGAGTGACGGCGGCAATACCGGGATTGAGTTTGCCATTAAATACCCGGATCGTGTAAGCAAAATCATTACCAGCGGTGCCAATGTCGTTCCGGAAGGCCTTGGAGACAAAGTCTTGCAGGACATGAAAAATGAAGTGGCTGAGAAAACTGCTCAGCATAAACCTGAATCTGAAATCCGGCTCGCACAGCTGATGATTGACGAACCTAAAATCACCAGGGAACAGCTGAACAGAATCCGTGCGAAAGTATTGGTGGTAGCCGGGGAAAACGATATGATCCTGCCTTCCCATACCGAATACATTGCCAGAGAGATCCCGGGCTCCGAGATCAAGATCTATAAAGGTGCTTCCCACGGTGTTCCGGTAGAAAGAGCTGAAGAGCTTAATAAAGATGTGCTGGAGTTTATAAAAAAGAAGTAAAAGAGTTTTGTTGCAAAAATAATGATATAGCCTGCCCTGATATTACTATTCACGGCAGGCTATTCTATTCATGGTATTACATCATCTGATTATACAGCATTGCTGATCTTAAATTGGAGACCAGGGCGATAAACGGAATCATTGATCCTGCATGTCATTTCGGTGCCAAAAGCTTTTATCTTCTCTTTTGTTACCTTACTTTTGTATCAAACCAAAAACAATGACACCTGAAAAAAGACAGCTGATCACCGATAGTTTCAACCGTTCCCAAACCTTACGTTTCTATAATGCTGAGCTGCTGGAAGCCGAAACGGATTTCATCTCCATGAAAATCCCGAAAATGGACCTGATGACCAGGAAAGCAGGAATGTTCAATGGCGCTATGATTGCTTCTCTGGTGGATGTTTCTTCCGGCTATGCTGCGGTAAGCCATTATGAAGAAGACTGCTATGTAGTCACCGTAGAATTGAAAGTCAATTATCTCAGGCCGGCGATGGGCGAAGCATTGGTGTCAAAATCTTATGTGATTAAAGGCGGTGCGAAAATCAGCGTGATCCGGACTGAGATTTATACGGTGGATGGGAACGGCGGTTCCGAAAGCCATGTGGCGACTTCTCTGGTAACGATGATGAAAATCAGGTAAAGCTTATACCGGTTTACTGGGGACTATTGGAATGTATTTTGTACATCAAGATCCATAAACTAAAAAAAAATAATATGAACTTAATTATCCGCCTTCTGATTACCGCTATAGTAGCATTTCTGCTGACTAAGATTCTGCCGGGAGTTCACTTCACAGGATTCTCCGCTGCTGTTATTTTTGCCATTGTCTTAGCATTACTGAATTTAATTGTTAAGCCTGTCCTGAATATCTTAGGACTGCCTTTAACCATTATTACCTTAGGGTTATTTACCCTGGTGATCAATGCCATGATCATTCTTATTGCTGATTATTTTATTGACAGCATGACGGTAGCCGGGTTCTGGTGGGCATTCCTGTTCAGTATCCTGTTATCAGTGATCACATCACTGGCCAACTCCCTGTTCTCTGATAAAGATTAATGCAGTACACAAAAAAATGACCATACAAATCCGTCAATGAAATTGACGGATTTTTTATATCTAAATCAGAACAATATAAAATGGAGCGGGAAAGGAAATGAAATCCATTGCAGGCTTAAATTATAGAAAGAAACGGGTATTCCCTATCATTATTCATTATCAAATTTCCGAATTCCTCCTTCTCCGCCAGACACATTCCCGTTTCATCAAAATTAAGTACCTTTGGCCATCTTTGACTAAAAAGGAATTTATGAAACTTAAGAACAGTCTGCTGGCTCTGGCAGCACCGCTTTTAATGAACGCACAACAAGTAATGACCCCTGAAATCCTCTGGACTTTAAAAAAAGTAGGAGTGCAGGCGGTGTCACCGGATCAGTCTTCGCTTATTTATAAAGTAGGGCAGGTAGATCTGAAAACGGAAAAAACCAAGAACGAAAGTTACTTCCTCAATGCCATTAACCAGCAGTCCGTAAAAACGGATTTCGGGAAAAAAGCAATCATCCAGTGGGATAAGAATGGGATGTATGCCCAGGAAGGCGACCAGATCCTGCTTTCCAAAGACAACGGGAAAACATGGACGGACTTTTATACCATAACAGACGCAGATAACATCGTGATTTCCCCGGACGGAAAGAAGATTGCTTTCAGCAGGCAGGTTCTGGTAGAAAAAGTAATGGGGAAAGACAAATATGCCGATACGCCGAAAACAACAGCTCAAGTCTACACTGACCTGAATCACAGGCACTGGGATTACTTCAATGAAGGGAAGTACAACCATATCTTTGTCGTCCAGATTTCAGAAAAGGCAGATGCAGCCAAAGACCTGCTGGAAGGTAAGATGTGGGACTCTCCTCAAAGGCCTTTCGGAGGCGCTGAAGATTTCATCTGGAGCCCGGATTCTTCCCAGCTGCTGTATGTGACCAAGCCCAAAAGCGGTAAAGACTATGCAACCAGCACCAACACGGATATTTTTGCCTATGACCTGGCTTCAGGGGTGACAAAGAACCTTACCGAATCCAATAAAGGGTACGATGTAAATCCTAAATTCAGCCCGGACGGGAGATCCCTGGTGTGGCAGAGCATGGCAAGAGACGGCTTTGAAGCGGATAAAAATGACATCAAGATCATGGACTGGAAATCCGGTAAAACGGAAAACCTGACCAAAAACTGGGATGAAAGTGTTTCAGGAGAGGTGTTTTGGGGAGCAGACTCTAAAACCATTTATTTTACAGCAGCATTCCGGGGAACCAAACAGCTGTTCTCGCTGGATCCTAAAAATTCCAAAGTGCAGCAGATTACCCGCGGTGATTTTGACGTGAACGAAATTTACACGGATCACAAAAATGCACTGCTCGTATCCAGAACCGACATCAACCATGCTTCCGAACTTTTTACAGTCAATGTAAAGAACGGTGATATGAAGCAGGTGACCGATGCCAATAAAGATATCTATGCTTCCCTGGCTCAGGGTAAATCTGAGCTGAAAATGGTCAAGACATCAGACGGTAAAAAAATGGGCGTATGGTTCCACTATCCGCCGAACTTCGATCCCAATAAAAAATACCCGACACTGGTGTATTGTCAGGGAGGTCCGCAATCCGCGCTTACCCAGTTTTTCAGCACCCGTTGGAACTTTGCTCTTATGGCAGCCAACGGCTACATCGTTGTAGCTCCGAACAGAAGGGGAATGCCGGGATGGGGAACGAAATGGAACGAGGAAATCTCCCGCGACTGGGGCGGCCAGCCGATGAGGGACTACCTTGCAGCAACCGATTATGCTAAAACACTGCCATACGTTGATGGAGACAGGGTAGCGGCAGTAGGAGCAAGCTATGGCGGATACAGCGTATTCATGCTGGCAGGAATCCATAACAACCGTTTCAAAACCTTTATCGCCCACGACGGACTATTTGATATGAAATCATGGTACCTGACCACGGAAGAGTTATGGTTTGCCAACTGGGATCTAGGATCGCCATGGGAAAAACCGCTTCCGAAAGCATATACAGAATTCAATCCTAGCAATTTCGTAGATCGGTGGAATAAACCGATTATGATCGTTCAGGGCGGAATCGATTACCGCGTACCTTACGAACAGGGACAGGAAGCTTTCCAGGCTGCACAGCTGAGAGGGCTGAAATCCAAATTAGTCTATTTCCCGAACGAAAACCACTGGGTGCTGCATCCGCAGAACGGACTGGTCTGGCAAAGAGAGTTCTTCGACTGGCTTAAGGAAACGCTTTAAAATTAAAATAACATTTATATTGCGATTGAATTCTTTCGGTCGCAATTTTTATAAATTTAAAACTTCAACTACCCGATAAAAGTTATGAAAATTCTTTTATTATCCCTTATGCTTATTTCCTGTCTTGTTTTTAGTCAGGATTATGAGTTTAACTATTTGCTTACTTATAAAGTCAATCGCGTGAAGCCGCAAGCAAAACAGCTGGATGATGATAAAGTATATATAAATTCAGAAGATCATTCCTATGATATGAATTCATATAGTCTCAATAAACAGCAAGTTAATTGGATAAAGGATTTTAAAGCTGAACTAAGCTACAGATTTGATGTTTTGGAAAAAGAAAACGGATATGATAGATATACTTATCAGTATGCAAGAAGATTCATCCGCGATGATAAAGAAAACAGAAGATTTGTAAATCATGTTGAAATCGAAAAGACAGGTGAAAATACATATCTTATTAAGGCGCTTAGAAATAAAAAGACAAATTTTACTATTGATATCGAGCTTGAAAAATCAGACTCTGATCTCATATATTTTCAATTGCCTGATATTCCAGAATGTACTGAAAAAAAATTTTTGTCTGAGTTCAGAAGAGTTTTACATGGAGAAAATTATGTTGTTAAAAAAGCAAAGTTTGATTATAGAAATGGATATATAATTACAGAAGAGTTAATTGAATTAAAAGCTATTCAAAAAAAAATTTCATTACCTGATAATATCCGGCAGATGGTCGCAAAACAATTTGAAAATTATAAAAAAGATCAATAAATGTCTGATCGTATCACCTCTTTCCCTCCCATCATTGATGAAAATTCAAAAATTTTAATCCTGGGTTCCGTTCCCGGAGTAAAATCCCTGGAGAAGCAGCAGTATTATGCCCATCCCCAGAATAAATTCTGGAAAATTATGTTTGAGCTGCTGAATGAAGAGTTCACAGAAGATTACACCCGAAGGATTGCCGTTTTAAAGAAACACCATATAGCCCTATGGGATGTCATCGATTCCTGCGAAAGGAAAGGCAGCCTGGATTCTGAGATCAGGAACGAAGAAGCCAACCGCGTTGATGAGTTGTTAAATGACCACCCGAAAATCAAAGCTGTTTTCTGTAACGGTGGCAAATCTTATAAAAACGTGCAGAAAATGTTGGGGAAAGATTACAGGCTGCCTGTATTCCTGTTGCCATCCACCAGCCCGCTGCATACCGTTTCACTGGAACACAAACTGGAAAGCTGGAAAAAAATTGCAGAATACCTTGATTGATTCAATGAAAAATATACATTCCTCCGGATTGTACAGCATAAAAAGTAAAAGCTGTTTCAGTGAGTTGAAACAGCTTTTATTTAAATGCCCAATGGATTAAATCTCCTACAACATCCTATTCGATAGCATGCAATTCATTACCCATTGCTTATTACTCATTACTCATTACTCATGTTTTCCCTACTTCTCCAGCACATACACTTCCTCATACGGCTGGATCAGCACCCATCCGTTACCGGAAAACTTCATCTGGAACTCTTCTCCGCTTCCTCTTCCGATCAGGCTTTTAAGCGAAACATTGGTTTTAAGGTCAGGGCTGAGGTTTCCTGACCATGCAACCGTAGCATTCGGGTCGGTGTATACAGGAGCATCAGGGGTTACCATCAGCGTCAGCGGATCGCCGTGCGTGGTAATGGCGATGTGGCCGGTCCCGGAAAGCCTGACCTGGAACAATCCGCCGGACATCACCCCTGCGATGCTTTTCAGCATGGTAATGTCACTTTTAATATTGTATTCATGGGCTAAAACATCGTTTCCATTCACGCATACCGATTCATTGTTCAGGTAAAGGATGCGCACCTTCTTGCCGGAATCTGCCACATACAGCTTTCCTGTACCTTCAGCCTTCATCAGCTTTGCACCTTCTCCGCTGATGGCTTTTTTAAGCAGGTTCCCCAATCCGCCGGAGAACATGCCCTGCCTTTCAAAACTGACGTTGCCTACATAACCTACCATACTGCCTGCCTTGGTCCATACCGATTGGTTATTCAGGTTAATTTCCAGCAGCTGAGGTTTTTCCAGTTCAAAATAATCTCGTTCCTGTGGATTTTCTTTGGTTTCATTAACGAATGCTTCTAACGAATATTTGCTCATAGTGTAATTTTTTCACTTAAAAATACTCTTTTTTTCTGTTTTTAAAATCCCTGCAGGCAGTTTTTTGTGAATCATTTAAATAAAACTTGACAAAGGGGTATCCTATGTCGTATATTTGCAGTCCGAAAATTACACGCTGTAATTTTGATAAATTTTTAAACCGTAATTTAAAAAATGAAAACATCAGATTTTAATTTTGATCTTCCTGCGGAATTATTGGCAGAGCACCCGTCTGAGCACAGAGATGATGCGAGACTCATGGTTTTGGACAGAAAAACGCAAACCATTGAGCACAAGCTGTTCAAAGATGTGGTAGACTATTTCGATGAAGGAGATCTTTTTATCTTCAACAATACCAAAGTTTTCCCGGCCCGTCTGTATGGGAATAAGGAAAAGACAGGAGCTAAAATCGAGGTCTTCCTTTTAAGGGAGTTGGATAAGGAAACCCGCGTTTGGGATGTCCTGGTAGATCCTGCAAGGAAAATCAGAATCGGAAACAAACTGTTCTTTACTGAAGACGAGTCTTTGGTAGCTGAAGTTATAGACAACACTACTTCCAGAGGAAGGACGCTGAGGTTTTTATTTGACGGTTCTTATGAAGAATTCAGGGCAAAATTAAAAGAGCTGGGTGAAACCCCGCTTCCTAAATACATCAAAAGAGAAGTTGAGCCGGAAGATGCAGAAAGATACCAGACGATCTACGCTAAAGTAGAAGGAGCCGTAGCAGCCCCTACAGCAGGTCTTCACTTCTCCAGGCACCTGATGAAGAGGCTGGAGATCAAAGGGATCGATTTTGCTGAGGTAACGCTTCACGTAGGATTGGGAACCTTCAACCCGATTGAGGTGGAAGACCTTTCCAAGCACAAAATGGAGTCTGAAGAGATTTTCATCGATGAAAAGAATGCCCAGATCATCAACAACGCCGTTGATTCGCACAGAAGGGTTTGTGCTGTAGGAACCACCACAATGAGGACACTTGAGACTTCCGTTTCCTCGAACAAGAAAATTTCAGCATTCCATGGCTGGACGAATAAATTCATTTATCCGCCGCATGATTTCGGGGTAGCCAACTGTATGATCACCAACTTCCATACACCTAAATCCACTCTGATCATGATGATTGCAGCATTTGCAGGAAAAGATTTCATCATGCACGCGTATGAAGAAGCCGTAAAAGAGAAATACAAATTCTACTCTTACGGAGACGCGATGCTTATTTTGTAATACATTTTAATTTTAAATGATAAATTATAAATTTTAGATTATGTCCCTAACTTCTGTAAAGGATTGTAATCTAAAATTTATAATTTAAAATCTATAATCCCTATTGTCTTGAAAGATATCCGTACCTTATCACTCGACCAGCTGAAAGACTATTTTGTCTCCCTGGGGGAAAAGCCATTTCGTGCGAAACAGGTCTACGACTGGCTGTGGAGTAAAAACCTCCATTCGATTGATGAGATGACCAATCTTTCGAAGCCGCTCCGTGAACGCATTGCAGAGGAATATACCATCAATCCCGTTTCTGTGGACCAGCTCCAGAAAAGCACGGACGGAACCATTAAGAACGGAGTAAAGCTCCATGACGGCCTGCTGGTAGAATCGGTCCTGATACCTACGGAAACCAGGACTACGGCCTGTGTATCTTCCCAGGTAGGATGCTCGCTGAACTGCGAATTCTGTGCTACGGCAAGGCTCAAAAGGATGAGGAACCTGGAAGTTGCGGAAATCGTGGATCAGGTAGCCCTGATCGACAGCCAGAGCAAAATGTATTTTGACCGGCCGCTGTCCAATATTGTTTTCATGGGCATGGGCGAGCCGATGATGAACTACAAGAATGTGGTGGAGGCCATCCGGAAGATCACCCAGCCGGAAGGATTGGGGATGTCCCCAAGGCGGATTACCGTTTCCACATCCGGGATCCCGAAGATGATCAAAATGCTGGCTGACGAAGAGCTGAAAGTAAAGCTCGCACTGTCACTGCATTCCGCCATCGAATCCAAGCGTAATGAGATCATGCCGTTTTCCGATAAGTTTCCTCTGACGGAAATTATGGAGGCCCTCCAGTACTGGTACCAGAAAAGCGGTTCTGTGATTACCTTTGAATACTGTGTCTGGAAAAATATCAACGATGGCGATGAGGATATCAAAGCACTGATCCGATACTGTAAACAGGTACCTTCCAAGGTTAACCTGATCCAGTACAATCCTATTGGTGACGGAAAGTACGACCAGTGCAATAAACAGGCGGAAGAAAACTACATCCGTCAGCTGGAAAACTCAGGAATTACCGTTATGGTAAGACGAAGCCGCGGCGGCGACATCGATGCAGCCTGCGGGCAGCTGGCCAATAAAACAACCGATTAAATTTTCATTAAAAACAACCGAAACTTTTCTTAAAAGAATCTTAAAATCATACCTTTGCAGGATAAAATCTGCATGAGATGATGGATTACTTTTGGGGGGAAGACGGATTGGAACATATTTATTCCTGGTCTATTCCCATTCACGCGACCGTTATTCTTGCCGAAATGATTTACAGTCATGTTTCGGAAGCTAAGCTCTACAATGGCAAAGATGTGGCAACCAATGTTTATCTTGCCCTGCTGAATTTCGGGCTGGACTTTATCATGAAAGCCTTCGCCATGGGCGTTATGTTCTTCTTTTTCAACCACAGGTTTTTTTCCTGGGAATTCAATGTCTGGTATTGGCTGATCTGCTTTGTCGTAACCGATTTTGCGTATTATGTGCTCCATTATATTGACCATCATTCCAGGGCATTCTGGGCGGTCCATATTACCCATCACAGCTCGGAATTCTTCAACCTGACCACAGGATTCAGAAGCCCGGTGCTTCAGCCGTTATACAGATACCTGTACTTTTCGCCGCTGGCATTCCTCGGGTTCAATCCTTGGCATATCATGGTGGTATACGCCATAGGGCAGGTATATGGGACATGGGTACACACACAGGCTGTAAAAAGCATGGGAATCCTGGAATATATTCTGGTGACTCCCTCTCATCACAGGGTACATCATGCGTGCAACATCAAGTACCTGGACCGGAATATGGGCATGTGCCTGATCATCTGGGATAAGATGTTCGGGACTTTTGAGAAAGAAGATCCGAATGTTCCCATAAAGTATGGCATCTATCCAAAAATGCCGGATAACAGGCCGGATACGGTCCTCCTGTACGAATGGAGGAAAATCTGGAAAGACATCAGGCAGCCCGGACTGAAGTTTTCAGACCGGATCAATTATATTTTCAATTCACCAGGATGGCGGCATGACGGAACCGGAAAAACGGTACGGCAGTTTCAGAAGGAGTACCTGGCCAGAAAGGCGGCGAAGAAACATGCTCTCAATAAAAAATCAGCCTGATCGTATCTCAGGGATTCTCTTTTCCTATAAGGTTGCCCACAGCATTTAAAATTTCAGCTTTGTAAAGTTGGTGAGCCTTTGATTCTGTACTGAACGTACTGAAATCCTCACTGATGCGGTAATTTTTTACCAGCTCAGTTTTTTTGGCCCCCAATGCATAATGTACTGTACCCGTATCCCGCTTGATAATGATCACCGCTTCATTGAAGTGCATCAGTTTTCCCGGCTTAAAAAACCGGGTTTTCCGCAGGACTGTTTTCTGTTGCTTGTCAAAAATGATGCAGATGCTGCAACGGTGTACGAGCGTATAAATGCTTGTGATTAAAAAATAAGTCAGGAATATGCACGCAAGAATACGGATGCCTTCATTCAGCTGCGTGTAAAAAATGCATACACCAATGATGGCTGCCACCGTACAGGAAAGCAGCCAAAGGTACTTTTTGACCAATGGCCGGTCAGGAAAGAAACTCAGCTGTTCCCGGGTTTCGGAAACAGCATATTTTTTTCGTACAGACATCAACATTATCTGGTAATTGCTTCAATTTCATTCAGGAGCTCCTGCATTGCTTTTTTAGAGAACCCCTGCGAAATCATCACGGCATGTTCCTTTCCACCGGACCGGTACCATAGATTAAGTGCCGTATTGACCGGGATAAAGATGTAGATCAGACGTGAGATTTCAAAACTGAGATCGGAGTCCAGAGGGATTGCGGCAGCGGGTTTCACAAGGCCTTTCTTGACCAGCATTTGCCGTGAATTCATATCTATGACCACTTTTTCATTCATTACCGACACCAGGCAGAGCAGGGAAAAGATGCCTGCAATCCATCCCAGGGCAGGAATGTGCGCCGTAAACCCTATAATCGCAACAATAGCAAGGCCCACAATAATAATTCCTGAAAAGCCGTATTGTTTCTTAAGATGATACGTATTTCCTTCTTTGATAAAATAACGAAATTGCTGTTCCATAATTTAATTCATTTGTATTCCGTCAACACTCAGTCTCCGGCAGGTAAAACTGATCATAGAACTGTCATAGTCACCGGTATATTGTTCACTCATCGTATCCAGGGATGCTTCCTGGCATTGGATAAGCCTTTCAGGCTTGTTGCCGGACGGGCCTGCAATTTTTATGGTGGCTGCAAAATTAGCTCTGCTTTGGTTGAGCAGTTTCAGAAAGTCAGGGCTGAGTTTTTCAGTTTCCATAGTAATATAAAAATACTGTGCCGGCTTTGTTTCCGTTTTGGAGCCAGCCTGGGCTTTAGGTTCCTGCATTCCCATGGATGGATAATATTGCATGGAAGCTGACCTCAGGGGAGTGGACAGTGTCTTGCTTCCCGTACTGATGGTGAATTCAATTTTCTTGGAAGTTTCTGCTGCTTCCTGTGCAAGGTACATATTGGGTAGGGCCGATATAAAAACAGCAGCTGCGATCATTTTTGCTTTAGGCATCAGGTAATTCATAATACTATTTTACACTAAATTACATATTTTAGTTAAAAATTAAAAAGCTTTATTTTTTAATTGGCGGTTTTTGGTTGGTCAATGGTAAATATGGGTTGTTATTCTTCCGGAAGGCAAATGTGTATTATCTTATATTGATCCATCAGACTTATGTAGTGTAGCTTAAATTTATTCATAAAGTAGTTGTAAATTAGCTACATTTGCCAGGAAATTATATTTTCACATGAAATATTTTGCAGCAGTTCCGGGAAGAAAAGCATACAGACCTTTAGTATTGCTGGTATGCTGTTTTTTAGCATGTTTTGCTGTCGCTCAGAAAAGATCGGCAGTTGAAAACATGTCCTGGAAGGGATATGACCTGCGTTTCAAGGATAGCACACAGTGTTTTCGCGTACTGGAAAGGGCGGCTGTCCTGGCAAAAGAGCAGGACAGCAGAAAGGATGAGGCAATAAATTATGCTCTGACCGCATTGGCCTACAGGCGTTATTCTGACCTGGACAGATTCAGGCATTATTCGGAAATGTCTTATGATACAGCCAGCTATACCAGAGATCATCGTGCACTGGCCTATGCCAATATGGTTATGGGCTACCTGAATACCTATATTGACAATTCTACGGAAGGAGATGCGCTGAACTATTTCCTGACGGCCTACCGTCTGTTTGACCGCCTTAAGGAATACGGGGTTTGTGCAAGGATCCTTTCAGATGTATCTTATCTGTTTTCACCACACGATATGGTTAAATGCAGAAAATATTCTTATGAAGCCCTTAGGTATGCCGGATTAAGCGCCGATCCTGACAATATTCTCCACGCAAGGCTTGCTGTGGGCAGTTATCTTTTCGAGCTGTTCAAGGCTGATCATCAATACTGGCAGCAGGCGGTATCCTATTACATGGAAACCATAAAAATGGCAGAGGCTCATGAAAGCCGGATTACGATTAAAAGCAATATTGCCATCGCCTATCTGAACCTGGCCAACCTTGAACTTAACAGTCCTGATTCTGTGCCGGAAGAGATCTTTTTCTACCATATCCAGAAAGCGATAGATACATCCAGGAAATATAAAATGAAATCCATCTACCGGAATCTGATGGGCCTTCAGGGTGAGTATTATCAGAAAAAGGGCAGGTATGATGATGCAGAAGAGTTCTATAACAGGGGATTGGCTGAAGCGGCCAAACTGCCTTATAAGGATAATGATCTGATGTCAGATTTTTACCGGAGCCTGAAAAACCTGTCTGCAAAGAGGGGTGATTTTAAATCGTATTATCATTATGATACGCTCTTTATTCCCTATTTCAAGGCAGAGTATAACGATAAGGCACAAAAGATGATTCAGTATGCGGATTTTAAGTTTGAGACAGAAAAAAAGAAAGGCCAGATCCTCCAGCTGCAAAAGGAAAACAGGCTTCAGAAAAAAAACACCTTCCTGGGATTTGCCATTGCGGGAATTTTACTGGTCGTCCTGATCCTTCTCTATCTTTTTTTCTACTACAGGAGGCAGTATTTCCGGAAAACAGAAGATCACCTGCGGCAGCAACAGGCCAACAGCGAGCTTAAGCTGAAGCTGCTTGAAAAGGAGAGCCTTGAAAGCCTTACGGAAAAGCTCTCCCTCGAAAGAAGGCTGCTGCAGTCCCAGATGGACCCCCATTTTATCTTTAATGCCCTTGGGAATATCCAGGGAATGATTCTGCAGAATGATCAGAACAATGCAGTGTCTTATCTCGGTAAGTTTGCGCGGCTTACCCGTCAGGTCCTGGAACATTCCCGTAATGAGTTTATTACGCTCGAAGACGAAATCCTTACCCTGAAAGATTATATTGAATTGCAAAGAGTGCGTTTTAATGATGCATTCGATTATGAAATACATTGTGATAAAAATGTACAGGTTCAGTCGCTTATCCCCTCCATGCTGATACAGCCCTCCATTGAAAATGCTGTGGAACATGGTCTGAAGCCGGCTATGTCTGAGCGGACCGGCCGTCTAATCCTTTGCTTCAGGCAGGATGATCAAAAGCGCGTGATCATCTGCTCTGTTACGGATAACGGCATCGGGCTGACTGAATCCAAACGGCGCAAAAACCAGAACAGCCATACCTCCCTGGCCAATACCATAACCTACGAAAGGCTTTCCGTTATGTCCACGGAAAATTCCCATGCAGGATTCAGGATCCAGGAAAATGAAGAAGGGGGATGTACGGCTACCATCATAATTCCTATTTATTCTTAAATTATGTATAAAACCATTATTGTTGAAGATGAGCATCATCTGCAGAAAGGCTTGTCTATCATGCTGCAATCCGTTGCACCGGATACTGTTGAAATAACAGGGTATGCCGGTGAAGTTCAGCAGGCCGTCAGCATGATTGATGATCAGCAGCCGGATTTGATTTTTATGGATGTCATGCTTAATAATGGCAGTGGTTTCGATGTGCTGGAACGGATACAGCATAAGAATTTCCACCTGATATTTACCACAGCCTATGAATCCCATGCCATACGGGCATTCAAATTCAATGCGATCGATTACCTGCTTAAGCCTGTGGATCTTACAGAACTTAAACGGGCTGTAAAACGCATTTCAGAAAGAGAGAATTTTATGCAGGACATTCAGCTCAAGCAGCTTGCGGAGCGGACCAACAAAATCCAGAATACCATCATCATTCCTACTCAGGAAGCGATGCATGTAGTGAAAATAGAAAATATCATCCGTTGCGAATCTTCCGGCTCCTATACGCTGTTTTTTCTTACGGACCAGAAAAAGATCATGGTATCCAAGTCACTGAAGTATTATGAAGAACTTCTGTCGGCCCCCTTATTTTTCAGGGTGCATCAGTCCCACCTCGTCAATATCAATTACATTGCGAGTTATTCAAAAGAAGGCATGGTCCATATGGCAGATAATAGCCACATTCCTGTTTCCAGGTCCAATAAAGAGAAGTTTTTTGCCTTTATGAAAAACGGATGGTAACCACAGCGGCATTGCACTGTTTCTGAATAAAGTTTTACATTTACAGAATGAAAAAGATGATTCCGGTTTTCCTGTTGCTGATCCATCTCCAGGTCTCTGCACAAAAAACAGATTTCCTGAAGATCAGGAAATACAGGGTAAGCCATCTGGATGAGCAGCTTAAGGAAAGTTCAGGGCTTGACCTCATGAACGGGCAACTGTACACCTTTAATGACAGCGGCAATACACCGGATATTTATCAGGTTGACCGGACTTCAGGAAACATCATCCGCAAATTGCCTGTACAGGCGGAGAATAAAGACTGGGAAGCGCTGGCTAATGACGGCAGGAATTTCTACATCGGCGACTTCGGCAATAATGCAGGGACCAGAAAGGACCTCACCGTTTATAAGGTTCCGTTCAGTGAAGGAAATCTGAACACGGATGTCCCTGAAACCATTCGGTTTTATTATCCTCAACAGAAGGAATTTGTGCCGGACTACGGCCAAACGGATTTTGATGCCGAAGCTATGATTTACCTTAACGGTAAACTGCATATTTTCACGAAGGAATGGAGCTCGAAAGCAACCTCCCGTTATGAGATCGATCCGGAGGTTCCCGGGGTACAGGAAGCAAAGAAAAAGGAGTCATTCAAAACAGGGTTTATGGTAACCGATGCCGCTTACTTTGAGCATAGGCTGTACCTGATTGGCTATACCAAGAAAACGGAGGTTTTCCTGGAGGTTTTTAAAGAGACAGAGCCCGGCGTATTTTTCAGTGAAGCTCCTCAGAAATATTATCTGGGAAGTGCTTTATCCATCGGGCAGATTGAAGGTATTGCCGTAGACGGGACCGGGATTTATATTTCCGGTGAAAAATTCAAAGTTTCCGTAACCCATGCAGCACAGAGTTTGTACTTCATTCCGAAAGAAAAGCTTAAAGATTAATTTTCTCTTTAAATTGAATGAAAAAAATTATCTTTGTGAATTAATAACTCTTTACCCATTATTCACCGATTGTGGCCAATATTGTAGAAGAAATCAAGCGACCGATCAATGATGAAATGAAACTTTTCGAGCAGAAGTTTTATGAGTCCATGCAAAGCAAAGTTCCGTTGCTCGATAAAGTCACCCGTTTTATTGTAACCACCAAAGGGAAGCAGATGCGTCCTATGTTTGTATTTCTGTGTGCCAAGCTGATCGGTGAAGTGAATGAGAAAACCTACCGTGGTGCTTCTATGATCGAACTGATCCACACGGCGACCCTGGTTCATGATGATGTGGTGGATGAGAGTTTCAAGAGGCGTAATTTTTTTTCCATCAATGCCTTATGGAAAAATAAAATTGCCGTTCTAGTAGGCGATTATTTATTATCCAAATCTGTTTTACTGTCTACAGACCACAAGGATTATGATCTGCTGAGCGTGATTTCCCGTACCATTCGTGAAATGTCTGAAGGTGAGCTGCTTCAGCTGGAAAAAGCCAGGAAACTCGATATTACAGAAGACGTCTATTATGAGATCATCCGCCAGAAAACGGCCACTTTGATTGCGGCCTGTTGTGAAATCGGAGTATTGTCCAATGGTGCGGATGAAGCTTTGGCTAAAAAAATGATGGATTTCGGAACCTATACCGGGATGGCATTCCAGATTAAAGATGATTTATTTGACTACCTGAGTTCCAATGTCATCGGAAAGCCTGTAGGGATCGATATTAAGGAACAGAAAATGACCCTTCCGCTGATCCACACCCTTGAAAAAGCGGATGAGAAAAATAAGAAATACTTCTTTACAACAATCAAGCGGTACAATAACGACCAGAAAAGAGTCAAGGAACTGATTGCTTTTGTCAAGAGTTCAGGCGGATTGGATTATGCCATTACGGTAATGAAGGATTTTCAGCAGAAAGCGAAGGATATCCTCAATGAGTTCCCGGATTCGGAGGCCAGGAAATCCCTGCACAGCATGCTTGATTACGTCATTGAAAGAAAATTTTAACCTGCATATAACCGGACTCATTGTTCCGGTTTTTTTATTGCCGGTATTGTTGGTAAAGTGTGTTATTTTTAAGGATTATGTAAATTGATTACATTATTTTTATGATCAGGATCAGAACTGATAATACGATGCATAATAACGCAATTAAAAATAAATAATCTGCAATTTTTTCAAACTGGATGTTCCGGATTTCCTTTGCAGTACGGATCGAAAGAAACGAAAAAAAGCAGCTGAAGGCAAAAAACAGGCATGCAATGCCGGCAAACTCATCCAGATGGGTCGTCTGGCTTATTTTGCTGATCTTAAGCGAGGTAATAATGACCAGTGAAAAGCCGAGCAGGTTACTGGAAGCATTGAGGATGTGCGGCGATTTCTTTTCCACGGCGTACAATTTTTTTCAAAATAAAGCACAATTTTCCTTATTATCAAATTTTTAAAAAAGATTATTAAAAATTAAAATTAATTTAAAAAGTGTATATTAGCAAAATACTTCAGGAACGTAAAAATTTTATATTGGGCTATGCAGACAACCTATATTGAAACACAGCAGATTTCTTTTCAGGACTTTAAAAATCAGATACTTGAAGACTATAAATTGGGAAGGATTTCCCGTGAAATGTCATATCTGGGAAGAAGGGAAGTGCTGACAGGGAAAGCTAAATTCGGAATTTTCGGGGATGGTAAAGAGCTTCCCCAGCTGGCAATGGCAAAAGTATTCAGAAACGGGGATTTCCGTTCCGGATATTACCGGGATCAGACCTTTGCATTGGCTGTAGATGCTTTAACGGTAGAAAGCTTCTTTGCACAATTGTATGCAGATACAAGCGTGGAAAGAGAACCCGCTTCTGCCGGAAGACAGATGAACGGGCATTTTGCTACCCGGAGCCTTAATGAGGACGGCAGCTGGAAAGACCTGACGGCCCAAAAAAATATCTCATCAGATATTTCACCTACAGCCGGGCAGATGCCGAGATTACTGGGATTGGCACAGGCTTCCAAAATATATAAAAGCGTAACTTTTGAAGGTTCGGAAAAATTTTCAAACGGTGGTAATGAAGTGGCTTTCGGGACCATTGGTGATGCTTCCACTGCGGAAGGCCATTTCTGGGAAACCCTGAATGCAGCGTGTGCACTTCAGGTGCCGATGATCGTATCGATCTGGGATGACGGGTACGGGATTTCCGTTCCTACCATGAAGCAGAGGGCAAAAGCGGATATCGCTGAGATGCTGAGCGGTTTCCAGAGAAAAGAAGGCGAATTCCAGGGTTGTGAGATCATCCAGGTAAAAGCCTGGGATTATCCGGCACTGCTGGATGCCTACGCAAGGGCAGAACAGTTTGCCAGGATGGAAAGCGTTCCGGTAGTGGTGCACGTGATTGAAGTTACCCAGCCTCAGGGACATTCTACCTCAGGATCCCACGAACGATATAAAAATGAAGAAAGGCTGGCCTGGGAAGCCTCGTTTGACGGTTTGGTAAAATTCAGGGAATGGATTTCCAACTATTCCATTGAAATCGACGGCAAAGAAGAGATCATCGCTTCTGCTGAAGAGCTGGATGCGATTGATGAAGAGGCCAAAAAGATGGTAAAAGCAGGTCAGAAAGCCGCCTGGGAAAACTACCAGAATGCTATCCGGGAGCTGACGCAGGCTGTATTGCCTTTAGTGGAAAACCTTAAAACACAGAATACGGAGATCGAAGGCTATGTCAGCCAGTTCAGCAAACTGGTATCCAAAGCTAAGAAAGACGTATTCCATCTGGCGAGAAAGGCTTTGCTGGCAACCAGGGGAACCAATTCTGCAGAGAGAAATCAGCTGATGCAGAAATACTACGAAGTATTCGAAACAGAAAAAGACAATTATTCTTCCCATTTATACTCCCAGTCTGAGTGGAAGGCCACGAATGTTAAAGAGGTTAAGCCCGTGTATTCGGACAGCTCTGAAGACGTTGACGGCAGGGTAGTGGTAAGAAACAACTTCGATAAAATTTTTGAAAAATATCCTCAAACCCTTGTCTTCGGGGAAGATGCCGGAAACATCGGTGACGTAAACCAGGGACTGGAAGGAATGCAGGAAAAATACGGTGAACTGCGTGTTGCCGATACCGGAATCCGCGAGGCAACCATCCTCGGACAGGGAATCGGAATGGCAATGAGAGGTTTAAGGCCGATTGCAGAAATCCAGTATTTAGATTATATCCTTTATTGCCTGCAGGGAATGAGCGATGACCTGGCTACCGTTCAGTACAGGACGAAAGGGGGCCAGAAAGCACCGTTGATCATCAGGACCAGGGGACACCGCCTGGAAGGCATCTGGCATTCCGGATCTCCGATGGCCGGAATATTAAACCTTTCCAAAGGAATTTTAGTGCTGGTACCGAGGAACCTGACCAAAGCTGCCGGGTTCTACAATACCATGCTTCAGGCTGATGAGCCGGCAGTAATTGTTGAATGCCTGAACGGTTACCGTTTGAAAGAAAAGCAACCGGATAATATAGGGGAATTCACTGTTCCGGTGGGTCAGATTGAAGTAACTAAAGAAGGAAGCGATGTTACTCTGGTAACGTATGGCTCTACCTGGAGAATCGTTATGGAAGCAGCTAAAGAACTTGAAAAACTTGGTATTTCTGCAGAAGTAATCGATGTTCAGTCATTGATTCCTTTCGACTTATCCCATGAGACTGCTGAAAGCGTGAAGAAAACCAACCGATTGGTGGTTATTGATGAAGATGTGGAAGGCGGAACTTCAGCATTCATCCTGCAACAGATCCTGGAGAAACAAAAAGCTTTCCGATATCTGGATTCCGATCCGTTAACGATCGCTGCCAACGACCACAGGCCGGCGTATGCAAGTGACGGAGATTATTTCAGCAAGCCATCGGCAGATGATATGGTAGAAAGGATCTACGCCATGTTTAATGAAACCAATCCTCAGAAATATCCTGCGATATTTTAAGGAAAATTAGATAAATTTTGAACCGCTTTCTATGGGAAGCGGTTTTTTTTGAAATAAGAGCTAGGTAATTTAAAGCCAGGATATTTATGCTAAAGCATACTTGTCACCTCCGGACTGTTCAAAACATTACAGCTCTTACCATCATCTTTTCCTTTAACCTGGTATTTCTGCTCCCATTCTTCCAGCAGGTACAGGATCGGCAGCAGGGCAAGCCCTTTCTCCGTTAAAGAATATTCCACTCTAGGTGGCAGCTCTTTGAATTCCTCCCGGATCACCAGTCCGTCGGCTTCCATTTCCCGGAGCTGGTCGGTGAGCACCTTTCGTGAAATCACCTGGATCCGTACCGCAAGCTCTCCGAAACGTAATTTCCGGTCTTTGATCACCAGCACGATAATCGGTTTCCATTTGCTGCCTAATGCCGACATGGCTTTGCCTAAAGGGCAGCTGTATTCCATTAATTCATTCTTTTTCATAGGAAAGGGCTTTTGAGTTGGCCGGGCAAACAATCATGTGCATATCTTCACCGTTACTTCAATGTTACTATCATCGGTTACTGCAAAGTTACCAGTTTTTTTGATATATGAGATACAAATAAGAACTATTATTAGTTACTTTGTGTAACAATTACAAAACAGAGCGTATTACCAATGAGTACAGAATCATTATTCAAACCTTTTCATTATAAAAATTTATCCCTTGAAAACAGGATCGTTATGGCTCCTATGACCAGGGCACAGTCAGATAACGGTGTTCCGACACAGCAGATCGCCGACTACTATTCCAGAAGGGCTACCGCAGGCGTAGGCCTGATCATTTCAGAAGGGACGGTCATCAACAGGCCGGCTTCAAAGAATATGCAGAATATCCCTGATTTTTACGGAACCGAAGCGCTGGATGGATGGCAGAATGTCATTGATTCCGTTCATGCCAACGGTGGTAAAATGGGCCCGCAGATCTGGCATGTGGGCGATACGAGAAGTTCAGATGATTACCCGTCAGTACCGATGGAAAAAGCATCGGATATGACGTTGGAAGACATCCGGGATACCATTGCACAATTTGCAGTTTCAGCCAAGTCTGCGAAGGACCTCGGCTTCGACTGCCTGGAAATCCATGGAGCACACGGATACCTGATTGACCAGTTTTTCTGGGAGGTAACCAATACCAGGACCGACGAATACGGAGGGAAAACTTTAAAAGAAAGAAGCCGCTTTGCCGTAGACATCGTAAAAGCAATCCGGGCTGCGGTAGGAGAGGACTTTACCATTATTATCCGGTTGTCCCAATGGAAACAGCAGGATTATTCCGTAAAGCTGGCTCAGACTCCTGAAGAAATGGAAGAGTGGCTGCTGCCACTGAAAGAAGCCGGTGTAGATATCTTCCACTGTTCACAACGCCGCTTCTGGGAAGCTGAATTTGAAGGTTCCGACCTGAATTTCGCAGGCTGGGCTAAAAAGATTACCGGACAGCCGACCATTACCGTGGGCTCGGTAGGACTGGAAGGAGATTTCATGGCTGCATTTGCCGGCGAAGGTACCGGTACCACTGATCTGTCTGAACTGACCCGCAGGCTGGAAAGAGGCGACTTTGACCTGGTAGCCGTGGGAAGAGCTTTATTACAGGATCCGGAATGGGTGCAGAAGGTGAAAGAAGGCAGAATGGAAGAACTGTCGGATTTTTCACCGGCAAGCATGTCAACTTTATATTAGCATAATTTACCTATCTATTCATTTTATTGAAAATCCCCGCTTACGGTTACGTAGCGGGGATTTTACAGTTAAATATATTAAAATGGTACTGAATGTTCAGGATTACAGACCGATGCCGGTATTAGGCTTCAGCTGTTTCAGGATATTTTTCGGAATTGCATTTTTGTGGACAAGGATAGCAGTTGATTTATATTCCACATACGGTTTGGTCACATAGATATAGCCTTTGAAATCATTGGTTACCCCCCAGGAATTTTTAACCATATAATATTCCTTTCCGGTCTGGTCTTTTGCAAGGCCAACGATATGCATTCCGTGGTCATCGGTAGTGGAAAGGTCGTTAAGGGCTTTCTGGCGCATGTCTTCCGTAATGGTTTTGTCTGCTTTAGGCTCTGTGAACAGTTCCTTTTTCATTTCCGGGGTCATCGTTTGGTCCAGGTTGACATCCGGAACGTAGGCAACGCCGTTTTTATAAGAGAAATACGGTTCGGAAACATCGGTTGCCCAGCCTACGGAATATCCTTTTTTAACGGCATTGTCTACAATAGCCGTCAGGTCTTTCATCGGCACGTTCCAGTCGGAATCGTGGCTCCAGTTATCCGGGATCGGCACTACGAATTTCTGGAAATATGGGTAATCCTTATAAGATGATAATTCAACATAATCTTCAGGGTTGATGCCTACCACTTCCTTCGCAAAGGTTTTTGGGGTATAGGATTTTCCTTCGTATGTAAAATTAGCAGGGACTTTTCCCAGGTATTCATCCAGTACAGCATCTACGGAGGACATCCAGTTGTCGGTAAGCCTGCCTTTTTGTGAAGCCTGAACGAGGCTGTCCAGGACCGGCTTCAGTTTTGACTGCATCTCCGAGAAATTGTTGGTGGTCTGCCCGGCTTTCAGTCCGCTATACGCTTCCTGAGGTACGGCACCGTATTTTTTATACATATTGATGACATCGTGCAGTTCCCCGCCGTCGCCCCAGTTGATGGCTCCGCTGTTCAGGACGTACAATTTTGCTTTGTCGTGGTAAGAATTCCTTGCCGTAAATATTTCTGCCAGGTCCACCGGCTTTTTGCCCATACGCTGCATTTCAGATTCCAGGAACGAATTCCCGGAATAGCTCCAGCACGTTCCCGACGAACCTTGGTTCTTCACCGACGTGGCCCCTACATCCTTAAGGGTGGTAAACTGGAAATTGGCATTCTGGGATTGGTTGCTTTTCAGCTTGTTGATCAGGTCATCCTGCGCAAACATCATACTTCCTGCAGACAAAACAAAAAGTAATGAGATAAATTTAGTGTTTTTCATTACTGTAAAAATTATATTATGAATAGTCGTTCGTATCTGAGATTCGTTACAGCCGGTAAAGTTAAATGTGTTCAGGTTGGATTTAAATGCCCATCCTCAATATGAGAGGCCCGGATGTTGTTTTTTTTCGTTATTTTGAAAAAAAGTCAGCCATGTTTCCAACCTTTCTGAAACTACCTGCATCTATAGTAGTATAAGCCCCGATGTATGGATAAAGAACTCCTGATGGAATGCCGGCGCAACAGCCGGAATGCGCAGCGGCAGGTCTATGAAAAACTTGCAGGAAAACTGTATGCAGTCTGCAGGCGGTATCTTAAAAGCGATGAAGATATCGAAGAAGTCCTTGCCGATACGTTTTTTAAAATATTCACGAAAATGAACCAGCTTCAGGATCTGGAAACCTTTGAGGCCTGGGCAAAAAAAATTACGGTGAACGAATGCTTACAGAAACTCAGGGCCAATAAAAAGCTCCATGTTTCCCTGGAAGACAACCTTATGATTGCTGACGAATCTTATGAAGAAGCCTCTTTTGAGAAAGACATCCTCGGACTGTTGCATTTCCTTCCCGAAGGGTGCAGGGCCATCTTCAACCTTTTTGCGATCGAGGGCTATCCCCATAAAGAAATTGCCGCCATGCTCTCCATCAGCGAAGGGACTTCCAAATCACAGCTGAATTTTGCCAGGAAAAAATTGCAGGAACTTTTAACCAGCAGGAACATTTAAACTTTTACAACAATGGACAACCAAAACGATATCGATACTGCATTCAGTGAAGCTTCCAAAGCTTCCGGGGAACCAGTCACTTTTCCGGGTTTTGAAAAAGTCTGGGACAAAGTGGACAGGCAGCTGGATCAGCACCTGCATCCGGCACCTAAAAAAGTGCCGTCATGGATTCCGTACGGGATTGCAGCAAGCATAATCATCGGAAGCGGGATCTTTTTCCTGACCGGTGAAAACCAGGCAGATAATCAGCAGGCAAAAACGGTAGTGGCTCAAACCCCATCTCAGCCTTCAAAAATCGAAGTACCAGGCTCCCAAAATAGCCTGCCGGCAGATGTTGAGGTTCCGGCAGCGGTCCGGGAAAAAAATACGGGCAGGGCTTCCGGAAATACAATAACCAGGGATGGGATCGTTCCATCGCCTCTTTCAGGACCGGTGGTACAAAACGAAGCTGGATATACATCTGCTGAATCGGCTGTACAGCTTGAGAATAATGACCATAAGTTCCGGCAATCTATGGCTGTAAATGAGAAAGATCAGCAAGCGTATGAAAAAGAGCGCACGGCAGGTGACGAAGCTGTGGGGCAGAAGATGAAAGCTAAAGTTGCGACCTCCGGTTTTAATAATCTTTCAGGTTCAGAACATGGAATTTCCCGTAAAGCTTCCCTTGCAGATGCTGCGCCTTCTTCATCAGAAAGCATCACGCAAGACCCGGATAAGCCGGCTTTCGTACAGATCTTATCTCCCGGCATCAGCATCAGGGTAGCTCCGGCTGCGCAGGGGGGTACGCTTACCATTCAGGGTTCAGATCCTGCATTTTCAGCGGAAGACTGCCTGTATGTCATTGATGATGAAACGGCCGGAATCGAAAGGTTCAGGACACTAAATGCCGGAAATATCAGATCCGTTACCGTTCTTACAGGTAAGAAAGCCATATCGATGTATGGTAAAAAAGCTTCGCGCGGAATAGTCATCACGGAAACCAAAAAATTCTTCTCCGGAGCAGTACAAAAGGTCAGGAAAGCATTGAAAAAAGATTCTTCGGAAAACAGATAAGACTTCTTTCAGCCTAACCCAATCATTGCTTCAGAATAAGCTTTCCCTGGCGGAGAGCAGGATATCCTTTGCCCATATTTAACCCCATAATTAAACCTAACTACAATGAAAAAAATCTGTATAACCCTTGCCGTACTGGCCTTTATGATCAGCTGCAAAACAAAAACAACTCCTTCAACAGACGGTAAACCAGTTCTGAGCCTCCGGAAGGATCACGACCAGGATGGTGTCCCGAATAAAGACGACCAGTGCCCGGAACAGCCCGGCCCTCCGGAAAACAACGGCTGCCCATGGCCGGATACCGATGGTGACGGAATCATTGATAAGGACGATGCATGCCCTGCTGTTGCCGGTCCGCCTGAGAATAACGGTTGTCCGTGGCCCGATACTGATGGCGACGGTATCCTGGATAAAGATGATGCCTGTCCGACTGTTCCCGGAATGCCGGAATACAATGGCTGCCCTAAGCCCAAGATGGTAACGGCTTCTGAGATATCAGTTAATGAGTCAGCCGTTATGGGATATGCACGCGGGCTGAAGATCAGTGCCTCACCCAATAAGGCTTATATTAAAAAGACGGCCGTAAAACAGAAAGGAAAAAATCCGGTCAGAATCCAGCCGGAGGTCAATGATGAAGAATACAATAGATGGGTAGAGAATCCGTTTGAGCTCACGATAAACCAGCCGCTGTCCACTTTTTCCATTGATGTGGACAATGCTTCCTATTCCAATATCCGGAGGATGATCAATTACGGATCTCCTGTAGATAGGGATGCGGTAAGGATTGAAGAAATGATCAATTATTTTAAATATGATTATCCCCAGCCTGAAGGAAAAGCTCCTTTTTCCATCAGTACTGAATACAGCGATGCACCATGGAACCCAGGCAGCAAACTGCTGAAAATCGGGCTTCAGGGTAAAAAAGTACCGCTTGATAACCTTCCGGCTTCCAATATTACGTTCCTCATCGACGTTTCCGGTTCCATGAGTGATGAGAATAAGCTTCCGTTGCTGAAATCCTCTTTCAGGGTTTTGCTCGACCAGCTCAGGCCTCAGGATAAGGTAGGCATCGTGGTATATGCCGGAAGTGCCGGCGTTGTGCTTCCCCCGACTTCTGCAAAAGACAAGGAAACCATCCTAATGGCGTTGGACAAGCTTCAGGCCGGCGGAAGTACAGCCGGCGGCGAAGGCATAGAACTGGCATATAAGCTGGCCGGGGAAAACTTCATCAAAGGCGGGAACAACAGGGTAGTACTGGCTACGGACGGAGATTTCAACGTAGGCGTTTCCACAGAAAAGGGTCTTGAACAACTCATCGAAGGAAAAAGAAAGACAGGGATTTTCCTGACCTGCCTCGGTTTCGGAATGGGGAATTACAAGGACAACCGCCTGGAAACCCTTGCTGACAAAGGCAACGGGAATTATGCCTACATCGATAACCTTCAGGAAGCCAATAAATTCCTCGGAAAAGAGTTTGCCGGAAGCATGTATGCGATAGCCAAAGATGTGAAGATCCAGATCGAGTTCAATCCTAAATTCGTCAAATCCTACCGGCTGATCGGGTATGAAAACCGGAAGCTGAGGAACGAAGACTTTACCAATGATGCTATTGATGCCGGCGAACTGGGAAGCGGGCATACGATAACTGCCCTTTATGAGGTAATTCCGGCCGATGCCCATTCGGAATTCCTTCCTAAAGAAAACACGCTGAAGTATTCGGCACCTCCGAAAAAACTGAACTTCGGCAATGAACTGGCCACCATCAAATTCCGATACAAAAAGCCGGAAGGTGACCAGAGCAGCGAAATCGTGAAGGTGGTGAAGAATGTGCCGGTAACCATAGAACAGTCGGGTCCCGATTTCAGGTTCGCCTCTGCCGTAGCATGGTTCGGGCTGATCCTCAGGGATTCTCAGCTGATTAAAGAGAAAGACCTCAAAGCGGTCGGGGCATTGGCCCGGGAAGGTAAAAACAGAGATGATGAAGGCTACAGATCGGAATTGATAAGACTTGTAGATGCGTACAGGGGAATTCAGAAGTAGTGGTTGAGCTGCCTCCGGAAGGAGGCAGCTTTTTTACGCCTAAGGAATTGTATTCGTTTCATCATCAGGAAATCTGAATTTCACATTTTTATCCGCCGGGAAGCAAATTTGTGTATTTTTAGGTGCAGTAAAAATAGATCATGAAAAACTTCTGTTATCCATTCAGGCTCACACTATTGTTATTCGTAGTAATAAGCACAGAGATTAGTGCCGGTACCCCTGAAAATGAGCTGAATATCTTCAGGAAACTTTCAGGAAAACTACAATCCGTAAAAACAATTGCCTATCATTATACAAGAGAATTTACGTATCCTGCGGAGGATTATCACAGCAAATCGGAAGGTGAAATGTATGTAGATTTCAGCAAAGATAATGACCTTGCAGGATTCCGGTATCAGTATAGAGATGAAACAGGGCTTTCTGTATTTAACAATACCGAGCTTTTCGAAACATCTGAAGAAGACAGGACTATTCACATTAAAAATAAAGTTGTGCTTGCAGATTTTGAAGGTCTGTCCGCACTGTACAACTCAATCATTACGATCAGGAATATTTTGCCGGCTGTTATCAGTGACCAAAGCATGGTAAAGCAGGTTAAGGATACTTTGATCGGTAAGAAACAGTACTATCTTTTGAATTTCCAAACCCAGGACCGGTATCCGGATTACCTTGGGAAAAGATTTAAGCTAACCACAGAAAAGATAACGTTTTACCATAAAATAATCATTGACAGGAAAAGTTTTCTGCCGGTAAGCTATATCCAGCTTAAAAGAGGAAGCAGGGATGTTAACCGGACAGACTTTTCTCATATGGTTCTTAATCCCGCAGAGCCTAAAGAAAACAGCTGGTATTACTCAACATATCTGAAAGAATATAAGGAAAAAAAAAAGAATCGGTAAAACTGATTGATACGGGGCAGGTCGCTCCTGATTTCACCTTGGTACACAATGAGACCGGAGAAAAAGTGAGTTTACAGCAGTTCCGGGGGCATCCTGTTTTGCTTGAATTCTGGATCAGGAACTGCAGTTACTGTATTAAAGCCGTTCCTGAACTCAATACATTGAATACCCGCTACGGAGTTTCAGGCTTAAAGGTGCTGGCCATCAATACGACGGACAGCCAACAGGCTATCCATCAGTTTGTGGACAGGCATAAAGTCAGCTATGATACTTTGAATGGTGATGCATCGGTTAATAAAAACTACGGGGTTTCCGCGTTCCCGCAAATCATTCTTATTGATAAACAAGGCGTCATATTGTATTCCGGGGATCTGAATATCTCCGTTCTGGATGCAATGATCGGTAAAAGTTTATAGCCGCCCGGACTGTTTAAGGAAATAAAAAAAAGCATAATTTATTTTCAAAAATTATTGAAAGTTCAAAAAATATAATTATATTTGTAACAGGAATTGAAGCTGATACCGGCCTTGGAATGGCTGGATTAACGTTCAAAAAGAAAAAGAAGACAATGAAACTTTCAGAAGCCAAAGAAAAATATATTCAGACCTGGGGAACCTTTGCGACCAACTGGGGGATCAACCGGACGATGGCTCAGGTGCATGCCCTTCTGATATCTTCAGTAAAGCCGCTTTCTACCGATGAGGTAATGGAGCAGCTGGAAATTTCAAGGGGAAATGCCAATATGAACCTGCGGGCCCTCATGGACTGGGGAATCGTACGCAAGGAATTTGTAAAAGGCGACCGGAAAGAGTATTTTGTGGCAGAGAAAGACATCTGGTTCCTGTTCAAGCAGATTACCAAAGAACGTAGGAAAAGGGAAATAGAACCGGTGATCGGTTTCCTTGAAGAGCTGAAGAATATCGATGACAAAGATTCCGATGAAGCTAAAGAGTTTATCCGGCTGATGGAGGATTTCAGCTCCGTAACCGGAAAGATCAACAACATCATGGATCTGGCCATCAAGAGCGACGACCACTGGTTGGTAGGTAAAATTACCAACCTGTTGAAATAGAAAGGATATCGATCCTTTTTTATTTCATTTTAATTTTCAAAAATTATTGAAAGTATAATATTTATAAGATGTTCAATATTGTCTCATACGTCATATTCCTTGCGGTGAGCTCATACATCACGGTGGATGTGGGAAGAAGATGTTACCATGCCGGAACCTATTACCTGAACTATCTGATCCATGATCCGGAACTTTGCCTAACCATCAACAGGATCCTGTTGGGTTGCTATTACCTGATCAATCTCGGGTATATTGCCATCAGCCTGACTGCCTGGACACCGATAGCTTCTGCGGAACAGCTGCTTTCCGTGACGGCGGTACGCATCGGGAATATGGTGCTCATCCTCTGTGTCCTGCATTATATCAACCTGTTTGCCCTGTATTTTTTAAGAAAAAAAATAATCCTAAAATAAATGATCATGACAGCAACCATCTTAACCCCCGCAACGTACAACTTTTCAGCGTACATGATTTACCTTCCGGTAGTGCTCATCCTTACCGTTACCGTATCCCAGTTTCTTTTTAAAAACTCCAAAACATTCATGATGGATATTTTCCACCAGAAGCAGGACATTGCAATGGCGACCAATTCCCTGTTTAAAATCGGCTTTTACCTTCTGAATATCGGCTTTGCGCTCTGCATCATCGAACTGTACCGTATTGAAACCGTAGAAAGCCTGGTGGTCAGCCTGAGCGAAAAGATCGGCAAGTTTTCCATTTACCTCGGCATCATGATGTTCCTGAACCTTCTGTTATTCCTCAAAGGCCGCAGACATGCTTCCCATAAAACCAATCCGTAAAAATGAAAAATATACTTTTTAAAATCTGGATGTACGTTACATTCAAACTTCAGAACGAAAGAACCCGCGGGGATTTCCTGAATTTTTAAATCCCTGCCGGTATTAAAACCAATCTTAGAAACATTGTGCTATGAAAAATTTTATTGTTTTGGATTTCAATATCCAGTTGTACCTTATCCTGACTTTTATTATTATTCTCGTCATAGATATCGCCGTATTGCATTCAGCCGCATCGGTTATGGTGTATTTTGTGATAGCCCTGGCACACATCATAAGTTCTACCAAAAGATGTTTTAACAAAGAATATGTTCAATCCAATGCATTCAAAATCTATCACAGGATCAGCATGGCTTTTATGCTGCTGTTCCTGATCCTCATCGTTGCCTGCGTTTTAAAACTCCAGGATTCAATAGTCGGTTTTATGTATGGTATGTTTGCGTTTGGCATCTTCGGTACACCGGTGCTTGCCATCGCTTATTACCTGATCTGCTATCGGGATTACCGGAATGTAAAAGAAAATGAAATGTTGAAACATAATCATAATCATTAAAAGCGATGCCTGTCGTTACCCTCAAAACAAAGATCAATGCTGATATCCATACCGTATTTGAGCTGGCAAGGAATATTGATGTCCATCGCAGCTCAATGTCGGATACGGAAGAAATAGCTATCGCCGGACGGACATCAGGATTGATTGAAACCGGTGAGACAGTTACCTGGAAAGCACGGCATCTGGGCATACAGCAGACACTCACTTCAAAAATCATCAGTATGAAAAGGCCCTATGAATTCACCGATATCATGATCCAGGGCGCTTTCCGGTCCATGCACCATCAACATATATTCAGGACTGAAGGAAAAGCAACCGTGATGACGGATATTTTTGAATTTGAATCCCCTTTCGGAATCATCGGCAAGGCATTCAATGCACTTTATCTGACCCGTTATCTGAAAAATCTTCTGGAGGACAGGAACCGCTATCTGAAGCAATGTGCCGAAAGCACGTGACAAACCCTGAAAATTATTATAGATTATAGATTAATGTTAAAGCACTATAAATTTATACATTAAACATTATACATTATACATTATACATTAATACGTAAATACATTAATACACAAAATATGAATTTCCTCAAAAGCTGGCATTCTATGGAAGTGATTGCTGAAAACAGGGCACTACCAATGGACTCAGACTCGGAGTTTGAATTTATTACCGAACATTATTACGGCTTTACCAAAATGAAAAACAGGACTTCGGAATATGAGGTCTGCCATCCGAAGTGGGACTGGTACCCGGTGAAAGACCATCAACTGGACCTCGATTTCCAGAAGATGTACGGAACTGACTTTGCCTGCCTCGGCCAGCAACAGCCTATCTCCGTCATGCTCGCAGAAGGTTCGGCGGTGGAAGTGAAAGTCAAAAAATATGTCGCCTAGCGGATCCGGCTTGATTAATCATGGGTCAGTAATGAATAGATCTCTAATAAGATCAACAACATTGATCCATTCTTTACCTTTGATCTAAATCCATCAATTGAACCTACCGATACATTAATACATTGTACATGAATACAATACAACACATCATGAAAATCATCATTGCCGGCGGAACAGGATTCCTTGGAGACCGCCTGAAAAAGTTTTTTACATCAAGAGGACATCGCGTATTCATTCTGACCCGTCAGCCTGGACAGGAACATGAAATCTATTGGGATGCCCGCACCCTGGGAGACTGGAAAGACTATCTTGAGGGAGCGGATGTGCTGATCAACCTTACCGGGAAGTCCGTCGACTGCCGGTACACCGAAAAGAACAGACAGGAGATTTATACTTCAAGGATTGACAGTACAAGGGTTTTACAACAGGCTGTCGACCAATGCGCCCATCCCCCCAAAATATGGCTGAATGCCAGTTCGGCAACGATTTATGACCATTCGGAACAGCATCTGAATACAGAAGCCAACGGCATCATCGGGGATGATTTTTCAATGAACATCTGCAAAAGCTGGGAAGCTGAATTTTTCAGGGCAGAAAACTCGGAAATCCGGAAAGTGGCTTTACGGACTTCCATTGTGATGGGCAACAGCGGAGGCGCATTTCCGAAACTGAAAGCCGTTACGAAACTTTTCCTTGGCGGAAGGCAAGGCAGTGGCAGACAAAAAGTGAGTTGGATCCACATCGGTGATTTCTGCAGGGCTTTGGAATGGATCATTGATCATGCAGAAATCTCAGGAGTGATCAATGTTACTGCACCACAGCCGCTGACCAATGCGGAAATGATGAATAAGCTCAGGAAGCGGATGAAGATGCCATTCGGACTTAATGCTGCGGTATGGCAACTGAAAATCGCTTCTTTCTTTCTACGGACTGAAACCGAACTTCTGCTGAAAAGCCGGAATGTCTATCCTGAAAAACTGTTGCACAGCGGGTTCAGTTTTGCTTATCCGGATATGGAGGCTGCTCTGAAGGACCTGATTAAATAAATCTATTGAAAAGATCCACTGATTATTCGAATCCTTTAAACCTTTCAAAAGAAGCATTAAATAATAATAACCAATTACATTCTTCCATATAATGTAAGCTTCCAAATTCTTCCAACATATTCCAATCCCTACAGTTGTGAGATTATCGCAGGATGATTACTTTAGCGGAAAGTATACTGTATGATCCGGAAGTGCAAAACTGCAGCTTTGTTTTTTTCTTTGTTGATGGGCTCTACAACTCTTTTTTCGCAGGCGCATAATGTGTCTGAAGGGTATCGGGAGCCGGATGATCCGTTGGTGGTGCAGAATCTGGAAGAGTGGCAGGACCTGAAGTTCGGACTGTTCATGCATTGGGGGACCTACAGCCAGTGGGGCATCGTTGAAAGCTGGAGCCTGTGCCCGGAAGATGAATCCTGGACGCAGCGCAAGCCGGAACATGGCGCAACCTATAACGATTATGTCACAAATTACGAAAATCTCCAGACGACCTTCAATCCCGTTCAGTTCAACCCGAAGAAATGGGCAGAGGCAGCGAAGAAGGCAGGAATGAAATATGTGGTATTTACTACCAAGCACCATGACGGTTTTGCCATGTTTGATACCCAGGAATCCGATTATAAGATCACGTCCCCGAAAACCCCGTTTTCCAAAAACCCGAAAGCGGATGTGACCAAAGAAATCTTCAATACATTCAGGGCGGACGGATTTAAGATCGGGGCTTACTTTTCCAAACCCGACTGGCATTCCGATAATTACTGGTGGCCCTATTTCCCGCCTAAGGACCGAAATGTGAATTACGACCCTAAAAAATATCCCGAACGTTGGGAAAGCTTCAAAAAATTTACCTTCAATCAGCTGAATGAGATCACTTCAAAATACGGAAAAGTAGATATCCTGTGGCTGGATGGAGGCTGGGTACGACCTTTCAATACCATAGATCCCAAAGTGGAATGGCAGCGGACCATCAAAGTAGAGCAGGACATTGATATGGATAAAATCGGGACCATGGCACGCAGGAACCAGCCGGGAATCATCATCGTGGACCGGACCGTGCCCGGAAAATGGGAAAATTATGTGACGCCTGAACAGGCAGTTCCCGAAAACGCTCTTTCTATTCCATGGGAAAGCTGCATCACCATGGGTGATTCATTTTCCTATGTCCCAAACGACCGTTATAAATCCTCGCAGAAAATCATTGAAACCCTTATTAAGATCATTTCCAGGGGAGGCAACTACCTGATGAATATTGCTCCCGGTCCTAACGGAGACTATGATTCTGTGGTCTATGAAAGGCTGAAGGAAATTGCCGCATGGATGGACGTCAACGGATCGGCAGTATTCGGCACCAGAAGTATTGCACCATACCATGAGGGGCAGATATATTTTACCCGGAGCAAAGACGGAAAAACAGTGAATGTCTTCCATATCAGTGAATCTTCAGATTATAAAGCTCCCTCAACCATCAGCTTTACCCTTCCTGAACAATACAGGCCCAAAAAACTAAATGTATTGGGAACTTCCTCAAAAATCCAGTGGAAACAATCCGGCAATACGGTGGAAGTCATGATTCCTAAAAGCGCAAAACTTACCTATTCAACCGTAATTCAAATGACAGAATTATGAGGAGGTACCGTTTCAGGACAACAGCAATTTTAATCCTGTTTCAGGCTGTGCTGATCCAGGCACAGAAACCTTTATACAAAGACCCGAAACAGCCGGTGGAAGTCCGGGTCAGAGACTTGTTGAGCCGGATGACACCGGAGGAGAAGTTCTGGCAGTGTTTTATGATTCCCGGAGACCTGGACCGTGTTCCTGAAGGCCAGTACAGCCACGGCATTTTCGGATTGCAGGTCAGCGCTGCCAATAGCGGTGGAGGGGCTGCCGGGCAGATGCTGAAATACAATGCCGATGAGAAGGCGGAACGCCTGGCTGCGAAAATCAATGCGATCCAGAAATACTTTGTTGAAAAATCAAGGCTGGGCATTCCTGTCATCCCGTTTGATGAGGCTTTGCACGGGCTGGTCAGGGAAGGAGCTACGGCTTTTCCGCAGGCAATCGGACTTTCTGCCTCCTTTAATCCGGAGCTGATGAAAGAAGTCGCTTCGGCCATTGCCCGGGAATCCCGGCTGAGAGGGATCCGCCAGATCCTGACACCGGTGGTGAACTTAGCGAGTGATGTCCGTTGGGGAAGGACGGAAGAGACCTATGGCGAAGATCCATTCCTCACTTCGGTGATGGGCGTAAGTTTTGTCACTCCTTTTGAACAGGCCGGGATCATTACCACGCCAAAGCACTTTTTAGCCAATGTAGGTGAGGGCGGAAGGGATTCTTACCCGATCCACTGGAGCCGCAGGTACCTGAAAGAAACCCATTTGGTTCCTTTTCATGAGGCATTTATCCAGGGAGGAAGCCGTTCGGTGATGACTTCTTATAACCTGCTGGATGGAAGGCCTTCCACGGCAAATGAGTGGCTGCTGACCGAAAAACTGAAAAAGGAATGGAACTTTAAAGGATTTGTCATCAGCGATGCAAGCGCTGTAGGCGGGGCCAATGTCCTGCATTTTACGGCCAAAGATTATGATGATGCCTCTGCACAGGCCATCAATGCAGGACTGGATGTGATTTTCCAGACCGAATACCAGCACTACAAACTTTTTATTCCGCCGTTTCTGGACGGAAGGATCAGCCGGGAACGCATTGATGATGCCGTTTCCCGCGTGCTGAGAGCCAAATTCGAACTGGGACTGTTTGAAAACCCGTATGTTTCCGGTAAAGATATCAGGCAGCTGAAACTGCTGAACCACAAGCCTGTTGCTGAAAAAGCCGCCTTAGAATCATTTGTCCTGCTACAGAATAACAACCATACCCTTCCGGTTCCGGAAACGGTTAAACATATTTTAGTCGTCGGTACTGATGCCGCAGACGCAAGGCTGGGCGGATACTCCGGTCCCGGAAATGGGAAAACAAGCATCCTGGAAGGAATTAAAAAATTTACGGCAGACAAAAATATTATAATCGATTATTCCAGAGGAATTGACTGGGATGTAAAAAACCTGACTACCGTTCCGGCAAAATTCTTATCCGTTAATACCCTGAAAGGATTGAAAGGAAGTTATTTCTCGGATACGGATCTGAGCGGCAGCCCTGCTTTTGAAAGGCTGGACCAGCAGCTGGATTTTAAATGGACTTTGTATTCACCGAATCCTGAAAAGCTTCAGCCCGACCAATACAGTGTCCGCTGGAAAGGGCAGCTGGAAGCACCGGAAACGGGGAAATACCACATAGGCCTTCGTGGAAATGATGGTTTCAGGATGTACCTGAACGGAACGCTGATGATCGATCAATGGGAAAAGCTGAGCTATTCCACCAAAACCGTTGAAGTTGAGTTCGTAAAAGGCCAAAAGTACGATCTGAAGGTTGAGTTCCGGGAAGACCGGGGTGAAGCCAATATAGAACTGGTCTGGAATTACGGGCTTAAAAACTATCAGAAAGATTTTAGTGATGCCGTGAAGATGGCTCAGAATGCTGACTACATCATCATAGCGGCAGGCATTCACGAAGGAGAATTCCAGGACAGGTCGTCACTGAGCCTGCCTGGTAACCAGGAAGCATTCATCAGCGAAGTTTCCAAGCTGAACAAGCCGGTAACCGTGGTATTGGTAGGAGGTTCAGCCATTAAGACAACTTCCTGGAAAGATAAGGCAGGGGCTATTTTAGATGTCTGGTATCCCGGTGAAGAAGGAGGGAATGCCGTTGCTAAAATACTTTTCGGAGTAGAAAATCCTTCGGGCAAGCTTCCGTTAACCTTCCCGGTTGAGGAAGGACAGCTTCCGCTGAGCTACAACCACCATCCTACCGGAAGAGGAAACGATTATTATGACCTGAGCGGCGAGCCATTGTATCCGTTCGGTTTCGGATTAAGCTATACCACATTTGAGATCTCTGGCCTGAAGCTTAACCGGTCAGAATATGCTCCGGCTGACACCATACAGGCACAGGTAACGGTAAAAAATACGGGGTCAAAAGCAGGCAGCGAAGTTGTCCAGCTGTATGTTAAAGACCTCCTGGCTTCGGTTTCCCGGCCGGTTATTGAGCTGAAAGGCTTTCAGAAAGTCCATTTACAACCGGGAGAATCCAAACAGGTAATGATCGAGGTTCCCGTACAGCAGCTGCAGTTCCTTGATGAAAAGATGAAGTGGACGGTGGAAAAAGGAACCTACAGGATTATGGTGGGCAACTCGTCGAAAAACCTGCCTCTGAAGCAGAACATAACCGTCCACTGATGAAACCCTGGATTTCAATATATTTTCTTCTTCTGTTGGCTTCCTGTACAGGCTATCAGCCTGTCTTGATTTCCAGGGAAAAAATATTTACGGAAAACACGGCGGGATTTCGCCAGTGCCATGCTTCCACATTAACGGAAACAAAAGACGGGAACATCCTCTGTTCATGGTTCGGAGGTGACCATGAGGGAGCCCCTTCAGTAAAAATCTGGCTGTCCGGATGGAATCATCAGAGCTGGTCTGTTCCCGAAGCTGTTGCCGACGGAAAAGTATCAGGGAACACGACCTATCCAACATGGAATCCTGTACTGTATACCCTTCCCAAAACGGATTCGGTACTTTTGTTTTATAAAGCAGGACCCAATCCAAGGGCGTGGAGCGGCTGGCTCAACACCTCGGCTGATAACGGAAAAACCTGGTCGGAAGCTCAGGGACTGAAAGGCCTGATAGGACCGGTAAAGAACCGTCCGCTGATGCTTAGGAACGGAGATCTTGTATCACCTTCCAGCAAAGAATTTACCGAAAAGGACTGGAAGGTTCATCTCGAATGGAGCACTGACCACGGAAAGACCTGGAAAATTATTCCCGTTAACTACAACCAGAAAGACGTGCAGGTCATCCAGCCCAGCATTATTGAATACAGGAACGGCACACTTCAGCTTCTCGCCCGTAGCCAGCAGAACAAAGTCATGACCTCATTTTCCTATGACCACGGAAGGCAGTGGACGCTTTGGAAGGAAACCAGCCTTGCCAATCCTAATTCAGGGACTGATGCCATCCGGCTGAAAAATAACTGGCTGCTTATTGTATATAATCCTGAAATCAGCGGGAAAAACTGGTGGGAAGGACGCACGAAGCTCAATGTGGCCATTTCTAAGGACGGTCAGCAATGGAAAGATGTCCTGGTGCTGGAAAATGGTAAAGACGGTGATGAATATTCTTATCCTTCCGTGATCCAGGCTTCAGACGGTACCATTCATGTCTCGTATACCTGGAACAGGAAGAATATTGTGCATGCGGTTATACAGTGATATGAATGAGTCATTTTGAATTCCTTTGCTTTTCGCGCGGCCGGAGGCCGCGCGAAAAGCAAAGGGTGAATGGCTAAATGGGTCAATTTCTACCTTTTGGCTGATCACGCTACCGTATTTCTTTCTTTCCAAAACAGGGAATGGTTTTTGTAACAGAGATAAGGAATATTCTATCCACCGATTAAAAATTACTTATACCTATGAAAAAATACCTTCTACCTTCTGTTATGGTTCTGCTGGCTGGCTGCAAAGACCAGAAAAAGCAGGATACCACATCCAAAAGTGAAGTGGCTACCCAGACCGATACCTTGAAACTTCCGGCGCCGGATGAAAAAGGAGCCAAAAATAAATTCAGCAATGTGATCGGATGGCCGGCAGGAAAAACTCCGACGGCTCCTGAAGGCTTTACGGTTACCCGCTTTGCGGAAAATATCAAAAGTCCGCGGAACATGATTCAGGGACCGAACGGGGATGTCTTTGTGGTGTTGTCCAATTCTGAACGGTCTGCTACAGAGAAAGTTAAAAATGACATCAGCGGAAAAAGCGGTGCGGAAGTGGGCGGTAAATCGGCCAACAGGATATTGGTTTACAGGGATGCTGATAAAGACGGTATTCCGGAAACGTCTTCCGTTTTCCTGGACAATCTGAACCAGCCTTACGGGATGCTGGTCATCAAGAATAAATTCTATGTTGCCAATACAGACGGCCTTTGGATGTATCCTTACCAGCAGGGCGAACTGAAAATATCCCAGCCGGGAAAGAAAATCCTGAACCTTCCGGCCGGAGGCTATAACAATCACTGGACACGAAATTTAATTGCCAATAAAGACCAGTCGAAAATCTATGTTTCGGTTGGCTCAGGAAGTAATGTGGGCGAAAACGGAATGGAAAATGAAGTACGGAGAGCCAATATACTGGAAATAAATCCTGACGGAAGCGGGGAAGTAATCTTTGCATCAGGACTCAGGAATCCGGTAGGAATGAGCTGGAACCCAGTAACAGGAGCATTGTGGACCGTAGTGAACGAAAGGGATGAGCTGGGCGACGAACTCGTTCCGGATTACCTGACCAGTGTTAAGAAAGGGGCATTTTATGGCTGGCCGTATGCTTATTTCGGGAATCATGAAGACCCGAGAAGAAAAGGAGAGAGACCTGATCTGGTAGCCAAGACCATTGTTCCCGACGTGCCACTGGGCTCCCATACCGCATCGCTGGGACTGGATTTTTATACAGGAACCCGGTTTCCGCAGAAGTATAAAAATGGGGCATTCATTGGGCAGCATGGCTCGTGGAACCGATCTTCACTGGCCGGTTATCAGGTTGCATTTGTGCCGTTTGCCAATGGAAAGGCTTCCGGATCTTATGAGCCGTTTTTAACAGGCTTTATAGCGGATAAGGAAAAAGGCGATGTGTACGGGCGTCCTGTAGGTGTCCTGCAGCTTGCTGACGGATCGTTACTGGTAGCAGACGATGTAAGCGGAATCGTATGGAGGGTCTCCTACAGCAAAAAATAAATTCAAAATCACAGAAGCAGCCTTTACCGGTTGCTTTTTCATTTCTTATCCGATATTTTTTCCTTAAATTCGCATAAAAATTTTATACTAATGAACTACGATATTATTGTCATCGGAAGTGGTCCTGGTGGATACGTTACAGCAATCAGAGCGGCACAGCTGGGTTTCAAGACTGCGATCATCGAAAAAGAAAACCTTGGAGGGATCTGCCTGAACTGGGGATGTATTCCTACTAAAGCTTTGCTGAAATCTGCTCAGGTATTTCATTATATCAACCATGCTGAAGATTACGGACTGAATAAAGTAGAAGGAAGCTTTGAATTCCCGAATGTTATTCAGAGAAGCCGTGGCGTAGCGAACAAAATGAGCAAAGGGATTGAATTCCTGATGAAAAAAAATAAAATCGATGTCATTCTGGGAACAGCGAAAGTTCAGAAGGGCAAAAAAGTTTCTGTAACCGATCAGGAAGGTAAAGTAACGGAATATACCGGGACCCATATCATCATCGCTACAGGAGCCCGTTCCAGAGAATTGCCGAACCTGCCTCAGGATGGTAAAAAAGTAATCGGATACAGACAGGCATTGTCTTTACCTGAACAACCGAAATCTATGATCGTAGTAGGTTCCGGAGCGATTGGGGTTGAGTTTGCCGATTTCTATAACACGATGGGGACAAAAGTGACCGTCGTTGAATTCATGCCGAACATCGTTCCTGTGGAAGATGAGGAAATCTCTAAACATCTGGAGAAATCCCTTAAGAAGACCGGAATCGAGATTATGACCAATGCATCTGTAGAAAGTGTCGATACCAGCGGAGAAGGAGTTAAGGCTACTGTGAAAACAGCTAAAGGCAACATCACTCTTGAAGCGGATATCTTATTGTCTGCGGTAGGAATTGCTGCGAACATTGAGAATATCGGCCTTGAAGAAGTGGGCATCCAGACAGATAAAGGAAGGGTATTGGTGAACGAATGGTATGAAACTTCCGTACCGGGATATTATGCCATCGGGGATATCATCCCTACCCAGGCTCTGGCACACGTTGCTTCCGCAGAAGGAATCACCTGTGTGGAGAAGATCAAGGGAATGCATGTAGAGAAAATCGACTATGGCAACATCCCAGGATGTACATATTGCCATCCGGAAGTAGCTTCCGTAGGCCTTACTGAAAAACAGGCTAAAGAAAAAGGATATGAAATCAAAGTAGGGAAGTTCCCTCTTTCTGCCAGCGGAAAAGCAACAGCCAACGGAAATACCGATGGTTTCATCAAAGTAATTTTCGATGCCAAATACGGAGAGTGGTTAGGTTGCCACATGATCGGTGACGGCGTTACCGATATGGTTGCAGAAGCTGTAGTCGCCAGGAAACTGGAAACCACAGGACATGAGATCATCAAGTCTATCCACCCGCACCCGACCGTTTCCGAAGCGATTATGGAAGCTGCCGCTGCTGCTTACGGTGAGGTGATTCATATCTAAGTATTCACATCAATATTAATTATTCTATATAGCAAAGCCCGGATTTTCCGGGCCTTTTTTATGATAAACTGTCAATAAACCAATCATATAACAATAATTTCTACTCCGTCAGTTCGAGTTTTTTTCGCAGCAAAGCGGAGAAAAATGTATCGAGAACCGGTGATTAATAAACTAAAGTGTGATCCTTTTTCAAAAAGTTCTCGATACGATTCACTGCGTTGCGTACTCCTTTAGATTTGTATAAAGAAAAAAGTAATATTTTAGAATAAGAGAAAAGTGCTTAAGTAAACTATTGCCCTACTCAGAGTACAACTCATCGTTCGATTCAGACTTAAGCACTCTTTTATCAAAAACTCAGATAGAAATTCGGGATTAAAACCCATTATTAAGGAGTTGAGTTCATGATAAATTTCTCTTTAATTGATTAAAACAAATGTATGGAAAAAGTTTTTATTGGAATTGACATCAGTAAATCAACCCTGGATATTTGTATCCGTAAAAATGCGGTGACAGAACATTGCCAGATCAATAACAGCTCTAAGGATATCAAAAGATTTTTAAAGCGCTATGCGGATAATGCGGATACCATTGTGGCTATGGAAAATACAGGACGGTATAACTTTGAGCTTTATGAGGTGCTCAGCCGTATGAAGCTTTTGGTATATGTTATCAACCCCCTTCATCTCAAGAAAAGCATCGGACTTTTAAGAGGTAAAAATGATAAAATCGACAGTCAGAGAATCTGTCTTTTTATTGAGAAAAACTACATGGACCTGGCACCCTGGGTCTGCAAATCACCGGATATCCAAAAGCTCAGCCTGCTTAATGCAGAACGCAGGCATAGGGTAAAGATACGATCAGGCTTATCAAGACAGATGAAGGATCTGGAATTCCTGAAGCATCACACAGATCAGGACATCCTGAAATTGAATCAGGAAATGATCTTATTGATCGATAAGCAGATTAAATCTATTGAGAAGAAGATCGTAGAAATTATTGAATGTAACGAAATATTAAAGGATCAATATGAAAGGATCCAGACTATTCCCGGAGTTGGAAAGGTATTGGCCAGCCTGTTACTTGTTAAGACCAATGGCTTTACTGAAATACAATCAGCCAGGAAAATGGCATGTTATTCAGGTGTGGTTCCCTTTGAACACCGCTCGGGATCATCCATTTACTACAAACCCAGAGTCTCTACCATGGCTGATAAGGATTTAAAAAAGATTTTACATCTGGCAGCTTTAAGCTCTATAAGACTAAAAAACGATCTTGCTGTATACTATCAGAGAAAAGTCCTGGAGGGAAAAAATAAGATGTCCGTATTAAATGCAATCAGAAACAAAATAATACACCGGGTTTACGCCATTATTAAAAATAATTCAGTGTATGAAAATCGTTTGCATATGTCATAGAAATCGAACAGACGACAACGGAAATCTATCCCTGACAAACATTGCGGCCCCGTCAGTTCGAGTTTTTTTTCGCAGCAAGGCGGAGAAAAATGTATCGAGAACCGGTGATTAATAAACTAAAGTGTGATCCTTTTTCAACAAGTTCTCGATACGATTCACTGCGTTGCGCACTCGAACAGACGACAACGAAAATCTATCCCTGACAAACATTGCGGCCCCGTCCGTTCGAGTTTTTTTTCGCAGCAACGCGGAGAAAAATGTATCGAGAACCGGTGATTAATAAACTAAAGTGTGATCCTTTTTCAAAAAGTTCTCGATACGATTCACTGCGTTGCGCACTCGAACAGACGACAACGGAAATCTATCCCTGACAAACATTGCGGCCCCGTCCGTTCGAGTTTTTTTTCGCAGCAACGCGGAGAAAAATGTATCGAGAACCGGTGATTAATAAACTAAAGTGTGATCCTTTTTCAAAAAGTTCTCGATACGATTCACTGCGTTGCGCACTCGAACAGACGACAACGGAAATCTATCCCTGACAAACATTGCGGCCCCGTCAGTTCGAGTTTTTTTCGCAGCAAGGCGGAGAAAAATGTATCGAGAACCGGTGATTAATAAACTAAAGTGTGATCCTTTTTCAACAAGTTCTCGATACGCTTCACTGCGTTGCGCACTCGAACGGACGGCGACGGAAACCTATCCCTGACAAACATTGCGGCCCCGTCCGTTCGAGTTTTTTTCGAAGCGGAGAAAAATGTATCGAGAACCGGTGATTAATAAACTAAAGTGTGATCCTTTTTCAAAAAGTTCTCGATACGATTCACTGCGTTGCGCACTCGAACAGACGACAACGGAAATCTAACCCTGACAAACATTGCGGCCCCGTCAGTTCGAGTTTTTTTCGCAGCAAGGCGGAGAAAAATGTATCGAGAACCGGTGATTAATAAACTAAAGTGTGATCCTTTTTCAACAAGTTCTCGATACGCTTCACTGCGTTGCGCACTCGAACGGACGGCGACGGAAACCTATCCCTGACAAACATTGCGGCCCCGTCCGTTCGAGTTTTTTTCGCAGCAAAGCGGAGAAAATGTATCGAGAACTGGTGATTAATAAACTAAAGTGTGATTCTTTTTCAACAAGTTCTCGATACGCTTCACTGCGTTGCGCACTCGAACGGACGGCGACGGAAACCTATTCCTGACAAACACTGCGGCTCCGTCCGTTCGAGTTTTTTTTCGCAGCAACGCGGAGAAAAATGTATCGAGGACCGGTGAGTATCAAACAGGATAAGATTTTTCTTCATAAGTTCTTATCTCTATTTCTCTGAAACGTTACAGAGGATTCAAAAACATTTAACATAAATTTAGAAACCTTAAATCCTGTATTCAGGGATGTTTTCTTACATTTATCCAATGAATTTTGAAAAAACCGGACTTGTTTTATCCGGCGGGGGAACCAAGGGGATTGCTCACGCAGGAGTCCTGAAATTCTTACGTGAGAAAAACATTGAAATAGATATCCTTTCCTGCTGCAGTGCCGGTTCTATTGTGGGCTGCCTGTATGCGGTAGGCAAGACCCCGGAAGAGATTCTTGAATTTTTCAAATCCGTTTACTTCTTCAACTGGAAACATTTTGCATTCAACCAGCCGGGACTGGTCTCATCGGTGATTTTCAGGAATTACCTGAACCCGATTTTCGGGGATATGAAGCTGGGAGACCTGAATAAGGAAGTAAGGATCGTTGCTACAGAACTTATAAAAGGAACAGAAACGGTATTCAGTAAGGACTTCAGGGTAGTGGATGCTATTATTGCCTCCTGTTCCATTCCTGGGATTACCACCCCCTATATCATTGATGATGAAATGTACTGTGACGGCGGCGTCCTGAATAATTTTCCCGCTGATATCATCCGGGCAGAATGTGACAGGCTGATCGGAGTCTTTGTTTCCCCTCCCCACGATATTAAAATCGATGATCTGAAATCTATAAAATCGATTGTTTCAAGATCCTATGACCTGCTGTCCTACCGGGTTGAGAAAATTAAATTTGACCATTGCGACTGGTTTATTTCCTCACAGGAACTGTCTACATACGGTACATTTGAAAGAAGAAAGGAACGCCTGGAGCAGATCTTCAACATCGGTTATCAGGCAGCGGGGGAAAGTTTCGTGACAAGCAGGTTTTTTACAGCTCTGCCATCATCAGAAATTCCAGAAAAAACTCCGGTTCAATAGGAACCGGAGCATATTAATTCTTAACAATATAACCACTATCACTGGCTACCACCTGGCCTTCAGGATCTGTAACCTTCAGGGTGTAAGGAGCCTTTTTTGCAGAATCGGTCAGGTAATTCCTCCAGACCTGATAGGTATAACCTTCGTTCTGAAATTCGTAATAATAATTGCCGCCGCTCCCGTCCAGAATCATTTCACCATTGCTGATGATCATGCTCGGCTTTGAGGTAAGCCTGCCGTTAACGGGCCACGACTGATACAGGTATTGTCCGTTGGGCTGCTGGTCAATCCTGATCTTGAACTTTTTGGTTTTGATGATGACCGTTTTCGGTACTTTCTGTGTGTATTCGCTTTGAACGGCTTCAGTCACAGAGATATTCGCATATGATACTGAAGAGACTGCTGTCAGGCAGATTACTGCCAAAACTGTTTTGATCATGGTGGTGTATTTGATGGGTTGTTATGGTTATTCCGATCAAATATAAAGCCATTAGTTGGCGGCTGCGTTCCGGGTATAGCTGGTAAAGGCTTCTTCCAAGCTTTCGAACCTTCCTTTGAATTCACCGATCGGACAGTCCTGGAGGATATGTCCCTTGTGGATCAGGATGACACGGGAACACAGGGCTTCCACTTCCTGCATGATGTGTGTGGAAAGCAACACCGTCTTTTCTTTTCCTATCTCACGGATAACGTTACGGATCTCAATGATCTGATTCGGGTCAAGACCATTGGTCGGTTCGTCCAGGATCAGCAGGTCAGGCTGATGGATGATGGCCTGTGCGAGGCCAACCCTCTGTTTGTATCCTTTTGAAAGCTGGCCGATCTTTTTTGACCTTTCCGGCGTGATGCCTACCAGTTCAATCACTTCTTCAATCCTGTTTTCTGGAAGCTGATGGATATTGGCAATAAACTGAAGGTATTCCTTAACATACATTTCCAGGTACAGCGGATTGTTTTCCGGAAGGAACCCGATGCTTTTTTTACTTTCGGTTTCATGCTCGGCAATATTTTTACCATTGAATATGATTTCACCTTCATCTATTTTCAGGGCACCTACGATAGATTTCATCAGAGTGGATTTTCCTGCACCGTTAGGACCTAAAAGCCCGATAATTTCATTGTTTCCGATAGAGATGTTGACGTCGCTGAGAGCAGTCTGTTCTCCGAATTTTTTGGTCAGGTGTTGTATTTGAAGGCTCATAATGGATAAAGATCTTTTTGCAAAAATAAAATAAAAAAACTCATTCACGAAGAATGAGTTAAGCGATATCATCAGATTAAGATTATTTTTTGGATTTTCTATCTTTTCCGCTGTTGGCAGGGGCAGGGGATGATGCAGGCATAGGATTCACTGCCTGTTTCTGTCCGGCAGTACCATTGACGGATGCAGGTTTATCGTAAAGTGTAAATTTGCCGTTCGATCTCCCGAATATTTTATCGATCTGTTTCTTATTCAGGAACTGGGATTTACCCATGTACTTCCTGTTTTTATTAATGAACTGAATAATCTGAACAGTAGGCTGCCCGTAATTTTTTTCATAATGCAGCTCAATAATATCGTTCGGCATCTCCAGTACAATATTTCCGTCAGGGGTATCAATAAACCCGTCGGTGATCATTTTATACAGCCCCGATACATCGCCGTTGATGTTCTGGAAAGAAAAAGACCTGAATGTATTCAGGTTGGCCGTATTCAGATCCTGATAATTAACCGTGAATTTATCTCCTTTTTTATAAAGGCCCACAGAATTATCTTTACCGATTTCTACAAGGCTTTCATTTTTCAGTACTTTAATCTGAGAGAAAACGGGAATACTTAGGATAAATAGGAAGAGTAAAATTATTTTTCTCATGTGATTGATTTTTAATATTCTATAAATATGGAATAGGCTCAAAATGATGGGTGAAAGAGTATGGAAATAATCCTGTACTTAAGCAAAAATAATACTTTTTTTTAATATTGCACAGACCTATCTTGATGATCGTATGTGTTGCATTGCACCTTTAGTGATATATTAATTTCCTGGTAATAAACAGCTTACCTCCCGCGGTAAACATCATAACGCCTGGAATCAGTTTTACATCAGTAAATATCGGGATTGGTAACCGGCTCATATACAATACATAATAAGTTTACAGTTCATAAGGTTGGTGTAATGAAATATCAATTCTTATTTCATAACCTGAAAATCAGTTTTTTATTTTGAAGGTATTAAAATATTCTTGTTCAGCATATGATTTTAATGGGGAATCAGTTTTAAAATAATATGAAATAAGATTCAATGCCAGAAAGCTGGTCGCAACAAGGGATGAAATTAATCTTATATAAAACGGCAACTGATTAGAAATAAGGTTTCAGGTTCCTGCGTAATGCTTTAAAAAAGATCTGTCAGCTTTGTTAAAAATCCATTAAAATATCCTTGATTTTTAATCATATGGAATAAATTTTGCTTCTAATCAAACCGGTTATCAATGCATATGGATTTAATTATGCTGCAATAAGGCAATGATACTGATTCACATAGGGTTTGTGTTATGTACACGGGAAAATTTAAGGTACAGGAAATGCTGATCATGTACCTGAGCTTACTGATTAATGAATGAATAAGAATATTTGTGTCCTGGAGGACAGTGAAGAAATCCTGGAGCTCATCCAAATGGTTTTGGAGCAGGATTATAATGTACATGGGTTTCCGACGGTTTCTGAATTTATGACCGGACATCCGGAAACCGGTCCCGATTTGTTCCTGCTTGATGTCATGTTGCCGGATGGCAACGGAATTGAAGTATGCAATACCCTTAAAAATAATGAAGCCTCGAAACATATTCCCGTGATCATTATGACTGCCAATGCCAACATGGAACGTATGAAAGGTCTCTGTTCAGCAGATGACTTTATCTCTAAGCCGTTCGATATTGATGACCTTATCAGCAGAATCGACGTTCAGATTCACCATTAACGAACTTCCCGCACCCAATTATGTATCGTCCTACCAGACTGGAAAACACAGACCTATTAAACATTCTCTGCCTGCATGCCGAACATCCGGTGGCCGTCTACACGGGTGAGGAAATACGTATCGAACTGGCTAATCCCGCCATGTTGGCTGCCTGGGGTAAATCCGGATCTGTAGTCGGGCTCACCCTGTCCGAAGCATTGCCTGAAATTTCCAATCAGCCCTTCGTAGGCATGCTGCAGGAAGTATGGAATACCGGAGTGGATAATATCGGAAAAGCCATTGCAGCAGAATTGATCGTGGATGGGAAGCTTCAGCTGTATTATTTTGACTATTCCTATATTGCCGTTAAAGATGCACAGGGAACTGTATATGCTATTTACCATACGGCAAAAGATGTTACCCGGGAAGTCCTGGATCAGAAAGAACTTCAGGTGGCCAGGGAACGTGAGGAGCTTCTGGAAAGGGAACAGGCCATGAATGAGGAGCTTGCGGCAGCCAATGAAGAACTTCACGCTACCAATGAGGAACTCTATATCACCCAGGAAAGCCTCAATGCTTTAAATCAGGAACTGGAAACCCGTGTCGCCATGCGGACTGAAGCACTTTCACACTCAGAAAGCCGCCTGCGTTATCTCTTGTCCGATGCACCAGTTGCCATTGCTGTTTTTCAGGGCAGGGAACTGATTATAGAATCAGCGAATAAGGAAGTGCTTAAAGCCTGGGGCAAGTCGGAAGATATCATAGGTTTGCCTCTGCATATAGCCGTCCCGGAACTTATTGGGCAGGAATTCCTTCAGATTCTCGATAATGTATATGCTTCCGGAGAAGCCTATTATGGCAATGAGATGAAGGCCCTCCTGGAACAGCAGGGGAAGATTGAAGAAGTCTATTTTAACTTCGTTTATAAGTCTTTAAGGGATGATTCGGAAAAGGTTAACGGGATCATGATTACGGCAAGTATTGTTACGGAGCAGGTATTATCAAGAAATAAAATACAGCTGCTGAATGAAGAGCTCCTTGCCATCAACGAAGAGCTGAACAAATCACAGGAACTCCTGCTGGCATCCAACCTGGATTTAAAAGCCAGCGAAAACCGGCTTACCGATATCCTGAGCAACCTCCATGCACCGGTAGTAGTCTTAACAGGTTCTGAACATATCGTTTCTACCGTCAATCAGGCATTGCTCAAATTTTGGAACCGTACCAAAGAGGAAGTGCTGAACAGGCCTATGCTGGAAGTATTCCCGGAACTTAAAAACCAGGTGTTCCCTTCACTCTGGAAAGAAGTCCTTGAAAAAGGATCCATGCTTCAGAAACGTGAGCAGAAAGTCATATTTAAAAACAAGGTAACCGGGGAGGACAGGGTAGTGTATGTGGATTATTTCTATCAGCCCATGACGGATCTCAGTGGGAGCATCATTGCCGTGCTCGCTACCGTACTGGATGTCACTGAAAAAGTACGGTCAAGGAAAATTGTTGAAGAGGCAGAGGCCAAGCTTCGGCTGGCCATAGAATCGTCCGAACTGGGCACCTGGTTTATTGACGCAGAAAGCAATGTCCTTACGGCTTCAGAAAGGCTGAAAGAGATATTCGGATTTTATTCTGATGAAGAGATGCCTCTTGAAGCTGCCCTTGAACAAATCACCCCGGAATTCAGGGAGACTGTTACCCGTGAACTGCATGAAGCTTTAACAACCGGCGGCAATATAGACATGGAGTACTCAATTAAAGGATACCGGGACGGGGACATCCGTTGGGTACGCTCAACCGGCAAGCTCTATCATGGCGATATTTTTACCAAAGCCAATTTTTCAGGTACCGTACAGGACATTACCCGGAAAAAGCTGGAAGAGCAGCGCAAAGATGACTTTTTGAGCATTGCCAGCCATGAACTCAAAACACCGATTACCACCCTTAAAGGCTCATTACAGCTTTTAAACCGTTACCGTGATAATATGCAGCATCCGATGGTCATCAAGCTGATTGATCATGCAAACACCAGCGTCACGAAAATTACCGGGCTTATTGATGACCTGCTTAATACCACCCGCACCAAAGAAGGCCAGCTGCATCTCAATTATAAATCCTTCAACCTCTATGAAATGCTCGAAACCTGCTGTAGTCATATCCGCATGAGGGAAAAGTACCGTTTGATTTTGCAGGGCAGCAAAGACATATTCATTGAAGCCGATGAAGCCCGTATTGAACAGGTAGTGGTGAACTTTGTGAACAACGCCGTTAAATATGCTCCCGACCAGCGTGAAATCCATATATCCGTAGAAAAAACAGAGGGTAAGGTACAAGTATCCGTAAAAGATTTCGGGCCTGGGATTCCTGCCGATAAGATTCCGTATATTTTTGACCGGTATTACCGGGCGGATTATTCAGGCGTACAGTATTCCGGACTTGGACTCGGGCTGTATATCAGTGCCGAAATCATTAAGAAGCACCGCGGGGAGATAGGGGTCAATAGTGAGCTGGGAGCAGGAAGTACATTTTGGTTTACCTTACCGGTACAGAAAGTATAATATTGCATCCGTGGTTTTCAGTTTACATTTATTCTTATTAAACAAAACGGAAAACCTTCCTGTTCAAGTGCGGAACGAAGTGTTGTGTGTCAAAAACCAGCTAAAAGATTCTGATTTGTCTGTTACTCACTGGTCCTCGATACATTTTTCTCCGCTTCGCTGCGAAAAACACTCGGACTGACGGCGCTGCAATGTTGTCAGGGATCTATTTTCGTCGTCGTGCATTCGAGTGCGAAACAAAGTGTAGGGTATCGAGAACTTGTTGAAAAGGATCACGCTTTTGTTTGTTACTCACTGGTCCTCGATACATTTTTCTCCGCTTCGCTAAGAAGAACACTCGGACTGACGGGGCCGCAACGTTCGTCAGGGATCTATTTCCGTCGTCGTGCGTTCGGGTGCGAAACGAAGTGTAGCGTATCGAGAACTTGTTGAAAAGGATCATGCTTTTATTTGTTATTCACTGGTCCTCGATACATTTTTCTCCGCTTCGCTAAGAAGAACACTCGGACTGACGGGGCCGCAACGTTCGTCAGGGATCTATTTCCGTCGTCGTGCGTTCGGGTGCGAAACGAAGTGTAGCGTATCGAGAACTTGTTGAAAAGGATCACGGTTTTGTTTGTTACTCACTGGTCCTCGATACATTTTTCTCCGCTTCGCTAAGAACGCTCGGACTGACGGCGCTACAATGTCTGTCAGGAATTAATTAATAGCCGTTTGCTCGAGCAATTCTATCCTTCTACATATAATCCTTAATCCTTCAGCTTCAGCTCCATCTGAATATTACAGCGCTGATAAGGCGTCGGTCTCCCGGAAATCTTCTGGAATCCCAGTTTATAGTATAAGCTGATAGCGGGCTTCAGGATGGTATTGCTTTCCAGGTAGATCTTTGAGGCTCCCGATGCCCTAGCCTCGTCTATGACTTTTTTCCCAAGAAGATAACCTATGTTTTTGCCCTGGGCTTTGGGTGAAACGGCCATTTTAGCCATTTCAAAATCATATTCAGGATCATCCATCTTAATCAGGGCACAGACACCTACCGGATCATCCTGATAAAGAGCGACAAATATTTTCCCTCCCTTGTCCAGAATATACTCTTCCGGGTGATCCAGAGCCTTATAATCTGCCTCTTCCATTTCAAAATAAGTAGATATCCATTCTTCGTTCAGCGATCTGAATGCATTCTGGTACTGTTTGGAGTACGGTATGATCTCAACATCCCTGCTTTCGCGGATCTTTTTCTGTTCCTGCACTCTTTTGTACAACGGTTTATGTTCCAGCAGGTGTTCCCATTCTGCAATGGCTTCCCAAAGATTGTGGGTTGTTTCCTGTTCAATTTGACTGATCGCTGCTTCTATATCTGCACATTGTCCTTCGATCATCCGTTGGGCAATTTCTTTTCCCTCATCAGTAAGTCCGGCAACATTCCGTCGTTTGTCTGTAGAAAGAAGGTTGTTTTCAACCAGTCCTGCTTTGGTCATTTCTTTAATGATCTGGGTTACGGAAGGCTGTGAGTGCCCGATTAATTCTGCTATTTCCGTAATGGTTTTCGACCCTTCTTCAGAGAGAATGAAAAATACGGGAAACCATTTAGGAGAAAATGCAACTTGATAAAGCTCATAAATCTTGGAAGAATCTTCCGTAACCTTTGCCGTCAGTAAGCGTAACCTGCTTCCCAGGGCCATTTTACCCGTTTTATTAAAAAATTCCATTTTAAAATAATTAATTATATAATCAGTTATGTAAATATATAAATAAATTTGAATTTGATCAACAGTATGAACCAAATTTTAAGTTAAACCTATATGGATTATTATTAACGTGCTAAAAATCAGTATTGTGAATTTTAGATACTATTAAGCTATTGACATGAAATTCCATTCATTTTTTCCTTTTCGATCTGCCGGTCGCCCCATTGTTTAAGGTGCTCAATGAATGGAATCAGTTCTCGGCCAGTATCGGTTAGCGCATATTCTACTTTAGGCGGGACCTCATGGTAGACTTTACGGGTGACCAGCAGGTCATTTTCCAGTTCGCGCAATGTTTGGGTCAGCATCTTCGGGGTGACATCGGTGAGGATCCTGCGCAGTTCACCATAGCGCATCACGTTTTTAAGATGAAGGTAATAGATGATCCTTCCCTTGTACTTTCCTCCTATTCTTTTAAACGCATAGTCTACGGAGCACACCGGCTCATCAGCAAATTTTGTTTTCATAACGAAATTTTTCTCATTGATAATCAGCAATAGTATAGTTTCGGTATGTAGGATACCAAAAAGTGCATACTTGACTCAAATATACCGATAAAATAAATTTGCGGCAATAAACAAGATATTATGAGAACAATTAAAGTAGAAAATGGATATGGATTAGACCGGATAACCATTACGGAAAATCCAGTTCCCGAAGTAGGGGAGCATGAGGTACTGGTAAAGGTGCATGCTGTTTCCCTGAACCAGCTCGATATTATTGTTGCGGAAGGCATATTCGGCACTCCGTTGCCGCATGTCCTGGGTTCTGATGCCGCTGGCGTGGTAGTACAGGTGGGCAGTTCCGTAAAACATTTTGCTGTAGGTGACCGGGTCTGTACCCATTTTATTCAGGACTGGCAGGATGGTCAGCTTAAAGCTGAATACCTTAAAAGCAGGCTGGGAACCGGCGTAAACGGTGTATTTGCTGAATACATTTCCCTCAGCGGGCAGGCTTTGGTTAAAATTCCAGACAGCATGAGTTTTACAGAAGCATCAACGCTGCCCATTGCTGCACTAGTGGCCTGGGAAGCCGTTGTGAACACCATACAGATCAGGCCGGGACAGGGCTTGCTGATCCAGGGAACAGGAGGAGCTTCCGTCTTTGCACTGCAGATCGGGAAAATGATAGGCGCTAAAGTAATCATCACCTCAGGATCTGATGAAAAACTGGCCATTGCACGGAAACTCGGTGCAGATATCACAGTCAATTACCGGAAGTATCCGGAATGGCAACAGCAGGTCCTTGAACTTACAGATGGGGATGGTGTGGATGCAGCCATAGAAATGTCCTGGTCAGAATTGCACAAAACTGCAGAAGCCATGAAGCTGAACGGAAGAATTGCCGTAGTAGGGTTGCTGGGAGGTCAGTTCACAGAAATCTCTGCGTTTCCGGTCATCCAGAAATGCCTGGCTATACAGGGTGTACAGGTGGGTTCGAAAAAATCTTTTGAAGACATGATCCGGGCTTTCGGTCTCAATAATGTGCATCCCTATATTGACCGGATTTTTTCTGTGGAAGATATTACTGAAGCGATGGAATACTTCAGGAACGGTAAGCATATCGGTAAAGTGGTGCTTACTTTTTAAACTTGCCTTTTAAGACTATAAGGCTGCCCGAACAGAGCAGCCTTATGGTATATTGATGAGAACAGGTATCAGTGAGATTTATTTATTTTTAAACAGGGCAATTGTGTAGTCAAGCAGCTTCCGGTCTCCGTAATCCCCATGGCCCGGAATGACTGTTTTTACGTCAGGGTACTGCCTCTTTACCTTTTCAACGGTAGCCGACCATTCAGAGGTATTGGAATCTCCGAGGTATCCTTTGCCGGCATCCATTTCCTTGATCAGGCATCCTCCGAACATGATATGCTCCTCCGGGAAATACCCTACCACATTGTCTCTGGTATGTCCCTCACCGAAAAACCTGGCGGTAGCATATTCCTGTCCCACCTTGAACCTGAGTGAATCTGCGAAACTGTGTTCCGGAACTGCATAATGGTTTTTCTTAGCCAGCTCAATCGTTTTTGCATAGGCATAGGAAGGAATCTTATGGTTATGAAATGCCTGCAAGCCTCCAAGGCAGTCATTGTGGAAATGAGTCGGAATAACAGCATTGATGGAACAGTGAAGCTTCTCCTGGACCCATCCGATCAGTTCTTCAGCATCCTTATCGTTGCTCGGGGTATCAAAAATAACGGTTTCTGCGCCGTTTCTTACAATCAGCCCGTTACAGGGTACTTTCCCAAAGTCATTGGTCTGCAAAAAAGACGTATGCTCAAATGTGTTTTCAGATATCTGGGTAATAATCAGATCATCGGAATGGTAGATGACTGAAGGTTTAAAAGCCTGGTTTTTCTGTGGATTGCAGCCGGATTGCAGGATCAGGAATGCAATAATGGCTGATGTCTTTAAAATAGATTTCATAGGTAAAAGGATATGGTTTGCTTGATTGATACTATTGGAATTATCATTATTTATTTGGATTGATTCACTGATTTTCCTGTTAAAACAGAATGATTAAGGGTGTTTTTTTGGGAATGTCCGGCGTTTTTTATTCTGAGCCCCATGGCATACAGGACATCATAAAGATTGAAAAAAACGTCTTCTTCTTTTTCGCTGAGTGAAGTATTGGAAAATAAAATGACTGCAACTTCCCTGTTAAGATCAGAAAGCATGAAAGTCCGTACACCGGGATCAGATCCGTTGTGGCCGATGCGTTTTCCTCCCATTTTCGTCGCCCAGAAGATTCCTGAATTTAATGTGTCCGGATTAATATTTTCAGGGATATGGTCTCCTGTAAACTGGAACCTGAGCATTTCCTTTATATCTTTTTCCCTGAACAGCTGTTTCCCCTTATAAGAACCGTTCTGGAGGAGAAAAATGAAAAAATTAGATAAGTCATCCACGGAAGTCCGTACCCCGCCGTCCGGATAAGTGACGCAGCCGTACAGGGGAATCTGCTTTACGGTATTGCTGTCTTTGGAATAAAGCTTAGAATGGTTTTTCAGGTCAACTTCTGAAAGGAACCATCCGGTATGCGCCATGCCCAGCGGTTTAAAGATATGCTTCCTGCTGTACTGATTCAGCTTCATTCCTGTCCGCAGTTCTACGATATAGCCGGCCAGGCCTGCGCCGATATTGGAATATTCCCGGTATGTGCCCGGCTGATGATTGAGGAAATTTTTTTTGCTGTAGTATTTCCCGCCCGGAACGAAATAGTTCTTCAGGAACTCACCTAAGGGCAGTTCCGCATCCCTGCCATTCGTATACAGGCTGTCCGTATAAAAAGGGTACCGGTCAGTCAGCCCCGAGGTATGGGTAGCCAGGTGCCGGAGGGTAATTTTGGAATCCGGATCATAAGGATTGACTATTTTAAACGGCAGATACATATTGATATCTTCATCCAGCGAAACTTTCCCGTGTTCCACGGCTTTCATAATGCAGGCTCCCGTAATGGTTTTGGACACCGAAGCAATATTCATCAGCGTAGAAGGGGAAAAAGGAATGTGTTTTTCCCGGTCTGCAAAGCCATAACCTTTCTTCCAGACCACTTTTTTATCGACAATCACGGCGGCACCCAGTCCTGCTATGCCGGTGCGGGCCATTTCTCCTGTTATGATGCTGTCTATATTGTCATTCCTTAGGTCTGCTCCAGGGGTCTGCGCATAGCTGTAATTCAATAATACCAGTAAAAATCCTGTAGCCAGGTGGAAGATCTTATTCATAGGGTATGGTAAAGAATCCGTTTCACAAAAGTAGTGAAACGGATCTGATAATTATTTAATCATGATTGAGTGTTGCATGAATGATTGCTGATACGGTTTTAATGAGTACCGGCATGATCAGATGTCAGCCTTAATTCCTGTTAGCTGAAACCTGCTATTCTGATGTTGCTTACAAATACCTTTGCTCCGTTGTCATATTGCCATGGAGCAGATAGGTAAAAATTCTTTCCCGCTGAAGGCGCAAAGAAAATCCCGTCTGCAATTTTCCTGTTGCCCAGATATACGGTCATCCTTTCACCGTTTACTTCAAGTTTTGCCTTCAGTACAGTATTGAGATACGGCTCCAGGTCAAATGTATTGTTGGCATATTTCTCAGGGTTTTTGCTTCCGGTATTCACCATATCAGTATCATAGTACTGTAATTCCACATAAGCGCCGGAATTGCTGGTATATTCTTTCGTACTGTTGTCGGGAGCGAACCCGAAGGATAAGGGTGCAATATCCTTTACCTGATCACCCGTTGCCAGGAGGTCAAATGTAACGGTGAAATGTTCCGGATACGGGATGGCTTTGTTCAGTTTGTAGATGGCTTTGTCTTCGAGAGGCATCCATTTTCCGGAATGCTCTTTCAGGCCGGTTACGGAAGCCAGTCCGTTACTTTTAACGGAGCTTACGGTGGCTCCTGCAGCATACCCTGAAAAATCTTCAGAAAACAGGGGCATATTTCCCTGGACAAAAGGAGCGGATTCTCCCTTTTCTACCGTACGGCTGTTGCTTTTTTTAGCAATAACCTTATCCACAGCCTTTTCTGTTTTTTCTTTGGCTTTCTGCCACAGCGCCCCCAACTGCGCGTGGGAATACAGTGATGCAGACAGCAGCAGAAGGCAGGCGAAACGGACGGGTAATTTAGCGTATAGCATATGTCGATTGATTTGGTGGTCTTAATACTGGGTTTGTTAGTGAAGCTTCACGTTTACGATTTCACCGTTTTCCTTAACCTCAACAAAGGCCTCGATCCGGTCTTCATGATTTACGCTGTACTGCTTCAGCTCATAATAATTGGTGCGGTTATAGCCGTTGTACGCAGCTCCGGTATATTCATGGTAATAACCATTTTGTGTGTACGGCAGGAACCCCTGGAGGAAATATGTTCCAGGCTTCATTTCAGGGAAAGTAAATTCACCGCTGCTGTTGGTAATCGCTTCCAGCCTGTACCGGTAGGCTTCATTGGAAAGGTATACGTAACGTCTTTTTCTTGTATTTTCTTTTTCTTTCCTGAGCTGGTACCACGCATTGAAATAAGGGGTTACCGGCAGAAGAACCACCCTGATCTGGTTGGCTAAGATCCGTTTGCCCATTTTTATTCCCCAGTTTTTATCTTTTGCCTTGGTAAACGCCACTCCCTTAATGGTTGCACTTCCTCTTGCAAGCATCTTCTTAGCCTGAAGGGAATCGAATGAAACCTGCGGATAGAAAATTTCCTGTTTGTCTTTTTTCTCCGGCTCCTTGTATTGGGCAGCAACAGCCACCGGTGATATCGTTCCGGCAGCGATCATCAGAGTTAAAAATGTGTTTTTCATATTTTTTTTATTTTATTTTAAGGATTGATTATGGTGTCGTAAGGGAGGTTGAAAGATCCTTCGGTGACATTGATTACGGAGCCTTCCATAGACCTTACTTTTCCTGATAACGTCCCTTTAATACCGTCTTTACTGATTGTTTCGATGTTGACGCTGAATACATCATCGCCATAGGACGTATTGTATATAAGGGTCCCTTCTTTTTTTTGGATGGCATAGCGTGCAATCATTCCGGTCTCTGCCGGAGTGGTGTAGGTGCCTGATGTAATGTTACCTCCTGTTTTCCATATCTCGAAATCAAGAGACGGGGAGGGCAGGCTGCCATCCGTAGGGTAAGAGGCTTCATTTCCACCGACTACAATATGCTCCCATCGGTTATCATTGCCTCCGCCCTGGAATTTGACATTATGGAAATTTACTTTTCTCCCGTCGATTGATGCCCGGAAATAATAATCGTCCGAATCTCCTCCGGTATCGTCATCATTTGAGCAGGAACTCATTCCGATCCCTAACATGGCAAGGCACAGAATAAGTCGCAGCAATGAAGTGCGGACCCGATGTCCCGTCAGGTTTTCTTTTAAAGCAGGTGTATTCATATTTTTTCGTGTTAATGAGGTTTAACACAAAGCTAGGGCAAGAAAAACCGATATGAAATACCGGCTTCACAGTAATTTTTTTCTACTGATTTTTAAGTAGTTTTTTGTATAAATTAATGAAAATGAAGTATCATGAAGATTTTTGCCGCATATTTACATCCGGGAATAAAGGGAGGCACTCGTCTTTCTTAAAATTTTGATGCGATACAATGAGAAATTATTATTGGGTTCTGATGTTACTTTGGCTTCCTTTAGGGTTAACGGCTCAGCAGCAGATTCCGCTGGATGAAACCAGGTATCTGGATAGCCTTCAGACAGTCTTGTGGTCAGACAGGCCGGACAGTATCAAGGCTGATGCCCGTTTTGCATTGGTAGAGTACTGGAAACTGAGGGATACGGCTAAAAGCAGGATCAATCTGGTAGCAGGTAAAAAGCTGGCACAGAAATATCCCTATTACCGTGCGGTCATTCCTTTTTATGAAGGGCAGTACTACTTCAGCTCAGATCCCGGAAAAGCTTCTGCGGTATTTAAAAAAGCCATACAGGAATTGTCCGTCTTCCATGACAGGAGAGCTTATGCAAAGCTGGCTTCTGCATGGTACAATTATGCCTTGATGAATAAAGATAAAAAAGGGTACGATTTCATTGCCGGAATTACCATCGGAAAAGCAATCCCTTATGCTGAAAAGGCTGGTAATCCCGTAATGAAAGGACATTTTTACACTCAGCTGGCTACGATATTGATGAATAATGCACAATTCAGCAAAGCATCGGATTATAATCAGAAAGCCGTTGAGCTGCTGGAAAAAACAGCACCGGCATCAAGCACCCTGCTCTTCGCCTATCTGAGCGGTGTAAGCATATACTGTTACACCGCACAGGGTGAGAAAGCCCTTACATTGCTGCAGAAAGCAAGAAAACTGCTTCTTCCGTATCCGGATTCAATGAACAATACCCTTTATTATTACAATGAAACCCTATACTATACCACAATCAATGCCCTGGAAAAAGCTTTGAAAAGTGCGGACATGGGTATTGCTCTTGCAGATAGATTTCATCAGCATCAGATGCGTCAGCAGCTGGTATTCAGGAAATATAACATCTACAGCCAGCAGAAGGATTTTAGAAATGCACGGAACATCCTGATGGATATCGTAAAGGACCAGACTTTGATGCGCAACAGCCTAGATAAGGCAATGATTTATGGCGAGCTGGCCAAAACCAACGAGCAGCTTAAAGATTATCAGTCGGCTTACCGCTGGCTGAACCTGCAACGGAATATTACGGACAGCATCAACAGCGGCGAAAGCAAGCTGAAAATCAATGAGCTGGAAACCAAATACCGTTCAGCCCAGAGCCGCCAGAAAATTGCCGCATTGCAGGCCCAGAACCGTCAGGCGGCTTTAAATACCAAAAATGAACGGCTGTACACCGGTATCTTAGGCATTGGCTGCCTCCTGCTTTTTGCGGTATTAGGGTTTGCCATCCTTAATGCCCGTAATAAACGTAAGCTGGCTGAACAGAAAGAAATCAATTACCAGCAGCAGCTGGGTGAAATGGAACAGAAGCAACAGCTGAAAGTAGCCAAAGCCATGCTGGATGGAGAAGAACTGGAACGTGAGCGTATCGCCAGGGATCTTCATGACGGCCTTGGGGGAATGTTAGCGGGAGTCAGGATCAATCTTTCCTCATGGGCGGAAGACCAGTCTGATGTCTGGGAAGATCAAAGCTTCCGGAGGACCGTTGGCCAGCTTGACGAGGCCGTCAGCGAACTGCGTCGTATTGCCCGGAACATGGTCCCGGATACCCTTCTGAAATTCGGGCTGGAAACGGCACTGAAAGACCTTTGTGAGTTTTATATGCGGGACGGACTGGAGATTTCCTGCGAATCATTCGGGATCCGGAAAGATATTCCCCTTACGGTACAGCTGAATGTTTACCGAATCATCCAGGAGCTGATTTCCAATTCCATCCGGCATTCCGGAGCTGCCCATATCCTGATGCAGTGCAGCCAGAACGGGTCTTCCATTTTTATCACCTTTGAGGATGACGGGTCCGGCTTTGATCAGGAAGCGGTCAGGAACAAAAAAGGAATGGGGCTGGATAACCTGAACAACCGGATCGCCTATCTGAAAGGCGATATGGAAATCCTCTCGGCACCGGGCGAAGGAACTACCATTAATATTGAACTTAGTACTACGACAGATGGATAAATTACGCACTGTGATCGTTGATGATCATCCTATCGTGATTGAAGGCCTCAGAAACCTCCTTTCCCATGAAGACAATATTGACATTGTAGAAGGGTTCTGCAAAGGCCGTGAACTGCTCAGCTATATGCGGACCCACCGCACCGACATGGTTTTGCTGGATATTTCCCTTCCGGATATTAACGGGATGGATCTTTGCCTGATGATCAAGGAAATATCCGAAAGTACCCTTATCCTCATCCTCAGCAACCACACAGAGCGGAGCATTATTTTACAGACCATACAGAACGGTGCCAGCGGCTACCTTCTGAAGAACAGTTCCCTTCCGGAGCTCAGGAAATGCATTGATGAAGCGGTAAAAGGAAATATATGCTACAGCAGGGAAGTGATTGAAATTATCAGCCGTCCATCAAAAAATGCTTCTGAAGGCCCTCCGAAACTCACCCGCCGTGAAAAACAGATCCTGGCGATGCTTGCAGAAGGAAAAACAAGCCAGATCATTGGTGAAGAGCTTTTCCTCAGTCCGCTCACCATCGATACCCACCGCAGGAACCTGATCCAGAAATTCGGGGTAAAAAATGTTGCTGAGCTGATGATGGCCGCAAGCCGGCTGGGAATCGTAGGATGATGATCATGTTTTAGAAATGAGCATAGTGATAAGCAGATATAAAGGGAATGTGTAGTTTATATCACAGCTGCTTTGTATTTTCTATGTTGTGGTAATTCACTACATTCGTTAAATAAACCCATTAATTTTTAGGTGAGATGAAAGCCATATACGTAAAAAGAATCGTTGCCAATATACCTACACCCGATACGGTTGCCGCTGAACTTTTTTATGGTAAAATCCTCGGGCTGGAAGTCTTGATGGACCACGGCTGGATTACCACTTACGGCAATGATGAAAAGATGGACATACAGGTGAGCTTTGCTACAGAAGGGGGCTCCGGAACGGAAGTTCCCGATTTGTCTGTGGAAGTCAATGACGTGGATGCGGTTTATCATCGTATGAAAGAATCCGGATTTTCCGTGGAGTACGGACCTGCGGATGAACCCTGGAATGTGCGGCGGTTCTATGTGAGGGATCCGTTCGGGAAACTCATCAATATCCTCCAGCATCAGAATGGCTGATAAAAAATACATATAATACATCCTTATGTTTACCACAAAAGAAATTATGACGGACAGGCTGATCCTGAATGAACTCCAGGCGAACGACCACGCCTTTATTTTTGAACTAGTCAATTCCCCCGGCTGGCTGGAATTTATCGGTGACAGAAATATACGCACACCAGAAGATGCTATAGCTTATATTGAAAAAATTACAGTCAGTTCTCATATCAAGTACTGGATCGTGAAACTGAAGGAAGATCATCAGCCGGCAGGAATCATCACCCTCGTAAAAAGGGACTATCTCGAACATTATGACATAGGATTTGCTTTCCTGCCGCAATATACCGGATCCGGATACTCTTCCGAAGCGACCAGAGCTATACTGGAAGTGCTTCCTGATGAAATACTGAAAGATAAAATACTGGCCATCACCACAGAAGTCAACCACAGGTCTGTAAACCTTCTGGAAAAGCTGAAGTTCATCTATGAAGGCAGGATAGAATCAGACGGAAAAACACTGGTACAGTATGCTTTAAGTGCAGATGAAATCCGGATCGGAAAAATCATACGTTCATTTTTTAATCTGTTTGACAATACGTTGAAGGAGCCTGATTTCAGAGCAATAGATGAGCTGTGCACGGAATCTGTCGGCATCATCCGGAAATCCGGTTATCAGACAGACCTGTACGGACAGGAATCCTTTATTGAACCCAGGAAAAAAATATTGACAGACGGAACATTACAGCAGTTCAGTGAATTTGAAACAGATGGTGAAACCCGGATTATAGGGAACATCGCACAGCATTATTCAAAATATGAAAAAAAAGGATGGCTGAACGGAGTATACTTTGAAGGAAGCGGTCATAAGTTTTTCCACCTGATGAAAGAGACCGGTGGGTGGAAAATTGCCCATATAATCTGGGAAGATGACGTTTGACATATAATCAGGATCATAAGGGCTGATCGTATCAAAAATAATTTATTTTCCTTTCGCCAGTTTATAGGTAAATGCCGTTTTTTTATCGGTTAAATTCCAGGTGGCCAATTCATCGGATACTTCTTCCGGATGCTTTTTGCTGATGTCACGCAGGGCATTTCCAACCGATTTCCTGAGGTATTCGCTGCCATCTGCCTTATTTGCACTGATAAGTGCAATAGCTTCGGACGGATGATCTTTAAAGTAGGGACGGCCCGTCCAGATCCGGAGCCCTTCCGTAACCGCTCTTTTAATATTGGGATGAGGATCTGAGAGCCATTTTTTTATAACAGGAAGGCTTTCCTCATATCCTTTGGTCTTGCAGTAATAGTCAAAAGCTTTAGCCAGCATTTCCTGCACCCGCCAGTTCGGGTCATCTGCCACCCGGGTTTCAAGGATAGAGAGCGCTTCCGGACGGGTTGGGGAAAGCTGCCCCAACAGGTATGCAGCCAGCATTCTCACCTGATAGCTGCCATCAGCAAGATATTGTATGGCAAGGTCTACATGCTGTAGATCCTGATCAGTTAAAATCTGGTCCCCGGCTTCTATGATGTGTTTAAAGCCATGTTCAGTCTGCCTGATTCGATCAATGATTCTTTCATCCATTAGGCTCCGTTTTATTAATAACACCTGTTGCTGAACTCACACGCTGATCTGGTAAATCCGTGATTCTTTGCCCCATGGATGATACCCCTGTCCGATATAGCTGAACCCATATTTCTCATAATACCCTGTATGATCCGTACAGAGATTCAGGAAGGCAAAACCTGATTCTTTTGCATCTTTTTTTGCCTGTTCGATAAACCGTTTCCCGTAACCGTTACCTCTGTGCTTTTCATCAATAAACATAGCACACAGCCAGGGATACAGGTCCATCCGGCTGATAAAATCATTGGTGATGAGCCCGGCACATCCGATGATTTCATCATCTTTCTCTAACAGGTACCATTGAGGTAATGCCTGTTCTGTAGTAAGACAATGGGAAATGCAGTCTTCATAAATGACAGGAGGCACTTCGGACCAGCTGTCCTGAAAGTATCGGATGGCCTGGTCTTTATATTCAGGATTTTTTTTGACGGATATTATTTTCATTAAATCGTGATTGATGATCTTGAATAATTAAAAGTACGAAAACAAATCTTAAAGGAGAGCCGATCCCTGTTGATTTAAATCATTCCTTCTCCTGATCAGCAAGCGGTAAATAGCCAGACAGCCCGGGATCATAGGAAGAACTGCTGTCCACATACCCGGAAAATAGTAGTGCCCGGTAGTTCTGAAATAAAAATTAGGCATTTCCCGGATGGTAGCTCCGTCAATAGATGCGGTTATGGGGTGCGGATCGTGCGGAAGCAGATCCGGGGTGATCAGCGGGAAAATAAAATGGGTAAACTCTGCCACACCGGGGCCGATGAATATGAACCAGGCTATAAATCCGGCGATGGGAACCTTGTAATAGAGCCCGAGCGAGGTTAGCGTATAAATTACCGGTCCTATAAGGGCAAAGACCATCAGGAAACTTTTCTCACTCCACGGAATTCCAAACAGCCGGCTCATCGCCGGTGCAAAGCCCATAAGGTACTCTTCAACAATATGAATCTGAAGCCCGGCAACAGTAAGGATAAACAGAGGGAGGATAATATTGGGCTCAAAAGGCTTTCTCAGATAGGTAAAATACCAGCAGAAAAGACCGATTAATGCTGAGCCTCCAACAATGATAACAGGCGCCAGCCCAATGGATAAGTAGCCCATAACGGGAGCAACAATCGTGAAAATACTTGCGGCTAAAAGGCTTAATTTCTGAGCGGATGATAAAGGCTTTTTCATAATGTTTTGATTTGTACCGAAGGTACCGCAGTTCTACCGTCCTGCATTTATCAAATGATAAAAAGCTACTTCATAGCGCGGATCCTGCTTAAGGATACCTGTGTAATGCCCAGGTAAGAAGCAAGATCCGCAAGGCTGATCCGCTGTAAAAGCGGTCCGTTTTCTTTCAGGAATGTATGGTAAGCGGTATACGCTTTTTCCTCCAGCATGCCGCCCATCCTGTCCATCATATTCACAGCTGCCAGTGAAAGGAGTTTCCTGTAAAATGTTTCTGCAGAATGGTAGCGCGTGCAGAGAATTTCCAGGTCATCATGGTTAAGGCAGGTGACCACCGTATCTTCAAGTGCCATGACCGAAAACCCAGATGGTTTCTGAATTACAAAACTGTCGAGGACTGTGAACATATTTCCTTCAGGGAAAAACCGCATGATGAATTCACGGGTATCCGTATAAAAAAAAGTTTTGACCAGTCCGCTGTCTATAAAATAGATCCGGTTGCACACCATCCCTGTTTCCAGAATGAGTTCGCCCTTCCTGTATCGTTTTTCATACAGTTTTGAGGCAAGTATGTCCTTTACTTCGTGTTCCAGATAAGAAAGGGATCCTGCAAAGTCAGTAAAACCTGCTGGTGGGTTTTCGTAGTCATTCATAGTCTGATTTTAGATTGCTTATCTGACAACAATGTATGTATGCTCAATATATAGCAATCGCCGGAACTCTATTACCGGCTGTTTAGCTTAGCATACATTTCCAGGCTGATCCATCTGCCGTTTTTAATCTCACAGTCCCTCATGGTCCCTTCGTATTCAAAGCCAAGGGATTTCATGACCTTCCTGCTGCCCAGGTTTTCCGTTTCCACCACTGCTTCAATGCGATGAACTGACATGGAGTCGAAAGCAAAGCGGCATGCGGTGTGGCCGGCTTCCGTAATAATCCCTTTGCCCCAGTTTTCAGGTAACAGCCAGTACCCGGTTTCAACTTTCCGGTTGTCCTTGCTCCAGTCATTAAATCCTATCGCTCCGAGAAAGGTATGGTCATGGCGGTTGCAGACGGCCCACCAGATTCCTTTTTCATCCTCTTCAATCTGCTTAAACCAGTCCATCTGCTCCTGGGTTGCAGACAAGCTGTCATACTGCACTCCATAATATTTAATGACCTCTTGATGAGAAAGGCCCCGGTATACTTCTTCAATGTCATCTTCCCGGAATTGCCTCAGGATCAGTCGTTCGGTGGTTAATACAGGGAAAATATCCATAGGTTCACCTTAATTTATGCACCTGTAAATTACGGAATTTTATAATTGTGGGATACTTAACTTTTAGAAATATCTTGCAAACAAAGTTATTTTAAACTTTTTCACGTCAGTATAGGGTGTCAGTAGGTCATTATATTTATTTTTGAGATAAAAAAAGTGGAAATATATTCTAGAAACAGGCTGTATGTTAGTAGGGATGAACAGGAAGCAATAAAAAAAATTCCCATTATATTGGCCGGAAGTGGCATTGGCAGTAACATAGCGGAATGTGCATTAAGATTTGGTTTTGAAAACATAACCGTTGTGGATGGCGACCGTGTTGAAGCCTCCAATCTTAACAGGCAAAATTACATACATCATGATATTTCGCGCTATAAAGCCGAATCCCTCTATCACAGACTAAAATCGATAAATCCTAATGCTGATGTCAGATATAAAAATGATTTTATCTCTGAGGATAATCTGGAAGAAATGCTGGACGGACAGAAAATTGCTGTAAATGCTCTGGATTTTACTACAGGGATACCTCTTAAATTGGATAAGTTATGCCAGGAAAAAGGTATTGATGTATTGCATCCCTATAATCTGGGATGGGGAGGATTGGTTACTGTTATTACTCCGGATAGCTTAGGATTGGAAAGTTTGACTCTTACACAGAATTTTAATGAATTGAAAATGGTTGAATATGTATCTGACTACCTGAGATTCTGGAACAGTCCCTGCGAATGGCTTGAAAAGATAATTAACGATTACAAAAACGAACCGGAACTTCTTCCGCCTCCTCAATTACCTGTCGCATCATGGATTGTTGCCGGAATGTGTACAGATATCCTGTTCAAGATAGCTACAAGGAAATCATTTAAAAAATTTCCGGAATTTTATTTTAATACCTTATCAGATTAGTGATCAATTCGTAATATTAACTTCCTAGCTCCAGCTGATTTTTTACAAGATTATAATATTCATTTTTTTGATCAACCAGTTCATGATGATTGCCTGTTTCAACGACCTGCCCATCTTTTAAAACAATTATTTGATCTGCATTTTTAACCGTACTGAGTCGATGGGCTATTATTAAAACTGTTTTACCTTTAAAAAAAAGCTGAAGATTGTCATGTATGACTTTTTCGTTTTTTGCATCCAGGGCTGAGGTAGCTTCATCAAAAAAAATGAAATGAGGATTTTTATAAATCGCTCTTGCAATTAATATACGTTGCTTTTGACCTCCTGAAATTCCATTTCCGGAAGTTCCAATTTTGGTGTTGTATCCTAATGGAAGGCTATGGATGAAGGATTCGAGATTAGCAACTTTTACAGCATGCTCGAGTCTTTTTTTATCTATATCACCATCTTCAGTAGCAATATTACGCTCAATGGTATCTGAAAAAATATATCCATCCTGCATTACTACACCACAGTTTTCCCTGATGCTCTTAGGGGATAGTGTTAAGATATCACTTCCGTTAAAACAGATCTTACCATGGGTAGGATTATAAAATCTCAGCAGGAGTTTCATTAAAGAAGTTTTACCGCTTCCACTGGACCCAACGATCGCCGTAACCTTGCCTTTCGGGATTATTATATTGATATTATTTAGAATGTACGGAGATTTTGGACCTTCATATTGAAATGAGACATTTTTAAGGCTAATCCCTTTGTTTTCTCTATTCTCTGAGGTGCTGCCTATATTAACAGCGACTAAACTTCCTGCTTCCTCTTCAGGATGGTTCTGTACTTCATTGAGCCTTATGAGACTTAGCTTTGCATCCTGTAGGGATCTGAAAAAAGTTATCAGTTGATTTACAGGATTATTCATCTGTCCGATAATGTAAGAAACACTTAGCAGGGCACCTAGGGTCATTTTTTCATTGACGACCAGATAAGCTGTTAAAAAGGTTACGACGATATTTTTTAGCTGGTTAATGAATTCAAATCCGGAGAGTTGCATCTGATCCAGTTTTAAGATCCGGATATTAATTTGAAGAAGTTTTTGCTGAATATTTTCCCATTCTTTTCTTTTAAATTCCTCAAATTGGTTGAGTTTCATTTCAGAGACTCCGTTAATAATCTCATAGATAGATTCCTGGTTCTCGCTTCTTCTCTGAAACCTAAAATAATCCAAGATATTTCTTTTCCTCATCCAGTACAATGACCAGATGATTGAAATACCGGTTAAGCCTAAATAAACCAGCAGTATCCTGAAATCATAATACCATAACACACCGAAGAATACTGAAAATGTAATCATCGAAAATACAGTTAAAAGACTCTGGGAAGTAAGAAAGCTTTCTATTCGTTCATGGTCCTGGATCCGTTGGTTAAAATCGCCCATCATCTTAGTATCAAAGAATTTTATAGGGAGGCGGAGAAGTTTTTTAAGAAACTCAGAAATAATTTGGATGTTTATTTTTGTTCCTACGATAAGCATGATCCAATTGCTGAAAATATTGAATATTATATTTCCCAGAAAAAAACCTAATTGAGCAAAGAGTATATAGGAAATCATTGAGATATTCTTTTTTCCAACTCCATCATCAATGAGTTTTTGTGTTAATAACGGAAAGAATAGTGTGGTCGCAGTACTCAGGAGTAAGAGCAAAAATAGCTTCAGCATCTGGCCTCTGTGTGGCTTCAGATAATTAAGCAGATATTTTACGGTCAGTTTTTCTTCCTTAACTGGCTCCTGCAAAAAGAAAATTTCAGTTGGTTCAAGAAATAAAGCGACTCCTTTATCCTGATCAGAAGTCCATGATTTTTCAAATTTGTCCTTCGATAGTGAAATGAATCCATGGCCCGGGTCAATAATCCGATATATCTTTTTTTTACTGAAAAGTGTTTCTGATATTCCATACAGAATTACAAAATGATTTTGATTCCAGTGAATAATACAAGGCAGAATATCATCCTTTAAATCGGTAATACTCAGTTTGGCTGCTGTAGTTTTAAAACCTAACGTATGTGCAGCCTGGCTTATTCCTAATAGTGAGACGCCTTCACGGGATATAAAGCTTATTTCCCGAAGATAGTTTAATCCGAAATCTTTTCCGTAGTATGAACAGATCATCGCAAGACACGCCGGCCCGCAATCCATCTGGTCAAGTTGAGGGTAAAACTTATATTTTGGTGAAAAATAATTCAAAAATTGTTTTTTAATATTAGGTGAAAAATATATTTTAAACTAAATCGTATACCCTACACCTTGCATAGATAAGATGATATCTGATAGATGTAATCAGATTCCGATTATCGTTAATTCATCTATTACCGGTAAGTTTTTATCCAGATTAATCATTAAAGAAATAGCTACACCTATAATTCCCCAACCAAAGGACATATTGAATGGTTTATCATCAATGTTTTTATCAAATCTGTTGATGAATCCTGCATATTCCTGTTTTTGTGAGTCTCTGAATTGAAGTATACTGTCAGCCCAGTAACCGGCAACGTGCCTGAAATCTTCAATTCCGCATTCCCTGATCAATTTTTCAAAAATCACATAAAGTCCCGAAGCACCGTAGGTAAGTCCTGCATCAAAAGTATACAGCTTGTCCAAAGGTCTTCTTGCACAAGACGATAAAATTTCAAAGGCCATAGATTTTAATTGATCTGACGAAAGAACAAGAGAAGATTGATATAAAACATATGCCACACCTAAATCGCCATAACACATACTCAGTTGAGTGGTAATAATGCCTTCATGGTTTGGGTAAAATGTAGGGAAATATCCGGTTTTAAAATCTCTTTTTTGATCCCGGACAAAATCAACAGCTTTACTAAGTAAATCAGTATCTGACTGGTTTTTTGGGTCTAAAATCTGCAGTCTGAACAGTTTGGTTAAGAAATTAATAATGAGGGAAGAGCCGTGAGAAAGACCTATATATACCTTGTCGTTAAGAGAAGGAGAGTTCCAGTAGATGGTTTTTCCAGCATCATCGGACAGTGCACTTTTTTGTATCTGACTGACAATTTCAAGAAGATGATTGCGGCTTACATCATCTTTTTTGTAAGTAAAATGATTGATGAAATAGTGGCCGCAAGCCATGGCGCCGCTACTGATGTCAAAATCTTTATTTTCAAAATTTTGTATGTTTAATTCAATAAGTAATTCCTGAAGAGAATAGTGTATATCGGTGAAATCATATTCAGGATCTAAATGATGCTCTATAAAAAGCAATGCCTTCCCTATGCCACTTAAATAATTGGATAAAGAATCCGTCAGATATTTATTGGAATAATTAATAATACTGTCTTCAAGAGCATTGATGCAGGATTCAACAGTATTTCTTGCGGTTTCAAGAGACTCTTCTTCACCGTAAGCTTTATAGCGAAAATAGTAATAGATAGCCAGCCCTAATTTTCCTCCGTCTAATGAAAAGTCCTGAAAAGCCTCTGAATTCTCGTTTATATACTGATTAATCGAATATAATGCTTCCTTTTTTTGGTCCGTGCTCATATTTATATTCAAGAGTTACATAAGTTTTATAAAGAAGGAAATAGACAATGGTTTCGTGCAGTCTTGCATGGGTGAAAAATATTCGGTTCAGGTTCATATGGATACAGCTGCTTAACCAGTTTAAAATATCTTTTTGAGTAAACTTTCCGGATATTTCATCTGCTAAACCTGTAACTGCTTGCGATCTCTCATTCAGAATCTCATGCACTTCAGCAAAAACATTTTCATACTTCTTGTTAATCAAAAGATCATTGATTATATTCTTGTGATCCCTTAGCTTTTTATCAATAGACTTCTTAAACATCTTCTTCAACCGGCTGTCGTTAATATCTACAAATTCTTCCTGAAAACCGTGGAACATTGTTTCCATCAAATTTTTGCGCTCTGAAATACTCATGGAAAAATCCTCAAGAATACGGTCAACAGATTGCAGGGCCATAAGATATCTTATTTCTTCCTTTTCATCATAGTCATTGATCAGCTGTAATAAATGTACTGTACAAATACTGTCATGGAAGAAAAAGTTTTCTGTATCCTCAATTGTTTCAGGACCATATCTTTCAATTTCCCTGACGTAGGTGTCTTGTGTCATTGAGAAAATTAATCTGTTTTGGATATAAAAGTCCAATTCACTCAAAAGTAATTGTAACAGCCTGTTGGAATCACTGTTTTTGATACGTAGTCTCAGGTGATGATGAGGGTCGTCATACCGTAAAAAGAACCATTCTATATGATCACCTGATAAGGTAGCCATTATATTAGGCAAAATCTCTGATATAATGTTATCACACGTTACATGTGAACAATAGATCTTAAAATATGACCATTCCTCACCCGGGAAAAAGCTCCGTTTATATTTGCTTTGGTGGTTATTATTTATTGATGGGTTTTTAACAGAATAAGGCTCATCATGTATCAAAGGAAGAATTATTTCAGAGGAATAATGTTTTGAGTTATTTTGAATAAAAGAGCTATTTTCAATGACCTCATATACGGATACCTTTTTTTTATCTTTTAGCTCTTTAAATAGAATATTCAGGCATACTGTGTTTTTAGAATCGAGTAAAAGGATATTATCGCTGTCTTTAATTTTAAAGTATTGGGGGATTTTAAGTTCGTCGATTTTCGTTTTTAACGCATCAATAGTTAAATCTTCGTGAAAAAATAATTTCCACCTCGCTTCACTAAGAATTAAATTTTTATACTCAATACGGGGCAGATAAATGCTTTCTTTAAGATGTCCCCAATCCCATTCATAACCATTATTCATATTATAATACTGGAGGTCACTCAAGAATCTGTACATCGGCAATTGCGCAATGTGGAAATTATGGGAAGAAGATAACCTTGGCAAAATAACTTTACCCTGGCTTTTTGATTTTAATATGATATCGTTACCGTTAACGCTTATATATAAATCATTGATAGAAATATTAACATTCTCAGGGTTATGCTGACTGTAATATGCTATTTCATGTTTATAAAAGCTTGGGCGTAAAAGGATATTTCCTATTCTCCCATCTGGCTGGTGCACCACTTCTGCCATTAAGCAGTCTGTATTTTTATTAACTTCGGTACGGATCTTTTCTGCGATAGAGTTATTGTAATAGGCAAACCGCGATAGAACCGTTGCCATGAACGGTCTTGGTACAGCAGATGTACAGTAGAATTTAAAATTTCCTTTATCCAGTTCTTCCATATTTTCAGCAGACAGCTCTCCTAAAATATAATAGTCGGAAAAGAAGCGTTTCCTGCCATGATCCATAATGTTGTTCCTGATATCAATTTCTTCCAGCTGTATTGGTGAAGGATATAAATAGTTGAAGTTCGACTGAAATTTTCTCTGTACATAATCAACCAATTCGTTATGGGTGGTTGATTTTTTCTTTACAGGCAAAGAAAAGTCTATATGATCAATTAATGGTACTTCTTCAATATTTCCGCTTACCTGAAGGTCATAACCAACGCCAAGCTGTGGATCAAGTGCATGAATGAGTGCTATTTCTTCTGTTCCGAAACGTTCAACAAAATTGTCTTTAAATTCAGTTATTCTGGTGTGATGGGGTGCATTGGGAAGTTGTACAATTTCATTGACAGATTTCAAAAGTGTCTGAGTCACTCTGTTATTGATCTTATTTTGGGGAATGTCTAATGTAAGGTCAACTTGGAAGTCCTGATCTGACGCACTATGCTGACTGTTAAAATAGTTAGACTTATCTATGGGTTTTTGATCTTCTAATGTACTTTTAATTTCATCACATGCTTCAGCAATATTTTTTAACTCACCAAGAATCTCATCATGATCAGACAAATTTTTTTCGAGCGTCTCCAGAAGATCGAAATTGCTGGTGATAAAAGGGGGCAATTGAGCTGTTATAACCTGGGATGACCGGAGCTCTGTAATATAGGAATCTATTTCATCTTCTTCAGCATCGGGAAGAAGAGAGCGGATATATTCCTTTATATCTGATAAGTATTGTCCGTTTTCAGTAAAGTTGAGCAGGTTAGCAAGGAAGTCATTGTTTTGAACCTGTGTGATTTTGTAGTTTTTATTTGCATCTGATTCAATATATCTTAATTTATCAGCTACACGATACAATGTATTATTTGTGGAAAATGTTATTTTTTCTAAGTAAGAGACAGAATTTGCTTTTTGAATAAGGTCTTCTACCCGAGACATATCAGGTCTTACATATACCTGAAAAGGTTTTTCAGGATTTCTGTTAAATTTTGATGCCTCTTCAGAAATATCGCCCAGTGAGAAGCCGGCAAAGAGCCCGTATGGTGTGCTTCTTATGCAGATTCTGTTATAGTATTTATATAAGCTAATCAATATTCTGTCTTTATCACTGAACTCAGAGGTCGTTATCAACCAGTTTTTTACCGTATGATAGAATTCCTTGGAAGCAAAAAATAAGGCATTTAAAAAATAGGTGTCAGAATAGATTTTCTTTAATGCATGGATGTCCTTATTGTATATGGCTGCATTAAGTTCACATAAATCTTCATGTGAAAATGCCGGTGATCGGAATAAGTAGAAATCGGATGGTCTTAGCATTAGATGAGTTATTTAAAAAAGGGGGAGAAGATCACTCTTTCTCCCCTCAATGGATTTACATATTAGATACAAGAATGATGTACACAATTAGATGTTCTTGCAGATGTTCCAGGTTGTGAAACACTTTCAACTTCTCTGGTACCTCCTTTAAGAGTTTTCAGTTGTTCGTCGTTTAATTTTGCAATTGTTTTCTTGTCCAATTTTAAAGGACTAAAGGATCTCTTTTTCATATTAGTAAAATTTAAATTGTGATCTCTACTCTTTTAAAGGGTTTTCAAGATTTAATCGGATGGTCTTAGCATTAGATGAGTTATTTAAAAAAGGGGGAGAAGATTATTCTTTCTCCCCTCAATGGATTTACATACTAGTTACAAGAATTACTTGTGCATCCAGATGTATTTACAGTTGTTCCAGGTTGTGAAATACCGTCAACTCCTCTGTTACCTCCTTTAAGAGTTTTCAGTTGTTCGTCGTTTAATTTTGCAATTGTTTTCTTGTCCAATTTTAAAGGACTAAAGGATCTCTTTTTCATGTTAATAAAATTTAAATTGTGATCTCTACTCTTTTAAAGGGTTTTCGAGATTTCCCCCTAACGCGCGTTTTTTCTTTAGAAGTATTTATAATTGTTTCTCATGAAACAAATCTTCATTTATGGTTTGATATTTCAATTTTGCTTTAAGTAAACCTTGTGGATTCAGATCGATATCTCCGCTTATTATCTCAATACTTTCCAGTATGTAGACAACCAGAAATTTAAAAAAGCTATTGATACCCCCTTCAAAAAAGTCTTCTACTAAGTGTAAAAAAGTATCGTAGTTTTGTTTGATAAACTCTGATTCTATTCTGATCCAGGTTGAGATATAATACCGCTCCAGTGTCATAACTTCAATATCACCCATAGGATCAATTGTTCTTTTGAATAACCGGGCATAATTGGTCATATCTTTCTTTTTTAAGGTATTAAGTCTATCAACAGTCGTTTTGAAAAAATAAATTGCATTATATTCCCGTATAAATGCCATTTCATTCCACAGGTCATCATTTTTAAATGATCTTGCCGGTAGAGTACAGGATCCTCTGAACAAATAATTCAGAATTTCTTCTCGGTATGTAAGAGCCGTATCAAAATCATTAATTTTAAAATAAACATTGGAAAGGTTAGAATACTGCAATACCAATCTGAAAATAAACGAATAGATTTTATACTCTGTAATCAGTTCATCAATAATCTCTATTGCCTGATATGTTAATGAAATAGCTTTCTCAAAATCGCCTGTTCTGTAATAGTAAAGAGCTTCTACTGAGAACTGCCATTGCTGGACATATTTTTTTAATCCATCCTCATTATTCGTAATTGTATTGATCTCAGTACTAAAATAATCGAGCTGCTGGCGTATATCATCCAGGTTTTTCCCAGAATTAATCAGCCCGGCCAGATTATTAATCGCTGTGGAAATTTCAAAATACTTTTCGAAAAGTTCCTTATCTTCTGTCAGATTTTCCCGGGCTTCACCTCTTGATAGTTCAACATATATCTGAGAAGCATCATATTCGTGCAGAATTTCGTAATCAACTTCAGTATTAGTAATGAGATTGACAACTCTTTCTAATTCAGGTAAAATTTCCCCAATATTATTTTGCTCTGTTTTTCTCATCAAAGTTTATATTTCTGTTAGCACCCTTTACTTTACTGTTTCCGAATGAATAATTAACACTGATGTTAAAGCTTCTCAAATCATAATAATTTCTGTTTTTCATGATAAAATCTGTATAAACCGATTGTCCTTGAGATATAGCCTTTTTAAATACATCTTCAACAAAAACATTGATTTGCATTTTTTTATCCATAAGTGACAACTTGCCACCGATATTAAGCATGGAATAGCCGTCAGATCTGTAATTTCCAAATGTACCTGGCAGCATCTGGCTGTAGTTCATAAATAACTGAACATTTTTAGACGAGCCGATAGAAACCGTATTATTTATACTGTAATAAAAATTAAAAGATTTCTGGCCGACAATCTGAGGGATGGTATTGACGCTTTTTGTGTGATAGGCATTTGCTGTTACATTAACTTCCCATATTTTAAAGAAAGTGTCATAATAGCTTGCATCTATACCAATATTGTTTTCATTGTACATATTAGCATAATCTATCGTTTTTATGGTGTTGACATATGTTACCAATTGTGAAAACGCATTGCTTGTACGTTGATAATATAATGATAGGTTTAGTTTACTTTTAAATGAATAACCGAAATCAATGTTATTATTATAGGAAGGTCTTAATAAAGGGTTTCCTTTGGCAAAAGTATAGGGATTTGTATACCATCTGTTAGGATTTAATGCTCTGAAAAAAGGTCTGTTGATCCGTCGTGAATAACTTATTGTGAAAACATTATCGTTATTCGGCTTATAAGCTACGTAAGCTGTAGGGAATAACTGGCCGTACTTGTATTTTTCATGTTCTGCAGTTAATGGACTTTCTCCATCAATAACTGAATATTCATAACGCAAACCTGCTTTTGCTGTCCACTGATCTGAAATTTTCTTTTCAGCACTGAAATAAGCGGCATAATTAGACTCATAATAATTAAAAAGATTGGTTCCCCCAGGCAGAATGATGGGTACATCATCTATTTTATAATATCTAAGGTCTGATTTATTATCAAAAATAGATAATTTTAAACCGGTCTCTACTGTAGCCCATTGAAGCGGGAGCGTCAGATCACTTTGTGCTGACCAAACTTTATATTTTGTGCCGTTGAAACTTCTGTACCTTTCACTAAGCTGGCTGGTCATATTGGTTGTTACAAAATTTATTTCGTTTGTAGGGTCATTAGCAAAGTAATTCACATTGAAGGATAGTTTCCTGCCTAAACTGTCGATTTTATAATCATAATACAGGTTCATCATATGCGTCTTTGATTTCTGCCTGTGCTCAGCATACGTAGATAGCAAAGAATCGGTTTTGGCTGAGGTTTTATATTCAGAAATGTTTCTGATGTCCATATTTTGATCTCCATCTCCAAAATCATAGATAAAACCAACTTTCGATCTATCAGAAAGCAGATATTCTGTACTTATATTGATTCCTATTCCTTTATTCATATCCAGTCTTTGGTCATCGCTGAATAAAGAATTGAAACTTTCAATAGAGTTTACTTCTGATGAACGTTTCCTGTTATCATACTGCCTCAGTTTCAAGGATGAGTTTAATTTCTGATTCTGGTAATTCAACGTTGCATTATTAGAGTATCCGTTCTCGGACCTTCGGACATAACTCGTAGAGAAATTCCCGCTCCAGCCAAGATTGGTGTTTTTTTTAAGCACTATATTGATAATACCACTGTTCCCCTGTGCTTCATATTTTGAGGGTGGGGTAGTAATAACTTCTATTTTAGAAACATTATCAGACCGTAATGACTGTATGAAGTTGATCAGTTCTGTTCCTGAAAGGTTGACAATTTTATCGTTAATCATGATACTAACTCCATTTTTACCTACAATAGATATATTGTCATTTTGTATTCTGACTAGAGGCGTATTTCGCAGGGCATCTAATGTACTCATACCTTGAGAGGCTATAGAGTTTTCCACATTAAAGATCATTCTGTCAACTTTTCGCTCAATGACCTTCTTCCGTGCCGTTAATTTTACTTCCTGAATTTGACCTGCGTACATTTTTTTTACAGTAAAGGTCTTATCAATGTTACTGTCTACATTTAGGTTTTCAGAATAAACTACATTTCCATCGAGTAGAATATTCAGTTGATACATTCCATTCTCAGGAAGTTGTACTGTAAAGTTCCCATTTTCATCGCTGATAGCGCTTTTTGTTATTTTGTCTTTTTTTAAAATGATCTCCGCATATGGTGTTGCGATTTGGTGATCATCAGAAATCTTACCGGTTATACTCTGGGCATTATAAAATGATAAAAAACCAAGAAAAAAAATAAATGCTGTAATTCTAATCTTCATTATTCAAATTATATAAAATATTACGCACCATTTAAGTTATTTAATAAAAACTATAATGCTATGGTTTTAGTTTACGGTGTAATTCCTATGGGAAATTATTTTTATTCAAAAGACGAACTGCATGGAATGTTTTTAGTTCAACTGAATAACCTACTTGATAATTTTAAATGATATTCTGTTTGATTGCTTTTTTACAAATATATAAGGCTACAGGATTTCATCTGCTACACTTATGTGTAGTTTTTTTATTGAATATAATACCCATATAATAAGAAAATGAAAACTGAAAGCAGCTAACTGTACTGAAATAATGTAATCAGCGCATAGTCATACGGATTACATTATTAGATTTCGGGATAAAGGTTACATTTTATCTGATGATTAAACAGTCTGAATCGGTTAGATATAATATAGCATCGGTATAATGCATATATTTTTTTAATTTAATGTGGAAATTAAATCAGTTTATTATTGGTAGCGAAAGCTAGTGCTTCGGTAATGTTCTGAACATTTACTTTTTCAAATAATTTTCTTCTGTGAAATTTTACAGTGTCTGCTGATAGAAACATTTTTTCGGCTATCTCATTTATTGTTAATCCTCTGGCATATAACCTTAACATTTCCAGTTCTCTTTCAGAAAGCTTAGCTTTTTGTTCTGAATTCCATTTCCCTGTCTCCAGACTAAAACTCCAAAAAACGTCAGAACCATGTCGGTTAATAGAAATATTGCCGGCGTTCTGGTTATTTGAAAGCGCTACGATACACATGGCCTTCCATATCTTACCTTCCTCGTTAAGAAACATCGGTGTTAATTTATGGTTGATGAGTACAGATTTACCCTTTTCATTGATCAGGTGAAAATCATAGGAGATGGTATACAGTTTACGATCATCTAATGGGATCTGTTCGTAAAAATCAAATCCAATTTCGTTAATCTGGACCAATAAATTGAGGTCTTCAGATTTTACATTTCTGAAATAAAAACCATAACCCAGTTCTTGTACCTGCTCTGGTTCCAGTCCGCATAAAAAAAGTGGATTATCTGATACATACTCAAACGCTTTCTTCTGATAGTCTATAATGTATATGCTTTTATACGTAATTCTGGCAAATGCCCTGATAATATCCAGGTATTCACCGGTGTTTATAAAGTCATTGCTTTGAATATTCTTAACGGTGTTTTTTTCAGTGAAAAACTGATTCAGTCGATCATTATTACTTTCCATGATTTCGTTTTTGTTGTTTGGTGTTAATAACAAATCTACACAAAAGTGTAGTTATTTTATGACTCTCCCCGAATATATTTACAAAAATAAGTAAACATGGAAGCTGAAAAATATTGTAATTTGAATAGTGGTGACTTGTTTTATCTGGCAAAATTTGTTGTAGAGGAAAATTATCACCATCATAATCAAGCAGAAGAATCTGAAATTATTGCTGAAGAAATTGAAATGATGTATGAGGAGGAAAAAAAACTTTCAAACTCTAAGGTCTATCTGGCATGTGATAAAGACCTTTCTATCAATGGCTCAATAAGAGTTACGAGATGGAATTATAAAGATATTCTTCCGATACAGAAATTTCTTAATATCAATGGATTAAGAACCAGATTACAGGGATCTCAAATCTGGCATATCGGAAGATTTGCTATAAAGCAGAACACTGATATAACCGGCTTTCTGATTTTCAAAACACTTATAACATTTGCGATCAATCAGGTCTGCAAAATACATAATTCAGTAGTCTTGGCGGAATGTGACGTTAAACTTCTGAGAGTGTTACAACTGATGGGATTTGATGTGGTTAAGCTTTCAGATTCAATCCATTATCTGGGTTCTGAAACTATTCCTGTTTTACTCCCTTTTAACGGACTTAAAAAATTTCTGGATCAGAATGCACACTTACTGGCAGGAAATCATATTCATGATCATTATATTATGGCTTATGAAAAAGCTATATGATTCCTGGCATGAAATATAATATTCGACACTATTGAATGAGAATCTATCCTACCAAATAGGAAGCTTTTCTTTCATAAAACATTTTAAATAAAATCAAATTTCAGATGCTGAAAGTCATCATTGCTTATTCACACTCCACGTCCCACTGCTTTTTCCCATTTTCCAGGTTCCGCTATGGGTTTCCATATTTCCGTATAAAGTAAATCCGGAATTGGGAGATGAAGCAACGTGAAGGCTTGCTCCGGAAAAAATTTCAGTATAATACCTGTCCTCGACACCGTTAGAAGATCGGATTACTTCTACCGATCCGCTTTTTTTGATGTCAAGGACCAGGGTACCGCTTTCATCCCCGCTGTAGCTTCCGGACCATCTTCCCATATAAGCGGATGTTTGGGCTTGCTGTTCCTCCTTTAACCGCATATTATCAATAATCTGGTCACAGGAAATAAAGATCGTTGCAGTCAATGCACTTAGAAAAAGTAATTTTAGATGCTTCATAACTTAAAAATTTTATGGTGTGGCCGCATTTAAAACGTGGTTTTATTTTTTGGTTAAAGTAATAAAAATATTTTTATACTTATGAATCAGGACATAATATTTTGGGAATCAACATTTTTGTTTGATAAGCTATGTCTTTTTCAAAGTAGTAAAGGACAGCTCTATCATTAACCTTTTCATAGGCTGGTCGATATTTTTAAAATACCAATATGTGGCTGGCTGATGGTTAACCATTGCCGGAGCCATATTATCGGCTGCTCGTAACCTAATATTGAAATCCAAGGCCTTTCATAACTGTTCTGCGGCCAATATTTTCTCTTTCCACTGAACTCAACATTTTCCAGGTTCCACTGTTAGCTTCGATACATACTGCAAAGTAAATCCGGAATCGAGAGAAGATGCAGCAAAGAAGCTATTAATGGTTTAATAGTTGCTTTTGCAATCATGGTATGCAATGAAAGGGAAACAATCATAAGCTCAATTTGTTATTTAGAAATGAAACGTCAAAAGAAACAGCTGTTCAGTCCATTCTTCCTATTGTCGGTTGCCATACTGATTCCACTGCTCGCGCTCGGCATCCAGAATGGCCGTAAGCTATTCAATATTTACATCATACATCCTAATGATTATACGATCACCAAAGCCAGATTGCTTACTAATTTTCATCAAAAATATGATAACCATGCTACCTATCAGTTCAATTATGGTGGAAAAATGTTGGATGGCAGTGCCGGCAGCATTTTGTGGGGCACTGTGGGCGAGGAGATCACCATCTATTTTGAAACCGGCCATCCGGAAAACAATGGCATCCTAAGCGGCTTATTCTTTCTCACCATTGGGCAATGGCTCACTTTTATCATTTTTGGTGCCTATGTTGTTTATAAAACAGTCCGGTATATTAAAACGACGTAAATACGGTATTGAAAACTGATAAAAGTATATTTAATTCATGATCTTATTCTCTCATTTCAATCGCTAATTTCCGCACTTCAGTCACAAAAAAGGCATTCAGGGTACTTCTTACTATACTTTTGTCCCGGATTTCAAGAAAAACAGAAATGAAGTACATCAGGAACCATAGCATATTGAATACAGGATTATGTATAGTTATTCTATTACTGGCCCAAAGCTGTAAAGATGGAATGCGGAATGATCAGGCCACGCAGGCGGAGCCTGTACAGGCAGAAGTGCTTACGCTGCATCCGGGAGAAGCAGTGATAGAGCAGGCTTTTCCGGCCAGTCTCCAGGGGAAAGACAATGTTCAGCTTCGGCCCCAGATCAGCGGGTATATTGATAAAATATATGCAGATGAAGGCGCCTTTGTAAAAGCCGGGCAGCCTTTATTCAGGATTAACGCCAATGTATACCGGGAGCAGAAGAATACGGCTATTGCCGCATTAGGAATGGCAAAATCACAGCTTGCCTCTGCAAAGCTGGAACTCGATAAATACAAAGTCCTGAGTGAAAGTAAAGTGGTGGCAGATTTTCAGTACCGTAAAGCCAAAACCAATTATGACAATGCACTGGCGGCAGTAAAACAGCAGCAGGCCGTCGTTGCTTCTGCTGACCTCAACTTGGGTTTCTCAGTCGTTAAAGCGCCTGTCAGCGGATACATTGGCAGGATCCCCAACAGGATAGGAGCACTGGTAAGCCCTAATGATACGCAGGCCTTAACAACCCTTTCGCAAGTCAGTGAGATCTATGTGTATTTTTCCCTTCCTGAGAGAGAAATCCTGAACATCAATGCATCCCGTCCCGGGAAAACCTTAATTGAGAAGCTGAAAAGTTTCCAGAATATCACCTTATTGCTTGCTGATGGTAAGCCATACAGCCATACTGGAAAAATCGATATGATGGACGGGCAGTTCGATCCGAATACCGGTTCAGTGTCGCTGCGGGCATCGTTCCCGAATCCGGAAGGGTTACTCCGTACCGGAAATACCGGCCGTATCGTGCTGAGGACTACCGAGCAGAATGTATATAAAATTCCGCTTTTAGCAACGTATGAAGTCCAGGATAAGATATTTATAGGGTTGGTCAACCATCAGAACAAAATGATAAGGCTTGCTTTGAAAGACTATATCCGGTCGGGAAATTTTTACCTGCTCAGATCCGGATTTAAACCCGGGGACCGGATCATTGCCAACGAGCTAGCCTCCATTCCTGAAAATTCGGTCATCACACCAAAAGCTTTCAAGTAAAACTGCTGAATTATGTTGAACAAAATTATTAAAAGACCCGTTCTGGCAACGGTGATTTCCATCATACTCGTGCTGCTGGGCGTTGTAGGTCTGCAACGCATCCCGATGACGCAATTTCCGGAGATTGCTCCGCCTACCGTTTTTGTATCCGGTGTTTATCCCGGAGCCAATGCAGAGAGTGTGATCCGTTCTGTGATCACACCGCTGGAGCAGGCGATCAACGGAGTGGAAAACATGCAGTACATGACTTCCAGTGCTTCGAACGACGGAGGTTTTTCCATTACCATTATTTTTAAGCAAGGGGTAGATCCGGATCAGGCGGCCGTCAATGTTCAGAACCGGGTGGCACAGGTCAATGCCCAGCTTCCTGTGGAAGTAATCCGTTTGGGGCTGACTACGACCAAACAGCAGACCAGCAACCTGATGGTCGTGAATATCAACAGTGAGAAACCGGAACTGTATGACGAGGCTTTCCTTCAGAATTATGCTAATATTAACCTGGTTCCCGAACTGAAAAGGATTCCCGGAGTAGGAAATGTTACGCTTTACGGAGCCAAAGACTATTCCGTCCGGGTCTGGATCAATCCGTCGAAACTGGCCGCTTACGGTCTGGTTCCTTCCGATGTGGAAACGGCGATCCAGAACTACAGCTTTGAATCTTCGCCCGGGGCTCTGGGAGAAGAATCGGATGCTCAGTTGCAATACGTATTGCGGTACAAAGGAAAACTGAACAAGCCTGAAGAATTTGAAAGGATCATTTTGCGCTCGAAAACGGACGGCTCTGTCTTGCGGCTGACGGATGTAGCCAGGATTGAATTCGGGCTGTCCAATTATTCCAGCGATACTTTTACGGATGGAAAGCCTTCAGTGGTATTTTCTGTCATCCAGGCCAGTGGTTCCAACGCCAACGAAATTGCCATCAAAGTTCAGGAGTCCTTGAAGAAATTCCAGACAGGCGTGCCGGACGGCATTAAGTTCGAGATCATCCAGAATACGAAAGACCGTCTAGATGCGTCCATCTCACAAATGAAATCCACCCTGATCGAAGCTTTTGTATTGGTGTTCATCGTAGTGCTGGTGTTTCTCCAGGATTTCAGGTCGACTATCATTCCGGCCATTGCCGTTCCCGTATCCATCATCGGGACCGTCTTTTTCATGTACCTGATCGGGTTTTCGGTGAATGTGCTCACCCTGTTTGCGCTGGTGCTGGCCATTGGAATTGTGGTGGATGATGCCATCGTGGTGGTAGAAGCCATCCATGCAAAAATGGAAGAGACCGGTGAACATGCCGGAACGGCGACCGCTTCGGCCATGAGTGAAATCAGCGGGGCTATTATTTCGATTACCCTCGTGATGTCGGCCGTTTTCCTTCCTGTAGGTTTTATGGAAGGTCCGGCCGGAGTTTTTTATAAACAGTTCTCTTATACACTGGCTATCGCGATTCTGATTTCAGCTGTTAATGCCCTTACTTTAAGCCCGGCTTTATGTGCTTTACTGCTGAAAAACCATCATCCGGAAAATGAAGGGAAAAACAAAAAGTTTACCCAAAGGTTTGCCAGCGCTTTCAATGCCGGTTTTGAACGGCTGACCGATAAGTATGTAGGTGCGATCCGGTTTTTAGGAAAAAGAAAGATCATTGCCCTCGGGGCATTAGCACTCATTGCTTTTGGTGCGTTCTTCCTGATGAACAATGCCCAGAAAGGCTTTATTCCGGAGGAGGATGACAATAACCTTACTTTCGTGGTCAACCTTCAGGCCGGTGCCAACTTGCAATACATCACGCGCGAAATGGAAAAGGCAACGGAAATTGTCCGCCGGATGCCCGAGGTGAAAAGTATCAGTACTGTTTCCGGGTTTAACCTGTTCAGCTCAGCAGCTTCACCCAATTCCGCCATGGGGTTCATTACCCTTAAAAATCCAAAAGCCAGGGGAGAAGTATCTGATATGAATAAGGTGATGGAAAAAATACAGGCTGCAGTCAAAGGAAAAATTAAAGGAGAATTCATGATTTTCAGGAATCCGGCAGTGGAAGGATTCGGAAATGCGGGAGGTGTGGAGTTTGTGCTTCAGGACCGGGCTTCAGGAAGTATTGCCGACTTTGAAAAGGTCAGCAGGAAAGTGATTGACGCTTTAAGCAAAAGGCCGGAGATCGGGACTGCATTCACCAGTTTCCGAAGCGATTATCCGCAGTATGAAGTGGTGCTGGATGAAGACAAAGCGCAGCAGCTGGGCCTTACTCCCAAAGAAATCATGGATGTGATGCAGCTGTACCTAACCGGTTCCCAAACGACAGATTTCATCCGTTTCGGAAGATTATACCGGGTCAACGTACGGTCTGAAGCGGAATTCCGGAAAAACGAAGCTTCTCTGGACAACATTATGATCCGCAACCGCGACAATAAAATGGTTCCGGTATCTACACTGGTCAGCCTTAAAAAAGTCTACGGGCCTCAGGTAATCAGCCGGTATAACCTCTATAACAGCATTTCGGTGAATGCGAATGCCGCCGGCGGGGCCAGTACCGGGAAGGTCATGAGCGTAATCGATGAGGTGCTGAGCAAAGAACTGCCGAAAGGCTACAGTTATGAATATGGGGGGCTCAGCTTGCAGGAACGTAATTCGGGTTCGCAGATGATCTTTATTTTCGGTCTGAGCATCCTGTTTGTCTACTTCCTGCTTGCTGCCCAGTATGAAAGCTACCTGTTGCCCCTGGCAGTAATGCTGTCCCTCCCGACAGGGATTTTAGGGGTCTTTATCGCCACAGGATTCGCCGGTATCGATAATAATATTTATGTCCAGATCGCATTGATCATGCTTGTAGGGCTTTTGGCTAAAAATGCCATCCTGATCGTGGAATTTGCCATTCAGCAGCGCAAAACAGGGCTGTCTGTCTTTGAAGCCGGCATAGCAGGGGCAAAAATGCGTCTTCGTCCGATCCTGATGACCTCTTTTGCCTTTGTTGCCGGACTCATACCGCTGATGTTTGCCAAAGGCGGAACTGCAATGGGTAACCGCTCCATCAGCATCAGTGCAGCCGGAGGAATTTTAAGCGGCGTGATCCTGGGGGTGGTGATCATCCCGGTTCTGTATATGGTGTTCCAGTGGCTGCAGGATAAAGTATCAATCAATAAAAACCAGAGAGATGAAAACACTCACACAATATAGTTTGATAGCCATTGCCCTTTCCGGGCTGTTGCAATCCTGCAAGGTAACCCAGGATTATCAACGGCCGGAACTTGGTATGCCTGCATCATTTAACGGGTCTCCGGAAACTGCAAAAACATCCGAAATCCCAACCTACCGTGATTTTTTCAAGGACAGGGAACTGATTGCCCTGCTGGATCAGGTGATGGCAAAAAATCCGGACCTGCTTGTGGCTTCGGAGGAAATCCTGGCTTCTGAAGCCCAGCTGAAAAGTGTAAAACTGAATTACCTTCCCGATATCAGCTTACAGGTTAACACCGGGATACAGCGGCTGTCTAAAAACAGTATGCAGGCTTCCTTCGGTGGCGGCGTGGTTTTTCAGGAATATAATTTTGCGCCGGTAGTTTCCTGGGATATCGATTTCTGGGGAAAACTGAAAAGACAGCGGGAAGAATCGCTGGCCAACTACCTCAGCAGAGCTGAAAACAGGCGGGCCTTGCGTGTACAGCTGATCGCGCAGGCGGCACAGGCCTATTATAACCTCCTGAGCCTGGATGAGCAGCTGAAAATTACCCGGCAGGTTGAAAAAAGCATGCAGGAAACCGTTGCGATGCTGAAAACCCAGTATGCAGTAGGCGATGTGACGGCACTGGCCATCAAACAGGCAGAAGCCCAGCTGGCTGAGACCCGTGCACTGATCCCGGATATCACAGCCAGCATCAAAGCACAGGAAAATGCCTTACAGGCTCTGGCAGGAAATTATCCTGATGCCGTAAAGCGCTCCGGGCAGTTCGGGAGTTATGCCTTTGCAGCAGATCTTGAAGCCGGAATTCCGGCTGACCTCCTGGCCAACCGCCCGGATGTAAAACAGCAGGAATTATTGTTGCAGGCGGCTTCCGCACGGGTTGGTATAGCCAAAACCGAATTTTACCCCAGCCTGAAGATTACGGCACAGGGCGGTTCCAACGCTACTAACCTGGCCAATTGGTTTTCCATTCCGGGATCCCTGTTCGGGACTGCGGCTGCTGGATTAACACAGCCGCTGTTCAACAGGAGAAGTATCCGGTCAGGCTATGAACAGGCCGTCCACCAAAGGGAAGCTGCAGTACATGCCTTCCGGAAATCTGTGGTAGGGGCAGTAGAAGAAGTGAGTTCAGCCTTGAATAATATAATCCAGGTGAAGGAACAGCTGTATGAGGTAAACAACCGTAAAAAAGCAATGGATAAAGCTATTGCAGATGCACAGCTGCTCTACCGGTACGGAGAGGCAAATTACCTGGAAGTTTTAACGGTACAGCAAAGTGCTTTCCAGGCAGAGCTGGCCTATACGGCAGCGGCACAGAAAGAAATAAATACCTATATTGCTCTTTACAAATCTTTAGGCGGAAATTAAATGAGTATTCACAGCAGGGAAAACACAGGTTTATTCGGGAAAAGGCTTTTCCAGTGGAGCGGCGTGCCGGTCTCACTGGGGCTGGCTATCCTGATCCAGTACCTTCTGAACCCTTCCAGCAAATGGTGGGATTTCTATAGTGAAGCGGCGTGGTTTGAAATCGCACTGACCCTTTCCGGAAGCATATTGATGTATGCCGTTATTTTCGGTGTTATCCGGCTGCTCTCCGGATGGGTTCATCGTCGGGCAGTGTACGGCAATAATATCCTTGTGCACTTTATCATTACCACCATCGTAGTCATTGCCTGTATGTGCCTGCTGCTGTATCTGGAGGATGCTGTGTATGATTGGATATGGCCCGGACCTTCAGTGGATGATAAAGAAACCGAGCTGTCGGTCCGTGCTTACCTGGTGGTTAACATCGTGGTTGCTGCATTTGTCAACAGCTTTTATTATTCGTTTTTCTTTTTTGCCCGCTGGAAAGCCAAGGTAATTGAAACCGCCAGCCTTGAACTGCTGTCCCACCAGCTGAAAGAAAATGCGCTCCAGGCCGAATTGCAGGTACTGAAGCTTCAGCTGGACCCTCATTTCCTGTTCAATAATTTCAGCATCCTTACCCAGCTGATTGAAACGGACCGGAATGCTGCGCAGGAGTTCCTGTCCAATTTATCCAGGGTGTACCGCTATATCCTGACTACCGCTAAAAAAGATGTGGTAACGCTGGCAGAAGAGATGAAATTTGTGGATCTGTATTTCCATCTGATCAGGATACGGCATGGGGAAACCATTCAGCTTTCGGTGCAGATTACAGAAGAAGATAAAAGAAAAGGGATTCCGCCGGTCACTTTACAGCTGTTGCTGGAAAATGCCATCAAGCACAACATTTCAACACTCAGGCAGCCGCTGAAGCTGTCTCTGGAAAGTCTCGGAAACGGTAAGATCACCGTGAGGAATAATCTTCAGCGCATCAATATCGATTATAAAAGCACCGGACTGGGATTAAAAAATATCCGGGAACGTTACCAGTTACTGGACAATGTAACCCCGGAAATCATAGAAACCCCGGACTCTTTTGAGGTGGTTTTGCCCCTATTGAATTTATAACGGAATAGTATGGAGTATATCATCATAGAAGACGAACAGCATAATGCAGAATTGCTGAAGAGCATGGTAGAGAAGACAACGGATCAGGCCCATATGCTAGCCGTTCTTCCCACCGTACAGGACAGTGTGGACTGGCTGGTTTCCCACCGTCAGCCTGATGTCATCTTTATGGATATCCGGCTTGCGGATGGTTTATCATTTGAGATTTTCAAAAGAGCAGATGTCCGGGCACCGGTCATCTTTACTACAGCTTATGATGAATATGCTTTGCAGGCTTTCAAAGTGTACGGCGCAGCTTATCTTCTGAAACCTATTGTCCGGGAAGAGCTGGAAGAGGCCCTTGAAAAAGTAACCCGTACCACCCGTCCGCAGTTCTCCGGGGACGATGCGGGCGCAATCTTGGAAATGCTGAAGACCCGGCAGAAGACCTACCGGAACCGTTTTCTGCTGCATTACCGGGAAACGTATAAGATAATACCCACCGAAGAGATTGATTATATCTGCCTGGAGAATAAGATCGTCTATTTCGTGGTGCTGGACGGTAGTTCTGTTGCTGTTCCGTATACCCTTGATGAACTGGAAGAGCAGCTGGATCCGCAGTTTTTCTTCCGGGTGAACCGGCAGTATATCCTGCATGTTAACAGTATAGAAAGCATCCACAAGTATTTTGGTGAAAAAGCAAAAATCATATTGAAGAGAAACCGGGATGCGGAAGTCATTGTCAGCCGCATCAGGATGCCACAGTTTAAATTGTGGCTGGACAGGTAATGCAACGGTCAGTATAGTATAAAAAGTAACATTGCTATGATTTCAGATGAAGAACATACTCAAAATGAACTGAGCCTAACAGGGACAGGCTGGCAGAAGCGTTACTGGTGTATTTTTTCCGGACAGGCCTTTTCCATTATCGGTTCTGCACTCACACAGTTTGTGCTGATGTGGTGGATTGCCGATACTACCGGAAGTGTCAGCAAACTTGCCATGGCCGGAACGGTTGCCCTGTTACCGCAGGCATTGCTGAGCCCTGTAGGAGGTGTATTTGCGGACCGGTACAGCCGGAAAATGATCATGATCGTTGCAGATGCCGTAAGTGCGGTCTGTATGGCGGGGCTGATGCTTCTGTTTATCACAGATAAGATAGAATTATGGCATATTTACGTTATGATGGGCATCAGGGGAGGGATGCAGGCTTTCCAGGCTCCGGCGGCCGAAGCCAGCGCGGCAATGCTTGTTCCCAAAGACTTTCTGCCGCGTGCTGCAGGCCTGAATCAGATACTGTACGGAGCCACACTTGTAGCGAGTGCTCCGCTGGGTGCGCTGGCAGTAAGTACCATGCCTTTAGGATGGGCTTTAAGCATCGATGTTTTTACCGCTCTGCTGGGTATTGCACCATTATTCTTTTTTTCAATTCCGCAATACAGGAAACCCGGGAACGGTCAGCCGCTTCTGCATAATATTGCATCAGAACTAAAGGAGGGGATCGTTCTTGTATGGAAACATCAGGGACTGAAAAGGCTTTTCCTGCTGCTGGGCTGCATTGTCCTCGTTATCATGCCTACTTTTACGTTTGTACCGCTTCTGGTAAAGGATTATTTTAAAGGAAGTGTCAGGGAAGTAGGCATCATGGAAGGACTTGCCGGCGTGGGTATGGTTGCCGGAGGAATTATCATTACCCTAATAGCTCCAAAGCGTAAAATGATATGGATTCTTACCGGATTGGGTTTATCCTGCTTTGCCATCAGCTTTGTGGCACTGATGCCTGCCGGTCTTTTCTGGCTTGCCGTATTCTGGTGGACGATCAGTTCGCTGACGTTTATTTTTGCCAATGCCCCTTTGACGGCATTGCTGCAGACGGTAATCCCCAACCAGATCCAGGGCAGGGTACTGTCTTTACTGAATATGATTATGGGACTTGCAGCGCCTGTAGGCCTTCTCATAGCTAATCCTCTCGGAGAATGGCTGGGAATACGCGGGCTGTTTATCGGGATTGGATTCCTGGGCGGACTGATTGCTTTTTCAGGATTTGCCTCACGCCGGCTGCGGAATCTGGAAAACGATGAAGTTAAAATTTGATCATCGAAATAGCGTTATCACTTCACGGTTTCCTGAAGTATAAATCCGGCTCTTTCAGAAATGGCAGTTTTGGGAATTTCAATCACGGTGTACCCGAGATCCCGGTAGAGTGTATTCATGACTTCAAATGTTGCCATGGCCTCCTCAAAAGTCTGCCTGCGCTCTTCATCATGGATGTAAATCTCTTTCCACGGCGGCGTTATGAAGACTTTCTTATGGTAACGGTATTCTTTTGCGGCAAGCCACATGATTTCCGGTACAGGGAGGCTGCAAAGCATCAGGTAACCGATGGCATCAGGTAAGCCCCGGTCAAAAAAAGTAAGGCTGTCATGCCGGCCTGCACAGTTAAAATCTTCAATGGCCTGATGGAACATTTCCTCAGCAAATCCTTTCCGGTCTTTCCATGGAAGCCGGTCTCCACAGATTTCAGTCTGGTTCCTGATGATATCCCTCCCGGACTCCGGTACAGTAGAATATCCCATTTCTTTCAGGGAGCCGATAATTGAGGTCTTGCCCATCCCGGGCCCTCCGGTAATGATTATTTTCATATTTTCTTTCTGATTCATAATAAAGGGGTATTAATATGATGATGGATAAGTTTAAAATGCATTGGATCATACAGCTGTTTTGGTAAAACCTGGAGGATGTATTTGTTGGTAAACGGGATAGTAATGAAACTTAATGCGTATATTGTTGGAAACCGGGCTAACAGAAAAAAGGGAAGAAACTTTATAGTCCGATAGAATTATTCAGATCAAAGTTAAGAAAAATGGAGCAAGTATCAAAAAACACCATAGACCTGTTTGACCGTCTGACTGATCAGGAATTTCTTGAAGTTAAAGATTTATTTCATCATCAAAAGCTGGATAAAGGAGGCTATGTTTTCCGGGAAGGGCATAAGGTCAGCTATATCTACTTTATAGCTTCCGGACTGGTCAGGCTGTTCTATACAGATGATGAAGCGAAAGAATGTATTCTGTCTTTTGCTTTCGAAAACTGGTGGGAAACAGATTTTTCTGCATTTTACCATCGGGTTCCGGCGATATCCAGCTTACAGTGTATTGAAGACAGTGAAATTTTCAGCCTGCACTATGACGATTACCGGATGCTTACCGAACGTTATCCGCATTTGTCAGGATATTTTCTTGATAAGTCCGTTAAAGGACATATCGCCAATCAGAAAAGGATTCTTTCGCTGCTCACGTTGTCCGCAAAGAAAAGGTATGAACAGTTTTTACAGCTCTATCCCTCACTGATCCAGAGAATTCCGAAATCGATATTATCACTGTATCTCGGTGTTTCACGGGAGACCCTGAGCCGGCTGTACAAAAACAGGAATACATAAAGTGATCTGCATCACAGTCATCATCCATACAATATCAGGAATTTTGCCTCCTAAGTTTAAATAACTATCAAATGGAAAAACAGGTAATCAATCCTTGGACATGGCAGGATACAAGGAATTATGTCCAGGCTGTGGAAGTAAGGAATGTCGAAAGTACTTTATATGTCTCGGGCCAGACTGCCATCAGTGATGAAGGCATTTCAAGCAATCAGGATATGAAATCGCAATTGATCCATACCATCCGGAATCTTGAACAAGTAATCCGGGAAGCAGGATATGAGCTGAACAATATTGTGCGGCTGAACATCTATACAACCTCAGCATCAGAACTATTCGAACATTTCGGTATTATACAGGAATGGCTCACCGAAAACGGGATCAGGCAGGCTTCTACCGTGCTGGAAGTAAAAAGCCTTTTTGAAACCCTGAAAGTGGAGCTGGAAGCCACAGCAGTGAAATAAGCAACCTTCCTGATTTATTCCTGAATATAAAGCCCTGTACCTGTACAGGGCTTTATGGTTTTCATCATTTGTGCTTTATGGGTCTTTTTTGCTGTGTAATAGATTAATCTTCATACAAAAATAGATAGGATATTCCCTGTTTCCCTGTGGATTACCGTAAATGAGTATTTGAATTTGTGCTTCAGACAGGGACAGTTCCTGATATAAGATTATTGTAAAATCTTTGCCTGGGATTAATTATCCAACTTTTATTATACATTTGCTTATTGAACCGACACGGATCAGTCATAAAAATTAATCCATCACCGTCATGCAGGAATTTGTAGATTTTATAGCCCGGTATGGTCATTTCTCTAATGATGACCTGCGGATGATCCTTTCCAGATTCCATGTGAAAACAGTCCGGAAGGGACAGCTGTTGTTAAAGAAGGGGCAGGTGGCCAGCCGGTATTATTATATCAGGAGCGGAGCCCTGCGTTTTGTATATGGCGAAGACCGGGAACTGACAGCCTGGGTGGTGTTGCCGGATGAATTTTTTACAGAAATTACCAGCTTTAAACACCAGGAACCGACCCGTTTCAATGTAGAAGCTGTTGAAGAAGCCGAACTGTATTATATCGAAAAGGCTGATATGGAATTATTGTACCGTGAACTTCCCGCCTGGCAGGAATTCGGCAGGAAGATCTGGGAATCAATGGCCATCCGCATGATTGACGAAATCATCCGTTTCCAGACCCTTACCGTGGAAGAACGTTACCTTGAGTTTTTACAAAAGCCCGGTTTCATGCAGCATGTATCTGTAAAACAGCTGGCGTCCTATCTCGGCATCACACCTAATGCCCTGAGCCGCATCCGCAAAAACATACGTTAAGATTTTCTAAACTACCAAATGGTAGTTTCATGGGCTCCGATAATTCATAGTTTTGACATATCAACAAATATGACCACTATGGAAAAAACAATTCTGGTTGCCGGTGCCACCGGGAGCCTTGGAGAAAAAATCTGCCGTGAACTGATCCGTCGGGGAGCAGAAGTGAAAGCAGTAGTACGCGCAGAAAGTAATGCTGAAAAAGTGAATGCGCTGGAGGCTCTGGGTGTCAATGTTATTCAGGCTGATTTTAATGATGCTTCCATGCTGGAGTCTGCCTGTTCCGGCGTATCCTGTGTCGTATCTTCCCTGGCAGGACTCCGTGACGTTATCGTAGAAACACAGGCTAAACTCCTGGATGCCGCTGTTAGTACAGGCGTACCGCGTTTTATTCCTTCGGATTTCTGTACAGATTATGCGCAGCTGCCTGAAGGATGCAACCGAAATTTCGATTTGCGTAAAATTTTTGCCGATATTCTCGATAGCCGTCCTATTCAGGCTACTTCAGTTTTTAACGGTGCTTTTGCATATGTCCTGCAATATGATATTCCCCTTATGAATACAAAAAACCGCACCATTGCTTATTATGAGGGTAAATCCGGATGGGAAATTGATTTCACGACCCTGGATGATACAGCTGCTTTTACAGCTGCTGCGGCATTGGACGATACAGCTCCGCGCTACCTCCGCATTGCCGGATTCCGGGTGAGTCCGGAAGATCTGGTGCCTCTGACCGGACGCGTATTCGGAGTGCCGTTTGAACTTCAGAACCAAGGCTCCATGGATCAGTTTATGGATATGATTACAAAAATCAGGAAACAACACCCTGAAGGCGAACGCGAGCTGTATCCTGCGTGGCAGCAGATGCAGTATTTGTACAGTATGTTTGCGGCCCATCACAATACGCTGGACAACGGACGTTATCCTGATCTCACCTGGACTACCGCTAAAGAAGCCTTAGCAGGAAAATAATATCTCTAAACTTTAACTTTACAGCTATGCACACCGAATATACAGACGAAGAACTGATTAAAAACTGGGAAGGATTTATCAATCATACCATTAATGTAAACGGAATACAGCTCCATTATGTGGAAGGAGGCAGCGGATCTCCTCTGATCTGCCTTCCGGGATGGCCGCAGACCTGGTATTCATTTCACAGGATCGCCCCGCAGCTGGCTAAACATTTCCGGGTTTTTGTAGTGGATATCCGTGGAATGGGAAGCTCAGAGGCACCTGAATCGGGTTACGACAAAAAGACGATGGCATCGGATATTTACGGTCTCATCATTCAGCTGGGCCTTCAGGAAGCTTTTGTGCTTGGCCATGATATCGGCGGGATGGTGGCGATGAGCCTGGCTTATAATTATCCTCAGGTGGTCTCCGGATTGATTGTTGCCGATGGTCTCCATCCCAATGAAGGCATGCTCCAGATGCCGCTGATCCCTGCCGCCGGTACATTCAGGGATAAGATAGATCCTGTTCATCCATACACATGGTGGATGGGCTTCAATCAGGTGCGGGGATTGCCTGAAAAGCTTCTGGAAGGTCGTTATTATGATCTTTTGGACTGGCTTTTCCGGTATGTCATGATTGATGAAAGCAAAATATCTGAATTTGAAAAAGAAGCCTATGCCGCTGTTTATAATCAGCCGGAACGCATCCGCGCTTCCAATGCCTGGTATCAGGCTTTTAATCAGGATATTGAAGACAGTAAAGATTACAGCAAGCTGACCATGCCTGTGCTGGGGATTGCCAGCAATGTTTCTTACGGTTTCTACCAGTATGCACTTCCGATGGCAGCTGAACAGTACGAACTTGTATACCTTCCGGATACAGGGCATTACATGTTCGAAGAAAATCCGGATGCTGTCGCTGAAATCATATGCTCATACCTGACAAAATAAGTGATACAGGATAAAAGGAAAATTGAACTGATAGGGAATAAAGGATAATATGACTAATAAATTATGCTAAACATATTATTTTATGCTTTGAAAGGTCTCCTTTTAATTTGTTAAGTATGAGTCTCTTTCCCTATTGCTACAATAGAATTCCGGATCTGAACGCTGTATACCGGATGTAATAATACGTGGAAAAATCCAGACTCTGCTGTCGGATACAGAAATTCTTATTACCTTTGCAGCTCAAATCTAATTTAGAGTTATTAGTTATTGAAAAATTCGCCCCCGGCTTCAGCCGGGGTTTTTTGTTATACAACCGGAATGAAATCCGGGATTTGAACTACCTGTTGATCCTGTACCGCGGCAAATTGATCTCCTGTGCCTGTGGATAAGGTTTTCTTGAAGTCATGCTGACATCTTCCCGGATTTTCTGGTAGATATCATACTCTTTTTCCTGGGCATAAGCATACCTCGGATCCGGTATCATCGGCAGTTTTGCCATTTTATGGATGGTAACGGTAGGAAAGTGGTAATCCACTTCTACGGTACCGAGCAGCATATAACAGCCCCCACCCTGAAAATCATAATCTTTAAGGCTGTCCGGAAAGTGGGTCGTGTCAAAATATTCCCCGTTCACATCGATCCAGGTCCCGAAAAACATGGCTCCTTTTTTTGTGGGAACGTGTTTCCTGGAGATCAGGTAGGCCAGCATCTTTACCTGGCGTTTATGGAAACGGGGCAGGTCTTTCACATAAACCGAACCGCGGTACGAGGTCTGCAATAAATCAAACGGACTGCAGGAAACCGGGAATCCGATGATCTCTATCTCATCGAAAGCATCTTCTAAAGGCTCCCTTTTCAGTTCAGGCAGTTGAAAAGACTGTACCGGTTCTTCAATCAGCATCATGCCCCTGTTTTCAGGTTTGAAGTTAACCAGCAGCATCCGCGCTTCCACGAGCAGTTCATTCTTCGGTTTCCCGGTAAACCGGAATGCCCCGATGAAAATCAGCGTCTGAATAGTCTCAATACCGGCCGGGATACGCCGGATAAAATCTTCCAGCGAGCTGTAAGTCCCGTTACGTTCACGTTCTTCCACAATTCTGTGGGCTACTTTTGTTTCAAGCCTTTCCATGAGCATAAAACCCAGGTAGATCTCATTTCCTCTAAGGGTAGCCAGGTATTCGCTGGTGTTCACACAAGGAACCTGAATGCCGGCTCCTGACATCCTGGCTTCATGGATATAGACTTCCGTGCGGTAAAAACCGCCCTGGTTATTAATGACCGAGACCATGAATTCCAGCGGATAATATACTTTCAGGTACAGGCTCTGGTAGCTTTCCATGGCATAGGAAGCTGAGTGGGCCTTGCAGAAGGAATACCCGGCAAAAGATTCGATCTGCCGGAAAGCTTCCCGGGTAAGGGCTTCAGAATGACCTTGTCCTTTACATTGCAAAAAGAAGTTGGCTTTTACTTCCTGTAGTTTATTAATCGACCTTTCTTTTCCGCTCATGGCCCTGCGGAGGATATCTGCATCTTCCAGTGACACACCTCCGAAATACTGGGCAATCTTAATGACGTCTTCCTGGTATACCATAATGCCGTAAGTTTCCTTCAGGTTTTCCTCAAAAATAGGGTGGAAGTACTCAAACCGGTCCGGGTGGTTATGCCTGAAAATATATTCCCGCATCATCCCACTCTGGGCTACGCCGGGCCTGATGATGGAAGAAGCAGCGACTAAAGTCCGGTAATCCGAACACTTCAGCCTTCTCAGGAGCCCGCGCATGGCCGGGGATTCAATATAAAAACATCCGATGGTCTTTCCTACAGCCAGGCATTCATTGGATTTTGCTTCGTTTTTGGACAGGGCGGTATTCCGGATATCTACGGTAATGCCTCTCGTCTTTTCGATCAGGGCTACCGTGTCATTAATGGTGCCCAGTCCGCGTTGAGAAAGGATGTCGAATTTTTCAAGTCCGATATCTTCCGCCGTATCCATATCGAACTGGGCAATCGGGAATCCTTTGGGCGGCATTTCCAGGGCAGTGAAATTGGTGATGGGATCTTCGGAAATCAGGATTCCGCAGGCATGCATGCTGCGCTGGTTCGGGAATTTCTCCATCATGGCACCGTAGCGGTGGACATGCTTCACTACCGAGTTGCGGTCATGGGTTTCCACTGATTGGTTAGCCAAACCATCAAGCTCTTCTTTAGGAAGTCCGAATACTTTTCCTACTTCCCGGAAGATCGATTTGTATTTGAACTGCACATTCGTGCCGCAGAAGGCCACGTGCTCTTTTCCATAGCGTTTGAAGATATATTCCAGTATGGTGTCCCTGTTCTGCCAGCTCCAGTCGATGTCAAAATCCGGTGGTGAATTCCGGTTCAGGTTCAGAAAGCGTTCAAAATAAAGGTCGAGTTCCAGCGGGCAGATGTCCGTAATGCCCAGGCAGTAGCTGACGATGGAATTGGCACCGCTCCCTCTTCCCACATGCATGAGCCCCATACGGTTGCTGTAGCGGACAATGTCCCAGGTAATCAGGAAATAGGAACAGAAGTTAAGCGTATTGATGACTTCCAGTTCGCGTTCCACTCTTTTGCGAGCTTCTTCATGATCATTGCCGTAACGTTTTTTAAGCCCCAGGTAAGCCAGCCGGGTCAGCATCTTCAGATCTGATGCTCTGGACCGTGTATACGACTGCCTGTTGCTGACTTTTTTAAAATCGAATTCAAAGCTGCATGCCGCCAACAGCTTTTTGGTGTTTTCAATAATTTCAGGGTAATACTGAAATTCTTCAGTAAGTTCCCTTTCGGATTTCATGTATTCCGATTTCCGGCAGGTATCCTGCTCTGAAAGCATGGATAACAGGGTATTTTTATAAATAGCCCTTAAAATAAGGTGCAGGTTGTATTCTTTCTGGGAGCTGAAGGTTACCGGCTGAAGGATGACCATGCGGTGAAGGTGCTTTTTCAGTTCAGGACGGATCAGGAAATTAAGCTCCTCTTCACGGATCCCGATGTATTCATTGTCCTTAAGCATTGCCGGCATATTCTGCAATGGATACACCACGAATACATTTTCAAAATCCGGGGCTGTTTCCGTAAGCGCTGCTCCGTCGCAGTTATGGGCGGTGACCATCCGGTTCATTTCCCCGATCCCGGAAAATTCCCGGGCTATGGCGATATACAGCAGCCTGTTGTCTTTTCTGATTTCCATTCCGGCGATGGGCCTGATTCCGGCATCATCACATCGCTTTTTGAACTCGTAAATGGCAGTAACAGTATTGATATCCGTAAGCACCAGCTCTTTGATGCCCAGGCTTTGGGCTTTCTGTACAAGCTCTTCTACGGACAGGGTTCCGTAACGCAGACTGTGGAAGGAGTGACAGTTGATATACATAGGAAAAATATTATAATAGGTTTTTATGTTCAAAATCAAAGCCCGAAGCCCTGCCGACAGCATCCGCTCCGAAACGGTTTTTAAGACGGTCCATGGCCTGGTACAGGCTCATCTGCTCTTCGGTATCCTCAAAAAGGTTCATCTGGTATCTTCCGTGGACAAGATCGGTAAATCGCAGGCCGATAAGCCGGATCCGCATCCTGCGCGTATACAGCCGGTTGAAAAGTTCCAGCGCAACCCTTGACAGGGTATGGTCCGCTGAGGTATAGGCGACCCTGCTCTGTTTGGTCTCTGTATCGAAGTTGGCGTACCGGATTTTCACCACTATGGTAGAGGTTAGCCATTTCTCCTGCCTCAGCTGGTAAGCCAGCTTTTCCGACATCCCGTTCAGGATCCTTTGCAGGTCCGGGATATCGATGGTATCGGTAGCGAAAGTCTTTTCTGTGGAGATGGATTTGCGTTCGGAATAGGGGATGACCGGATTTTCATCGATGCCGTTGGCTTTCTTCCACAGTTCTTTTCCGTTGGCCCCGATCATCTGCTGGAGGACCAGGACGGGCATTTCAGATAAAGTATGGATCGTACGGATGCCTACCCGGGAAAGCAGCTGGAATGTGCGGTCGCTCACCATCGGGATTTTCCGGACGGATAGCGGGTTCAAAAAAGGCCGGATCTCCGTTTCCGCGATTTTCAGCCTGCCTTCAGGCTTGGATTCACCGGTCCCGATTTTGGAAACCGTTTTATTGGCGGACAATGCAAAGCTGACTGGGAGACCCACTTCCTTGGTAATGGATAACGCCATCTCCTGGGTCCAGCGGAAACATCCGAAAAATTTATCCATCCCGGACAGGTCCAGGTAAAATTCATCGATGCTCGCTTTCTCCATCAACGGAACTTTTTCCCGGATGACTTCGGTTACCGTATGAGACAGATTGGAATAGAGTTCATGATCGCCTTTGATGATTTTTGCTTCCGGACAAAGCCTTAATGCCATCCGGATAGGCATGGCAGAATGTACACCGAATTTCCGTGCTTCATAGGAACAGGATGCTACAACGCCCCGGTCTCCGCCTCCTATAATGAGCGGGATTCCCTTGAGGGCATCATTGTTACGCCTCTCGCAGGATACGAAGAAGGCGTCCAGGTCCATATGTACAATTGCACGGTTCATGGTACAAAACTAGATACTATTTGTATCATTTTTTGTATATTTGCTGATACAAATTGTATCAATGTCTATTTTTTCAGAAAACATCAGGTTTTTAAGGGCTCAGAAAAATATATCCCAGCAGGAACTGGCGGATAAAATTTTACTGAGCAGGGTGCGCTATTCCAAATACGAAGACGGGCGTTCCGAGGCTCCGTATGAGCTTCTGATCAGGATTTCAAAATATTTCAATGTAAGCATCGATCTGCTGCTGACGGTTGATATCCGCAAATATCCTCTGGAGGATATTTTAAAACTTCCGGATAACAGGATCGTGCTGCCCGTTATTGTGGATAAACTCGGGAACAACAGTATTGAAATTGTACCTCAGAAGGCATCGATGGGTTATCTGTCCGGGTACAGTGACCCTGAATACATTGAAAGCTTACAGCGGATTTCACTGCCTTTTCTGGTCAACGGTAAATACAGGGCATTCCCGGCGCAGGGCGATTCCATGCCTCCGTTTAAAGACGGATCTTATATCATCGGCAAATATGTTGAAGACATCAATGACCTTAAGACCGGTAAAAGTTATGTTTTTGTCACTTTAAACGATGGTATTTCCTATAAACGGTTTAAAGCTAAGAAAGGGAAATCTGTTACCGTAGCTGCCGACAACCCGTTTTATAAGCCTTACGATATTCCGTTAGGGGAAATTGTGGAGGTATGGCAGTATGCTTCGGGGATATTCCCTGAGGATTTTGAGCCTGATCATTATGAAAGTTACAATATCAAAGATATGTTCATGGAGCTGAGGAGAGACATACGCGACCTGGACGATAAGGTTTCAGGGATTAAATAACTGGTATGGATAGAGGAATAATCAAACTGCATGAAATTATTTGAGCAGTTTTCTAAGATAGGAACAGATTTTATTTTAACTAGATGAAAAAAGGAATCCTTACGCGACAAACCGTGACGCATTCATATTCAGAAAAATAAAATCTGTCTCGACTATTGATTACAGCCGGTAAGAGGCACCGACAAAATAATGTTTTTCCGCATCGTGCTGGAGCCCGTAATTGATTCCCGCATCAACCTTAAAATCCTTGGCTACTTCCATCTGGACCGCAGCATTAACGTAATTGGATAGATGATGGGCTTTGAAATCATAGGTATAATAGGTTTCTGCAATTCCCTCCACACTTTTTACCAGGGGATGGCTGAGAGTAAGGGTCTGCAGGAATTGCGTATGCATGGCCGGCTGGTCTGTATCTTTCAGCCTGTCAACTTCTACCTGCATCCCGATTTTCCATTCCCCGGGCAGTTTATAGAGCATTGGGACAATCAGCCCTCCTTCCAGGCGGCTTTCGTCGTCATATCCGGAAGTCGGGAGTTTGATGTAGGGCAGAACGGCTAGGGCAAATTTCCCATTGTCATTTCCTATCAGGTTCTGTTTTACCCTGAGGCTGATGTCTCCAAAGCCACGGGCTGTGGTTACAGCACCGGTAACCAGATCGGTTTCCTTCTGTATGCCGTAGGTTGGGAAACCTATCTGTATGGCAGTGGAGCCGGTAATTCCGATTTTTATGTTGGCATGATTGATCAGCAGGGTACTGGTCTTCTGCAGCTCAGTTCTTTCACGAACCAGGTTAACGATATCGGTTTCATACTGGAAATGTCCGGCATCCACAGTGTAGGGAGATTCAGTTACATCAGGACGGTCGGTTTCCATTTCTCTCATCAGTGCTTTCGGAACAGGTTTAAACAGCGAATAATGCGATTCGGCATTCTGCTGCTGTCCGGCACATAAAGAATGAAGCAACAGGGCAAGAACGGAAGTAAAAAAATATTTGTTTTTATTCATGGTTTCAGAAATTAATTAAAAAATTATTGGAGTACCTAGTATACCATATGGCGTTTTATGACAACTCTTGCCGGTTCAGGATTTTCCATTATCTGATCATCTGCGTAGTCAAAACTTCTTTGGCTTAGATGATATATATTAATTGCTCTGCCTCAAAAAAAGAGCCATGGTAATGAATAAATGTGATATGTGGTATTTTTTTTCATGATTTTTAATCTAATGATGAACTGGATTCATACTGCATTAAAGGATCCAAAAATGTATTTATCCGGACAATATGTATCAAAAAACGGTTCCTATGTTCATAGAAGCCGTTTTACAGATTATAAAGTTTGTTTTTAATCCCTTTTATGGTCACACATCTGGGTTTATAAATTAATCCTGATCACAGTATTACTATGGTCGGATTAAAATACACATTCAGTTACGGTCAGTCGCCTTTCTTATGCTTATGAGGCTTTAGCGACGGGTCGTTTTTAGGCGTTTCTTTGTTATCCCTTTGGCGCTTATCGGTTTCACCGGTAGATGCTGCTGTTTTCTTTGGTCCTGGTTTTATTCCCATAATGGTTGGTATTAAAGATTAGACATCAATGGAGCAGTGCTGAATTTCAAATCACTAACTTCCTGTATCTGTACCGCAAAAGATCAGCCAAAAGAAATTTTTAACACAGGTTTTTACAAAAAATGCAGGATTAAGTTCCTGCATATATATAAATTTAAAAATCTGAATTACTATAGCCCTACAGAAATTTTGAAGACAGGCTTCAGGTTAACTTTCAGCTCATCAAGGCTTAGTTTTGCTCCTTTTACTTCAAGAATCAATGAGTTTTGCTTGGATTTAAAATAGTCGATCAGTTCAGTATCCACGGTATTGATCACCAGCTGGTTCGGATTGGTGTTGTTTTCTACAGTACCCACCAGCACTTCCGGTAAATCAGGCGCTTTAATATAGATTTTGGCACTGTTAATCACATCGAGTTTGTTTCCGAGTTTAGAGCTGATATAATCTATGGTAAAGCCTGTAAGCTTGGCACTTTTCAGGTTGTTAATAGACAGCTTCGGATATTTTTCCTTAATGGTGGCATCAAGGTCTAAATTCAGGGCAATTTCCGGATAGCGCAGGTAAGAGCTGGTCTGTACTGTAGCAAAAGGCAGATCCTGCTCAACCGTTAACGGAATGTCAAAAGGCACCGGGACTTCTATATCATCTTTGTCGCAGCTTATTAATGAAATGCTCAGGAAGCACAAAGACAACATCAGTGTAAGAATTTTTTTAATCATAATATTTATTTTTTTTCCTTCCTGAACCAATTATATGCCAAATATTCAGGCTTTGACGAATTACCCTTTATAATACTGTATGCATGGCATCGGTATTCAGCCATGATTCACAATGTGGGTTTACAGTTTTATGATAATCCAAGATCTTGAAAAATAAAAGTATAATTATATACTAATATTTGAAAAAAATACTAACTCTGGCACATCTATTGTCCTATGCAATTTACATCAAAAAACAAAATTATGAACGATCAAAAATCTGAATTAGAACACGTTGAAAAAACAATTGAACTGGTAGAAACCGGTATTGAAAAAGAATCCAAAACCGGTGCTGCGCCAAACATCACCAGCTGGATCAAGCTCCTGAAAGACCGCAGAGGCTTTGCACCGATCCTGCACGATCTGGAGAAACTGAAAGAGGCCATGGCTGATAAGGACAACAAAAAAATCTGCAGCCTGCTTGAAAAATTAGGCAATGCTACCGTGGAAGCGGCAGAAAAAGCAGAAAACACAAAAGACAGCGCTTCCATTAAAAAGTTAGGAAAAGGACTACTTAAAGTTTCAAAATTAGCAGGGAAGCTCACCACAGAAAAGAGCAAGTAATGAAACCAATGATGAATATTGTATATTAATAAACCATATTAATCATAGCTTAACAGGAAGCCATTCAGATCATCTGAATGGCTTTTATTTATAGGGAACCGGCAGGAATTTCCGGTCTCATTTGGGAAACGATCGTATTTAAAGACCGATCCGTCAGAAAATTCTTTCTGTTGTATAACAGCCTAATAAAAATTATATCTTATCGGTTAATAATGAAGCAGCCTTTTATCTCTGTTCAAAAGATTTTAAGGTGCCGTCTTCATTATATTCAATATCGTAGGATGAACGTTCGTTTTGAATACTGCCCGGGTACCAATGGATTTTACCTTTCCGTTTTCCGGCATACAGGGTATAATCTTGCGATTGGCTTCCGATTTCTTTTCTTTTTTCTTCCAGGACATGATAGACATTGACTGCATGTTCAAAAGGGATCCTGTCCAGCGGGATAAGTTCCTCTTTAACATTATCATTTTTTGAAAGGACTACAGGTTCCGGCTTCTGCCACATCCCGTCATCATAGGTATATTCATCTATATACTCCGGGGTATCAGGGTTCTGAAGTTTGGTTATGATCCTGCCGTCATCGTAAAAATGGATGAACTGATAAATGAAAATCGGCTTGCCAGCAAACTGCGGCAGGGCACGGAGCTTGTTTTCCGCTTCCTGTAGCTTGTCTTTCTGAGAGGTGAAATAAACCGGTTTTTCCGGTGTCGCTGCTGTGCCCGAATGACCACTGTAAGCGGAGGGATAGGCAGCCGGGGTATTAGCAGCGTCTCCGGTACTGGATCCTGCAGTTTCGGCAGGGCTGTTTAAGGTATCATCAATGCTCTTTTTAAAATCTTTACAGCCTATGAGCATGATAGCCGCCATGGCGGCAGGTAAAAAGTTTTTCATTGGAATCTAATTGTTAATTTCATCAAAAAAGCTGAAGTTTTCAGGATGGTCAGGCAGATAGATGACTTCCTTCTGTTTTATGGAGCTAACCTGTGCGATATCCATCAGGGAAACGATCTGCTTTTTGCCGGTACGTATCAGGGTTCCCTTTTTATCTTTGAATTCAAGGGTATACTTTACCTGAGGCTGGTTATTGATGTAGGTCCCGGTCTGGGTAACCTCCACAATATCGGCAACGGTTACTTCCCCGAGGAATTTCAGCTTTAATCGTTCTGCGGTTGTTTTGTTCCCCATAATGAAAACTCTGATGATGAAATAGATGATGCCGGCAGCAAAAATGGAGGATGCCGGTATCACGATAAGGGGATGGGAGAGTTCCAGGAACCGCCAGCCCAGCCCGCCGCTTTCAGATGCATACGCGTATCTGTAATACAGAATGACTCCGGCCAATATGATAAACCACGGCAGGAACAGCATATAGTTCACTTTCGAATGGGAACCTTCCAGGAAAAAGTAAGGATTTCGCCTGAATGAAGGATCAATCCTGAGGCTGATGGATTTCCCGGGTGTAAACCTGTTCTCTTCAGGCCTGCTATCAGTAATGGTCATGGTATGGAGGATGCGGTGCCCCGAAAAATTAGTCATTTCCAGAATGATTTCACGCAATGCAGGCCCGGAACCATGTTCCCGGAGTACTTTTGATTCCCTGATCATTCCATCCAGTCTTTTTCCATACTGTTCAATGTACCTGAGGTTCCTTTTGGCTAAAATCCCGTTATTAAGAATCAGCTGCAGAATGAATACCAGCACAACTGACCATAACAGGATGCTCAGCACCAGAAAAACCAGGGCCAGCATCCCGTCGGGAGTATTATTGCTGGTATGGTAAGCATTGTAATACAGGATGCAGGGGTGTACCAGGATAAAATAAGCGATAAACAATCCCCAGAATGCGACAGCTCCGTACTTCATTATATAATTATCATAAGTTGTCCTATAACAAATATAAGCATTATAAGGGATTTCTTCCAAGACCTGAAGGATGACTTTACACCATTAGATTCCGGTTTCAGATATTGCAGCAGGAATTTTTGGGAGCGTTTGAGTGTTTAAGCGTTTGAGTGTACTAAAGTTTTAGAATGCATTAGGGTTGGGGCTACAATCATAATACGCATAGAGTTTTTCTGACCCATAAGAATCATAAAGATAAGAGCTTTAAAAACATAAGAACACATCAGTTTTCAAAAACCTACGGTTTTTACAATGCGTAAAAATCTGCTTGATCTGCTGATCCGCGATGGATTAAGGAGTAGGAGAGTTAAAGAGTGGGAGAGCGTGAGAGTTATAGAGCTGAGAATTACAGAATAAAATAGAGGTTTGCCATTTATGCGATAGGGGGCGAAGTGGTGGTGTCGGACCATTCTATCGATACTGAATCAATAAATCCTTTTATCGTCTGAAAGCTTAAAATATCTATGTAATTATGCTTATTTAACTTTGTGTTAAGTTTTTATTAACATTAATTAAAAAAAACTTAAAAGCAAATGCCTTAAATTTGTGGTCTTAAACATATTCATGTTTACAATTCGCAATTTCTACTAAATGTTATTGATCAGGTCTTTTATCGGTGTGTATCTCGTTATACTGTTTTCGTTTTTCAACTCGGACTGGGCTGAGAAATCACTGATGAATATTCCCGTGAAGGGAAATACGGTCAGCAATGGCATTAATCCTGTCGTAGAATCGTATTATAATGTAAAAGCTGTACAGGTTTATACCAAGAATTTCTTTAAGAATATCTGTGCTATGGCCCCGGCAGATACTCCGGAGAGAATGGCCGAACAGTTTTTAAATACGGAAGCCTGTACCAGGCTGATGCCTGCGCCGGCGGTATTCTGTGCCGTAAAATCTTACCTGCACCTGTTGCAGCTGTTCTGAGACGGGTATTGTCCCCCAATATTTTTCGTCGAACTTCAGTTATAAAATTCTATCATGAATACAAAAAGTTTCATAGTATGCATTGCTGCATTATTATGCGCATACTCATGTGTCAAAAGCAATACCAGTCACCATAAAGAAAATAAGGAAGTACCTGTATTTCAGGTCAAACAAAAAGATACCCTGATCAGCAGCCAGTTTGTAACAGACATTCAGGCCAAGAGAAACGTAGAGCTCCGCTCCCGTGTGGACGGGATTATCGATCATATCTACGTTAATGAAGGACAGTCCGTAAGGAAAGGTCAGCCACTGTTCAAGATCAATGATGCCGAACTTAAAATGGACCTCCTGAAAGCGGAAGCCCAGTGCAGGCAGGCAAAAGCCGACCTGCGCATTGCAGAAGTTGAGCTGAAGCAGGTCAAAAGCCTCTATGACAAAAGTTTTGTTGCAGGCAATGAACTGGAACTGGTGAAAGCCAGGCTGTCATCCGCAAAAGGTAAATACGCTTTTGCCGATGCAGAGCGGAAAGCCGTATTGCAGAAAATAAATTTTTCAACGGTAACCGCGCCCTTCAACGGCGTCATTGATGTCATACCCCACAAAGACGGAAGCCTGGTTACCAATGGTACTCTGCTGACCACACTTTCCCAGCTGGATGAGGTATATGCCTATTTTTCCATTCCGGAAAATCTGTATTTTGAGCTTTTGTCTAAAGATAAGCTGGGCAAACACCAGAAGATCCAGTTGGTGCTTCCCAACGGGATGGCCTACCAGTTCAACGGTGCCCTGAAATCAGCCGAAAGCGAGATTGACCGTGCCACAGGATCCATCCGCTACAAAGTACTCTTCCCGAATCCTGACCATCTCATCAAACACGGGACCTCAGGAAAGCTGACGATTTCAGAGGTAGAGAACAATGCGGTGCTGATCCCGCAGAAATCCACTTTTTCCATTCAGGACAAAACCTATGTCTTCAGGGTAGGAAAAGATAACAAGGTGAAGATGACCAATGTTACCGTAAGCACTTCCCTGAAGGATGCTTATCTGGTAGAAAGCGGCATCAGACCGGGAGACCGGATTGTGTTTGAAGGTACCCAGTCCCTGAAAGACGGCGACATGATCATCGTTAAAAAGAAGCTGTAACCCTAAATAATCAATTATGGTAGAAATGTTTATCAAGCGGAAGGTCCTTTCGCTGGTGATTTCCATTGTCTTTGTGCTGGTGGGGATTATGGCCCTGACGCAAATGCCGATTACGCAGTTTCCCGATATCGTTCCTCCGTCGGTAACGGTAACGGCCAAATATACCGGTGCCAATGCCGAAGTTTCCGCAGATGCGGTAGCTCTGCCACTGGAACGGGCGATCAACGGTGTGCCCGGCATGACCTATATGTCAACCGTTACATCAAATGACGGATTAACTGTCATACAGGTATTCTTTGAAGTGGGAACGGATCCAGATCTCGCTGCCGTCAATGTGCAGAACAGGGTAACCACAATCCTGGATGAATTGCCTGAAGAAGTGATCAGGGCCGGTGTTACTACCGAGAAAGAAGTGAACAGCATGTTGATGTACCTGAACATCACCAGCACGGATCCCAGTCAGGACGAGCAGTTTATCTATAACTTCACAGACATTAATGTCCTTCAGGAGCTGAAGCGGCTGGATGGGGTAGGACGAGCTGAAATTATGGGGCAGAAGGAATACTCCATGCGGGTATGGCTTGATCCCCAGAAAATGGCGGTGTACAATATTTCCACAGATGAAGTGGTACAGGCACTCCAGAAACAGAATATCTCCGCTGCGCCCGGAAAGGTGGGCGAATCTTCCGGTAAGCAGGCCGGGCAGCTTCAGTATGTCGTTAAATACAAAGGAAAATTCTTTGAGCCTCAACAGTACGGAGAAATTCCGGTGCGGGCTGATGAAGAAGGAACTATTTTAAAGCTAAAAGATATTGCCAAAGTGGAATTCGGGGCCATGACCTACGGCATGATTTCCAAAACCGACGGCCGGCCTTCCGCATCCATCATGATGAAGCAGAGACCGGGCTCCAATGCTTCCGAAGTTATTCAGAATGTAAAAGATAAAATGGCAGAGCTGAAAGCAGGTTCCTTTCCTCCCGGGATGGATTATAATATGGCCTATGACGTTTCCAGGTTTTTGGATGCTTCTATAAGCGCGGTTATAAAAACGCTTTTAGAGGCCTTTGTACTCGTGGCGATTGTTGTTTTCCTGTTCTTACAGGACTGGCGTTCCACCCTGATCCCTGTACTGGCTATTCCGGTAGCACTGATCGGGACTTTTGCCTTTATGAACATGCTCGGCTTCTCAGTAAACCTCCTTACTCTGTTTGCCCTTGTGCTGGCCATCGGTATTGTGGTGGATAATGCCATTGTAGTGGTAGAGGCAGTCCATGTAAAAATGGAAGAAGGATATCAGCCTATGGAAGCTACCATCATTTCGACCAAAGAGATCGCAGGCGCTGTGGTGGCCATTACCCTGGTGATGTCGGCAGTATTTATTCCCGTAGCATTCCTGGATGGCCCGGTAGGCGTATTTTACCGGCAGTTTTCCCTGACGCTTGCTATCAGTATCGTGATTTCCGGGATTAATGCCTTAACGCTTACCCCTGCTTTATGTGCGCTTATTTTAAAGCCTCATGTGCACGGCCGTAAAAAAAACCTGATGGACCGGGTCTTCGGTTCTTTCAATGCTTTCCTCGAAAAAGTGACCAACGGGTACGTAAGGATCCTATCTAGGTTTGCTACCAGAACGATGGTTACCTTCGGCCTTCTGGTTGCCTTTATCCTGCTTACCTGGGGGAGTACAAAGTTCCTGGCATCCGGGTTTATCCCAATGGAAGACCAGGGGATGGCGTACGTGAGCGTGACTACGCCGCAGGGTGCAACTGTGGAAAGGACTGAAAAAGTACTGGATGAAATTACAGCCATTGCCAAAAAAATGGATGGGGTGGAAAATGTGACGACCCTGGCAGGGTACAATGTCATCACGGAAATTGCAGGCTCATCTTACGGAATGGCCATGATCAGCCTTAAAGACTGGAAGGAACGGGGTGTATCGGTTAATGATTTCCTCAGGGAACTAAATAAAAAGACAAAGGGAATTTCCGATGCCGAGATCGAAGCGTTTGCGCCACCCACTGTGCCCGGATTCGGGAACAGCAGCGGCTTTGAACTCCGGCTTCTGGACCGTACCGGAGGAAGCATAGACCATATGGATGCTGTTACCCGGGATTTCATAAAAAAGCTGAATGAAAGCCCCGAGCTTAAGAACAGCTTCACCAGTTTCGATGCGACATTCCCGCAGTATATGATCAATATGGATTACGATATGGCGGCCAAGAAAGGGATTTCTGTGGATAATGCCATGTCTACCCTGCAAACGATGCTCGGATCCTATTATGCAACCAATTTCATCCGCTTCAGGCAGATGTACAAGGTAATGGTTCAGGCAAGCCCGGAATACCGCGATACACCGGAAAGCATCCTGAATTTATACCTGAAAAACGACAAAGGCGAAATGGTGCCGTTCTCCACCTTCGTCACGATAGAGCGTGTGTACGGACCTGAGGTGCTTACACGATACAATATGTATATGTCTGCCATGATCAACGGTGAACCGGCAGACGGGTACAGCTCCGGAGATGCCATTGCAGCCGTGGAGAAAGCAGCTGCGGAAACTCTTCCGAAAGGTTTTGAGATAGAATGGTCGGGAATGACCCGGGAGGAAATCCTCTCCGGTAATCAGACCGTATATATCTTCCTGGTCTGCCTCGTATTCGTCTACCTTCTGCTGGCGGCGCAGTATGAAAGCTTCCTTTTGCCAATGCCGGTGCTGCTGAGCCTGCCGACGGGTATTTTCGGGTCCTATATTGCGCTGCTGGTCTGCGGCCTGGACAATAATATCTATGCGCAGGTGGCCCTCGTCATGCTCATCGGGCTTCTGGCTAAAAATGCCATCCTGATTGTAGAGTTTGCCATTGCCAGCTATAAGGAAGGCAACGGGATCATTCCTTCCGCCATTGAGGGGGCCAGACAGCGTCTACGCCCGATCCTGATGACTTCATTTGCCTTTATTGCAGGGCTGATCCCGCTCTGTGTGGCTTCCGGGGCAGGAGCCGTGGGGAACCGTTCGATCGGGACCGCCGCTGCTGGAGGGATGCTGATCGGGACCGTTTTCGGGCTCATCATCATTCCTGGATTATACATTTTTTTCGCAACCCTTGAAAACAGAAAGAAGAATGAAACGACATCATAAATTCAAATCTCTGCTCTATGGTGCCGCAGTATTAATGCTGGCATCCTGTGCAGTACCGAAAGTAACAGCGGTAAAAGAAACAAAGCCGTTGCCTGAAAGAGCCGTTATTGCAGACAGCCTGAACGGTGGAACGAACTTTACCGGTATTGATCTTAAAAGCTATTTTACGGATCCGAAGCTGCTGGCCCTTTTTGAAAAGGTGAAAAAAGCCAATCCTGACTTTCAGATCGCCCGGCAGCGTGTCGCCATGGCCAACAGCCTGCTGAGGCGTTCCAAAACAGCAATGCTGCCCTCACTGGATGTAGGTGTAATCGTTTCCGGTGACCGCTACGGGAAATATACCATGGAAGGGGTAGGGAACTATGATACCAACCTTTCATCCAACATTACGGAAGACCAGAAAATCAACACGACTTTCACTCCGAATTACTGGTTGGGAGCAAGAAGCAGCTGGGAGATTGATGCCTGGGGAAAACTCAGGAACAGGAAGGAAGCTGCCCTGAATAAATTCCTGGCATCGGAGGAAGGGCTTAAACTCCTGCAGACCGATCTGTTTACCGATATTGCCAATCTGTATTACGACCTTATTGCCCTGGATAAAAGGCTGAAGATCTATGAGGATAACTATAACCTCCAGAAGCGGGCATTTGAAATCATTAAGGCACAGCGTGAAGTAGGGAAGGTAACTGAACTGGCAGTACAGCAGTTCAGGGCCCAGAATAACAACTGGCTGGCCGAGATCGAACATATTAAAGTGGAGATCGTTACAGTGAAACAGGCTATTGCAACGCTCACCGGGGTGTATGGCGGAGATGTAGAACGCAGCGATGTGCTTTTACCCACTGACTTCGGAATACTCAATTCGGACCTTAATGTAGATGCCGTTATCCACTCACGGCCGGATGTCATTTCAAACTATTATTCCCTCCAGGCCTCGCATGCGGATGCAAAGGCGGCAAGGGCAGCATTCTATCCTAAAATTGACCTCGGTGCCACATTCGGGTTGAATGCTTTTTCTGCGGGCACCCTGTTCAGGCCTGCTTCACTGGCGGGGCAGCTCCTGGGCGGGCTGATGGTTCCTGTGTTCAACAGAGGACAGCTGGAATATGAATTCAAAATTGCAGACAGCGAACAGGAAATAGCATTCCTCAACTACCAGAACAGCGTGACAACAGCATTCAATGAACTCCAGTCGATCCTGAAGCAGACCCGGATTTTCCACCGTGTCCTGGAGCTGAAGGAGGAAGAGGTGAAGCACCTGGATAAAGGGATCGAAGTATCCAATGACCTGTATATTACCGGCTATGCAAACTACTTTGAACTGATCAATGCCCAGAGAAGTAAGCTCCAGGCTGAGCTTGACCTGCTCAGGTTCAGGCATGAAAATACCCGGAATAATGTTTTGCTTTTTAAAGCATTGGGAGGAAGGTTGCAATAAATATCATTGACAGATCTATTTATTATGAAGGCTAAAAACAGCTTGAAAAGACAGAAACATTAATGATATCATCTGTTATTTCAGCCTTCCCATCATCGGAGGTTTTAAAAGTCACGGCTGTTTCCCGATGTGATTGGAGTCATATAGATTCTGCCGGCTTTTTACTAGATTTGAAATGATCACAGACCTTTAACGGCCAGCTGCGTGAACAGCCGGCCTTTTTCATTAAAAATCAGAATAATTTTCTGATCATGCCGCTTCCGTGGTATCGGCTGGTTTTAAGATCAATGGCTTTTTTGTTAATCCTGTAAAAATCAACAGATGGGATATATTTTTTTTGAAAACTGGGCTAATGTATGGCATATGGCCCTGATGACGGTTATATCTTTTATTACTCTCTTTATACTGATCAGGATTTCCGGCAAACGGACACTGGCTAAATTCAACGCCTTTGATTTTATCGTTACGGTGGCATTGGGTTCCGTACTGGCCTATATGATGCTGGCTCAGATTACCTTTACTGAAGGAGTCGTGGTATTACTGCTGATCATAGGCCTGCAATATCTTTTCGCAAGGCTTTCGCGGGAATCGGACGCCATGGACAAAGTGCTTAACGCTTCGCCAAGGCTTTTGTTTTAAAAAGGAAGTTACCTTGAAGACAGCATGAAAAAAGAAGCGATTACCGAAAACGAAATTTTCGCGGTCATCCGTAAGGAAGGCCTTGCAAAAATTGAGGATGTCCTTGCCGTAGTCATCGAGCCGAATGGGGAAATCAGTGTGATTGAAAGGAATGGCGCCCATGAAGAACACAGTGCGCTTGATAATCTTAAGGTCCCGGGAAAAAGTTAAAGCTATCAAAGGATTTTGATTTGGCCAGGTGATTAACTGGATTTGTAAACCGGTAACGGCTCTCAGATACCGGTAACCAGGTAATAGATCAGGAAAACGCTTAAGGCAATAAGGGATACCGTTAACGTTAGCAGCATTGTACTGTTCCCCTCATACGTATTCCTGCTGATCTGTTTTTTGGTTTTCTGATAATTTATATACGACATCAGAAGTGTCAGCACACCGGCTGCTACCAACAGGATACCGGTCAGCCCCGAATAGCCTTTCTGACTGTGAATAATGATGTTTTCTCCAGCCACAAGCGATAGCTGTTTAAGGAAAAGGGAGAATTTCACCAGGATAAATCCAAAGCCCATCATCGCTATGGCAGTCCGGACCCAGGCCAGGAATGTCCTCTCATTAGCAAGGTGGTTACTGATGTTGTTTTTATTGTCTTCCTGCATATATGTATATTTTAAACGAAAGCTGTCTGAAACAGATTGCGGTATACCTAAATATTATTGATTTATTCTTTTGCGATATCCCTCAGGTGATTCTTATTACCGGCAGGATCAGGCAGGGTTAATGATTGCTGTAACATCAATACAAATCCCGTGCTTAAAGAATTCAATTGCCTGTACCTTATTATTCATCATTGATATTTTCCTTTAATTTTTATACAATACATAATAATTCGTTTAATTAAGTATTTTTTAATATAATAAACATTAAATTGAATGCATTGTATGGATAATTCGTATAAATTTGCAGATTCATAACAAATGCTATAAATGGGTATTACAACATCGAGGGGATACGGATTGGGGGCTTCTTTATTCCTATTAACCCTCTCTCTGATCAGTTATTCGTGTACAAAAGACAATGAAGATTTCTTTGCGGAAAATGTTCCGGCAAATATCAAGAACGAATCGGAATACTCCGGCCTGCTGAATTATTCTACCGACCTGGGTACGGTGAGCATCAACACCATGGCTAACGGAAATTATGCCGGAGAGAACAATCCAGCTTTCATTAAAAATATCAACAGCCCCAATTTCGGATATTGCCATCCTGACGTACAGTATTTTCCCAACGGTTTCCATGGTTATAAATACTGGATGGTATTTACGCCTTATTTTGGGAGTGTAGGAACGAACGACTCTTCAAAACGATATGAAAATCCCACTATTGTTGTTTCCAATGACGGGTTAAACTGGGCCGGGCCTAACGGGCAGTCGGGACCTTTGCAGAAGGTACCTTCGCTTAAGGAAAGCTTTGCAGAAAAGAAGAATGAACCCAAACAGGGCTTCTGGTCTGATGTGGACTGGATCTATGAGAACGGGAAATTCTCCCTGTATTACAGAGGAAGCTTTATCAAGGCGGCAGCCATTAAAAAAAGAGGGGCTAAAAACAAAAACAATTTTATGAAGCTTACCTCCGATGCACAGCGTACCATTGTGAGGCAGACCTCGGCAGACGGAGTTACCTGGTCACCCATGGAAGCAGTATATACCAGCAATTTCCCTTTTTCGCCGAAGAATAACCATATCATTTCTCCCAGTATCGTTTTCAACGGTAAAAATTACATCAGCTATGAGGTGGAGAACAATCTAAGCCCGAATTTCCCGGGAAATGATCCTTCTTATGTCATCAGCAGGAAATCCGGTGACGGACTTAACTTTTCAGCGTTCAAGCAAAGCAAAGTGGTTAATTTCGTAAATAAACCCTGGGTGAATGTCAACGCTCAGTATGCTCCATGGCATATCCAGGCAACTTATGTGGATGGTTATTATTTCTTATGCATTGCCGTGGGTGAAGTGAAAAAATATACTTCAGAATCCCTGTATATTGCGGTCTCAAAAGACGGGTACAACTTTAAGGTTTTCCCTAAACCGTTAGTGGAATATAATGCTTACAGGTCCTGCATATTCCCGATGCATACCGATAATGACAATATAGACTTCGGGGCGATCGTCGGATTGAAATCGGGTGTTTTCAAATACCGGACATTTCAATTGAATAAGTTAAAGTTAGAGGCATGTTTGGTGAATTGAATCCTGATCAGTCTGAAAATAACACTATCGGCGTATCGGTAATCATTCCGATTTATAATACAGGTAAGTTCCTTTCCGAAGCAATAGAAAGCGTACTGCAACAAAGTTTCCGCAATTTTGAGATTTTGCTGATTGATGACGGGAGCAATGATAACAGTGCTTCTGTATGCCGTGGATACGTTGATTCTGATCAAAGAATTACCTATTATCATCAGAATAATTCAGGGGTTTCTGCTGCAAGAAATGCAGGATTGTCCCGTGCCAGGGGAAAATATGTTTACTTTCTCGATTCTGATGACAGCCTTGAGGAAAATTTTCTGAAAACCTCTTTTGACGCTGCGGAAAAGCAAAACAGCGATATCCTTATTGTCGGGCCTTACCATTGTAAACGCCGGGCCGGTTTGGCGGCATTGCCCACGTGCGCGCAGTTCCTGAAACGGGAATTCCTGGAAAAACATCCGGATATCCGGTTTCCGGAGAAAATTCAGCCCTGCGAAGACGGGCTGTTTTCCCATCAGCTGCTTGCACTTACATCAGCTGTAGGGACTAATCCTGAAGGGATTTATTTCTACAGGCAGCATGAATCTCAAAACCACCGCATGATCAACGGCAATACCGGAAGCGTTATGAGCCAGATTCCTGCCTGGATCAACATTCTGCGTAATTTCTACAGGGAATACGATTTATTGGATACCCACGCACTGCACCTGATTCTGTTCCTGGAACACGAACCGTTCGGGTTGCGGTATCTGGCTATGAATTTAACGGATCAGCAAAAGAGCCAGTTGCACCAGATGATAAAATCTTATGTAGCTGAACTGATGCCTTACATCAGCGAAGATCAGAAAAAGAATATCAGCAGGCCATTCTTACATTTTGTAAGTATAGAAGACAGTTCAGGTTTCCAGGTCTATTATGACGATTATGTAAAGAAGGAGAAAATGAAAAAGAAGCTTTATTTCTTCCTTATTAAATGCATTCCGTTAAAAGCCCTCAGGACGAATATGAGAAAAACAATGAGAGAAAAATTTGAGCGATGAAAATTTTACTCGTACAGCATGAACATTTCATCAACGGAGCCGGAGGAACAGAAAAAATATGCAGCTTTCTGGCTAATACACTGTCACTGGCTGGACATCAGGTTACCATTGCCACTCACCAGGATATTTCGGGAAAACCGGTATATCCCCTCGAAGATAAGGTAACGGTGACCAATATTTTTAATCCGGATATTGGTCAGGTTCATTTATTCCCTCTGTACAACTATAAAGGTAAAAACCCTTTCCGGTGGGTGCTCCGTAAAATAGAAAAGAAAAGAAATAAGCTCCGGAATCAACGTTTGATTCAGAGTAAGGGCGGGCCGGACGGGCTTTACCGTTATAACCTTTCATGCAGGTCAAAATACTGGAAATCCCGGATCGATGAGATGAATCCGGATGTCATCATTACCATGTCTATTGGATCGCTGCTGGAAATCACTTACCAGAATACATATGATGTTCCAATCGTAAACTCTGTTAACGGCAGGCCGGATTATGATTATACCGATGTATTATGGCCCAGAAAGCAAATTGAAACGGCCCTGCTGAAAGAGTCTTTTAAAAAACTGGATGTCATCCAGGTCCTGTTTGAAAGCTATACGGCGTTCCTGCCGGAGACATTTCACGGGACAACCGTGGTGATTCCTAATCCTGTTCCTGCGATCAGCCCGGAGAGCCAGGTAAACCGGCAGAAAAAAGAGCGGTGCCGGATCATTAACATCGGTTCCCTCGTAGATGACTGTAAAAAGCAAAGCATCGCCATAGACCTGTTCAGCAGGCTATCGGCAAAATACGACCGATGGGACCTGCATTTATTCGGGATCGGTGCAGACTATGATACACTGCAGCAGCGGATAGATGATTATAATCTTAATGACAGGATTTTTTTGCGGGGATTTACAAGCCGTCCGCTGGAAGAGCTCAGCCATGCCGATATATTTATTTTTCCCAGCCGGTATGAAGGCTTTCCATTGGCTTTAACCGAAGCAATGGCTTCAGGGTTGCCTTCTTTGGGCTTTATTGACTGTTCCGGTGTTAACCAGCTGATCAAAGACGAAGTTACGGGCTTTCTTTGCCGGGATGAAAACGAAATGTTACAACGCCTGGAAGAGCTCATGAACAGTGAAACGTTAAGGCTGGAAATGGGGATCAATGCCCGTACGTCCATGGAATCTTACAGTGAAGATAAAATTGCGCAGCAATGGAGGGATTTGATCGGATCTTTACAGCTCAAGTAAATTTTAAAACTATTGCGTCCAGTATCTGATGATATCATCATCAACCTGTTGCCGGTTACATGGAGTATCAATGGTATTTTATAGGCCTGAATATCAGTGGAAAATAGCTTTCACGCCCGTAACGGCAATCTCCAGGCCAACACAGAAGATCAGGAAGGCAAAAATTCTGTTGGCGATATTCTGGCCGTTGGCTCCCAGTTTCTGTATGATGGTTTTGGTATGGCTGTAAAAGAAAAACACCAGGGCACACATGATGATGATGGCCAGGATGATGGCAGAGGTGTTGATCAGGTACGTTTCCCAGTTTTTGTCGGCACTGTGTGCACTCAGGGTAAACAGTACGGAAATCGTGCCAGCGCCTGTAGTGATAGGAAACGTAAGCGGATAGAAGAGCTGGTCTGAGATATCAGCGGTACTGATTTCCGTATCTTCCTTCTCCTGGTCACTGCCCTGCTGCTGGTCAGAGGAAAGCGAAACCCATCCCATCTTGCAGATCAGGATTCCGCCGGCCACCTGGATGACAGGAATTGAAATCCCGAACAGTTCCAGGATCCAGTGGCCCGCAAATAAAGAAATGATGCAGATAAAAAAGGCATACATCGTAATCTTCCGCACTGCATTTTTCTTCCGGCTTTCCGAAAGCCTGGACAGGTACGGGCTGATGATAAGGGCAGAACCGATAGGATTAACCACCGGGAAAAGGGCTATGATCCCGATGAACAGGAGATGCAGGAAAGAATGAAGCGGTACAGGCATATGTCTGGATTATGAGATGAAAACTATTTTATAATCTAAATATATAACTATTCAGCAAAATAAATAACATGCATTATAAATTTTACGGAGTGTACAGGTGATCTTAGGAATTTATCTATAGATAAGAAATGTCAATATCATCAAGTGTCAAAAAATGCTACATGACCGGGATCTGCTGTAGCTGTAAAAAATACTTAAAAATAGGGATATATTTAAGGCACGGATTTCAATACTTTTAACCATTCTTATTCTAATATAATTTTATGACAAAAATAATTCAGTCGGCTGTTGCACTGCTGATCATGACCGGGGCTTTTTCGGCTTCCGCCCAGGAAATCAATTGTAAAGATAATGCATCAGTGAAAGAGAAACTGAAAGGCATCCATGAAGCCGATCAGCAGATACGTGCGAAGATCAAAAAAGAAATGCCGTCCGGCGATGCTTCCAAAATTAAACAGATGGCGCTGGAAATGAAAGCGTCAGACAAGAAGAACCAGCTATACATCAGCCAGCTGCTGGACCAGTGTGGCTGGCCGGAGGGATTGACTGCGGAAGAGAGCAGTACCGTGTTTTTGGTTATCGACCATGCAGACCTTACTTTCATGCAGAAATACCTGCCGGTACTTGAAAAACAGGCCCAGGCGGGAAACGTTTCAAAAAGTGACCTGGCCACCATCCGCGACCGGGTTCAGATGCTCACCGGAAAGAAGCAGGTGTACGGTACCCAGACTCTTAAGACAGGCAAAGAGGTTTATGTATGGCCGGTAGATAATGAAGCAGGATTGGATGCCCGCCGTAAGGAGATGGGCTTACCCTCTATGGAGGAGTACATCGGGATGCTGAATAAAGCCTATCAATCAGAAGTAATCTGGGACAGGCAAATGACAGTGGAGGAAGCTGCTTCAAAAATGGTGAAGAAAAATAAATAGGATCATCTCTGCCATACAGCTTATTTCCATACTGTAAAAACCTGATACATTGATACCGACCTGATGTGGGTTACTATTTAAAAATAGCAGTTCATACATCAACTGGCTTTGGATAAATTATTTAATTTTTGCGGCAGTATGGAAAATCCTGTTTTACCATCTGAGATTCATCTTTTCTCCTGAACTGGTTAATAAACGGGATCCGAAAATCCTATCAGGAAGGCTGCATTATTTTGGACGAAAATGCTTTGCCCCGTTCCATATCCATTGTGATTAAATGGGTGAGGAAAGTATTCTGGAGCGGTATAAATTTTCATAGGAACAGTGCAAGATCACCGTAATGAAATTTCCCCGGGCTTGTAAAACGGTAAACCTGTAATCACGGATGTAAAAACAAAAACAGAAAGCCAATGTCTGGCTTTCTGTTTTCTATAAATGATGGAAAAGGATTTCCTACTTATTAAAGTTTTCAGCAAAGAAGCCGAGCATGGTTTTGTAAAACTCGATGCGGTTATGCTCTTTCCCGAATCCGTGGCCTTCATCATATTTTACCATATACGGTACCTCGAAGCCTTTGGCCCTCAATGCTTTTACAATCTGGTCGGATTCGTTGATGTTTACCCTCGGGTCATTGGCGCCCTGAACTACGAACAGCGGCTTCTTGATCTTATCGATCTGGAACACCGGTGACACTTCTTTGGCAATTTTAGCTTCCTCAGGATTGTCCAGGTCGTACCAGATCTGTTTTACCATTTCCTTGTAAGGCTTCCAGTATTCGGGGAAAGAATCGAAGAAGGTGAAAATATTGGATACGCCTACATAATCAACGCCGCAGGTATACAGGTCCGGTGTTTTGATCAGTCCCATCAACGTTGCGTAACCGCCGTGGCTTCCGCCGTAGATCGCTACTTTGTCTTTATCTATCCAGCCCTGTGCAATGGCATATTTTACCCCGTCTTCCACATCATCCATCGCTTTCCGTCCGATCTGCTTGTAGCCGGATTTCTGGAATTCCTTTCCGTACCCTCCTGAAATCCTGAAATTCACCTGTAAGGTAGCATAACCTCTGCTCGCAAACAGCTGCGTTTCCGGGTTAAAGCCCCAGTCGTCGCGGATGCCCTGCGGACCGCCGTGCGGATTGACGATCAGCGGTACTTTTTTACCTTGTACGGCTTCCTTCGGCAGCGTAATGTAACCGTGGATGGTCACACCGTCCCTGCTTTTAAATTCTATCGGGCGCATTTCCGCCATATCTTGCTCTTTCAGCTGCGGCATCAGGTCGAAAAGGAGCTTGGTGGTTTTGGTTTTCGTATCGTAGATATAATATTTTCCGTATAGCTTATCGCTGTCTACCACTACCAGCAGCTTTTCGTCCTTATCATCCGATGAAACCACGGAAATCTGCTTGTCGCCGAATTCGGAAACCAGTTTGTTATGGACTTCCTTATAAAACGGGCTCACCGGGATCGTCTCGTTTTTAATGCCGTTATAGCTGATATAATCCAGTTCGTACTTCCTGTTTTTCCCGGCCAGGCTGATGGAGCTTACATCGAAATCCGGATTGGAATAGACTTCCCTGATCACGGCATTCTTCTTCAGGTCGTACAGCACGATCCTCGATTTATCGCTGTCAAGGTTTGTTACCACATAGGCTTCATCCTTGTTGCCGGAGTTTTCATTGAAACTGATGATGTAGAAATTATCTTTCCAGTCGGTGGATTTCAGGAGGTTAAATTTCCCCGTTTTCAGGTCTTTGTAATACAGCTTTGTGGTCAGTCCGTTTTCCAGGACTGCGTACCCGCGGAGGTTTCCGTCCTTGTCGAAAATATAATTGTCAATCGGGCTGTTGACATCCTTGTTTTCATACAGCTGCGTCATTTCCCCCGTATTGAAATTGATTTTATACGGTTCAAAGATCTGCTTGTTGTTCTTATTCATCGCCACGATCACAAACGGAGTATCCTTAATCGCATGCACCATGTTCAGGGTAATCCCTTCAAAAGGCGTCAGGTCTTTCAGGTTCTTCCCATCAATATCGGCGGCATACAGGTGGATATTTTCATTCCCGCCGCGGTCCTGGGTAAAGAACAGTCGTTTTTTATCCAGCCAGCCGTAGTTCCTGATAAGGTCATCTTTTTCCTCAATGGCTTTGGTGACGGTTCCGGTCTTAATGTTCTTTACATACACATGGTTCTTGCCGTCTTTATCTTTTTCCTTGTAAGAAAGGTATTGTCCGTCCGGCGATACCCTGAACTGAGAGGCTTTCGGCCGGGCAAAATAATCCTCTACTTTGTATTGGTAGTTGCCTTTATCGTACGCAATCAGTTGGTCGAAGGTGGCCTTTGTGGAAACCAGGGTAGGGTCTCCCGGCAGCTTGCTGGTTTGGGTCTGTGCATTCATCATAATGGAGGATACCACAACAGTGGTGATCCCGAAAATTTTAGCGTTAATATTCATGTCTCATAGTTTGGTGAAAAGTATCTTTATGATAAGACGCCTTTGGAGGGTGGTTTGTTACATGGGGTTGGGGGATTTAAACACTGGATATAAAAATAATTGGTAATATAAAGTTCAGTTTGCAGAAAATTAAATACCTCTAAAGGTATCGTTACGGGTTCCCATAATTTCTGCATTATGCTTCTATTTATATTTGAAAAATAATATAAAATCTAATTATCATGATAAGTCTTGTAACATTTCTAGTAGGTTCATTTATTTTGTTTTTAATAAATCTCATCATACTAAGATCTCAAAAAACTAAGTTTCCCAATCAAACTGAAGATCAAAATTTACAATCAACCGAGAAGATTAGAAATAAAGTATTAAGTATAGGATTTTCTCTCATATTTCTAATCATATTGTTTATTAATCTTTTTTATAAATCAGAAAAAGAAATATTAGCTGAAAAAGAAAAGAAAGAAGAATTGGATAAGTTTTCCCGTAAAAAACAGGCAGAATCCAATGAAATAAAAAGATTGGGACTAACTGAAAAGGAAGTTGAAATTTTACAGCAACATGAAATCCCAATAAATTATTTATCTGATGAAGTGAGAAATGCTTATTCTATTTTGAAATCACAGAAATATTTTGTGGATACTGAAATACTAAGGTTTACCGGACTGGCTAAAAAGACAAAGGGTTCTGACTTTGAAAAAAGAGTTGAAAAAACCAGGGATTCACTGATTAAATATGAAGATGCTATTGGCCAAAAGCAAATTGCTGATTTTGATAAAAAGCAATCTGCAGAGGAATCTCAAATGCGGCTTAAATATGGAGAAGATCTCAGAAATTTATTACTAGACAAAAGTTTTGATATTGAGGTTAAAGTTTTTGGAAAAGATAATAAGAAGATAAAGTTAACTTATGTCCTATTTAATGATGTCTGGTTCAGAAAATTTGAAACTAAAGGCTATTTTGACATGATCCACGAAAAAGGCTTTAATCATATTGAGTTATCAGATGGTTATGATTATTATAAAGGGGTACGATATAGTGAATAATTTCTTCAGTAGAATTATTTTTCTCTAAAGTTTAAACTATTTGATCAATGCAAGCTGTATTTTGCATGATACTTTAAATCATTATAATCATAATTAGATATGGTATGAACTATATAACAAAACTCTATAATAAATTTAGATTCTTGAAAATTTCTTTAATATTTTCTCTAAACTTGTTATATGATTCAAAATTATTTAGAGTATTGATGTCTAGTGATTCTCCAATTGGAGAATATAAATCCGCAATTGAAAGTTGATTACGTATCTTCTTTGGATATTCTGATCTTCCAATTCTGATTGCTTCCGCAATTCTAGTTTTTGGATCAGTAAAGGTTTCTGGGTTTCCAGTTATATTTAAATCAGAATCAGACTTTTCTGTACCTATTACTCGTTTAAGTAAATTCTTGTCTGCAAATAACCAAGACTCAGTTTCCGTAATTGGTATTAAGCCACAAATTAATTTACAGTATTCATTCTCATCCTTATGAGCAATCTCTTCAAAAACATGGTTTTTATATGAACGTGAAATCTGTACTGTTTGTTGGAAAAATTCCCCTCCGAGGAGGGATGGCGAAAGTTCAGAGAATTTTTGACGGGGTGGTTTTGATGATCCTAGATGATACAGGCTGTAAGTTTTTACCACATAAGAATCATGAAGATGACAGCTTTGAAAACAGAAGAGCACATTAGTTTTTAAAAATCTACGATTTTTAAAATGCGTGAAAAAAAACCTGTGTGATTTGCTGATCTGCGAGACGTTTAAACCACAACAGTTACAAAAGTTTTTTTAACACTTTAGAATCTTAATAAATCAGCTTTGAAAATAGGAAGAACACAGAAGTTTTAAAACCTGCGGTTTTTTATGTGCGCATGAAATCTGTTCGGTTAGCGGGATATAGCAGTTGGGGAAATTCCCCTCCGAGGAGGGGTGGTGAAAATTCAAAGAATTTTTGACGGGGTGGTGTATGACATATGACTTTTTAGATATTGTAAATAATCGTTTAAAACTAATTAAGGTGATTTATAATAAATTTAATATGCTAATAATCAGTTTAATGAATATATGGTCATTGATTTATTTATCCCTTTATTTTGAAATACTATAAAAATGTATATCTTTGGATGACTGATGGTCATGGCTGAGCAAAAAAATCCATTTTAACTTACAGCTGTAGTTATATTCAACATAACCTATAATAAGACTGTTATAATTTTAAATCGTATTGATTCATCATGTTATATAGAGTGAAGTGTTTTGGTGAAGCCGTCTTATTGGTACAATAAGGCGGTTTTCCTTTTGCAGTGGGATTTATTCGGGATCGAGAGTTGGAGAGTGGAGAGGAAGAGTGTGGTAGTGAAGCTTAAAATCTCATTTTTTTTGACACTTAAGAATTTTTTGAAGAGAACAACTTTGAAAACAGTAAGAACACAGAAGTCTCAAAAACCTACGGTTTTTACATGCATGAAAAAATCTACGTGATCTGCTGATCTGCGAGAGGATAAAAACCACAACAGTCACAAAAGCTTTTGACACTTAAGAATCATTAAGATTAAGAGCTTTGAAAACAGAAGAGCACTTAAGTTTAAAACCTGCGGTTTTTATATGAACGTGAAATCTGTGCGGTTTGTTGGAAATAGCGGTTGGGAAAATTCCTCCATTGGAGGGGTGGCGAAAATTCAAAGAATTTTTGACGGGGGTGGTTTAATGATTATGAATTATAACATGCTGCAAAGTTTTTAACACATTAGAATCATGAAGAGAACAATATTGAAAACAGAAGAACACATCAGTTTTTCAAAAACCTACGGTTTTTAAAATCTGTGGAAAAATAATCTGGAGATAAAACCACAATAGTCACAAAAGTCTTTTCTGAAACTTTAGAATCTTAAGAAACTAACTTTGAAAACAGAAGAACACAGGAGTTTTAAAAATCTATGATTTTTAAATGCGTAAAAATCTGCGTAATCTGCTGATCTGCGAGGATAAAAGCAGACAACCTGATTAAGCATTGACTAATTCAATTGAACCTACCGGGTTTTTAAAACCTGGTAGGTTTTCTCACTACGAATTTCCTTCTGTTGAATAGCTTATTAAGCTACAATTGATTCAAGATTTTTTCTGAGCAGGTTCAACGCCTTCTACGATATCGTCTTTATCCTCTTTAGCTACCATCTGCGGGCTCAACTTTGCATGCCTCGACGGCTTGAGTTCATGACCCTTATTTTTTGCATATACTTTGGTAAATTCGGCTCCGAAAAAAATAATCTGGCAGGTATAATTGATCCAGAGCAACAACAGGATAATGGTCCCTGCGGTCCCGAATGCAGAGCTGGGATTGAAGGTGTCGAAGTAAAACGTCAGGAGGTATTTCCCAAGCGTAAACAATGCGGCAGTTACTGCGGCACCTATCCACACCGATTTCCATTGGATCTCAACATCCGGAAGGATTTTAAACATGGCCGCGAAAAGGATCAGGGTAATGGCAAAGCCTACCACAATGTTAAGGATGTTGACTAAAACCAAAGTCTCCAGGTTGAACCGGCGGACGATCCAGTCATTGGCAAGTCCGATGAATGAACTCAGCAACAGGGTGATCAGCAGCAAAAATGCAATCACTACAATCATTCCTAAGGAATTGGCACGGTCCAGAAGGTATTTTTCCCATGCTTTTTTAGGCGCTGCCACCACATCCCAGAGCTTATTGAGGGATTTCTGGAACTGGAAGAACAGGGAAGTGGCACCGAATACCAGGGTAACTATTCCCACAATTTTCATTACGATATTCTTTTTGTCAACCATCCCGCCGATCACCATTTCTTCAAGGCTTTTCCCGACATCTTTCCCCATCATGCTGCCGATAAGCTTGGTGATTTCACCACGCACCGCTTCCTCACCGAAGAAAATCCCTGTGAGCCAGATGATGATGATGAGCAGTCCGGGAATTGAAAAAATAGCATTGTACGCAAGGCTGGCTGCTTCCGTACCCAAGTCGCGGGCACTCCAGTCTTTATAGGTATCTTTCAGGATGTTCCAGAAGTTGTTTTTAGCGTTCATATATTTGGGTGTTAGGTTTAAAATATTATCTATAATTAAAAATAATATTTAAAATATTTCTGGAAACATTCAAAATTCGTACCTATATATATTAAACTATCGTAGTGACATATTTTTATAATGGAACTCCTGTCCTTAATAGCTGATACGAGTAAGACAAGTATTAGTTAATTATTTAAAAGTGTATATATTGTTAACTTTCTCTTAGCATTTTATAAATCTTATGCTAAGAACTTTGTAATAATAGCTTATGAAGCTATAAAGAATCTGGGTTTTATAATGAAATAATAGTATGAATTCTTACGGATTAAAATGAAAAGAATGGAAGTTTCAGATGATAAAATCTCAAATTTAAAATAAGATTATATATGAGATCAATATTTAATCTTATAGATTTTAGAATGTGTAACATATTAATTTTATTAAAAAGGAGCCTGTTTCAAACAGGCTCCTCAATAATTCTAAAATCAGACTGGACTAAGGACAGCTAACGCAAGTAAGCTGACCACCTGTGGTTATCTTGGTATACGTAGAACAGTCAGTTGAGTTATCACTTCCTGTACACCAGTCACATGTAAAGTTATGTCTGGTACTAGCTGCACCATTGTCAATCTGCTTACCTCCTGTAATAGACTGCATGTCTGAATTCGTTAAAGAAGAAATTTTTTCCTTCTTCAGAGAAAGTTTTTTACCTTTTTTCATAGAATAATTCACAATATATTTAGTTATTGTGCTGCAAATATATATATATTTGTAAAATAAAAAAATTAAAAGGAAGAAAAAAAATAAATATCTCTCTTTTCATAGATATATAAAATATACTTAATAATATTTAATCACAAAATGTATAAATGGACAATACCCTATTAAGAGAAAAATTAAATGAAGTAACCCAGTGCTTATATGAAATAGATTATCAAAATATGCCGATTTCTCTGTTTCAGGGTATAGGAGGAGTGTCTTACTTCTTTTTTGAAAAGATAAATTCTATATCAGCAACAGAAAAAGATAAAGAATTCTTTATCTACTTGATCGAACTTTTAGTCGATAAACTTAATACAGAAGAATATTCATTTACGTACTGTGATGGACTGTGTGGGATAGCCTTTATACTCAGAAAATACCATCCTTTACTCACTAAATATGGATATGAATTAGATGATCTTATTGAAGATATAGATTCTGTTTTAATTCATCACCTGGAGAAGCTGTCTGAAAATGATGATATGAATACAGACTTTTTGCACGGTACTTTTGGATTGCTTTATTATTTTTCTTTTTTCAAAATTAATGATCATCAATTTAGGGTCAATTATATCAAAAACATTAATTACATTATTTCATATATCGATAAGGCGAAAAGCAGTATTGAATTAAATATAAATTATGGCCTGGCTCATGGGCTTTGTTCAATAATGAATGTCATAAAAATATATTTAGCACATTTCGACCCTAATTGTAAGACTTCCAGGGAATGCCTGGATTTATGCTGTACTTTATTTACAGATCCAAGAATTGATTTCAAATCTTCATCTTTATATCCAAGTATCTCTCCTATTAATGATTTCAGTATCAATGCTGAAATGCACCCTGTACATTTAGGCTGGTGCTATGGTGACCAGACTATTTCTACCTCTCTGCACAATATCGCCTATTTTCAGAATAATGAGAAATTAGCGCAGTTTTCTTTAAAAATTGCAGATCATTGGAAGAAAAGGGATACTATTAAAAAAGCCTTAAATAATGATCACTTTTATGACTATATGTTATGTCATGGAGTAGGGTCTGTGGCGCTATACAATAAAATCTGGTTTAATATTACTCAGGATGAGCAGTTTTATAAGAACTATGATTTTTTTATGATGGATTTATTATCTCAGGAGCAGGCTGAAGATAATGTAGCAGGATATAAAAGGGCGGTGATTAATCAGCAGTATGAGAAGAGTTATGGAATTTTAACAGGTGTAGCGGGTGTTGGGCTTATTCTTTTAGATGCATTTAATTCTGAAAGAAAGTCATGGTATGATTTATTTATAATTTAACAAAATGAACAATTTATTTTCAAAAAGTCTTTTAAGAACGCCCATTTATTCTCTTGAAGATTATAAAAATATTTCTGACTTAGATAAAAAATCTCTTTTTGAGTATTTAAAAAAAGATGAATTCTTTCTATACGCTTTATATACATCTTCTCCGGTCCTTTATGATTCTCTTACCATAATACAGGATTTTGATGAAAAACTACATAGTAAGATACTGCTTAGCTGCTATAAATACTATACTAGAATGTGTACCCGGTGTATTCCATTCGGTTTATTTTCTGGGGTTAATATTATAAATCATGAGAAAACAGCTGGAAATTCACATTTAATTAGAAATAATTCTATCAAAACACATACTAGGTTAGATTCTAATTATTATCATGTACTACATGAATCTTTCAGTACATTTGAAAAATCAGAAATAAGGTATTACACCAATACGAGCTTATATAAATTGGGGAAAGTGTTTCGATATACTGAATATGAATCTGAAAAATTTTCTGGTAAAAGGAAATATATTTTATCGCAGATTGAATCGGATGCAATACTCAATAAAATAATTAAGTTCTGTAAAAAAGGTGCTTACTATGTTGATATAGTGCGACTGGTAGCAGATGAAGGCTATGAAATGGAAGATTCTAGAGAATATATTGATCTCTTAATTGAATCCCAAATCATAGTTAATAATTTTTCAGTATCTACCATAGGAGAAACTTCAGAAAAGTTTTTGTTGAATGAATACAAAAAAAATGAAAATTCAAATGAATTCAAATTTTTGAAATGTGTTAACGACATGTTATCTGAAATTGATCACACAGATTTTCAAACCTCCTTCAGTAAGACAAAAGAACTCGAAAACCTTTTATTAAGCAGGACAACATCTAAAAGTGATGGTTTATATTTTCATAAAGAAGTATATTTTGATTCCGCAGAATTTAACTTTGAAGATTCTAAGTTAATTAGAAATGCCGTGGAACATGCACAGTTGCTTGGACAAAAAATTAATCCTTCCAACACCAGGATCGCAAAATTTGTTGAAACTTATAGTAAACGATATGGCGATACGGTTAGAAAACTCACTGATGTCATAGATATAGAATCTGGTATCGGATACGGTAATTTTTTAAATTCCGGAGGAATTGATGATAGCAGTATCTTATCAGGATTAAAGAACACTACCATGCCTAATTCTTCCATTGAACTAACAGACATTGATTTATTTCTCATTAGTAAAATAAAAAATAATATTGATTCCAAATCCATAGATATAGAAGAAAAAGAATTACAGCATTTTAAAGAAAAAAACAAAAATAGAAATTTTGAAGGAGCAACATTTTCCTTTATGGCTAATATCTATGAGAATGACGAAGAAAAAAAATATATTTACCTGAACAATATTGGTGGTAACGCTACAAGATTGGTAGGACGGTTCACTAATGGAAATAATGAGATCAAAGATTTAGCTCGTGAAATTGCAGCTTACGAAGAAAATTATTATTCTGATTATACCTGTGTTGAACTTGATTACATCCCAGAATCATCTTTAGGAAATGTGATTCATAGAGAACAATTTAGAAACTATAAAATGTCATTTCTGGCCGGGACTCAACAAGATATTTCTATAGATGATTTATTAATTCAGATCAGTAATAATAAGGTTGTTTTACTAACCGAAAAAGGAGAAAAAATATTGCCTTTTTTCTCCAATGCTTTTAATGTAAGCCACCCTAAAAACTTACCCTTATTTGAATTGCTTGTTGATGTACTGAGCCAATTTGAAATTACGAATGCAAATTTTTTTGACATAAAACATTATCACACATTTTTTAATCATATTCCGCGAATTACTATAAATAATACTATTCTTTACAGAGAAAGCTGGGCGATTGTAATAGATAGCTTAGATATTTCCAAAGAAACAGTTTTTACAGAAAAGCTAGCTACTGAAATTAAAGCCTACTTGAGTAAAAGAAATATCCCTGTTCATTTTGTATTAGCAGATGGTGATAATGAATTAGTTATCAATTATAAAAACGCGATATCACTCGAAATTTTCTTTAATGAACTGAAAAAGAAAAAATCAATGATCATCTATGAATGGTTGCCTAATGAACTTAATTCTATAGTGAAATCTCAGGACGGTTCCTCAACCTATAATAATGAGTTTTTATTCTTGAAGAAGAATACAATCAATCCGTTATTAATGCCTATTACAGATATCAGAAAAAGTAAAGCTTATAAAGTGAAAAGTCACTTAACTCCGTATTCAGAATGGGTTTATTTTAAAATTGATATAGGAAATAAAACCGTTGATAACTTCTTGTTAGGCCTTTATATTTTAGTTAAGAAATTACTGGCGGATAAAGTAATCGAAAAATTTTTCTATATTAAATATGTAGAAGGATCATTTCAGTTAAGAATCCGATTTTTACTTATGAATAAGTCAGATTATGTTCATTTATTGAATACAGTTGTACCGTATATAGAAAAGTATATAAACAATAAACAAGTTATAAAATTCTCAATTGAGACCTATGAAAGAGAAGTTTTAAGATATTATGGGAAAAAAGTAACAAATTTTGAAACAATATTTTATCATGATAGTCTTTTGTCTATTGAGATGATTAAAAAGGGTAAAGGAAATGAAACTCCTGTATGGATTTATTGTTTAGAATACATCTATATATTATTAAAGAATGTCTTATCTGAAACGGAACTCATTCTGAAATATGTTGAGGTGCTTAAAAACTCTTTTGATAAAGAGTTTAATGCAGATAAATTTACAACGAAGTCAATTAATTTAAAGTATGATAATAATATTAAAAAAATACAGGATATTGTTATTCATGAAAAATTCAGCTTAAATGTAAAAGATAAAAATTTTAGAAATATATTAGAAGAAATAAAAGAGATCTCGAAAGATGATGAGGACAAAATTTTTATTAATTTAAGCAATATTATACACATGCATATTATAAGAGTAGTTCAAAATGAGAATAGATTATATGAATATCTAATCTATTCATTCTTATCTAAAGCTATAAAAACTAAAAAATATATATCATTAACCCATAATAATTAGTAATGAAACATCTAAAAAAACTATCATTAAAGAAAGAGAAAATTTCTTCTTTAACGAATTCAGACATGCAGTCTATAACAGGAGGTAAGCAGATTGACAATGGAACAGGAAGTGTCGGAAGCTCAAGACATGACTTTACCTGTTGTTGGTGCACAGGAGGGAATGGAACTAATATTACTGACCCAAATTCCGGATGTCCAAATCCTAATCCAGGAACATCAGGAGGTCAACTTACTTGTATAAGCTGTTAGGAAAAGAATTATAGTGATTGTACTTATCAATATCAGGTTAGTTTAAGTATATAGGCTTTTCTAACACATATTTATTGAAACTGCTTTCAGTATAATGCAAAATTACGCAGAATGATTTTCTAATAATTACTAAATTTCTTAGTAAATACTAGAGTATTCTATTTTTTCTTATTTAAAGCTATAAAAACTAAAAAATATATATCATTAACCCATAATAATTAGTAATGAAACATCTAAAAAAACTATCATTAAAGAAAGAGAAAATTTCTTCTTTAACAAATTCAGATATGCAATCTATAACAGGAGGAAAAAAAACTGACAATGGAACAGGAAGTGCCGGAAGCTCAAGGCATGATTTTACCTGTTGCTGGTGCACAGGAGGGAATGAAACTGATATTACAAATTCCGGGTGTCCAGGTCCTAATCCAGGAACATCAGGAAATCAACTTACTTGTATAAGCTGTTAGGAAAAGAATTATAGTAATTGTACTTATCAATATCAGGTTAGTTTAAGTATATAGGCTTTTCTAACACATATTTATTGAAACTGCTTTCAGCATAATGCAAAATTACGTAGAATGATTTTCCAATAATTACTAAATTTCTTAATACATAATGAGTATTGAGGCCTTTTGTTAATGATCATAATAAAATATTATACAATATGTCAAGATATTATTGCTTATTCCTTATACTTTTTCTGAAAGTCTTATTTGCTCAAAACAACAAAGTGAAAATTGTAGATGCCGAAAATCTAAATCCTATTAAAAACGCGAGGATTTTAAAGGACAATAAGGTATACTATACTAATGATGACGGTCTAGTTCTGATCCCGGAAAAATTTCAGAATTTTGAAGTTTCGGCACCCAACTACCAGAACCAAAAAATTGAGAATTACACTTCAGAAATTAGGCTGAAACCATTTTATAAAACTATTGATGAGATAAAAATGGTAAATGTAAATATTAAAGATATTTTTGAAAATGTATTGAAAAATTATGCTAAAATATATTATGACCAACCCTCTTTGTATGATATAGTTTACAAACAAAAAAATTATTATGATAATAAGCTGAACTTCTTAGTAATTGCAGATGGAAAGCTCTGGACAAAAACAAATCAGTATAATTATAAAGAGGGATTTAGAAAAAATTTCGATAACATCCTACAATTACAATTAAATAATATAAGGTATTTAAAAAAGACCAATAGAGATAGTCTTTTTTCTGGCAGAACAAATGAGTTTTCTCACGAAATCATAGGAAATTATTTTTTTAATTATGAACTTTCAAGGCTTATCGGTGCATTAAAAGCTGCAGATAAAAAAATATTCGGAACTGTTGTTTCTCAGGAAGGGTATAATCAATTTATTAATTTTAAAATCAGTAAAAAGAATGGAACGGCTATTTCCGGAAACTTCACTTATAATACTTCAAATGGAGGAATGTCACGGTTTGAAGTAACGTATGATCAAAGTGATTTCCCTATTATGAAGAAAAAGGCAGCAGATGGTAAAGAGTATGATTATAAAATGGGAATTGCTTCATTAATGTTTGATTTTTACCTTAAAGACGGAAAATATATTCCTTCACGATACAACTTTAAGGGGGATAATTTCTTAATGATTATGGACAACAAAACTTTAACAAGAAAATTTGAAAAACAAATAATATATAATGTATTTACACCTTCAAACAATGATGGATTAGATTCTAAAATTGATTTTACAAAAGACTTCTGGGATAATATTCCAACCAATGATAAAAAAACAGATCCCTTGCTTTTATCAGAAGAAGAAGCTAATTTTTTAAATGTATCAACAGATGAAAAATAATTTATTGCCCATTATCTTCTTTTTCTTTTTCATAGGTAAATCCCAAACGCATAGATTTATGTATGATGTGCAGTTTAAAAAAGACTCGGCATCCAATACACTTACAAAAGAAAATTATATTTTAGATATTCATAGCAAAGATGTTTTATATTATTCTAACGATTTTTTTGTAGCAGATTCGCTTATTATGAACAACATTCCGTTTCCTGATGATATGAAATTAAAAACATCCAATATTATATCTTATCAGGTTGGAAACGATAATTTTGATGAATATGATATTTTACAAAATAACGTTTTAAAGTTGCAAACGACCGATTCTCAAAACTGGAGACTTAGTGATGAAAAGAAACAAATAAAGGATATCACATTACAGAAAGCTACGACAGATTGGGGTGGGAGAGAATGGGTTGCATGGTTTTCTTCTGAAATACCTTTTCCAGTAGGACCATATAAATTTCATGGTTTGCCGGGCTTAATATTTGAAATATATGATACAAAAAGCAATTATCGGTTTGAATTGGTAAAGTCGATGAAAATTAATGATATAGTTGACAACCAATTTATAAAGATGACAAAGCAAAAGGGTATTCCAGTATCCTGGGAAAAGTATAAGCTTACCAAAATGAAGTATTATGAATCTCCAATAGATTTCATTAGAAATGGAGTTTCTGTATCTAAGAATGATGAGTTTTTCTTAAATGATGGAACAAAAGTTAATTCTGCTAATAAAAGAGAAATTAATCAACACCTACGCTCTGTTATAAAAAAGTATAACAATCCTATCGAATTAAATAAAAAGATTAACTACCCAAAATAAAATTCTTATCTTATTGTTGATAAAATTCAAATAATTTATCATTGTATTTAATCATACATAAGCAGCATGACTAACTTTTTTCTTATGATTATATTAAAGCCGCCTCATTTCAGAATGAGACGGCTTTAATATAATCTTCTAGGCTTCAATGAACTTCAGAAGATCCCTGTTAATGGTTTCATGCTCTGTGGTGGGCATTCCGTGCGGGAAGCCGGGATAGGTAATCAGCGTTCCGTTTTTCAGCAGTTTTGCGGATTTTATAGCTGAATTTTCAATAGGGACAATCTGGTCGTCTTCACCGTGAAGGAGTAAAACAGGGATATCCACCGCTTTCAGGTCTTCTGTAAAATTGGTTTCAGAAAACGCTTTGATCCCGTCATAATGTGCTACGATGCCGCCCATCATTCCCTGTCTCCACCAGTTCCTCTGTACGCCTTCTTTCACATCGGCACCTTCTCTGTTGTAGCCGTAGAAAGGAAAGGTCAGGTCGATGAAAAACTGATTTCTGTTGTTTAGAGTCTGGTCTCTGATATTGTCGAAAACTTCCATCGGGACACCGTCAGGATTGTGTTCGCTTTTCACCATTACCGGTGGAACGGCACTGATCAAGACCGCTTTTTTTGCCCTTCCGTGGGCATATTTATTCACATAGCGGATGACTTCGCCGCCGCCTGTTGAGTGGCCGATGTGGATCACGTCTTTCAGATCTAAAAATTCAACCAGTTCAGCTGCATCAGAAGCATACTGTTCAATGGTGTGGTTGTATATATCTTGGCTGGAACGTCCATGGCCTCTTCTGTCGTGTGCTATTACTCTGTAGCCTCTCTGCAGGAAAAATATTACCTGCGCATCCCAGTCATCTGAAGACAAGGGCCATCCGTGGTGGAACATTAAAACCGGGCCTGCTCCCTGGTCTTTGTAAAAAATCTCTGTGCCGTCTTTTAATTTCAATGTACTCATGTTGTTAATTTTTAAAGTGGTTAATATATTCTGATATTTTTTCTGTCCTTATTCTTTAGCAAATGTAGGATAGTTGAATCCAATGCATCTTAATCTATGGTAATATCGTTCATTTTGAATAAAAAAATGTGAATACTGCGGTTGAATAGGATAGCCGGGACATCAATGCGGCCATTAACAATCAGTTTCCGGGAACTGCGAAATAGGGACATAAAAAACCGGCATGGAAAATCATGCCGGCATTACTGATCTCTTGTATTGTCTGATGGGGTACGACTTATCTTACCAGGATAATCTTACCGGTATGGGTACCTCCTTCCAGCAATCGGTGTGCTTCGGAAGCTTCAGAGAAAGGAAAGGTTTTAAATATCACAGGCCTGAACTTTTTGGCTGCAATCAATGGCCAGACATGATCCCGAACCTGTCCGGTCAGCTGTCTTTTAAATTCATATTCCCTGTTTCTGAGGGTGCTTCCGGTAATTGTCAGGCGTTTCTGCATCACTTTGGTGATATCAAGATTCGTCTTGCTGCCATCTACAGCATTGATATGCACCAGCCTTCCTTCCGGTTTCAGGATGCTGATGTTCTTGCCCAGATAATCACCGCCTACCATATCTAAAATGACATCTGCCCCTTCATCCTGAAGTTTTTTTTCAAAATCCTGAGTCTTATAATTGATGAATAAGTCAGCGCCCAGATCCAGGCATATCTTACCTTTTTCTTCCGATCCTGCCGTAACAATCACCTTTGAACCCAAAGCGTGGGCTATTTGGATTCCCGTAATGCCGATGCCGCTGTTTCCTCCGTGGATTAATAACGTTTCCCCAGGCTGAAGTTTTCCTCTTTGAAAGATATTTGACCACACCGTACATACCGTTTCGGGCAGGCTTGCGGCTTCGGCAAAGCTAAGGCCGTCAGGAACCGGAAGGCACTGTCCTTCGCGTACACTGACGAATTCAGCATAACCGCCTCCTTCCAGAAGAGCACAGACAGGGTCACCCACTTTAAAACCGGAGACATCCGGCCCGCATTCAGCGATTATTCCGGCAACTTCCACTCCTAAAATATCTGCCGGGACCCCGGGCGGCGGCGGGTAATTGCCTTCACGCTGAAAAACATCCAGACGGTTGATGCCCGCTGCTTTTACCTCTATCAACACCCGGTCTGCGGATATTTGGGGAGTTGGGTATTCCTTTAATTGTAGTACTTCCGGACCTCCGGATTTTGTAATGACGATTGCCTCCATTGTTTGAATTTTAGTCCTTATTGGGTTGTAATTTTCCAGGTTAGTATTGAATCAGCAGGAATGATTTCGCTTTCGGGGTTTCGAACCAATTTTTTGAAAGCTGTTATGCGGTTGATGCCTGCTGTCTGCAGCAGTCCTACTGGCTATTGTTACTGCTGGAAAATACCCAGGGTACAGTTCATAATTTGTGCCGATATGCATCGATATGAATGACCGGAGATGAATTCATCGGATTTTTACTCACCTGATCGGTAATCTCCTTCAATATAAACTGAATCGCTATTTATATTGGTCAGATAACCACTTTGGAATTTCGTCCGTTCATAAGAAAGGAATGCCTGCGGTTTATCTGTTTTTGATGATGATGTCCGGATTATATTCCAGGGCTTTATCAACGAGATGTTGTTCCTGCGCAGGATTGCTGTCCATACCGAAGAAAAAGCTTCCGCCTCTTGCTTTCTTGAAAATGACCAGTTTATTTTGCCTGCCTCTGCTGAAGTAATTGGGGCGGATTGAAATTTCACTGAGTTCTGTAAAGGAAAAATCAGGTTGGCTATACAGTTTGAAAACCCTGATCTTCCCTGAATAAATAATGAAAGAAGGAAGCTGTTTCTCCATCCACCATCTGGTTTTTCCCAGTCTCTCCATAGTTTCCAGGTCTTCATCCGTCATCACTTCGATCACCTCAAGATATCCTTTGAAAAAAGATCGCATGAAAACAGCCAGGCCAATGAATATCAGAAATCCGGGCAGCATCATATACACGGAAGTGCTGTTACCGTTCGTTATGTATCCGTAGTAGAGGAGAATGCCCATTCCTGCGGCGATAAAAGCAATACAGAATCCAACGATTCCCAGTATAATATTCCTGAGCCTGCGGACTTTTTTCAGCACTGTTTCACGGTAATTTGTTTTCAGCATATCTGGACTTATTTATATCCGGTTGTATTAAATTCATAAAATTATGATCAGGCCTGTTAATTATAAAACTGCAGTTTTTGCAGGATTCTACCTGAATAAAAGCATTGTATGCAGGTAGAAACCGTGCACGGAATTTCTGGATTTTAACGGTTTTCCGGCAAGACAGCAATATAATCCTGAAGGTTTTTGGACTTGACATACCGGTCCGGAGCAATACCTTTTCCAACCTCCTTGTATTGATCCCCCTTCCTGTTCACCAGGATTCCTGTGGTAAGCTTCAGAATGGCACCGTCTGACATCCTGAACTCAGAATTGTCAGAAGTGAGTCCCTGGGTATGGGTTCCGATGATCGTGGTGTTTTTCTGCCCGGCAAAAGCCGCGGTAACAAATTCACCGGAACTTGCGGTCTTTTTACTGACCAGGATATAGATCGGGATTTTTTTATGTTGCAGGGTAATTGCCGGAACCTCTATGGTGGCGATCACCGTCTGGCCGAAAAGCACATCATTTTTGCGGTTGGCATAATAGCTGGTCCTGCCGCTGTTATCGATGGATCCAACAGCTTTTTCGCTGTCTAAAAACGGCTGTACGGCTTTGAACATCGGAGAAAACATTCCTCCGTCGTTGTTCCTGAGATCCAGGATCCAGGCTTTTGGGTTGCGGGCATCCAGGGCTTTTATTTTTTTATAAAAATCACTCACGTACAGCTTCCAGTCGTCCTGGTTCAGATTGCCGATGGCCGGAACCGAAAGATAGGCCAGCTGGCCATTGATCAGGCTGTCTTTTGAATACGGGAACTCCAGTCCGGATTCCGTGTAGCGCTTCATGTAGGCACTGACCATTTCCGGAGGATAAAATCCGGAATGCTGGTCCTGAAGCAGCTCAAGGCTTTTAGTAATGATCGGATAGGCTTCCCTGGCTGTTCCTTTATCGGCAGCAGAAGCCAGAGCTTCTTCCGAGAGCTTTGTCCAGTCCACCGTCCCTTTATTGACTGAGTTTTTCTTCATCAGCGTGATGGCCTCTTCAACGTAGCTTACGGCATTTTTCTGAGCTGACAGGGTACAGGAGATCATCAGGCAGTAAAAAAACAGATACAATCTTGGGAGTATTCCGGTCATTATTTCTTGGGTTTTTTAGGTTTTTAATCTACGGATTATTTAAGAATATGACATCAAATTAATTTGCCTGCTGCATAAAGACATTTAGGATACACAGCCATTAACAGAATGAGCCCGTAACGATCAATCCGCCAACGAATCGAATGCTGTTTTTAATGTATTATCAGAAGGCAGTTTTATTTGATCTGTCTGAGCAAAACAACCTGCTGCGCATGTTATAAAAGTGGCCGTTAAAACAAGCTTTTTCATAGAGGTTTAAATTTATCAAGAGATGTATTCCACAGAGGCATTCTCATTTTTTATCTTTTAAATAATTAGCTGCATTGGTGTTCTCCGGATTCAATTGCAGAGATTTCCTGTAGTTAAGGATCGCCTCCTTCCTGCTTCCAATCGCTTCAAGTATTTCGCCATAGCTGTCATACACATTGGAACTTTTGGGAAACAGCAGGGTATTCAGCTTGAAAACCTGCAATGCTTCATTTTTTTTGTCCTGTTCCACAAGCTGATAACCCCAGGCATTCAATTCATCTTCTGTCAGGGTAAAGTTTTTATGGCTTTTCTTGATTTTATTAAAAATTTTCTCTGCATTTTCAAAACCACCCTTCAGAAGTTCCTGACGCAGAAACTTTAAATTTTTACTTAACCCGAAACCGTTTTTCACTTTCATATCCGGAAGATAGAAACCCGCAATTTCATCTATGAACCATTCAGGACTTGAGCCCTGGAGATTGGTTAAAACGATTATGGACAGGTTATCCTGAGGATATAGGAACAATGCAGAGCGCATTCCGCCGACGGGCGCCAGTGCGGGGTGCTCTTCTCTGACTACTGTCGGCCAGCCCAAAGCATATCCGTTGGTCAGCTTGTTGAATCCGCCGATGCTCCCATCATTCAGTCTTGCTGTAGCGAACATCTGATCTATGCTTGACTGATTTTTCAGCAGTTCTCTTCTTTGCAGAGCAAGAAGCCATTTACTCAGGTCTTTGGATGTTGAAATGATTCCTGTTGCCGTTCTGAAAAACAGAGGAAAAACAGCAAAGGAATTATGCAGTTTACCATCATTGATCCATTTTCCGTTGTCATTGTACAGGGTTGAATACGAGTTTGAATTATTCGGAATGATATCGCTGGAATCACCAAATCGGGTAGAAGTCATACCACAGGTTTTGAATTGGTTTTCTTCAATGAACTTTGTGAAATGCTGACCGCTGAGTCCGGTTATGATCCTCCCTAAAATATAATATCCTGTCTGATTGTAACTGAACTTTTCTCCGGGCCTGAATTCCATAGGTAACTTCTTCACCATTTCCCAGTTGTTGTTTTCACTGCCATCTCCCAATACCTGTTCTTTTTCGTCAATATTATTGGGAAAACCGGAAGTGTTGCTTAAAACCTGTTCAATCCTTATTGATTTCCATTGGTCCGGAATATCGTCCACATATTTGGATATCGGATCTTTTACATTCAATTTTCCCTGCTCCTGCAACTGTAGTACTGCCACGCCTACAAAGGCCTTGGTCATGGAGTTGATTGAAAAAGTTGTTTCTGAACCTGTGACCACCTGATGTTCCAGGCTGGCAAAACCGTAGTTTTCCAGTTTATCCAATGTTCCATTCCGGAGGATCGCCAGCTGAAGGCCCGGAATGTGCAGCTGCGTCATTTTTCCTTTGATGAACGAATCGATACTGTCCGTTCTGCTCTGAGCAGTCAGTTGCTTTGAAAATGATACTGCCAATAGCAGAAATATAATTCTGATGGATCGGAATGGCTTGTTCATGCAAATTATTTTAGTGGTTCAGTTACTGATATAACAGTTTTAACAACCAGATTGTTACATGAAGTTGTAAAATAAATTGTTTCCTTTCTCTGTGTCACTGAAAGATTTACGTTATTTTTTTGGATTTCATATCAATGGACTGTTTGTAGATCGTTATCCACCGCTACTAAATGCCAGTAAAGGACAGGTTTGAAGCTGCAGTTTCTGCTCCAATGTAAGGGTAACCCTATTTCTTCCTGATCTTCTGCAGAGTGTTTTCTGGAACATTGTCAGGAAGGCAGCCACGAACTCTTCCATCAGGTGATGTTTGACTGGCTGGATGATACTTTCGGGTACTATAACGGGTAATATTGCATCCTTCAGCCATCACAATGAGCCAAATGACAGAGAATGAATGTGACGGTAGATCATGACTTTATTCTTTTTTATGGGTAGCTGATGATTCTTTTGCGTTCATGGTCATTAACTTTCTTATATTGGCATTTTAGAAAAGCATATTAAAACTGCAGCATATATGGATTGAAAATAAAATTTCAGCATCAGGAAAAACCAAAGAATACATACCTGTATTTCAGGTTTTATGTATTGCGGAAAGGACCATGTAGAATCAATTATCTTTAAAACAAAATGAACATCAACCTTTTTTATAAGTTATATTTTTGGGCATTACTGACGGCCCTACCGGTACATGCATTTTCACAATCGACAAACCTTGCCATTCAGGAGGTGAAGTTTCAAAGTCAGGGCATTACGCTTGCCGGCTCAATGGTAAAGCCTGAAAACCCATTGGCAGCAGTGGTCATTGTCCATGGGTCAGACCCGGTAAAAAGAGAACTGGAATTTGCCAAGCGCCTGGCTAAAGAAGGTATTGCGGTATTTACCTATGATAAACGCGGGGTTGGGGCATCCGGAGGTATCTACGTAGGTCCGTCGGTGGGTACTAATAATATAGATCATGCAAATCTTAATCTGTTGTCTGATGATGCAGATGCTGCCGTGAATATATTTCGGACCTATTTGAAAGATAAAAAAATACCCATCGGATTAGTAGGTTTCAGCCAGGCAGGATGGATCATTCCCATGACGGCCGGCAAGAACCCACTGGTAGAATTCATGGTATTATTCAGTTGCCCTACCATTACTACGTTAGAACAACTGCGATTTCAGTTTTATACCAATGGCGACAGTCATTTTTGGGAAAACCATACAGACGCAGATGCCCGTGAGCATATTAAAAATGATCCGGACAGGTATCAGTTTGCAGCAACCGACCCAAAAACTGAGCTCAGAAATATTTCCATTCCGGGACTTTGGCTTTTTGGAGAAAAAGATATACAAATTCCCGTCCCCCTGTGCATTGAGCAATTGAACTCATTCAAGGCTCAGGGTAAACCTTTTGAATATGCGCTGTTTTCAGCATTGGGCCACAATACGGCATCTGCCGGTAATGCACAGCCTTTTGATATATCCGTTCAATGGATAAAACGGAACGCTTTAAACATCAATAAGTTGAGGACATTAAAATAAACCTGAAATCAGCCGGGAAGCAGGGCTGCCGGACTGCTTTTTTAGTACATGAGACGTTCAACAGCAGCATTCCTGCTGAATGTTTAAGTTAATAGCGCTATACCATGATCAGAAAAACATTATTTATCTTCATGATTGTACTTCCGCTGTTCTGTTGTAGTCAAAAGTACTCTTTTACGTACGGGTATACTTTCAGGCCGGACTCTTTACATTTGGAGAAAACTGAAACTGAACTGATGGGATTGTTTGTAGACAAAAACGAATCCGCCTATCTCAGCCTGAGAAAAACAAAGAGAGACTCGGCCATTGCACAAAAGATGGAGTCAGGCGGCACCTCTGCAAATATGTCAGTTTCATTAAATACCTTCCCGAAAGAAAAAATTACGGAAATTATTCAGAAAAACCGGCAATCAGATGAAGTGGTAACGTACCGGTCCTTAGGTGGTGACAGGTTTAAAATCACTCAGCATATTACATACAACTGGCATATACAGGCAGAAACGAATGAGATACAGGGTAAAAAATGTCAGCTTGCCACAATGGAATACAGAGGCAGAACCTATCATGCCTGGTTTACTGATGAAATTCCCATTTCCGAAGGACCTTATAAGTTTCGTGGACTTCCGGGCCTGATTGTGAAGATCGAGGACACCAAAAAACAACATGTCTGGGAGCTGCAAGGCATTGAAAAGTTCAGAAGTATAAAACTTAACTTTTCGAAATCTATTCCCGTTACAGAAATGCAGTATAAAAAAGCCGTTGAAAATTACCTCAGGGATCCGCTGAGTAAACTGAAGGAGCTCATGCAGAGAAATAATGTTACCGGCATTACAACCACTTTACCTGACGGAAGCTCTTACTCGGATGCCGAATATGTAAAGATGAGAATCAGGAGAATACAGGATCAGTTTAAGGAAAATAACAATACTATAGAACTTAATTAGGCAGGAAGCCGGATGAATTCACTATCCGGATGTCCCGCATATACTCATGTACATCAGGAATTCCCGATGTTTTTTTAGAGCAGGATTGAATACAAGTGCTGTTGTATTCAATAGCATGCATGATAGTTACCTGCGATCTGCTGCTCAGAATGATATCGTAAGTGGCTTAATTTATGATGATCAGCTTACTAGTAAAAAAATATTCTATGGAAGTTAAAAAGATCTTTATAAAAATTCTGAAATGGACAGGAATTGCGGTAGGTTCTATTCTTCTTTTGATGTTTATCATCCCTGCGCTGTTTCCGGGAACCATCTCGGAGCAGGTGAAAATATTTGCCAATAAACATCTTGCCGGCAAACTCGACTATAAAAAAAGCCACCTTACATTTTTCAGGCATTTTCCTTCACTCACTGTTTCTGTGGATGATTTCCTGCTTAAAGGGTCAAAACCATTTCAGAACGATACGTTATTGTCGGCCCGCTAAGTTGCTGTGGGGATTAACCTTAAAAACCTGATCTTTAACGGACATGTTAAAATTGATGAGATCTACGTTACCGATGCTTATGCAAATGTTTTTGTCAATTCCAAAGGAGAGGCCAACTACAATGTTTACGTTGCAAAGCCTTCTGAAAAACCAAAGGATACAACCGGTACAGGTACTTCCATAAAGCTGGACCTGATTAAGCTGAGAAACTGGAATGTCAGATACAATGACCATTCGGCCCGGGTCCTGGTGGACGCCAAAGGCCTGAACTATACCGGGAAGGGCGGTTTAAGCGAAGACATCTTTGACCTGACTACTTATCTTGATATTGATAAACTTGATTTCAGCTTAAACCGAACGTATTATGCAAAACAGAAATCGCTGCATGCGGATCTGATAACAAGGATCAATACCAATGCACTGACTTTTGTCCTGCGGAAGAACGAGCTGAGAATTAATGACCTGCCACTGAAATTTACCGGTTTCGTGAGTGTCCTGAAAGACGGATATAATCTTGATATCAATGCAGCTTCGGAAAAAACCACCGTCCGTAACATGATTTCTGTTCTGCCGCCGCAATACCTGGATTGGGCAAAAGATACCAGGATTGAAGGGAAAAGCGATCTGTTTTTCAGCCTTAAAGGCCGGTTCAGCGAACCTAAAAAACTGAAGCCCCGGTTACAGGCCAGGCTGCTGGTGAAAGATGGCTTTGTTTCCAACGGAAAAGCACCGGTTCCCATGAATAATTTCAATATGGACCTGAATGTAGACTTTCCCGACCTGAATACAGACCAGCTTGGGCTGGACCTGAAAAATTTAAGTTTTGATTTAGGGAAGAGCAACAATTTCAAAGCGGTAGTAAGGACTAAGGGCTTAAATGAAATGCAGGTATTTGCCGATGTGAAAGGGGCAGTCAATTTACAGACCCTGAGCCAGGCCCTGGGTCTGAAAAACATGGAGATCAAAGGCCTGTTGGATACTAACATCAAAGCCAACGGATTGTTCAGCCTGGATAAAAAACTGTTTCCGAAAACCCAGGGCTACCTTCATGTAAAAAACGGATGGCTGAAAACCAAATACTATCCTAATCCGATTAAGGATATCCAGATTATGGCGAATGTTACGAACACGGACGGAACATTTAAGAGCTTAGGCGTACGGCTGAATCCGTTTACATTTGATTTTGAAGGAAATCCCGTATTCGTTAATGCAGACCTTCAGAATTTTGAAGATGTCCTGTACAAAGTGCGTGCGAAAGGCGTGCTGAACATAGGAAGAATTTATAAGGTGTTTGCAAAGAAAGGCTTTGACGTCAACGGCCTTATTATCGCTGACCTCTCACTGAACGGCCGCCAGAGTTATGCCACGACCGGTCAGTATAACAAACTGGATAATAAAGGGAATCTGATTTTAAAAAATATAAAAGCTACTACAGAATACCTTCCCAAATCCTTCTACATCAAAGAAGGGAACTTCCAGTTTGAAAATGAGAAGATGTGGTTCAGGAAGTTTATTACGACATACGGTCAGTCGGATTTTGCGTTGAACGGCTATCTTTTAAATACCATCAATTACTTTATTGAAAGGAAAGGAACGCTTCACGGGAAGTTCAAGCTGAAATCAAGGTATATTCTGATCGATGAATTCATGGCTTTAAAAGAGGGTGATAATTCCAGGAAGTCCATAGAAGTGGATTATGCCAAAGTAGAGAATCCTAAAAGCAGCGGGGTAGTGATTGTTCCGAAGAACCTGGATGTTTCTTTGGAAGCTGATGCAAAAACGGTTGAATTCAAAGGATTAAAGCTTAATAATGTCTTCGGTTTAGCCTCTGTAGACCGGGGGCAGGTGTACCTTAAAAACACTTCTTTAGGTGTGGTAGGAAGCAGGATGACTATTGATGCACGCTACCAGGATGAATCCCCGATCACTGCCAATTACGATATCGCCCTGAAAGTTCTGGATTTTGATGTGCAGCGGGCCTATAAGGAAATTGATATGGTCCGGGAAATGGCCACCGCAGCAAAAAATGTGAAGGGTATTGTATCCATAGACTACAAGTTAAAAGGAGATTTCGATAAAAACATGAAGCCTATTTATCCCTCCCTGGAGGGTGGAGGAGTGGTGAATCTCCGGGATGTGGAGGTTAAGAATCTGAAAATGCTCTCTGCCGTCGGAGATAACATCGGAGCAAAAGCCTTCAATGATCCTGATATGAAAGGGGTGAATATCGAGACCCACAGTAAAAACAATCTGATTCACGTTGATAAATTTACCTTTAAAGTTTCTATTTTAAGGCCGACGGTAAGTGGTACCACCAGTTTTAACGGATTGCTGGATTTAAGAATCAGGGTCGGGATCCTGCCCGGAGGGATCATAGGGTTTCCTGTTGTGGTTACCGGAACGCATGAAAAACCGAAAGTGAAAATTTTCAGTAAGACTGGCCAGGGAATTATTGATGCCCTCTACAATAAAAAATCCAACAAAGTGATCCGTCAGGAGAGACGTGCCGAGAAAAAGACCAGGAGGCAGCAGCGCAGGGAAAAAGAAGCCCAGGAACAGAATGCAAAAGCGGCTGAGAAGACCATATCTAAAGATTTGAAAGATAAAAATTAGGTAAGATGCCGTCATTGGTTCTTAGGTAAGAAATAGCCTGAAACTACCCTTTAACGGAATGTTATCGTCAGTTCAGATATAAGAGTTGAAGGCTTTCAGTTGAATGACGTCCTGAACTCCACTGGCGAAAGACCCGTTTGAGCCTTAAACATTTTGCTGAAGGACTGCTGATGCTCAAAACCCAGCTCATAAGCGATTTCACCGATGGTCAGACCGGTGGACATCAGCTTTACCTTTGCCTGTTCAGTAAGTTTCTCCCGAATATACTGCTGGGTGTTTTTGCCGATCACCGAACGCAAAACATCGCTCAGATAGCCGGGCGAGATATTCAGCTGGTCAGACAGGTATTGAACGGTCGGAAGTCCATGATGAAGCGTTTTAAGACTGTTGATATATTCATCAAGAATGGTTTCGGCTTTTTCCAGAATATGATGGTTAACCACCTTCCGGGTAATGAACTGGCGCTTGTAGAACCTGTTGACATAACTCAGCAAAAGTTCGATCTGCGCAAGCACTACTTCCTGGCTGAACTCATCAACGCGGCTGTTCAGTTCCTCTTCCATAATCCTGAACACGGAAAGGATGGTTTCTTTTTCTGCATCTGAAACATGCAGCGCCTCATTGGATGAATAGGAGAAATAGCCATACTGCTTTATCTTTTGGGCTAAAGGGTGTCCCAGCAGGAAATCAGGATGGATCAGCAGAATGTAGCAATAGGTTTCACTGTTGTAATCGGTGCTTCCTACCAGCTGGTTAGGCGCCAGGAACAGCATGCTGCCTTCATCATAATCATAGTAATCCCGGCCGTATTTCAGCCTGCCGCTATTTTTCGTGATAAACGTTATTTTGTAAAAGCTCAGGATGTCATAAATAGGAGCCATCCTTGTATTGAAAGGGTTATCCTCATTGAAATGTACAAGGCTGATCAGCGGATGCTGCGGTGCAGGAAGCCCGAAGGCCTGATGGCTTTGGGATATCGATATAAAGCGTATCAGTTTATCCTCTTTGTTTTTCATGGTATAAATGTATAAAAAACCTACGAACATCACTGTCGTAGGTTTCTTCATTAAAAATTACCAGGGAAGGATGTTATCTTTTCCGCTAAACCCTTCAGGACCGGTAAAGCTTCCTGTCGGAATGTCTTCCGCCAAAGCGACTCTGATCGGTTCCCTGGAACCTTCTTCCACGGAATCCGTTCCCTGGAAATTGTTGAGTGCCGTAGCCGTAAATCCCGGGCTGACAAGATGAACCTTTATATTGGCAGGTTCCAGCTCAATCGCAAGGGAAAGGAATATCCCGTTCAGCGCAGTCTTGGAAGCCCCATAAACCGCGTCAAAATTTGATCGGTACGGATTCTCTGGATTAGCGTTGATAGTAAGAGATCCCAGTGCACTGGAAACTGTTACAATACGTGCATTGGATGCCTGCTTCAGCAACGGCAAAAATGCCTGCGTCAATGCAAGGGTTCCGAATACATTCGTGTCCCAAACCGTTTTCAGCTCACTGATGGATGCAATGCTGGCGCGCTGCGCTCCAAGTACTTCCTCCATGGTCCGGCCGGATGTACCGGCATGTGAAACGGCTGCATTATTAACCAGTAATGTAAGGTAGCCATATTCACTTTCTATCGTCTTTACTGCCGAGAGGATGGATTCATTATCGGTTATGTCCAGCTGAACAGCTATGGCTTTTCCACTCAGTTTATCAACGGCTGCCTGACCTTTTTGTAGGTCACGGGAACCTATGTAGACCGTATAACCATTGTCTGTAAGGGCTTTTGCAATCTGGAAACCCACTCCGGTATTGGCACCTGATACCAGTGCCACTTTATTCTCGTTTGTCTGCATGATATTGTATTTACGTGTTACAGGGCAAAGATGGGGATTACCGTAGCGAATGCTGTATCCAGATCGAAGCTGTTTGAATCCGGATTGAGGGAATTGTTATCTGATAACCATTGCTGAGAAATTAGCATCAATATCCCGTACCGAATACAATTACTACCGGTTTTCCGTCCTTACATTTTTCAACTGTCATACTGATTACATCTCTGCAAATGCTGGGATATTTCATTATCATGTCATAAGACGGTTTTCCGTAATGAGAACTTTTAATCTTATGCTATCTTTACTTAAAAACATATGGTCAGACCTATTTTGATTGCAGGATTGCTTTGTATCAGCAGTTGTGGTAAAAGAATGGCACCGTCCATTATCGGTACAAACATAAGTTATGAACAGGGTAGATTACTTATAGAAAACACTAAAGATTGGGAAAAGCAAAAAAAACACATCCTGGTATTGGTCAATCATAAAGAATGCTCCTGGGACCGCTTTTCTTATTGGGTTAAGAACGGTAAAATCAAAACTTTCAGTATACTAAAAGATCCATCGGAAATTCAGAAAATAAACATGCCCAACAGGGATGTAAAAGTATTGATATCAGCAACTCAATAATGTATCCTTTGATCCTTTGCGGATAGCCGATTTTAAAGTACTGAAAATTCCCCGGACCTGTCAATCCGGGGAATAGTTTGTTGATTGCTGATAATCAGGTTAGCTTCAGGATTAAACTTAAATGTTTTACTGCTGGAATTCCACAATAAAGCCATTGATGCTCCCATTATTAGCCGGAAGGTCGTTCCACGGATGGATAGAAGTATAGCCATTCTTTACTACAGTAGAATTGTCATTTTTTCCATACGTATGTACAAAGCCTTCGCCTGAATTGGCATTATTGGGCTCAGCACTGGCAAACCAGTTTATTTTCCTGACGGCTGAAAGACCTCCTTCACTATAATCATGTAAAGGCTGCTCGCCGGTAATCCATTTCTCTTCCGGGTCCGGAGTCAGGGCTGATCCTGCTTCCCATGAAAACTTCACAAATCCGATCCATGCCCTCTGACTATCGAAAACGGTATTATTGCTTAACAGGTTCTGCTCTATATATTGCCATTCAGTGTCCGTAGTAAAAGTAGCCAGGTACCCGCCCATGTTTTTAGCAACATTATAGGCATCAAACCAGCTCAGGGCGGCACTGCCGGAATAAGCGGTATACGTATGCCCGTTTACGGTATAGCTGATGTTGCCCTGCTTCGTATAGGTACTGTTGCCGATCGTAAGCGTCACAGGAGCTGATGATGCGGTTGCCGTCTTGCTGGGAACATAACCCAGAATATTGGAATCTACTGATGTTGAATAACTCAGAACCGTAGTGTTGATCACAGCACCTAAGCTTCTCCAGATGCTGCCATCGAAATAATAACATCCTGCCGATGTGATATTAGCCGTTTTGGTATCGGCAGCCGTTGGAATTGAGGTAGCATAGACAATAGCGCCGGTCTGTGCTGCCGAATATTTTGGTCCGGCATTCTTGATCTGGTCACCGGTCAGGCGCGGTATTCCGATTCCTTCTGATGTGGTTCCGTCATTTTTCAAAGCGTCTACCTGGAGAGTGGAAATGACATTGGAAGTTCCTATTCCCATTTGCGCAGAAAGGCTTATACTGCATCCTGTAAAGGACAGTAATAATAGATATTTGTTCATCTTGATCTACTGTTGAAATTCTACGATAAATCCCGTGGTATTTGCTGAGTTGGCGACCACATCATTCCAGGTATGGGTGGAGGTATATCCGCCGTATGTTTTTGTGCCGCCGCTGTTCTTTTGTAAAGTAATGACGAATCCTTCTGTTCCGCCGGAATTGTTAGGTTCCCCCGTGTTAAACCAGTTGGATTTCCTCACTGCGCTGGTGCCTCCGGCACTGTAGTCATGTAAGGGCTGTTCTCCTGTAATCCATTTTTCTTCGGGATCAGGAGTAAGTGCGACTCCGGCAAACCAGGAAAATTTCGCAAAGCCTATCCATGCCTGCTGGGTGTCGAATGCTGCAGCACTGAGAAGATTCGTTTCAATCTGTTGCCATTCTGCATCAGTGGTAAAAGTAGCTAAGTAGCCGCCCATATTTTTAGCTGCATTGTACGCATTATACCAGGTGATTCCGGCTCCGCCCGCAGAATAAGCAGCATAGCTGTGACCGTTATAATTGGTAATACCCGTACGTGTAGCGGTAATTCCATTGACGTTAACTGTAGCTGGTGCATTGCTGCCGGCGGTAGCGGTGTTGCTCGGTACATAACCGAGGATATTGGGATCGATTACAGAGCTTATACTTAACGTCGTGGTGGTGCTCTGTGCACCCATTCCGCGCCATACGCTGCCGTCAAAATAATAATAGCCGGGAGCGGTGATATTAGCGGTTTTAGCAGTAACAGGTGAGGGTACTGAAGTAACATATACAATAACCCCTGCGTGGGCCGCGGTATATTTTGAATCCGCAGCTGATAGCTGATTTCCGGTGAGCCTCGGAGCAATAACACCCTCAGCAGTAGTTCCATCCGTATTTTTTGGAGCCACGTCCAAAGTAGTTCTGGGAGAGGTAGTATTTATCCCAACCTGGGCGTTAATAAAACCTGCTGATAACAGAGTTACCAGAAGTAAATTTCTTCTCATTATAAAAGCGTATAAAATTTTTGCAAAGATAGGCAAATTAAGGTCTATGTATAGCCGTAAACACCTGTTAAATGGGGAAAATAGACGGTTCGTGGGTAATTGTGTATACTATCTGTTCATATTCAACATATTAAATATCATTAAAATCAGAAAGAATACACGGTCAGCCAAATTAACAGGGAATAATCAGTTTACATGCTTTAAAATTACCGGAAAAACGAGTGGTCTGAGAGTGTCTGATCAACAGTCGGTCATCCTTTTTTGTGCTCTTTGCTTCCTGATCTTGCACTCATCAGGTTGTTTTGACATAACATTGTTCAAAGCAGTTCCAAACGGTGATTCTGCGAAGAATAGCTGGAAGTATCACCGGCGAGAACAGAGGGGCCGGAGGGCTAGGTTATTTTACCGCCATGCGTTCCGGGACCTTCCAGAAAAGAAAATGGGTGTATTAGTACTAACTAAAAAAATATCCGACTGTAGTCATGTGGAGATCCTAAAAACTCGCCGTTACAATTAAGCTGGTTCAAAGAAACCTTCAAATCAAGTCTTCAAAAGTACTGCCCGTATAATCAATATTGGGAAAAGAAGTATTGGTTGATTGATCATGAATAACAGAATGAAAATTATTAGAAAGCACAATAATCAAACAGTAAGTCTCACACCTCAATGATGCGGATTGAGAATCGACAGTGCTAAAACCATTTTCCGACAGGAGGTCGAGAAAAATTATAAAAAGGTCCGTTTCACTAGGTGTGAGACGGACTCTTTGATCTCAATATAAAAATACTCTCAGTTCTTCTTTAAAACCTCTTTTATTCCGTTGAGGCCTTCGCTGAACTGGGAAAGCATGGCAATTACCTGCGCCATCCGGTCATTTTCGCCAAAGCCTTTTATACTTTTGTTTTTAAGGAATGTTTTTTTTATTTCATTCCATCGCAGAGCCTCTTCTTCAGAAATAAGGTTTATCATTTCCTTCAATTTAAGCATGTTTGATTCCGCTCCTGTGGTTAAGGTCTGGGATTCGTTCTGGTAATGATTCAATACGGCCTGAATCACTTCTTCATCTTTCAGGATCGGCTGTACCTGTGTGATCAGCTTATTCATATTCCGGTAAGAACCCTGAAGCTTAAAGGCGGGTTCGTTCCTGTATTCATCGGACATTGCTGCGGAAGCGATATACTGCTTATTGACCTTCAGAACAATGTCCCTTATTTTCAGACTGTTCTCAAGCACCTTCCTGAAGTCTGAAACTTCATTCGGACTGAAATTTCCTGTCAGATCTATATTCATTGAACCGGATTGGATGCTGTCATAGAGACGGTAAAGATTTTCCATTCCGTACTGCGTCAACCGGTTAAGGTATTCATTGGACGTCAGGGCATTTTCTATTAAGCTTAAATCGAACAATTCCGTCTTGCTGCCTGAAATCTCTCCCAGGTTATAGGTGTCGGAACGGTTGGCCAGCATATCAGGGATTCTGAATTTTTCTCCGCTTTCCGTATAAGGATTTCCGGCCATCACCAGGCAGAACCGTTTTGCTCTTAAATCATATGTTTTGCTCTCACAATTGTAAATGCCTTCAATTTTTCTTTGCCCGTCTGCTAGGGAAATGAACTTCTGCAAAAATTCAGGATTGCAGTGCTGGATATCATCGAGATACAGCATGACGTTATCGCCCATCTCCAGTGCCAGGTTTAATTTTTCCAGTTCCTGTTTTGCACCGGCATTTTTTGCTTCAGCGGGGTCTGTGGAAACGATATCATGACCGATTGACGGCCCATTGATTTTCATGAAAACCAATCCCATCCGGTCTGCCATGTATTCCATCAACGTTGTCTTTCCATAACCGGGAGGTGAGACCAGAAGCAGCATGCCCATCCTGTCGGTGCGCTTGTCATTGCCTGCTGTTCCCAGTTGCTTGGCCAGGTTAGCTCCTATCAGCGGAAAGTACACTTCATTGATCAGCCTGTTCCTTACGAAAGAACTTAAGACCTGAGATTTGAATGTGTCAATTTTCAGAGCTTTCTTTTTTTCCTGTACCCATTTTGCTTTGAGCTCCTGAAGCTGTCTGTATTTTGGGACAATCGACTCATTAAAATAGGATAAACGGGAGGTGAACGCATAGTAGTTTAAAGGATAATCAGCATCTTTCTCCAAGGACTTCAGATTCTTCAAAACGGTTTCATAACCGGTATGGAGAATATTTTTAGCATCAAAATCCTGTGTTACCAGGAAAACGGCTGCTTCTTTTTTAACATCATCGTCAAACTCTGTCTCAGTATTTTGTAAAAAAGCACTCAGGGCACTTTCTGCAATGGAGAAACACGCCGCAGGGTATTGCTTTAATCCATTCAGTTGGTCGGTAAACTCCAGGTCTTTGCCTTTTTCTTTCAGATCTTTTAAAAACATTTCATATAATGAGCCTGCTTTTTCTGAAACCAGAAATGACGATTTATTTTCTTTTCTGAGATAAACAGCTGCATTCAGTTCATTAACGCCTGTAAACAGTTGGGTGTGGTGAACGAATGACCTAAGCTCCTCTGACAATTCTTTAGTAAGGTGAAGGAAACCATTATCGGTTGTAAATGATTTGGAAATCAGGTCTGCAGCTTCAAACTGTTTTTGGTAATAGGCTTTTTTTTCCGTATTCAGGAAATACCAGAACAGGTGTGCCAAGGCCCTTTCCTTAAAAGCAAACTGCATTAGTCCCAATTCATTGGCCATCTGCTGGAGTTTTGAAACTATGGTCAGTGCATCTTCATCGTGGATCCCTTTTACCAGGCCTTCCCCGAAGTGTTCCGTCATAAACTGCTGAATGGCTATCCGGTTATTTTCTTCATAAATAATGCCTTTATTTTGCGAAAAGACATTCCATGCCAGATATTCAAAACGTTTCACGTGATCGTTCTCCGAAATATATTCCTGATTCCAGACTTCCTTATATTCTGAAAGGGCTTCAAAGTGCAAAGGTTCATAAAATGCAGTTCCTGTAAGGTGATAATAGTACTGCGCATTCCTCATGACCAGGGTGAGGTCTAGCTTCTGACGGTTGACCGCAAATTTATAATCCCCTAATGCAATCACATGGTCTCCGTCTGCATAGATCTCCTTTTTATCTTTCAGTTTTCTTGCTGATTCCTGCTGGGAAGTCTTAAGTATGGTCTGAATTTCTTCCGCTTTAGCAGAATCGTCCAGCTCCATCAGCTGCTTTGAAAGATCCCTGACTTTCTCAACCATTAAATCGGTAGCAAAATAGCCGTTGATCTCATTCTCGGAACCGAAGGATTCTGCTTTGGTCTGAATAGATTTTAAAATCCGCTGGGCAGAGTCATACAGGCGCTGGGTGCGTCTGTTCCTGGCTTCGGTCAACTGAACTCTTTTATTCTGAAAATGACCGTACACTTCTTCTCTTTTTTCACCGATTTTCTTAACAAATTCATCGAAATCAACAAATCTCGTCTCCATTTCTTCCAGCTGGATGGATAGTTTGGTCAGGTAGTCGTCGCATTTCTCAGGTGTCTGGGACAGTTCAAGGAAGTTAATGACCGACTGGTCAAATAAAGTCATCTGAGCCTGGAAATCCGCAGACAGTTCTTTGCCTGAAACTTCTCTTTTCCTCTTGGACAGCTCTAACCTTTCCTGGTTCAGTCTTGCAAAAATGACCGAAATATTCTCAATGATCTGAGTTGACTGCGAAGTATCTTCAATTTTAAGGTTATTGACTATATCTACAAGCAGTTCAAGTTGCCCGGACAGGTTGTTGATTTCTTCCTCAATCGTTTTTGATTCAACGGCTTTCTGTACATTAATAATAGCTTCTGAGATCTGATTGGCCCTGTTCTGATAGGGAAGGAGTGCATCCTCCTGAAGAAGGAAGCCCACACACGCACCGGAGAGTTCCTCCGATCTAGCAGCAAGGGATTGCTCCAGCGTATCAAGAACAGTTGCGTCTGCATATTTCAGTTCCCTCGCTCCGGTAATTTCACCTCGCAATGCCCTGATGCGGGAAAGCATATCGATATATTCGGTCAGCTGGGTATAGTGGATCCTTTTGGTGTCATCTAAAACCTTCTCGCAGGCTGATTTGATTTTTTCAATAGCTTCGCCCGTATTTTTCTTCTGCTCGACGACTTTCTCATATTCGTTGATGGCGGAGTGGGCGATATTCCTGATTTCTTTTAGAGGGCGGTCGAGACTTTCCACCTCTTCCTGATCCAGGAAGTAATAGGCATCTAAAATCGTGGTGGAGAGTTTTACGATGTCATCATACAGTCCGCTGTAAGAATCTTTCTTATTGAGCAGCGTAATCAGTTCCTGGCTTTCCGCCATAACCCGTACAATATCCTTGTTACCAATCTTATACAGGAGTGTGTCTGACTGAGCCGTATCCGGAAGGAGTTCTTTAGCATAGGGTGTCTGCCAGATCTGCGCCAGATGGTGTTTTGTGGTCTCTAGGCTTTCCCTCAGATAGATAAGTTTTCCGTCATTAAGCAGTGTGTAGCCGCTGCATCGTATCGGTGTTTCAATCGTCTGGGTAATGATGTTGTAGGAAATCAGCTGATAATTATTCGTTTTGTCATCATAGAAAACATACATAAAATTTTCACCGTTAGGCTCCTGAACGGTTTTCAGGTAATGAAGCCGGTTGACATCCTGGGAAATGACCTTGAGCCCGCCGGTCTGCAAGGCATATCCGTTTGAAAACAGAACGCCCTGGTTTTCCGGAAGCAAAACTGCTGAGTGTTTCAAAGTATCCACCCTTGAAACTGTCTTTTCCTTATGATTATAAATAAAATATCTTTCCGTCTCCTGATAAGGTTTAATCTTAAATAGAACCAGGTTGTCCAGGTCGCAGAAATGGATTTCCGCATCATCCAGGTTCTGGTCTTTATGAATGACATCTTCGGAATAAATCCCTTTGCCCGTATCGGTATTGTCTTCAATTTTTATCGTCAGATCGCCGCCTATAGATTCTACAAAGACCTTGTCTGCCAGGGAAACGTGCGGGAATTTTCCGCTTCGCTGCATATCCCTGGTTGCTTTTGTCCATACAAAATCATGTTGCGGCGGATAGCTAACTTCGGATCCACTCCGTGAGTCCACATACGTAAGCCGTGAATCTTTGATCAGCCATTTGAATGCTTTAGTGTCAGAAGGACTTTCAGACAGCTGGAAAACCATATACAGATAGTTTTCCGTAAAATGAAAACGTGCAAAGAAGGTATTTCTGTAGTATTTGTAAAGGTTTTTAAATTCGTCAGTAAATGTTTCGTCATGTATTAAGAAAGCATCCTGGGGTTCAAAACGGCCATTATTGATGGTATAGACTGAGAAAACATCTGTGATGTTGATTTCCGTCTGTAAGCCCAGATGAGCATTGGAACCGAAAATCAGGATATTATCCAGTGAAAAAATATCTTTGGCTACACAATTGTGTTCCGTAGAAATCCTTTCATTGGCGATGAGTGAAAAATCGACTCCGCCGAAAATCTCTTTACGCTTTTCATTCAGCTTCTGAAGCCTCTGGATAAGGTCGCTTTTCTGCTCGTTCAGACGGCTCTGTATAATTTCATATGTCCCTGAATGTAATTGTTCTGACATAGTATAAGATGTTAAAATGTTATGTACCTTCTTTCAGTCTGTTATCTCTGTGCTACAATGCTTTTAGCTGAATCAGGCAGGATGAAAAACTCTCAAGGTACCACAGGAGAAAACAATGAGAGTTTTACAATATAATTGATTGTGCTTTATCTGATAGGCTTCTGGTCAACCCCCAGATTTTTTGCCATGTCCATGGCCCTGTCAAGAAGGCCTCTTTCCTGCATGTTGGCTACACCGTTCAGCTTAAAGATCAGGTTTGCAATGCTCATATTTTTGATGTCTTCAGATGAAATGTTGTATTTATCAACCATTCCCATTACTTTTTCAATAATATTTTCACCGTCGCCTAAGAGGTTTTCTTTCACCAGCTGCGCATTTTCACTGTGGCTGATAAATTTATCCAATCCTTTTCCTGCGGAAACCTGGCGGACCACATTGTCAAAGAAAGTGTTGTCGCCACCTACGATATCAATTTTTGCAGACTTAAACGCTTGCGACAATACTTCAGCCTGAGCCTGGGCGATGTCTTTCTGGATGGAGATTTGTGCCAGTTCCACCTCTTTTTCTTTTGCTAGGGTAAGCCTGAACTCTTCGTGGTCTTTTCCTGCGTCATTCAGCTTTTTCATGGCTTCTGCCTTTTCGGTAATTCCGGCAGCTTCCGCCAGCGCTTTCTCTTTAATGACTTCTGCCTGGGCGATGCCTTCTTTTTTAATGGCATCTGCCTTTTTCTCTATCACCACAGCTTCCACAATTCCCTGTCTTTCCGCAGCGTCAGCTTTTGCATGGAGGACCTGGGCTTCAGATAATCCCACTGTAGCTTCTTCTTTTGCTTTAGCATCAGCGATTATTTTACGGGCTTCCGCTTCTTTTTCGGCAGCATCTCTCTTCGCCTGGGCTTCGATGACATATTTCTGGGCATCCTTTTCAGCCGCCAGTTTCCTGGCTTCCGCAGCTTTTGTCTCCTGGATCAGCTTCTTTTCGGCCTCCTGGTTGGCCAGTGTAATTTCTACCTGCTTCATTCTGTCAGCTGTCTTAAAAGCTTCCAGGTCTTTGATCACCTGCTGTTCTTCGACTACTGTTTTTTCCATGGTTAAACGCTCACGGATGGCATCCTGGATGTTTTTCTTTTCCAGCTCGATCGCTTTTTCTTTTTCAATCTGGGCCAGGGAAACAATTCTTTCCCTTTCTGTGGCTTCCAGCATTTTGTCTTTCTGCACGCGCTCTGTTTCAACCAGGTCGGCACGTTCTTTATTTTTAGCGGCAATCACCACCTGTCTCAGCTTATTTTCTTCAGCGATCTGAAGTTTTTCTTCGGTGGCTATGCGTACTGTCTCATACTTCAGCCTTTCCTCTTCATTCACTTTCAGGATCTCAGCGTTTTCACGTGCTTTGATGTTGGCTACCTCTCTTTTCTGAGATTCTTCTTTTTCAGCCAGCTGCTTTTCAAGCTCTAAAATGGCTTCCCTCGCCTCAACATTCTGCTTGGTGATGGTTTTTTCCTCATCTCTGCGCACCTGGTTGGCTTTGATATTCTGGGTAGCGGTTAATTCCGTAATCTTTTTGATCCCTTCTGAATCCAGGATGTTATCTTTATCCAGGCTTTCTATGGAGGTCTGCTCCAGGTAGTCGATCGCACAGTCATCCAGGACATATCCGTTCAGGTCTGTCCCGATGATATCCAGGATTTCCTGACGGAATTCACTTCTCGCTTCATACAGTTCGATGAATTCAAACTTTTTGCCTACCGTTTTCAGCGCTTCCGAAAACTTAGCTTCGAACAACTCTCTCAGGGTATGGATATCGGATGCCCTCTGGCAGCCTATCGTCTGTCCTACATTCACGATGTCATCCACCGATTTATTTACCCGTATGAAGAATGCCACCTGGATATCTGCCCTCATATTGTCTTTACAGATCAGGCCGGCTCTTCCTTCTCTGGCAATTTCTAATTTTTTTACCGAAATATCCATAGACTCCATCCGGTGTATAATCGGGATCACGATCCCGGCATTGAAGAATACTTTTGTTCCGCCATATCCGGTCCTGAGGATAACGATGCCCTGTACGGTTTTTTTGTACATGGACAGCACCCAGAAAATCAATCCGATTGAAGCGATTACCGCAACAACAATCCCTGTAATTAATGGTAAATTCATAGTTTTAAAGTTTAATTATTTGAAAATATATTTATATGATCAGGCATGGCAAAGCATGCTCAGGATAGTACTGAGTACGATGAAGAAGATATATAACATGGCACTTCTCAGATTTGAATGATCCGTTCTACATAATATATCCGCTTCTGAGGCTCTTCATCCACAATCATCACGTATGCTCCGTGCTCAAGCAGTTTACCGCCTTTGCTCTTTACCATAAGCGTCATAGGATCATTTCCGATGAACAGTTCCATCATACCTATTTTATCTCCCTGGATGCCTGACTTTAGTCTGCCTTGCCTCCCAAGAAAATCGTAGGCTTTCTCACCTTTATGATTGATCTCCCTGAAAAACGGAGTCAGAGGTTTTAAGATGATCCTGGTGACCAAAACACTGGAAATCAAAACGGGGATCAAAATTACCACGCCCAGCCATGTCGGAAGCGGAAGGTGGAAATTAAGGTAAAAAGAGATCAGCCATGAGATCAGCAGACTGATGGTCAGGAAGTAAGCCATGGGTACAATATCCAGGTTCAGGAACTTGAGGAACTGCAGCCACATGGACGGGTCGTCCGAAAGGTGTATATGTCCATCCGGAGCATCCAGGTCTGCATCCAGATCCGAATCAATACCTATGTCAATATCCAAACCCGTCAAGATGGTAAACAGCCAGTAAATTACTGTCATGGCAAGCAGTACGCTCAAAACAGTATTTACGGGTGAGAATGCGACGTCCAAAAATTCCTGAAAGGTCATCGTTTAGTCCTTTTTAAGTGATTCTTTTAATTTTTTTAAGGCATCTTCAGCCTGCATGTCAGAGTTATTGACAACGGCATCAATTTCGTCATCAATTGTTTTTCCTGCGTTGGATATATCGGAATAGGCTTCTGCCAAGGCTTCCTGTTGGATTACTCTTTCTTTCAGCTTTTCAAGCATGGAGACCGTGCTTCCGGTGTCCATCATGGTCATTTTTTTATTGATATCACGGGTCGCCTCACTTACCTGGACTCTTGCCTTAAGTGTTTTCAGTTCGTTCTCCCATTTAGAAATATTTGACTTCAGGTTGTTGATGTTTCCCTGCATCTTTTCGCATTCAACATGAAGCTTTGCGTGCTCGCCTTCAAGGTGTCCAGAATTTTCCTGAGCTGAGCTCTGTTTTTTCAGGGCCTCTTTGGCCAGGCGGTCAGCTTCTGTTGCATCCACTTCACCATTCTCTGCTTTCTGGACTATGATAACAGCTTTATTGTAGTAATCTTTGGCGGTCTGCTGCTCAGATTCTGCTTCATTTTTCTTTCTTATTGAAAGTGCCTTGAGCTGCGCAAGCGCCTCTGTACTTTTAACCAGCTGTTCTTTCATTTCCCTGATTCCTTGCTCAGTAAGATTGATGGGGTCTTCAAAGCCGTCAATCACCGAGTGGACCTCAGCTTTTCCTATTTTGAATAATCGTGCAAAAATGTTCATTTTGATTTTTTTTAAGTGATTTTATTTACTCATTTCAATCATTTCATTATTGAATTCCCCTACCAGAATTCCCAGTGAATTAATGGATGCCATTACTTCATTCTGTGCCATATTGTCAGTAGGCAGGGTATCCCGGAAAATAACCCTTTTGCCCGTCTGGTCCAGTGCAAACGCACCGTGTACGATGTCTCTGTTCTTTTTTAATAATGACCGGTAAATGGTTTCCGACGGATTTTTAATTTCAAAAAGAAACTGCTCCATAATGAGTATGGAATCAGAAATAATCAAAATCATATTTTTGATTCCGTTGGATTCCTTTTCAATGATTAAGATTCTCTGAGCCTCATCCTCCAGGGTGATGTTGAACTCATAGTCTAACAACCATTCTTTAACCGTTCTGAATATTTGATTTTTCATGATCGTATTTTTATTCAAATTGTATAAGACAAATATAAATCAAAATTTGATAATTGCAAATATTTTTAGCATAATTTTGTTTTAATGTTTATCTTTGCTAAAAAAATAGGCTTATGAGTTTTTTCGGAACCAATATTAAGAAAATAAGACAGGTAAAAGGCTTGAGCCAGAAAGCATTTGCCGATTTGTTTGATCTGAACAGGGGGGTGATCAGCTCTTATGAAGAAGGCAGGGCAGAGCCTAAAATAGAAACCATCCTGAAAGTAGCCAATTACTTTAACCTAGATTTGGATAAGTTGCTGACTGAAATATTACAGGTCAATCAGTTGGCAAGTGTTTCCGATATAGACCGTTTAATGTTTGAGTCTGATAAAAGGGCCGACAGGCAGGAAGAAGTCCTGCATTATAAAGACGGCAGTCCTGTAAAGAAAAATATTTTGCAAAAAATATTAGCAAACATTGATCTGATTCATGAGTTTAAAAAATACCATGATCAGGAATCCCATTATACTGATGGAGATTTATTATTTTTAAGTCTGGAAAAAGCCGGTCACCCGTCACATAGCGTATGGATTGATGGCAACGGATACCTTCATTTTGCTAATGAACAGTCAGGGAAAAGCGGTAGCCATCAACTGCTGTACAACATAGTAGGCCACATTTCTGCAGGCAAAAACAGTACGTTGACAGATATTCTTGCAAGGCTGGAAAGGTTAGAGAATATCGTGCTTAAACAGTTGTAATGCGTAGCCATTATGTTCAGAATAATCATTTTTTCAGTTATGGATTAAACTTGAAATCATTGTTGGCGTGATCTTATGAGTGCCTGTTAGAGTTGTATGTTAGAAAAGATATCCTAGTATTTGCTGATATCTTTTACAAATTCGAGATAAAATATAATTGAGGGAAGGGTACGGAAATTCCTGGTGATAAGAACGTGATTGTTAATCTTGCATTCTGTTTCCTGTACAGAACGGTTTCCCGGAAAAAAAATGACTCGGCATTAATTGTATTGATTCTGCATTTTAAACTATTCATATATCGGTATACCTTTTGGTTACATATGACAATACCGTATTCTTATACTCTTAAAATGGCAGGAATCCAGTACTGAAAACTGACAGAACATAGAACCCAATCTTTATAAAATAGTCGCCAAGACAGTATAAACAAAAATTAATATGAAAAAAGCATCATTAAAAACCATTGCAGAAAAAATGAAAGACCTGGACTTCTGCATGATGGTTACACAGGACGGAAGGCAGGTTCCTCATTCCAGGCCGATGAGCAATAACGGTAAGGTGGAATACGACGGGGATTCCTGGTTTTTTACATTCGAAGACAGCAACAAAGTTGACCAGATTAAGAAGGATAACAAAGTAAGCCTCGTATATCAGACTGACGATATGCTGTTCATAGCGTGTTACGGTACCGCAGCAGTAGTCAAAGATAAAGAAACCTTGAAAGAAAAATGGGTGGACGGCCTTGAGCAGTGGTTTCCGGAAGGCATTGAAACACCGGGAATCTGCTTGTTAAAAGTAAGTGCCAAGCGGGTTACCTTCTGGCATAAGGATGAAGAAGGGGAGTATGTGGCCTGATCGAAACAGATGATGATCCAGAATCATTTTAAACATCTTATTTGGGTATAGAGCTGTGAGATTCATTCCAGCAGCTTTATACCCATTTTTATGATTATCTGAAGAGTCATTAATTTCGCTGGTAGCGGTAAGTATTGGCTATCATTTTAACCTTGGATTATTTTAAATATTTCTCAATGTAGAAATGAAGCATTGATTTTTTATAAGAGGTCAGTCCCTGATCAATCATATCAATCTGATTTTTAAACTCTTTCTGCTGCGAAAGCTTGATAGATTCCCGTGCTATCTCCAGCCGTATCCTGTCTTTCAATGAGAGGTTCCCGAACGGATCGAAGTAGGAATCAATACGGCTGTTGTCCTTAACCCCGGTCCAGGTCCAGTTTTCACTGCCAGCCTTATCGAGCAGCGATTGGTACATTGCCTGTGCCTGTTTCGGTGATATCTTTCCTGATATAACGGATTTTCTGATCCTGAAAAATTCCAGTTCATTCGATTGGTCATTTCCAAGCTGTTCCATGGCGTAATCAACAAGTGTATTATTGATTTTCATGAGTTGACTCTGCATGCCCAAAAGGTTAAATGACAGGATCGCATAGGCATCCTGTTTTCTGAAATGGTCTTTTATATCCGGTTGGCTGAGCCGTCCGAATGCAGAAGGCTGGACTATCGTATAGCCCTGTTCCGCAAGGTTCTGCTCGATATCATGCTTGTGAAAAGCACCGATAACTACCAATACCGTATCGGCAGAAGAATAATTCTCAAGCACTTTCTGGATTCTCTTCGATTGCAAAAATGTCCTGTACAAAAACAAACGTCTGGGAAGATCCAAAGATGTCTTTTCAGACTGTTTCGTATACCAGGAGGCTATACGGTTGATGTAATCCTGTTTTTCTGCAAAATACAGGTCGTCTTCAAAGTCGGATTTTTCCGTAAATACAGTAAACCCTAAAAATCCTTCCTTCTGTCTTACAAATCTCGGAACACCGAGGTCTTTTACTCCAAAGCCTAATTCCGTATCGGTCTCAGAAGGAAGCCAGTCAATAGGATAAAGCGGTATGTTTTTTTCCCTGGCGTAGGGAACCACAGTATATTGCTGTTCATAGGTGAATTCATAAAAGTCGTTGCGCGAAAACTCTTCCGGTGAGCGTTCAACGCAAATTGCTGATGGCTTAACTTTATCGATGAATGCCCTGATTACTGCCGGCTGATGGTTATCATTGATCAGCTGTGTCGAATGTCCTACTCCTAAAACAACGACACTGGGCTTCTGTGCGGAAAATGAGAATACAGCTGAGATAAAAAAGAAAAAGATGAATCTATTTCTGATCATTTTAAAACTATTTTTATAGTGATAGGCAAATATATAAAAGTATCATTCACCGGTCAAGAAATCATGCGAGAATCTTTGAAGAAACCGTATTGTTCAACTTCCCTATAAACCAGACCAGTTCCTGCCTGCTTATCCTTCAAACGGTAGATATTGATAGCCAGGGATTATCTTTTCCTGTTCCAGAACCATTTCTATCTGAAGACATCTCCGTTGGTTACATTAGATACCTGGTTTTTGCCATTTATCAGGCCAATGCTCAGGTCTGCCCATAGAAATAAGGATCAGTTATTAAACCAGGTAACCTTCTAAAAGATGATTATCCAGTGTTGTGTTGTCCAAAGATGGTAATAAGAACCAGCCGTAACGTTCTAAAGTTCGTCTGCCAAAAGCTGAAAATATTTTAAATGCCTATCAAAAATTATCAAATAATATTTTATGTGAAGTAAAATTAGTCGAAATTAGAATCCGAAATAAACAAATCAAATTAAAAATTTACTTCTGGTGATGAAACAGAAAGCCTAATCTATGAACAGGCAACTTTTCACAGGAAAAATAAAGGTGAAGTTCTCACTTTAAACAAGTTTATAAAGTAAAAAAAATGATTAAAGAAATTTTAACCCATCTTTATCATTAGAAAACCCTTGTAAAAGCAATGATTGCAAAAAGAATCTCAATTGCCCTGTTTTGCTACTTCCTTTTTTTTAGGTGCTATGCCGTATGCTCGCTATTTTATTCTTTCATTATTCAGACACCTAACGAAAGCTTGGTCAGGAACACCAATAATGGTTATCAACTGACCATTTTTCAGCTTGAATTTTATTTTTTCCTCATCGTTATATACAGTTTCAGACCTTCCCGGTTTAGCAAAATCATTGTTAAGAGCTACAAAGAAGGTGGAACTGAAAAACTCTCAAAAAAATCTTTTTTTTGGATCGTTTACATAGGTGTGCTGCTTGCCGTCTTCGGGATACCGGTATTGATTTTCAAAAATGTATTAGGAAATATAGCCGATATAATTACAACAGCCAACCGGCACATTATTGATAATACAGGTTTACTGACAATGGCAGTTATTTTTTTAGGCTTTACTATATTGGGCTTTTATTACGACTTTATCAATGCTTTTGATCAGGCCAGAATCCAGTTTTTCAGGTTTCTGCTGGCGTTTATGCTCACAGTTCCGATTTCGGCATTTTTATATCTCATTACGGTTGTACTGCAGATGAAAGCTGATGCATTAATTATCATCTGTCTGGCCTTTAACCTTTCTTTTCTTTATTTGGCACTTAGAGCTTTGTGGAAGCAAAGAAGTCAGAAAAATAATGCATCAGCATTAAAATTTTAGGAAGTAAAGAATTCAAGCTGTCACAAAAAGTGATATCATGCTGAGCTATTGCATAAAAAATAAGACTGACGATAACCTGAAAGTTAAAAAAGGTCCGGAACAGAAGGTGCATCCCTGCATAAAAGGGTGATTTTATCTTTTTAGAATTATGTGCTGACTAATGCAGGACAATTAACGGATAAGGCATATCAATTCTTCAAACCTTAACTTTTGGATTTCTTCTTAGGCTTCTTTTTCTTTTTGTTCAGGTACATGATAAAACCTGTGACGGGTAGGGATGTTGCGATGATTGCTGCTAAAAAATAGATCAGCCTGCCCGGAGTCCCGAGAATGCTTCCTGTATGTAAGTCGTAGTTTCTCTCCCTTAATGCTGAGCCGGATCCCTTTTGATCTTTATAGGACCGATATTGTAAGACTTTTCCTGAATATTGGTCGGAATTATAATTGATATTCCGATAGTACCTGTTGTCTGTGGTAAGTTCAGTATAGTATGTTCCTTCTTCGCTCCTCGGAAAACTGATCAGCGCTGATTTCCTGCCGTGAAGATCTTTGAGCACTCTGTTACCTACCAGGTCTAAAATGTCTTTCTGACGGGTAAATGTTCCTTCAGGGACTTTACTTTCCGCTTTTTTTTCTTTGGCAATACCTCCGTTCAAGGTATTTTTCACCCATTGATCAACATCTTTAAAGCTCCATATCAGTGCCGAGTAACAGATGAATAATAATGGGATGACCGCATAGAACCCTAAAACATTGTGAACATCATAAGTGATTCTTTTCCAGTTGGCGGATGTTTTGATGAAAAACATCCCTTTTAGCATCGCCCTGCTCATTTTCCTTGGATACCAGATTACAAGTCCGGAAAGTAATATGATCATCAAAATAAGGGTAGAATATCCTGTAATCGTTTTTCCTGTTTTTTCTCCTAATAAAAGCCTCCGGTGAAGATTGAGCACAATTTCAAAAAAATCTTTTTTAGCATCTTCCACCTCACGGACTTGCCCGGAGTAGGGATCCACATATACTCTGTAATAATAGATATATGTTCCCCAAAAGGTAGCCGCATCATTATTCATTTTCAAAGTACGGAAAACATAGGTCCTGGAAGGGTCTGAGGAGATTTGAACCCTTTTTATGGTAAGGCTGTCTGGGAGTGCTTTTTCTGCCCTGAGGCTAAGCTCTGAAAGAGGTAATTTTTCGCTTCCTGTTTGTTCCACAAAATACCTCCGGGGATGGATGAGTGGTTTCAGCTCATCTTCAAAAGCCAGGATACATCCTGTTGCTGCCAAGATAACAATGATAAGCCCGGACGTGAGTCCGAGCCATACATGTAACTGATATGCAATCTTTCTTAGTTTCAGTTTCATCATTAAAATTTAAGACTTACTTCTGCTACAAAATTCCGGGGCATCTGGGCTACCACCACTCCCTGGCCGGCAAAATACTGTGCATTCCCCAGGTTATTCATTTTAAATCCGATCCTGTACCTTTCCTTTTCAAGTGAAACTGAAGCATTGATTAAAGTGTAGGCAGGAAAAACAAACTGACCGGTAACCACTTTATTTCCGGTAATCTGTTTACCTACCCGGTTGACCCCGAAGCCTACCCCTAATCCTTTCAGCCCTTCTATAGGAAGAATATAACTGATCCAGGAATTAAACACATGGGCCGGACCTGCGGATTCCGGGCGGAGCCCTTCCACATTAGCATCAGCCTTTTCCCACTTGCTGTCATTATAAGCATATCCGGCCACGATATTGAGCCCCTGAAAAGGATTCATCATGGTTTCTATCTCAATGCCTTTGCTCCTTTGTTTTCCGTCCTGAACCGTAATGTTGTATTCTTTTCCGTCACGGATGACCCCGGCTCCTCTCTGTACATTGTCAACCAGGATATCATAGTACCCGATGGTAAAATTAATTTTATTCCTCCAAAAGTTCCCTTTCACGCCTAATTCCCATTGATTGGCCATTAATGGCTTCATATCTCCGCTGTAATCAGGCAGCTGCTGGGTTACAGGTGCTACATAGCTAAAACCATTCATATAATTTCCATAAGCAGATAAATGGTCTTTGATAATCTGATACACCAATCCCAATTTTGGAGACCAGGCTGTCTGTTTAAATTCTCCGGTACGGATGTTCGTATTAAAATTAAGCTGTCCTTTGCTTTCATAATGATCCATGCGTACGCTTAAAAGGGTAATTAAACGGTCGGTAATATACGTTACGTTTGAAATATAGGCTCCGTAGAGATTGGAAGAAGTATTGTTCCTTACCAGGGGCGCTGCAGAGGTTTGGATCTTCTGGAGAACCAAATCCCGGGAAATGTTTGCATACCCCTGTAAAGTCTGTCCATTGATGTTATCATAGGCAACAATAGGGGAGTGGTTATTATTCAGCGACTGGTTGAGGAAGTCCAGTCCTAACAGCACTTTATTTCTGATTTTTCCGATGTTGAATTCTCCGTTAAAGTTCTGCTGGATACTGGTAGAGGAAGCCTCTGAGTTCTGCCATTGCAGGTTGCGCTCCAGCATGGCATCGCTGGTATTTCCCCTGATGAACTGGTACTGGTAGAGTCCCTCCGTTTTTCTGTAGTTCCTTGAAATCAGCGTTTGGGAATTCCAACGACTGGAAATTTTATAATTGGCTTCAGCTTTTACATTGATTGACGGAGCTTTTAACGTGATGTCATTATTGGAATAGGATTTTTTCCAGTCGAATCCCAGCTCATCCGGATTATGCGCAAAATAAGCTCTGGTCCTGGGAAGGAAAATAATAGGCGTATTGGTTCCCTCATAATTGTAGATCTGCGCACCTAAATCAAATTTCAACCGGTCATTCACCTCATAGCTTAACGTAGGAGCCACAAACAGTGATTTTCTGAATTCTGAATCCCTGAACCCGTTCTGATACTGATAAGCAGCATTCAGCCGGAATAAAGTTTTCCTGGAATCTGTAACAGGTCCGTACACATCGGCTGTTACTCTGTTCAGATTGTAACTTCCCATTAGGTATGAAACTTCTCCGCCGAAATAGTCTTTAGGCTTTTTGGTTACGACATTGATCAGCCCGCCGAAAGAAGTTACCGCACCTCCGTATAAAGTACCGGATGGCCCTTTGATCACTTCGATACGCTCAATATCCGAAGGATCTATTTCCCCGTTGGTATTGGCAGGCACTCCGTCTACCATAGAAACTCTGGTGGGAAAACCCCGGAGGCTGTAATAAAAGCTGCCGTCTCCTGACCCCCTTCCCGGGCTTCCCTGCATTTTGATCATTCCCGGGACATTTTTCAGTACCTCCGAAACATCGTACGTAAGCTGTTCTTTCATCAGCTGCTGATTGATACTCGTATAAGCCTGAGGATTTTCAAGGTTTTTCAGGGGCATTTTAGAAACCGATGTACTGTCTTTATCCAGGAATTTGTTCCTGCTGAAGCCGTAGATGGTAATGCCTTCAATAAGGTTATTTTTTTCCGATACATAAATGGGTGCGATCTCTTCCTGATCTTTTTCAACCGTAATCGTCTGACGCATCAATTCAATATCATTGAGGACAACCTGTAGCATATAATTACCGGGCTCTACATTATCAAAATGGTATTCCCCTGAATGATTGGTTTTTGCCTGGTATGAAGTATTGATAAGTCTTAAAATGGCATTTTTAACCGGTACCTGCTCAGACAACATTACTTTACCATAAATACGGTCGGTTTGCTGTGCTGAAAGGTTATGTGGACACATGGCCCATATGAAAAAGAATACAATAATTTTAAGGATTTTCATGTTGTAGGTTTTGTAAAAGGGGGTAGTTGATTTTACCGTTCTGCGATAATGGGAATGATTCAATATACTCTGTCTGTACATATTGCGGATGGATGTGCAGTTTATTTTTGATGGTATCTTTAATGGCCTGCGGATCTGTTTCCTTATGATCATACATCACCACAATTTTTTTATCCCTGTCATTCAGGCAGGCAAAGGTGCTTCCCTGCAGTTCATTTTTAAGGATAAATTCAACCTCATCAAGGTTAAGACGTATGCCGAAAAGTTTGATAATGCGCTTGATCCTTCCCGTAATGTAGTAGATCCCATCCTGATCCTCCCGGGCTGTATCTCCGGTGCGCAGCACAGGTTTCTGATCATAATCCGCAAGGTCCTCCAGCGTACCGGCATATCCTCCGAAAATACTGGAATGAGAGAAAATCAGCTCTTCCGTTTCTTCGTCAATCGTGAAATTTCCGCCCTTTACCGGAACCCCGATAGAGGTCTCTTCATTTAAAAGCCCCTGAGTAGATAGATACGCCATTCTTCCTCCGGCTTCGGTCTGTCCATATTGAGCAAAGAATTCCTTATTGTATTCCTTACAATAGGAGAAAATGATTTTTCTGAGCTCGTTATTGATGGTGCCGCCTGTATGGGTTAAATATCGTAAGCTCGAAGAATCTTTCCTGAAAAATCCAATTCTGTTCAGGTTTTCATACAGATAGGGGACCCCGCCTAAAGTGCTGTAGCCATATCGGTCCATGTCTTCCCAAAACTCTTTCTGCATGATGTCTTTATCACAGCATACGATTCTTCCGGCACGCATGCAATTTGTGGTCAATATGGAGAAACCATACACAAAATTGATGGGAACATTCAAAGGAACGACATCAGATTCAAGGATCGGCATATATTCAAGAATGCTTAATGCATTCTGATAGAGACCTTCATCTGACAGCTTCACCAGTTTCGGTGTCCCCGTTGTTCCGGAAGTGCTCAGGAGGATTTTAATTTCAGGATTAATTTTAGTTTCATGCCTGTAATCGTCCTTCATAAAGATCTTAATCGTATCTGAAAATTCTTTCAGCGTGTACCCCTCAATGTCATGTCTTTGAGGATCAAAGATGTATTTCGGAAGGTATTCACCCTCCAGCCGGTTTTTAAAATCCGGATGTAGTTTTTGTCCCAGCAGAGCAATGGTATGTGCCGTCCCGTAAAAGTTAAGCAGTGTTTCGATGCTGTGCAGCAAATTGTCATTATAGAGGAACAGCAGCCCTTTTTCTACGGGGTTGAGTCCCAAAGACCGGTACAGCTTTCCTACGGGAATGGTCCTGCCGCTGGAAGCCTCCGTAAACAGGAGGCTTGTATTGGCAATGATGTTTTCTAAAATTTTCATGATATTAATTTTCTACGAAGACTTCGTATTTTTTCATTTTTTCACGGATCTTTCCTACAGTGCCCATTTCCATAATGTCATTAAAGTCAAACTTAACCTGATAATATTGCTCTAAAGCTTCTACAATAAGGAGGTGCGACATAGAATCCCATTCCGGGATTCCCTGATAGGTAAGGTCTTCAGTGATTACTTCTTTTTTTACTGCGATAGCAGTCGCGATAAGGTCATAAAATTCTTCTGTGGTATTCATATTATATTTTTATAGTTTTCCATTTTCCGTTTCTAAAAATCATCAGGAATAATACAGCCAGTACAATCTCCGAAGAAACGATGGCGGCAAAGATTCCTTTCAGTTCCCATTGCAGCCTTACACCCAGGATATAAGCCATAGGAAGCTGAATGACATAAAACATGATGATGTAGAGCAGGGTTACCTGCATAATATTTCCGGCAGCATTCAATGCGCGGCTGATCACCATGGTAAAACCCAACAGCAGGTAAGCCATGGAAACCACGTGAATATATTGTACGGCATATCCGGCCACTTCCGTTTCTGTAGTAAAGAACTGTACTACATATCCGGCAGCAACCTGCCAGAATAAGGCTACGGCAATCAGATACGTCATGTTGATGGTTCCTGCACGCCAAACGGTTTTTTCCGCCCGTTCTGAATTCCCGGCGCCTAAATTCTGCCCGGTAAGAATACCCGCTGCATTCCCGATTCCCCAGGCAGGCATTGTTGCCACTGAAGCAATGCGCTGGGCAATGATGTATCCGGCAAGAGCGGTGGTCCCGAAAGTGGCAATGATTTTAACCATAATCAGCCAGCTTGATGTAGGGATGATGTATTGTACCAGCCCTCCGAAAGCAATTTTCATAATCTTCTTCATCAAAGGAAAATCCCATTGAAAAGGAGTCATAATGCGGATACTGGTCTTTCCTGACAGGAAGATGTATACCTGATACAAAACACCAATGAATCTGGACAGCAAGGCAGCATAAGCCAGCCCCATCAATCCGAAAGCTGGTATAAAGCCCAGCCCGAAAACAAGGACAACGGCAAAGACGATATTGGAAATATGGCAGATCCAGAGAGATTTCATGGCAATGTCTGCATCACCTGCTCCACGGAACAGTCCATTAACAGAAAGCCGGATAATGATAAGCCCTATGCTCAGGAAAACCAACTTTGAAAACAACAATCCGTCAGGTACGCTGTTGCTGTTTAATCCCAGAAAATTCACAATATCAGACGAGAATAAACATGACAGCCCACCGATCAAAACGGCAAAAAACAAAGCCAGTACAATGATATATTGTGCTGTTCCTGCCATTCCTTCATGGTCTTTTTCACCCGCTCTTCTTGCGGTTAAGGTTGCTGCTGCAATACCGATACCTACGGCAATGGCATACGCAAAATTGATGTAGCTGTCCGTAATTCCGACCAGCCCAAGGACTTTATCGCCCAATTTAGCGATGATCAAAAGGTTAACGCTCACGAATACGGACTCCATAACCAGTTCCATCATCATGGGAATTGCCAGACTAAAGAGGGAACGATTGATACTTCCGGAGGTCAGCTCAGTTCTTTTCCCGGCCAGAGCCCCGTAAGTAAAAACCGATCCTTCTTTTAGGATGTTAAGGAATTTCCTCATAGTACAGACACCGGGTTTTTATTGGCAATCTGATATAGAGGATTCGACAGTGCGCCGTCTTTCCTTGGGATGGCAAATGCCTTATTTTCGCTGTAACCGTTGTTTTTCAGTCGGAGGCTATTGATGTAAAACCTTTTGAACTCAGGGACATACAGGTCATATTTTTCATACCGTTCCTGCAGGTGGGCATTTTCTGCTTTATACTGTTCCACACAATGGTGAACAAGCGTCCAGAAAGTCTGCTCTTTCACATGGGAATAGGTATGGAGTATGTCTGAAAGGTATCTGAAGAAAGCATCAAAAACCCCCAGTAAGATAAAAAGCGGTATATTGTCTTTATTAGAAGACTGGATAAGCCCGTCGGCAAGGTGCGCGGGAAGCTTTTCCCTGGCTTCTTTGGTAAGCACGATGTCATCTACGAAATCTTTGATGACGATCCTATGCGGGATCCCGTTTTTCAGGACAATCATAATGTTCTCCCCATGCGGAGTGACACAGAGTGAATGGGTGTAATAGATATGAAGCAGGGGAGTAAGGTAAGCGTCAAGATAGCTTTTCAGCCATTCCTGAATACTTATTTCTGCTTTTTCAGCAAAAGCCTGTACCAAAGGGATCCCGTGATCATCTACATACAGCAGCGAGGCCATCGTGACCATTTCTTCATCTTCTTGAAGGTAATTTTCAGCGCTCTCACGCCATAAAGCCCCAAGAAACTCATTATACTGATACGGTACCTGATCTATGGATGCATATTGCGGATGCAGGTACGTGACTGAAGCTTCCTCTCCTAAAAATATAGTTCCTCTGGCTTTAAGATACGCATCATCTCTGATCAGGCTTTTCACCCAGTCCGTAATGGACGGCGCTATTTTCATCTGTCTGGGAGACAGTCCTCTGATATTTCCGGTACTCAGAATAGAAACGGCAGTTTTCAGGTATCTTTTTTCAGGATGGTCTGTATTGAACAAGGTACGGATACTTTGCTGCGGGCTGTAAACATCATTTCCTTCACCGAGATTAACCAGAAGTCCGGAGGCGATATCTCCCGCAAACTGGACCTGGAGCTTATGCTCCCATTGCCAGGGATGGACAGGAATGAAAAGATAATCATCAACGATTCTTCCCTCATCAGCCAGTTTTTTCGCGAAGCTTTTGTATAAATCATCGCCGATCTCCGAACGATAGAATTCTTCTCTGTCGATATGTTCCAGTGCCTGGAATGTTGCTCTGCTGCGATGTGAAGCCAGCCAGATGACCTTCAGGTTTTCCCGGGCTTCAGGAGCAAAGGTTTTCAAATCACGGGGCGAAAATCCAAGCCTGCTTTTGTTGACGATCACCCACGGATGTCCTGTCATACTGTGCTCAACCGTCTGGTAATCGGCCACTGCCAGGTCTCTTGACGAAATGATCCCTCTGGATAAAATCAAAGCATCACAGTATAAAGTATGGAGCAGTTCTTCTGTATACCTGGCTAGCGTATTCGGGTCAAGGTCAAATACGGCCTGCATTTCTCTGAAGAAATCAGTTACTTCAATGACAGAGTCTGGGTCTCCGTTTTCAGTTTTTGTAATGCTGTCTTTATCAATATGCCAATAATCCATCATTCTTTCCTGTCCTCTGAAGCGGTAGCTGATATTTTCAAAACCTGTTGCTATGGTAAAAACAGAATATCCGGCTTCATCCTCGTAGGAAAAGACGGGTTTCAGAAGTTCTTCATGCATGAGTTCTGCAATTGTTTTTGCCATTAAACTTCTATTGGCCTGTTGCCAGTTTTCTTTGCTTATGGTGTTTTTTAGGGTAGTATTCATTGTTCTGTTAGATTTGGGTGGTGGGTATCTGAGCATATTTTTCTACATCAAAATCCTGGAAAGCAATTTTTTTCTCCATAGGGTAATATTCCCTTCCCAGGATATCATTAATGATAAAGGAATTGCGGTAAGCAGCCATTCCAAGGTCGGTTGAAATGTAACTGTGAGTATGGACTTCAGCATGGAGAACGTAGATTTCCCTACCATGATGATCTATGGAATAATTTCTGTTGACATCAAACAGACCATTGGCATCCCTTTTAATTCTGGATTGAATATTCTCTAAAAATGCAGGCTCCTGATAACGATATCCGGTTCCAAGAATTAGATAATCTGCTTGTTGTTCATAAGGGATTTCCTGCTCTAATTGGGTGAATCCAAGAGTGATAAGGTGGTCACTGCTGTTATCAACCCGGTTGAGCTGGCTGTTCGGGATAATCTTAAGGTTCGGGTCAGCATTATCGATATTGAGATCATATATAAAATCATAAATATCATTAATGAGATCATAATTGATCCCTTTGAACTGGCTTTGCTGCTTCCTTAAAATAGCCCTTTTTGCTTCAGTATTTCTGTTATAAAAATATTCAACATAATCTGGAGAAGTAAGTTCCAGCGTCAGTTTGGAATATTCCATCGGGAAGAATCTGTCCGGCCTTGAATACCATCCGAGTTCCGTATCTATGGATCTGTTCTGGAGAAGGTCATAAAAAACTTCTGCTGAACTTTGCCCTGAACCGATCACCGCTATTTTACGGCCTTTTGAAAGAAGCTCTTCTTTACGGTAAAGGTAGCTGCCGGTATGCAGGATGCGCGGATCATCCTTAGGAATGAACGAAGGAATATGAGGCTGTGTTCCGGTTCCTAAAACCAGGCGTTCTGTCCTGAACACTGTTTTTTCTTTCGTTTTGGTATGAATTGCTGTGACCAGATAAAGGCCGTCTTCAAACCGGATATCCAAAACCTGGGTTGAAAACCGGCATTGAGGAAGCTGTTCAATAACCCATTGACAGTAACGGTTGTACTCTTTTCTCGGAATAAAGAAATTTTCGCGGATAAAAAATTTGTACAGCCTTCCCGTCACTTTCAAATAATTCAGTAAACTTAAGCGGTTAGTAGGATCTGCCATGGAAACACAGTCACATAAAAATGGGGTCTGTAAAGTAACATGGTCGATCATCAGCCCGGGATGCCAGTTAAAACCGTCTTTCTGATCAAGAAAGAGCGTCTTTAATTCCGGGATGGGATCGCATAGGGCGGCTAACCCCAGATTAAATGGCCCTATTCCGATGCCAATAACATTATAAATGGGTTCATGATTCATTTTTGGTGGTGTTTGTAGTGATTGCTATATTTTTATTGTGTGGAAATTTTTCCCAGTACCATTCCCGGTAACAGAAATTAAGGTTGGCTTTTTTGTGGGGCATTTCAATGACTTTATCCACTTTGAAGCCTACATGTGCTTTATTCATCATGGAAGCAAGTGAATCTACAGATCCTTCACCGACCATTTTTCCTACTTCCGGCTGTGCAAATACATAATCTACCATAGATTGTGTAGAGGGCGATACGTATTTTTTCTTCGGATCGGTAGGTGCTATGAATTGATGGGTTCCGTAGTCCGTCGGCAGCACTTCGTAATAATCCCCGACCATATCCTGGCATGCCCAGTACACTTCAATATTACAGCTGGGTTCATCATTACCGGCTATAATATAGCTGTGGGCTTCATCACCGGGCAGCATTAACCGGTAATAGGTTTCAAGCTCATCAATGGGCCAGTTCATCTGCCAGATTTTTATGGCATGTTCCCTGTTGAACCATTCATGAAGCATTTCCAGGTCCTGGTCCAGATCAATGGGCCTCACGCTCATTGTGACGTCTTCCTTGGCGAAATACCGTTTAAAGAAAATGTCTGTCCCTTCAGGGTGGATCAGTTGCTCCGAAAAGAAATGCCTGTGAAGAAGATTGGGAACTTTGGCGTAAGAAATGGAAGAGGCGTTAATCCCTCCGTCAACATCAAGAATAGCGGACCGGAGATTCGATTTTACAGCCCAATAGCGCTGGTGTAAGGCATAATCCGTAAAATCAGAAGGATCAGACTCATGAAGACGGGCAAATTCAGCATACAGGATATGGATCAGTCCCTGTTCCCTGATCAGTCCTGTCTTGCCTAATGAAGATATTAATGCTGCAAAATTACTGACCAGCAAATGATGGGAAATGATATCCAGAAGGCGGCTGTCCCGGATGAAAAGCTCTTCGATTTCAGGACATTTTTCTACTGATTTTTTATAATTTGCTTTAAAGCTCTCCCGTAGAAGATACCCTTGTCCGTCCCGTATGTAAATGGTCTTGGGAAGGTAATCATCATTCAGCTGGATAAGAATATTCTGCTGATGGACTTCCGGAGCCATCCCGAATTCTTTAAACAGAGTATTGAAAGGAGAAAGGAGCAGCTGAACATACCGTGTAAACCAGGTAATAACAGCCTCTTCCGGTGTTATCTCTAACGTTTCAGCAAGATTTCTGAAGAAATAAGCAGCAAACTGATCCTGGCCGGTCAATTCATTCTGACATAATCTTGCCAGTAAAAGTACTTTATCCTGAGCTGAAAAAGGGTTTTCACGGATTAAGATGTTAAAGCTGTCAATATTGTGTTCGTTAAAATAAACGCTCAGGGTAGAAGGCTCGGAGAGCAGTTTAAAGTTCGGGAACTTCTTTTCAAAGGCCTCCTTCCTGTCATTCCACCAGACGGAAGAAGCATATCCTCTTCTGAGGTCTTTCAGGCTATTGGTCCTTACGGATCCTGTCATCAAAACATGCAGGGAGAATTTCAGCATCCAGTTGAACGTAGGGCTGTACAGCGTCCGGATCGATGAGGTCGCATAAAATTCCTCTCCCAGTTGACCGATGTGGATTACTTTTCCTGATCCTATCATTTCCGGATATTCTTCCGTTGACATCAGGTATTGTGCTTCCCAGGGATGGCAGGGAACGATATAGTAATCAGCGATATGGTCGAAGTCATATTTTTCCGGGACAGAAGCCAGTGTGGCGAAAATCTCTTTGGCAGAGGTTCCGGGAAGAGATTGTTCGGAAATGCACTCTTTGTGGATCAGGAAATAATCCAGCTGGAAACCGTTCTCAAACTCAGGAGCATACTGCTCTTGTTCTTCTTCGGAGAATCCCATTCTTGATTTGGTGAAAGGATGAAGGTTATGACCGGCAGGAAGCATCTGTTCCGATTCAAGAAATGAATAGCCGATTGGTTTCTGCCTTTCCGAAATCGCTGCTGAGGTGAGCTGAAGATTTCTTACACTGCTTCTGATCCTTTCGGTAAAACGTTCTGCTCCCTCTACATCAAAAGTATCGCAAAACTCTCTGTAAATCATTCCAGGCAGTTCTTCCGGATGGACTTCAAAAGCTTTATTATTCTTATGGTCAACCACCCATACCGGGAAATCATAGTCATGAAAAGCACTAGCAGACCGGTATGAAATGGGAGCGAACAGGAATACGCCGCCTTTCTTCATCTCAAATCTCATATGAAGGGAATAGCTGCTTTGTTCAAGAGCCCGGGCTGTTAAAGGATCATATTTCGGAACGCCCTGGTAAAACTTTCCGTTTCCCAGCTCTCTCAGCATTCCGTTGAGCAATATCCTGAGGGTGATTTCCTGGGCTCTTCTTCTGGTATTATTTTTCTGGACTAAAGTCTTTTCCATGGAGTTTGATTTTATTGAGGATTTGACGAATGTCTTCTGTCGTTGTGATTGGATTTAACAAAGTGAACTTCAGATAGAAGTTTCCATTAACTTTGGTGCTGGCTAACATGATTTCTCCGCTGTAAAACAGCTTCATCTTGATGAACTGGTTCAGTGCATCAGTATCCGCAATGTCCGGTCTGGTATACCGGAAAACGAGCACGCTCAGGTCCGAATCGGAAAGGAGTTCAAAATCAGGATCTTCAGAAATGATTAAGGCGGTATCTTTAGTGAGATCAATAACGGTATCGGTATATTCTGCCAATTGCTCTTTGCCCATCATTCTTAAGGTGAACCATAGTTTTAGAGCATCAAACCGGCGGGTACTCTGGGTAATGGATTTGTTGATCTGAGCAGGGATCTCTTCTTCATCCATTTCTTTTGGATTAAGATAATCTGCGTGATGCTTAAGAATTAGCAGCTCTCTTTTGTTTTTTACGATAAAAGCACTGCTGCTGATCGGCTGGAAAAAAGATTTATGGTAATCAACCGTTACGGAGTCGGCTCTTTCAATGCCGTTCAGGAGATAACGGTATTTTTCGCTTAATAATAGTGCACAGCCATATGCCGCATCTACATGCATCCATATCTGGTATTGTTCTGCGATATCGGCAATATCGTCTAAGGGATCAACATTACCGAAATCTGTTGTGCCTGCCGTGGCGACAATGCCGATAGGGATATTGCCCATCTGTTCTTCTCTTTTCATGTATTTCTTCAGTAAAGAAATATCCATGCGGAACCTCTCATCGGTCGGTACTTTTACAATGGATTTCTCACCCAATCCTATGATGGAAGCATTTTTCAGATTGCTGAAATGGGATTTATCAGAAACAAATATTCTGAACCGGTCCGCTTCCGGCGGTAAGCCGTCCGCTTTAATGTTGTGGTGGTACCTTTTCTGTGAAAAACAGTCACGCATCATGACGAGGCCCATTAAGTTGCTCTGTGAACCTCCTGCAGTGAAAACTCCGTCACTGTCATTCAGGTCATAGCCAATCTGGTCAGCTGTCCAGTCAATAAGCTTTCTTTCCATGAAAGTGCCTCCCGCACTCTGATCGTAAGTGTCCTGAGAAGAATTGATGGCGCTGACCAGGATTTCTCCCGCCAGAGCCGGAATCACAACAGGGCAGTTAAGATGTGCCACATATTGGGGCAGGTGGAAAGCCGTGGCATGCTTTACATAAATATCATCTACCTCGGAAAGAAGCTCGTGGTAGCTGGAAAGTTTTTGATTGAGATCAATTTCCTGCACTTTTCCTTTCATTTCTTTGGCTTCTATGCCGCTGAACGGTTGGGTATTTCTGTACAGGAACTCCTGGACAAGATCGGCCGTTGCATTGATAGCATTTCTGTAATGATGGTAATTACCGGGATGAAAGATATTTTCAAAATTCCCCAAATCCTGAGATAAAACAGCGTCGGTGAGCGCTCCCGGGGATGTTATATTGTTATTCATAAAGTTCTTATAGAGTGATGTTGTAAAATAGAAATAGGGTCTGTTATTCCATGCATGGAAGTATAGTGATTTGGTAATCAGTTTTTTAAGTTTTCATTTTTTGTATATTTTATTTGGTGGTTGGTAAATTATTCCTAAATTTGAATTCGTTATTGTTATTTAGAATAATTAAAAACAAATATATTAATTATTATCAAACGCCAAATTTATTTCCTATGAATTTTACAGAAATTTTAAAAGAGACCCCAAAAACTCAGGTAACAGTGCTTCCGGAAGTGATTGAAATTACTTCGCAGGAACGGAAAATGATCAGAGACGCGGCGAAGAATCTCCAGAAAAAATACGGAGACTATGAAAACCGTGAATTCATAAAGCAGATTCATCAGCTTTCCTCTTATTTTTTACCCGAAAGGATTTTAAATACAGCCGCTGATTTTTCCAGTGATTTTTCTGAAACCCAATACGGAGCTTTAATCTTCAAAGGGCTGATGGATGTCGACCAGGAAAGTATCGGTTCCACACCGCCTAACTGGCAGTCAGCAGATTACTCGAAATTTAATCTGTACGGTTTTGCCTGTGCCTTAATTCACGGGGCACTGCCCTCGAAACCTGTGCAGTATTATTCGCAACGGAAAGGAGGAGGGCTGATTCATGCCATCATTCCCGACGAGAAAATGAGGGAAACACAAACGGGATCAGGGTCTTCAACAGATCTGTATGTGCACACAGAAGACGCATTCCTGAAGCATCAGGCTGATTTTTTAAGCTTCATGTATATCAGAAATGAAGAGCAGGTTCCCTCAACCCTGTATTCTATCCGTTCACATGAATCGATCGGAAAAAGACATAAGGCTCTTTTTGACAAGATGTACAAAATCCCTAAAGATGCCAATCTGGAAATCAGTGAAGATGAAGAAAATGCCCTGGACTCGGTTTTATACGGTAATCATCAGCTTCCGTTCATGAGATTTGATGCGGCGGAACAGTTGTTCAATCCGGGGATCAGACAGACTGAAGAAGCCCATCATTACCTGACTGAATTCTGGGAAGAGGCACGGCATCTGATTTATTCGGGATTTACTCCGCAGGCGGGAGATGTGATATTGGTTAACAATCATTTATGTGCTCACGGAAGATCTGCTTTCAAGGCAGGGGTCAGGAATATCAACGGAGTGGAAAATACCTGTGAAAGAAGGATTATGCTTCGTATGATGAGCAAGGTAAGCCTTATTGATATGAGGGCACATACCCTTACGGAAGATCCTTTTTTTGTGATAGAAGAACATTTAGGGAAAAACTTTGAACTGCTGTAGCCGGAAACTTCAAGGTCAGTATATTTACTTTTATTACGTACAATGCAAAAGTATCAAAAAATGGTGCCGTCTGTCTTCAGGCGGCATCATTTGGGTATTCTGAATGAGCATGATTCGGCAAAATCATTTGCTGGAGATTATCTTTCAGCCATATTTAAAAAAGCCTTTTGCCTAAATGTGCAGGATATATTAATGGATATTATATCAATGTATTAAACGTAATGGTGTTCAAAATAATATTCCGTAAGAACATCATCTGTGTAGCACTAACCAATTTTTATGATCAAAGCACGCCGTAGGCGTGCTATCTGAATGTGAACTTAAAAAAATCGGTTAAATGCATAAAAAAGCCGGATACATAAGGCATCCGGCATAGAAAAAGTAAAGAAAAGGCAAGTTTGTCAGCTGGCATACTTCTTCCGGTAGGCAAAATAAAACACCAGCGGTAGGATTGTAAACGAAAGGACCATACAGATGATCAGTCCGCCGACAATCATAATAGCCAGAGGTTTCTGGATCTCAGATCCCATTCCGTTGGAGATCGCTGCGGGGAAAAGTCCCATTGAACCCATCAGGGCAATCATCACCACTGGTCGGATCCTGCTTTTGACGCCTTCCGCAATCGCTTTTTTCAGAGGCATTTTGTTCTGAAGGTTTTCTTTCATGACACCGATCAGCACGATACCGTCAATAGTAGCCACCCCGAAGAGGATGATAAAGCCGATACCGGCGGAAATCCCGAAAATAGTCCCGGTAAACCAGAGGGATAAAAACCCGCCGATGAACGCAAAGGCCAGGGTGACCGACGAGATCAGCGTGTCTTTCATATTCCCGAAGTTGAAATAAAGCAGCATCAGGATCAGGATCAGCGATACGGGTACCACCATCATCAACTGTTTCGCGGCTCTTTCCTTACTCTCGAATTCACCGGCCCAGGTCATCTTGTGCTTTTTGGGGATATGGACGTCCCTGGCGACTTTGGCCTTCGCATCTTCAATCGTACTTCCCAGGTCGCGGCCTTCAATATTGAACCCGACACCAATGTACCGGCTGCTGCCTTCACGGTAGATGAAGGACGGGCCTGTATGGTAATCGATGGTGGCGATTTCCTTCAGCGGGACTTTTTTACTGTCTTTCGTCGGAATCAGGATGTTGCCTATTTTTTCCGGATTGTCCCGGTATTGTTTTTCGAAACGGAGCGTAACATCAAACATTCGTTCTTCCTCATAAAATTTGGTGGCCGCCTGGCCGCCGATGGTCATTTCAATCACCGCCTGGGCGTCTGCGGTGGAAATCCCGTATTTGGCCATCTTGGAGTCGTGCAGCTGGATCCTCAGTTCCGGCAGCCCGATGTTTTTGAAAACATTCACGTCCGAAATTCCCGGCACCGTTTTAATGGAATTGGCCACTTGATTGGCATAATCTTCCAGCTCGAAAAGGTCGTTCCCGAAAATCTTGATCACCAGGGGTGCTTTTACACCGGCGACATATTCCTCCACATTATCCTGGATGGGCTGACTGAAACCGAAATTGATTCCGGGGTATTTCTCCAGTGAAACCCGCATTTTTTCCAGCAGGTCTTCTTTGGAACCTTTGTTGTTCCAGTCACCTTCCGGTTTGAGCTGGATGTTGAATTCGATATTGAAAAATCCGGTAGGGTCGGTTCCGTCATTAGGACGGCCGGTCTGGGTCATGACGAATTTCACCTCATCATAATTTTCCAGGGTCTTTTTCATTTCCTTGGTCAGCCTCACGGATTCGTCGAGGTTGACGCTGTTCGGAAGGGTAGCCCGCACATAGATCGCGCCTTCGTTCAGGTTAGGCAGGAATTCCGAGCCGTAGTTGGAAAACTTAAGGCCGCAGATCACCAGCAAAACACCGAATCCGATCATGAATGCTTTCTTGTGACGGTCTGCAAAGGTATACAGCCGGTAAACATTCACCCTGAAAAAACGGGAAATCACGTTTTCTTTCTCTTCAATATTTTTGGTCAGCAAAAGCTTGCACATCGCCGGAACATACGTCAGGCTCAGGATCAGTGATCCCAGCAGGGCATACCCTAAGGTAAATGCGAGCGGCGAAAACATTTTTCCTTCCACTTTCTGGAAAGAGAAAATAGGCATTAGCGCAACGATCAGGATCAGCAGGGCAAAGAAGATGTAGCTGGCGACGCTTCCCGCGCTTTTTTTGATGATCCCCAGCTTCGACATCCGGTTGAACCGTTCGAGGCCGACCTTCTTGGCTTTATGTTCCAACGCGACGAAGACGTGCTCTACGATGACTAAGGTTCCTTCAAGCAGAAGCCCAAAATCCAACGCGCCCATGGAGATGAGGTTGGCCGGCAGTCCCTGTATTTTCAGCATGATGATGGCGAAAAGAAAAGCCAGCGGAATCACCGACGCCACAATAAAGGTCGTCCTCCAGTTGTACAGGAAGATGAAAACGATGATGGACACCAGGATGATTCCCTCGATCAGGTTTTTGGTTACGGTATGCACGGTCGTGTTCACCAGTTCCGTACGGTCAATGATCGGAACGATCTTGACGTCTCCGGGAAGCTCTCCTCCGTTAAGTTCTGCAATCCGGTCTTTCAGCCTGGCGATCACATCACTCGGGTTTTCGCCACGGAGCATGATCACGATCCCCTGAACCACATCATCCTCCTTGTTGTAGCCCACCTGGCCTAATCTCGGCTTGGCCGAAACTTTTACTTCCGCAATATGCTTTACCAGGATCGGCGTGGAACCTTTGACTTCAATCTGTATATTTTCAATGTCTGCTTTGCTTTCCAGAAGACCGATCCCACGGACCACATAGGCCTGGTCGCCCTTGGAAACCACATCGCCCCCGACATTCACGTTGCTCCTTGATACCGCTTCGTACACATCAAGAGGGGAGAGATCGTAATTCTGGAGCTCTGTGGGATTGATCCTGATCTCATAGATCTTTTCCTCCCCACCAAAGCTCACGATGTCCGCCACGCCGGGAACCGCCAGCAGCTCCCTTTCAATCACCCAGTCCTGGATGGAAGTCACTTCCTTGATCGGCAGCTTGCTTTTGATGATGTACCGGTAAATTTCCCCGGTCGCCCCGGACGGAGGCTCGATGCTGAAATCGGCACCATTGGGCAGGTCTACATTGCCAAGCCGGTTAGACGCGTATTGCTGGGCATAAAAATCATCAACATGGTCATCAAACGTCACCGTAACCACAGACAGCCCGAATAACGAAATGGAACGCACCGAAGCTTTGCTCGGGATGGTGTTCATCTCTTTGGAGATGGGCAGGGTGACAAATTTTTCTATTTCCTCGGCACTTCTTCCCGGCCACTGGGTAATGACCCGCACCCGGGTATTGGTAACATCCGGAAAGGCCTCGATGGGCGTATGGATGTAAGAATAGATGCCCCCGGCCAGCAGCAGAAAAGTTCCCAGGAGGACAATCAGGGAATTTTTCAGTGAGAAGGACACAATATTCTGAACGAATTTTCGCATTATTTGGTAGGATTAACGGTTTTGTTTTTCAGGTTTTCATAGATGATGAGGCCGTTGGTCGCTACGACGCGTTCACCCTCTTTCAGTGAGCCTTCTACATATGTGACAGTATTGTTTGAAACGATTTCGGTAACGTGCCGCACTTCCAGGTCACAGTCCTGTTTGTAGACCAGCACATAGCTTTGATTGTTGTCGAAAATCAGCGCCTTGGTCGGGACGGCGAGGGCGCTTACATTCTGTGAATTGATGGGCAGTACAATGTCCGCGGACATCCCCGGGCGGAGCTTCATGTTGTTGTTATCCATCACGATTTTAGCCTTTAAGACCCTTTCGTTTTCATTGAAAACCTGTGATACTGCATCGATTTTCCCGGTAAAGCTTTCGTCGGGATACGCCAGTGTTTTGATGACTGCGGGCTGGTTGACATAAATATGGCGCATATTCGTGGCATAGACATTCGCCATCACCCAGACCTTATCCAGGTTGGATATGGTGAAAAGTTTGTCGCCGCCCGCCGAAACCGGCATTCCGTTGGAAATGTTTTTTTCGATGACATATCCGTCTGCGGGCGACTTGATGAGGAAATCGCTTTTCCCGGCCGAATACAGCTTCATGTTCTTTTGGGTCTTGGAAATGTTGGATCTCAGGATCTGCACTTCAGACCGTGCTTCTTCCAGGTCTTTCCGGGATGCGATATCATCTTTGAACATCGCTTCCACCGAGGCCAGCTTTCTTTTGGCCACGGCAAGCTGGGCTTCCAGGGTCTGGGTATCATCCTGCATTTCATTCAGGGAAACACTTTTCACGCTGGCCAGCACCTGGCCTTTGGAGACATGGTCGCCCAGTGAGAAGAACGTCTGGGTTACCACACCGTCTACCAGGCTGACAAACGGGACGGTCCTGTCTGAATTGCTTTCTACCTCACCGGTAAGCGTGATGCTCTCTTCGATAGGCTGCATGGCAACGGTAGCAAGTTTTAGATTGGATTTAAGCTCCGGGCTGATGCAGTAGGCTGCTGTTTCTTTCTTTTCCTGGTTATCTTTCTGTGAGCAGCCCGAAAGCGCCAGCAGGAAGGGAAAGCCGAAAGCGGCAATATAATTTTTTGTTTTCATTTTTTTAAAGGTCTTTTCCTACTGCATATTGCAGGTTTTCAAAATATTCGTTCAGTTCCTTCTTGGTATCGAGAATGATCATTTTATTGTCGATGAAGGTTTCCAGGAAATCCATGTACTCCAGCATGCTGATGTTCCTCAGCCTGAAATTTTTCTCATGGCTGACCAGTAGCGAATCCAGTGTACTTTCATACTCGTCGTCCAGTTCGGCGGAGATCTTTTTTGTCCTGATGTAATTGTGGTATACGGAACTGATTTCGTTCTGTGACTTCAGGATATTTTTTCTCGTCTCATAGCCTGATTTATCGACCTCAATCCTGGCATCCTGGATATTGCCTTTATTCCGGTCGAAAACCGGCAGATCAAGGGAAACGCCCACACCTACGAAATCCTTCATGATATTCCCGCCGCGGTCGTAGCCCACCGAAAAGGTAAGATCCGGGGTTTTCAGGGCATTCTGTATCTCAAGGTTTTTCAGGGCATGCTTTTCCTGGTTTTTGGAGAGCAGGATGTCAGGCCTGTTTTCAGCAGATTCTGCAAGCCATTGATTAAGATCAAGCTCGGAAAAATCTCCCGAAGGCTGTTTCAAAGGATCACTGATAATGACGTAACGGTCCGCTGGCAACATCAACAATGCTTTCAGTTCCGTTTGGTGTTCTTCCGCTTCCTGCTGCAGGGAAACGAGTTTCTTCTTGAATTCCACTTCCTGTGCCTTTAGCCGAATGTATTCGGCTTTGCTGATGTTTCCGGAGGTCAGCTGGTTTTTATAGGAAGCCGTCAACTTTGTGATGGAAGAGATCTGGCTGCTGTACAACCGTTGCAGTTCCTGGTTATAAACCATCTCCGTCATGGTGTTGCGAAGCAGCTTTTTCAGTTCCCTCATCACTTCCTGCCATTCGTATTTCTCGCCGTCCACTTCAATGTTCTGGAGCTCGATATTTTTCCTTCTTTTACCGGCGGTTTTGATTACCTGCTCAACCTGCACCGAGACTTGGGAACTTTTCCCCCAGTTGCCGATGAGCGCAGGCTGTGCCTCGATATCATAGGTACGCCAGAGGTTTACCTCATCTACGGTTAAAGTTGGATTCGGCCAGTATTTAGCCTGTAATACCTGGGCTTCCGCCTGGGAAATCTCAAGCTTCTGGACAATAAGGTCAATATTTTTCTCAAGGAATGCAGACTCTGCTTCGGATCTGCTGATCTTGATCGTATCGCTTACCTGTGCGGAAGCATACGCAAAAAGCGGAATGCAGAGTATTGTAAAAATAATTTTCTTCAAAGCCTTTTATTTAGGCTGCAAAGTTATTTCCGGCAGATTAGAGGGAATGTCAAGCCGGATTAAGATTCGCTTAATCCAACATTAGAGTTTGGTTAGAAGGTGAATGGATAGGCTGGATGCGGGATGCTGGGTGCTGGAAGTTTTTGTGGTTACTGGCAGGATTGACGGTTTTTTGGTTTGGTATGGGTTAGGCTGGGGTATGAAGAGTTGATAGGCTGGGAGAGGGATGCTGGAAGCTGGAAGTTTTTTGTAGTTAAGAGTATGGTCAATTGTCTTTTTATTGACATAAATCTAATCGTAAGATATATAGTTTATTATGTGATTATCAATAGCGCCGGGCTTTAGCCCGATGGATGATATGGTTGCCATTAAAAACCGGCTTCGGCCAAAATACAGGATAAGTTTCGGCTAAAGCCGATCGTCATGTATTACAAGGTAAATGGGCTGAAGCCCATTCCTATTGATGCTTTAAAAACGCATAAATTTTAACGCAAAGTTTTAATAAGGATTCCGCGTATTTTCAAGGGAGCAAAGAAAAGCGGCAAAGCCGCTGATGAAGCGCACGTTGATCCAGACGCTTCATCAGATCAGCTCGCTGATCCTTCTTTGCTTCCTTAAATTATACGTTATGAAAATAAAACCTTTGCGTTAAAAAAACAACGCAGCATTATGCATCTGCATATTAAATGTTCAATCTTTAACTTAAATAGGTGGGTGATAAACTACTGTTAATCAAAACCCCCTCCCTTGGAGGGGTGGCGAAAATTCAAAGAATTTTTGACGGGGTGGTTTAAGAATAATCAGTTCAAAAAGCAGTAAAAACTCAGACAAAACCTCAAGTCAAATCCCTGCCAAAAACCAGCGAGACCGTTGTCCCTTTTCCCAATTCGGATTCGATGGTCATTCCAATATCGTGATGGCGGAGGATGCTTTCAGACAGCGACAATCCGATGCCGCTCCCTTTTACCGTGCCTACGTTTTTGCCCCGGTAGAACGTCTCCGTGATTTTCAGAAGATCTTCCGGGTCGATTCCGACACCGAGGTCCTGAACGTCAACTGCCAGATGCCCGTCTTTCTCATAGATCCGGATAACGACCGGACTGTTATCCGAGTACTTCAGTGCATTTTCAACAATATTATAGAGCGCCAGGTAAAGCAGCGTTTCGTTGCCATGGTATTCAAGCAGGGAAAAATTCTTCACCTCAAGCTTTACGGAAATAACCGCATGGTTACGGTTCCGGTGGTTCTGGAGCTTTTCATGAACTTTCCAGATCACTTCATCGATGCGGAAAAGCTGGTGGGGTTTTTCAATTTTCGAAAGCCCGGACATCAGCAGCAGGTTGTTGAGAATGCTTTCGATTTCGTAGACATTTTCCAGGACTTCTTCCGCTACCTGTTTGTATTCCTGCGGCGACCGTTCCTTCTGGGCAAACACTTCCAGGTTGCCCGAAATGGCGGCCAGCGGCGTCTTGAATTCATGGGAAACATAATTGATGAAGTTCTGCTGCAGCAGCATGTTTTCGCCGATTCTTCCGAGAAGCCGGTTATAGGATTTAATCAGCTCATCAATTTCATCATGCGTATGGGTGGAGGTGATGGCTTGCGAAATATCGGCATTATCCACACTGTTGATCCGCCGGATGACATCAGATACGGGTTTATAAACAATTTTGGAAAGATACCTGCTCAGCAGGTAAATAATAAGCAGTCCTACGGCCAGTACGGAAAGCATAATAATGAGAAGCCTGATGATCTGGGAGGAAAATGAATCGCTGGAAGACTTGACGAAGACAACGAAATTTCCCTGGTTATCCGGGTAATAAATTCCGTAATAAAAATTGTTATCCCCCATAAACTGCACCTTTCCGTCGGTTCTGGCCTTACTGATGTATTCAGGGGTAATATTTTTATCGTCAAGGTTCATCCCGAAGGTGACTGCATTGTTCTGGTTGTACACGGCTACCTGCCGGTTCTGGATCAGGTGGTTGTACTCCTTTTTGATCTGGGAATGCATGGGTTTGGGAAGCTCGTCCTTCTCAAGGTAGTAAATGGCCGAGATCAGCGCTGTATTTTTCAGCCGGTCAAAATAGGAAATCTTGGTACTGTCATAATAGGCGATAAAGATCACCACAAACGTAATGATCGAAACAACGCCGAACGACAGGCTGGAAATGGCGGTAAAACGGTTTCTTAAGGTCATAGTCACTCTTTGATCAGGTATCCGGCTCCTTTTACGGTATAAATAATCTGTCCCTGGGATTCATCGATTTTATTTCTGAGATACGATACATACACATCCACGACGTTGGTGGTACTGTCGAAATTGATGCCCCACACGCCGTTCAGGATCTGGGTCCGGCTCAGCACTTTGTTCTTATTTTCCAGCAGGAACAGCAGGAGTTTGTATTCCGTCGGCGATAGGTTTACCGGCCGGGCATCCTGAGTAACAGTGTGGAGGTCTTTGTTGATGGTGATATTCCGGCAATGCAGCAGTTCCGAGCTTTTCTGGTATGACAGCCGGTTGCGCCGGGTCAGGGCATTGATCCGGGAAAGCAGCTCATCAAAATGAAAAGGCTTGGTAAGGTAATCATCGGCGCCCATATCCAGCATTTTTACTTTGTCATCAGGGCTGTTCAGTGCGCTTAATACGAGGATCGGAATGTGGATTTCCTTAAACCGGATCAGCTGCGTCAGCTGTACGCCGTCTAGGCCGGGAAGCATTATATCCATCAGAATTACATCAAAATCATAGGAACCGATCATCTCTCGGGCAGATTCACCGCTTTCGGCAAGGCTCACCTGATGCCCGGCTTCGCCCAGTCCCTTCAGGAGGAACTTGCTTATTCTTTCGTCATCTTCTACTAAGAGAATATTCATTTTGGGAAATTAATCTCCAAGATAACAAATTAATTTAAGAAGCGTGAAAAGGTGTGTGCCGGATATAATATCAGGAACAATAAAAAGTGATTGAAAGACTGTTTAAGAAAATCTAATATATAAATTCCCTCTCTTATGAACGGTAATACTTGCTGAGGGAAAATTTGTCCTGTATGAGTCAAAACTTAAAAATAGATCAGCAGATAGAATCATTTATAAAAGGGATCATAAAAGATGGGATCATGTCATGTGAATGAATAATGTGTTTTTGACCGTTTTATTTTTTTATTTTAGAGGCATCAAAATTCTATCTCCGTCATGACTAAAAATTTGCTGTTTATATTCCTGTTAAGCCTGGTATCTGGCTTCAGCTGCAGAGCACAGAACCGAACCATACTCCCGACCGACCTACTCCCGTTTCAGGTAACCGCCGAAAAAACCTTTTATAAGGGCAAAAGTGCCTTGGCCCTGGAAATAAAAGGTCAGGCTGACGGAGACAAAACCGTAGCGATTTTAAAAGATATTGACTTCCATAACGGTACCATTGAAGCTATGGTCTCCGGGCAGCCGCTTGCCAGTGCCGGGTCAACCGCCCGCGGGTTTGTTGGGATTGCATTCAGGGCCGCTTCAGATGCCTCTAAAATGGAGGTGTTCTATTTACGTCCTACCAATGGCCGTGCGGATGATCAGCTGCGCAGAAACCATTCCAGCCAGTATATTTCTATCCCGGGATATCCCTGGGAGAAATTAAGAAAGGAAACACCGGGAATGTATGAGTCCTATGTGGATATACTGCCTGCGGAATGGATCAAAGTAAAAATTGTGGTAAAGGATGAAACGGCCAGGCTGTATGTCAATGGGGCATCCCAGCCAACGCTGATCGTCAATGACCTGAAGCAGGGCAAAGATCTTCGGGGAAGCATCGGGTTATGGATCGGCCCTGGTACATCAGGCCATTTTACGGATGTGAAAGTTACCAGGGAAGATTGATCGTACATTTGTATCTTCCAGACCTGAGGTAAAATAATTTTAAAATTTCCGGTATCAGTAGCAACGATAAAGGGTTGTGATTGATAAAATTCATGGGAAAGAACGGGGATCTATTCAAATACTTAAAAAAAGTTTTTTGGCAGATAAAGCATAGCCATCAGTTCTGTTGCCTGGCATAATTGATTTGACCATAGAGTGCTGTGAAACCTAATTTTTCTCAGACTAAAGTCCATTAAAATTAGTTTGAATTTAAACTAATTCATGTATATTTGTTAGTGCTGTAACACAGATATTGATCTCTTAAAATGCAACACTGAATACGATCCTTGTGCATCATTCTGACATCTAACTTGTTGAAGGCGAAGAAAATACATCAGTTATGAAAACAATATTGGTACCGGTTGATTCAACGGCGACAACCGAAAATGCAGTATTATTTGCCGCGGAATGGGCTGAAAAATATGGCTACGATCATATCATCCTCATGAAAACATATGATTCCATATTTGACTACATCAATATTTCAGAGGGCTATACGATTGTGAACGAAGAAACCGTGAATAGCGCCCGTGAACATACGGAAGCATTGTTTGACCGGCTGGACCACCTGATTAAAACAACAGGTTTTAGCCATACCGTATCCAGGTTTACCAGTCAGCTTACCCTGCTGCGCAGCATTAATACCCGTCTGAAAGCAGATCCTACCGTAGAACTAATCATCTTAGGAAGTGAAGGTCAGGCAGGCAGTAATGACAGTACTGTTTCAGAAAACATCATAAGCATCGGAAGGATAAGCCGGGTTAAAACACTGATTGTTCCCGCCGGCTATCATTTTAAAGATGTAGTCAATGTCCTTATTCCATGTGATATCAGCCGCGCGGATCACCTGGAGAGGCTTTCGGATTATAAGTCATTTTTGAAGAATAAGAACCATCATCTCATGCTGCTTTATATAGATACGAAAGGGAATAAGGATGTGAGGGATCAGAATAAAGAGGTTTGGGAAGATTACGTGCACGGTTATCTGAAAAATATACCTTTCAGCATTCATTATTCTTTCGGTAAAGAAATCGTAAAGGGAATACTTTCTTTTGCAGCGTACCATGGAACGGATCTCATCATTGCTTTACCGGGAGAGCACAGCTTTCTTTATCATATGGCCAATCGCAGCATTTCAGAGGCACTATACCAGCATGTCAGCCGGCCGGTGCTGATATTAAAATAACATCCCTGATCCGCAACAGCTCATTCGCTGATCGTTTGGAGGATATTCTGAAGCTGATTTGTTGTATGCTCAATCTCCCGGATCATATCTGCGGACAGTAAGGGTGCGTAGACTTCTTCCAGCAGGGGAATCAGCTTTTGCTGGTAGCGTTCACCTTCCGGTGTCAGCGAAATCAGCCTGTTCCTCCTGTCCAGCGGATCGGGATTTCTTTGCACAAGGCCACGGGCGGTCATATTACTGATGAGAGAGGTGATGCTGGCTTTATTCCGGTTGGTCTTATCTACGATTTCCTGTTGGTTGACGTTATCCTGGTTCCAGAGGATATGCAATACTTCCAGCATTTCAATGGTCAGGTCAAGATCATGATCCTTCATTTTCTTCATGAACTGTGTACGCACCACTTTTCTGATATCGCGCATCGTCTCTATCAATCTTGAAACTTTGTACAACTGCTCTTGTGGACTAATTTTCATGGCGTAAAACTATGATAAATAGTTTGAATCTGAACTATGTGAATCTGATAGGGTCTTTAGAGGATATTTAAATGTATGAGGCACTTTATACGCTTCAACAGATCAGTTTTTATTTCAGACAGTTTTATATTGAATGTTTTTTAAGCTGGGTTTTACTTTTCAGGTATGCTTTTAATATTCCGTACGGCGTATCATGGGTATTGAAGAAATTGGTTTGATAGCCAACTTTCAGTTTATCCAGGATCCGGAATAGATTATATCCTGTGGAATAAAAGTAATTGATCCCCTCAGTCTGGTATTGCCAGGGTTCTTCCTCAAGGTTAAAGTTCTGATAGGCATTCTTTTTATAGGCAGGATCGTTTGTTAGCAGGTATGTATTTTCAGGAAAATATTTGTAGTGTTCGAGTAAAGCCAGTTCAACGTACTTTGCGCTGCCTTCAATTTTCTCATAAAAGTTCTCATGGATACTGAAATCATTCAGAATAGACTCTGCTTTTTTCTGTCTCGCATCGCGGAGGGATAGGTACTGTTCCAGTCCTTTTCGCAGTTTTTTTCCGGATTTTACCTTTAATAAAGAAATCAGCAGATTATTTTCAAGCTGTATACTTTCTGCAAACCATTTTTGCTCCACATATAATTTCTGCAATTGACTGCTGCGTAAATGGATGACCTGATTACTGTATTGCAGCGTAGGGATATGCTGCAGCTGATATCCGTGGAAAAGCTCGTGAACCACCATGGATGCCCATTGCTGGAGGCTTTGCAGGTCACCTGCTTTTTCTTTAGCCGTGTCAAAGTCGCTGAACATCACAACAGGTTTCTGAAAATACAATGCTGTACTATCGGTAAATTCTACAGCAGTTTCCATGTGAAACGGGTTTTCATCGATACGTTGGGTCTTAAACATATCGATTCCTTTAAGCGGACGGGTCTTTTGTTTCACTTTCTGCAAAATCCTGGTATCAGCATTAAAAAAATAACTTGACGAGTCGGTAAAATATACCTGTGTTACCCGGTTATTGTCAAAGTCTTTCCAGGCTTTTTTGGCAATATAATTTTTTAAATTCTGGACATATTGTAATCGTTCATATGCTAAAGTATCAGGATTCCTTTGCGCAAAGCTGTTAATAAAAACAAACATGAGCAGAATGGTTATACGGATGATGTTAATTGTGTTTGCAGGCATGGTAGGGTAATCAGGTATAGTTGCAGCTATTTAAGTTGCCGAAATTTAACCATTATCGGTCAGATATAGACCTTTTAATCAGAAAAAGCTTTATCGATATTTGTTTTAGATAGTTGCGTAGCCAAAGGCAGAATAACAGGCAATACTGTATAATCTGATGAGTTTTGGATATTGCGCGTTTATTACAAATTCCGTAACAGAACCAGAAAAGCTCGGTGTTGCTTTTTGGATGTTATTAAAAAACATGAAGTATATAATAAAAAAAATAGGAAATATATTAAAGGCAATCCTTAGAATGCCTTAAGATCAATTTTATGCATGAGTACAAGTCACCCTCTCATCATTAGGAGGGTGATTTACTTTAAAGTATATTCATAACCGGGTCTTTGCTTACTCTCAAATATCTTTACCGGCTGATCCAACAACCTCAATGATTCTTCCGGAGTTTCATCTTTATGTATTGTAATTCCATTAAGCGGATCATGATAAATCCGGGATGCCTGTAATTATTTAGAAATGTACAATGTAGGAGGGTAAATGCTCTGATAATTTTCAATGGCAAAACCGGAACAGGAAAGAAAAAGTGAATTGTTTACCATCACAATGGCAAAAAATCACGGAATAGTTAAGGTAATTGCGGGTGGAAAAACGTCTGTTCACTGGAATTATAGTGGATTATGCAGGAGCGTGGCAACCATGCTTTAGCAGCCATAATTTGGTGTTTACTGTTGAAAAGTTGGTTAATGTGATGATATAACGTTTCTGAATTTATATGGGATTAAACTTGATGTTTTTTTTTAATCCTTGAAAGTGGTAAGCCATGAACGGTAAAAGAGAAGAATCTACATGTATTATTTTTATATTTGAGAATGAATATTCATGAAATATTAGATCCGGAATTAAAGAAAGAAATTGCAGAGAGCCGGGATTTAAAATTGTTCCCTGCCGGTACTGTAATTCTGGATATTGATTCCTATGTGAATTATATTCCCCTGGTCATGTCGGGGAGTGTAAAAGTAGTGCGGACAGAAGAGGACGGAAGGGAAATCCTTCTGTACTATCTCATTCCCGGGGAAAGCTGTATCTCATCCATCCTTTCAGGATTAACACAGGGCACCTCTAAAATTAAGGCTGTGGTAGAGGAAGATGCAGAAATCCTTATGCTTTCCCTGGTTAAAGCCAAAGAATGGCTTACGAAATACCCGGAATGGTCGGTTTTTGTTTTTGAGCTGTACCACAAAAGGTTTGAAGATCTGGTGATGATGGTGAATTCAATTGCTTTCCAGAAAGTGGATACACGAATTCTCAACTTATTGAATCAGAAATCTAAGCTCTACAAATCGAAGGAACTTCATGTTACCCATCAGCAGCTGGCCGATGAGCTCGGAATTACCCGGGAAGCGGTGAGCCGTGTTCTCAAGCTTATAGAGAGCGAAGGCAAAATAAAACTTTCCCGAAATAAAATCAGCCTATTGTAACCTTCATCACTGACCGGCTTTTCTCTGCGCCTTACATTTGCATCATTAATGTAAAAATCAATAAAATGTTAGATGCAATAAAAAACCTGTTCGGAATGGATAAAACCGACTATGCAGCACTTTTAAAAGAAGGTGCGGTAATCCTGGATGTAAGAAGCAAAAGCGAATATGACGGAGGACATATTAAAAACTCTGTCAATATCCCTGTCGACCAGCTTCAGGGTAACCTTTCAAAGCTGAAGGATAAAAACAAACCTGTTATTACCTGTTGTGCATCGGGGATAAGAAGCGCTTCTGCTAAAAGTATTCTGCAGAACAACGGGTATAAGAATGTCTATAACGGTGGCGGTTGGACAAGTTTAAACAACAAGATGTGACACCCGTTGGATGCTCATGATCATAACGTAGATACACGATGGGAAATGACCGTAAAGGTGAAATGTCCTTTCCTGAACTGCCCGGAATTTCCTGAAGGGATAGATGGCCTGTGGTCTCCGGAACATCTTTTCACCGCAGCGGCAGGCAGCTGCCCGATGACCATATTTCTGGCGATAGCGGAAACTCAAAGTTGCAATTTTCGGTCTTATAATGTACATCTCAGGGAAAGCTGGAAGGCAAATTCCTGATGACTGATGTGATTCAGGAACCCGTTGTTACGATTAAAAATAAATCCGAACGGGAAAAGGCAGAAAGGGTTCTTCAGAAGTCCGAAGCCAATGGTCTGATATCCGATTCCGAGAAATCAAAAATTATGACGGTTCCGCAGATACAACTAATGTAGTATTCCTTGTTCTTAGTGTTGACCGCTCTTCATGAGCGGTTTTTTTATGTTCGTCCGGGAAAAATATGCTTGTGTGATGTTGGTTACTGTGCAGGAGATTCCATGCGTGTAATTTTGTCTTAAAATTAGAGAAATGAGAAAAATAGCCCTACTTGTTTTAGTATTCACGGCATATACGGAAATCTTTTCGCAGGAGATTGTTTCTATTGCCAGAGCGGACCTGGAAACTAAGGCGACAGACCATAACCTTCAGGTGAAAATGGCAAGGAAAGAAGCAGAGCTGGCCCGGGCCGAGCTTCTCGGGACCAGGTCTGTGTATCTTCCTGATGTGAACGCATCATATACCTTTTCCAATACCAATAATCCGTTGTACGCCTTCGGGACCAAGCTCAACCAGGAAAGGATCACGATGACGGATTTCGATCCCGATCATCTGAACAGCCCGGAAAGCATATCCAATTTTGCAACAAAAATAGAGGTGCGGCAGCCGATCATCAATATGGATGCCGTATACCTGAAAAAAGCGGGACAGGTAAAAGCAGAGGTGTTGAACATCAAAACGGAAAGAACAAAAGAATATGTCCAGTTTGAGCTCAGGAAATCGTATATGATGCTTCAGCTGGCTTACAAAATGCTGGAAACGCTGGAAGATGCTAGGCAAACAACCATCGCCAACAAAAAGGTCATTGATAATTATTACAGAAACGGGATGATCCAGAAATCAGAAGTGCTGTATATGGACGTCCGCATCAGCGAAATTGATAGCCAGATCCAGACCGCAAAATCCAATATCAGAAACGCTTCCGATTATTTGTACTTCCTTTTGGACGAAGATCCGGGAAACAGAATCCTGAAACCTGCGGAAGCATTGGAATATACAGAATATATCACTGATTCCGGAATGAAGCTTAATCAGAACCGAAAAGATTTGCAGGCCTACCAAAAATCTCTGGAAGCCTACGATTGGCTGATCAAATCATCAAAGGCAAAATTTCTTCCCAGGCTCAACGCGTTTGGAAGCTTTGAGATGTATGATCATAAGATCGCCCGGTTCAATGCCAACGGTTACCTGGCCGGAATCCAGCTTTCGTGGAATGTTTTTGATGGGCTGAAGTCACGAAGTGAACAGGAAAAATACAAAGCTGAACGTTCCCGGGCGCAGACGGAAATCGAACAGTATATCAAAAAAGGCCAGCTGGAACTGAACAAAGCCGGCCGCCAGATTGAAGATGCGGCATCGAAGATCAATTTCACGAAACAGGCGTGGGAACAAAGCAAAGAAGCCTACAGGATCCGGAAAAACCGTTATGACCAGGGACTTGAAAAATCCGCCCACCTCCTTTCCGCAGAGACCCTGATGTCCCAAAAAGAACTGGAATATCAGCAGGCCGTTTTTGAGTATAACGTGGCCGGGGAATATGAGAAGTTTTTAACTAAATAATGATAAGGAGCTTTTTCCCGCTGTCCACTGTATCTTTTTTGTCATTGCGGACACAGTGAAGCAATCCCTGAACCATCAGGCAATCGCAATACCAAAAAAGGATGCCGTTCCCATCGGGGCTAATGATCTTATTCAGCCAATAAAATCTTCAGACTTAAAATAAAATGAATGTTCAAAACAAAAACCCAAAAGATTTAACAACAATAAACTCAGGTGAACCTGTGGATATCAGTAAATAAAAATTTAATAATGAAAACATACCTTTATTCAACCTTTATTCTCAGTGCGCTCCTGTTGGGAAGCTGTTCAAAAGAGAAAAAATCTGCACACAATAATGATGCGCCCGTTTCGGTTACGGTAAGCCGGACAAGTATGGGTGGCGAAGGCTCATCATTCACTGCAAGCGGAAAACTGGTAGCTAAAAATTCCGTCAATGTTTCCACCCGGATGATGGGCTACATTACTTCCATGAAAGCCGAAGTCGGACAGAACGTTACAGCCGGGCAGCTTCTGGTAAGCATCAATGCAACGGATATCCAGGCGAAAGGCGGACAGGCCGGTGCACAGATTTCCCAGGCTCAGGCCAGCTACAATATTGCCAGGAAAGATTACGAACGATTCCAGAATCTGTACAGATCCCAAAGTGCTTCCCAGAAAGAACTGGATGATATGAGAGCCCGTTATGAAATGGCACAGGCTGGATTGCAGGCGGCACAACAGATGAAAAATGAGGTCAGTGCGCAATACCGTTATGCCAACATTACGGCACCTATTTCCGGAACCATTACGGCAAAATTCGCAGAGCAGGGCGATATGGCCAGCCCGGGGATGCCCCTGCTGACCATAGAATCACCATCATTGTTGCAGGCGCAGGTTCTGGTTTCCGAGCAGGATATCACCACGATTTCCAACGGAATGCCTGTAGACGTTACTTTAAAATCAATGAACAGGACTGTTTCAGGATCAGTATCGGAAATCAGTAAATCAGCGGCCGGTACAGGCGGGCAATATCGGGTGAAAATTACTATTCACAATGCTTCCGGCCTGCTTCCGGGAATGTTTGTGAATGTGCAGTTTCCGGTTAAAACATCAGGAAAGATCAGTCACAGTTTTGAGGAAAGTATGATGATTCCAAGAGCTGCGTTGGTCAAAAACGGTCAGCTTACAGGCGTTTATGTGGTCAGCTCACAAAACACGGCAGTTCTGAGGTGGCTCAAGACAGGTAAAACAATCGGGGAGCAGGTTGAGGTGTTGTCAGGTTTAAGTCCTGAAGAATCATACATCGTGTCTTCCACAGGAAAATTGTATAACGGCGCAAAAGTGCAGGTAAAATAGTGTAACAATATATCAATGTAGCAATTTACCAATTTACCAATGAAACCATTATTACACTGCTCGGTTGATTCATTGCTGCATTAAAAAAAAATTATGGAAAAAGGATTCGCAGGACGTATCGCCGAATTTTTCATCAATTCAAAATTAACCATTTTGTTAATGATAGCTTTGATGATTATCGGGGTATACAGTTCGACATTAATACCAAGAGAAGAAGAACCACAGATCATCATCCCGATGGCGGATGTCATGGTCGGTTACCCCGGAGCCAGCCCGAAAGAGGTTGAAAGCCGCGTAGTAAAGCCTTTGGAAAAAATCATTTCCAATATCAAAGGGGTAGAACATATCCATTCGATGGCCATGAACGGGCAGGCGATGATCATTGTTCAGTTTTATGTGGGAGAAGATACGGAACGTTCCTACGTAAAGCTTTATGATGAGCTGATGAAGAACAAAAACATCTTTCCGGAAGGGGTGATGGAACCAATGGTAAAAACACGTTCTATTGACGATGTTCCGATGCTCGGACTGACCTTATGGAGTGATAATTCCCATTACAATGATTTTCAGCTTCGCCAGATCGGAGAAGAATTGTCTTCTGAAATAAAAAAAATAAAAGACGTTTCTCTTACCAGAACCATCGGGGGCAGAAACCGCCAGCTACAGGTGATCCTGGATAAGGATAAAATGGCAGAACTGAATGTTGACGCACTTTCTGTGATGCAGATGATCCAGGCCAACAATGGAAGTTCCCAATCCGGGAAATTTGATTCAGGGGATTCGGAATATCTTTTAACAACAGGGCAATTCCTGAACTCTGCTGAAGATGTGGAAAACCTCGTGATTGGGACCTCACAGAATATGCCGGTGTACCTGAAACAGGTGGCTGCGATCAGAGATGGTGCTTCCGATCCCTCCAATTATGTAAGTTTCGGATATGGAAATGCAGTGGAGAACGGTAAAAAATTTAAGTCGGAATATCCGGCCGTTACCGTTTCGGTTTCCAAAGTAAAAGGTGCGGATGCCATGAAAATTTCTGAGCATATTCTTACCAAAGTGGATGAATTAAAGAAAAATCTCATTCCGGATGATGTGCACGTGGAAGTTACCAGAAATTACGGTGAAACCGCATCCCATAAAGTTTCCGAATTATTGATGCACCTTGGCGTGGCGATACTGGCGGTAACGGTTCTGGTCATGCTGGCAATGGGCTGGAGAGGCGGCCTGGTGGTCTTCTTTTCCGTTCCGCTGACGTTTGCTTTAACGTTGTTCAGCTATTATATTTTAGGATATACGCTCAATAGGATAACATTATTTGCTTTGGTTTTCGTGGTGGGGATTGTGGTGGATGACAGCATCATCATTGCTGAAAATATGCACCGGCATTTCCACATGAAGAAGCTGCCGTTTAAGCAGGCCGCCATTTACGCCATCAATGAGGTGGGAAACCCTACCATTTTAGCAACATTTACCGTGATCGCTGCAATCCTGCCAATGGCTTTTGTAAGCGGAATGATGGGGCCTTATATGTCACCAATGCCCATCGGGGCTTCTATAGCCATGTTGCTTTCGCTTTTTGTTGCTTTAACGGTTACGCCGTATCTCGGGTATCATTTGCTGAAGGTAAAAGACGAGCAGCACCACAAAGAAGAGCAGGGCATTGAGACAGGAAGGATTTACAGAATTTATAAAAAGATCGAACAGCCCCTTTTGGATTCAAAATCAAAAAGATGGACAATGATGGCGGTGACTTTGGTTTTATTACTGATTTCTGTTGCAGCATTTTTCACCAAATGGGTGGCCGTAAAAATGCTCCCGTTTGACAATAAAAATGAAATTCAGGTCGTCATTGATATGCCGGAGGGGACAACGCTGGAAAGAACTTCAGCGGTTGCGCAGGACATTGCACAATACCTGAAAACTGTTCCGGAAGTGGTGAACTATCAGAATTATGTAGGTTCTTCTGCCCCGATTACGTTCAACGGCCTCGTCCGTCATTATGATATGCGCGGAAACAGCAATACGGCAGACATTCAGGTGAATCTCCTGCACAAAGAAGACCGCGATGCACAAAGCCACGATATTGCTAAGAGAATGCGTCCTGAGATCCGGAAAATCGCTGCCAGATACGGAGCTAATGTAAAAGTAGTGGAAGTTCCGCCCGGCCCGCCGGTTCTTTCAACCATTGTCGCGGAAATCTACGGACCTGATTACGAAGGGCAGGTAAAAGTAGCCAGGCAGGTAGAGGATATTCTGAAGAAAACCGATGATGTGGTTGATATTGACTGGATGGTGGAAGCGCCCCAGAAAGAATTCAAGCTTGTTCCGGATAAGGAAAAAGCAATGCTGAACGGCATCGCTCCCCAGCAGATTGTCGGGAATATGACCTATCTGATAGGAGAACATCCGATCGGAAACCTGTATGATGAAAAATCCAATGACCCCGTGGATATTGTTATCAAGCTGAACGATGCCGATAAATCGACCATTCAGGATATCACAAGTCTGAAAATCAAAGGACAGATGGGAATGGTTCCGGCAAGTGACCTGGTCAAAGTGGAAGAAAAAGAACTGGATAAAACCATTTACAGAAAAGATCAGAAAAGGGTAGTGTACGTCCTTGCGGATATGGCAGGGAAGCTGGAAAGTCCGGCCTATGCTATTCTCGGAATGGATGAAAAACTTAAAAAAATCCGGCTGCCGGATGGGTATTCAATGAATGAATTGTACATGAACCAGCCTGAAGATGAAAGCAATTACACGGTAAAATGGGATGGAGAGTGGCAGATCACCTTAGAAGTTTTCCGTGACTTGGGAACTGCTTTTGCGGTGGTGATTATCATTATTTATATGCTGATTGTCGGTTGGTTCCAGAATTTCAAGACCCCGGTGGTCATGATGGTTGCCATTCCGCTTTCACTCATTGGAATCGTTTTAGGACACTGGCTTTTAGGCGCATTCTTCACCGCAACTTCATTTATCGGGATGATCGCCCTGGCAGGTGTGATGGTAAGGAATTCCGTTCTCCTGATCGACTTTATCGAAATCCGCCTCAAAGAAGGTATTCCCATGAAGCAGGCCATCATCGAAGCGGGAGCGGTGAGGACAACCCCGATTTTACTCACAACGGGAGCCGTTGTAATTGGTGCGGTCATTATTCTTTTCGATCCTATTTTCCAGGGATTGGCAATCTCTTTAGTATTCGGAGCAATTGTTTCTACCTTGCTTACATTGGTTGTCGTGCCACTGGTCTACTATGCTACAGAAAAGAAAAAATGGGAGAAAAAATCCGGATCAGACGACAAATTTTTTGAAGCATAAGAACAATGAACCTCATAGGTTTTAAATTCATGGGGTTTACCTTCTTATATCCGCTTTTGGAAAAGATCAAAAGCATTGATTAAAAACAACAGAATATTATGCAGACAAGAATAGTACATGCTATCGCAGGAACTTTCATTGTAGTAAGTTTATTAGTAGGAATCTATGTCAATCAGAACTGGTTCTGGCTGACAGGATTTGTGGGAGTCAATATGTGGATTCATGCTTTAACCGATTGGTGTTTGATGTATGTGGTTCTCAATAAGCTGGGCGTGAAAAAATACGGAGCAAAATGTTCCGGATAGATAGTTTCAAAATGGTCATTTTGATGCTAAATATTTCTGCGCATCATAGTAATTCACTGATGGTAGCAGATTATAATTTTAATAAATATACTCAAATGTTGGCGGGATCTATTCTTACCGTTCCTGTTATGACATTATTAAATAAAAAAAATGATACAGAATATATTTAAAAACTGGAACGTTGTGCGTTTGCTTCGTTTGGCAATGGGAATTGTCCTTGTTGTGGAAGCCGTGAGATCGGAAATGTGGGTTTTGGTGGCTGTAGGAGCCGTTTTTACAGCAATGCCGGTCTTGAATATCGGCTGCTGTACAGCCGGAAGTTGTTCCGTTCCTGCCCGCCGTTCCAAAAGCAGGCATGATGATGTGCCGTACGAGGAAATTAAATAAAAATAGAATAACATGAATAAATTTCAGGAATTATCAGTCAGGATAAACCTGTTCTGGTGGCTTTTTTTACAGAATGGTGCAGTCCGTGCAAAATGCAGGCTGCCATTCTTCAGGAGTTGAAGAAAAAGATCGGTGAGATGGCTGGTGTCATTAAAATTGATATCGATAAAAATCAGGCTGTTGCTGAGCAGTTCGTCATCAGGAGCGTGCCGACGCTGCTGATTTTCAGGAACGGTGAAGTTAAATGGAAGCAATCCGGCATTTTTCAGGCGGATGAGCTGGAGCGGTTAATCATTCAAAACAGCTGAAAATGTATAAAAACCTAATGGTCATATTTTTTTTCATGGTATTGACGGGATGCGGAAAGGCCCAGAGTCATAAGAGCGGAAGCCATCTTTCTGCCGTAGAATTTTCCAAAAAACTGGACCAGGCCAGAGACGCGCAGCTGGTGGATGTGAGGACACCGGGAGAATTCCGGAACGGACATCTTAAAAACGCCATGAATATCGACTGGAATGCAGGCGATTTTTCTGAAAAGGCAAAAGCGCTGGACAAAGACAGGCCTGTTTTTGTATATTGCATGAGCGGACCGAGAAGCACGGCGGCGGCGGTAAAACTTCAGGAAATGGGCTTCAGACATGTCTGTGAGATGCAGGGAGGAATGATGAAATGGAAGAATGCCAATCTTCCGGAAATCAAAGTACCTTCCTATGCCGGAATGAGCCTTGATACTTACAACGAAATGCTTAAAAGCGATATTCCTGTTTTGGTGGATTTCTATGCAGAATGGTGTGCACCATGCAAAAAAATGGAGCTGTACCTTAAAAAAATGGCCACCGAAATGCCCGATAAAGTGAAAATTGTGAGAATCAATGCTGATGAAAACACAGAACTTTGCAAAGCATTGAATGTTTCCGCCCTTCCGGTTTTGAAACTCTACAAAAATGGCAAAGTGGTTTGGGAAAACCTGGGTTTTGTGCCCGAAGAGCAGGTGAAGAGCAGGATTATTCAATACTATTCCATTATAAAATCTCCTGATATATTGACAGGGAAATAGGAGTCTTCATCAATTTCCGGGTAACCTGGTGCAGGCCTGCGTGGAAGAAATACCTACACCCAACTAACTGAAAATACATTCAAAGGAAATAATAAAATCATGGAAAAATTTAAAATATGGCTTCGGAAAAACTGGAGTACTGCAATTCTGGTTTCAATATTCATCGTGTTGATGGTGAGCCCTGATGCAAAGGCGTGGCTGATGAGACAGATCATTTCAACCGGTCTTCTGAACTCAAAGATAGAAGAGAAAAAAGCGGAATCTGCCAGTGAATCAAATCCTGTGGCAATCACTGAAAATTTAAGTGTCAGGAATCAGAAGGGGGAGGTGATCAATACTTCCGGACTTAAGGGAAAAGTTGTGTTTATCAATTTCTGGGCATCGTGGTGTCCGCCCTGCCGTGCAGAGTTTCCTTCGATTCAGAATTTTTATGATCATTATAAAACAAATAAAGATTTGGTTTTCCTCACGGTGAATATGGATGATGTAACGGTAAACGGAAAAATATACCTCAAAAAAGAACAGTATAGCGTACCGTTTTTAGTTCCGGAAGCTTCTGTCCCGGAGCTATTTTTTAACGGTTCGCTTCCCACGACTGTCATTTTGGATAAATCGGGGAAAATCAGGATGCATCACACGGGAATGGCAGATTACAGTAAAGATTCTTTCTACGAAGAAATCAATGAGCTTTTACATGAACAATGATGAAAAATGCAATGAAATTATTGGGCTTAACCTTTTTCCTGGGTGCCATTTTAATTGATGGCCAGAAAAAGCCAGCAGGCTATAGTCCTGCAAAAGCCGTTGCTGGAGAATATAAGGTATTGTATGTTATTAATGAAGCGGATGACCTGAAAATCAGGGCCGTCATCAGAAATATCAACAACGCCCTTGAAGATCCGAGACTCAGGGGTAAGCTGAATGTTGAATTACTGGCGTTCGGAGGCGGCGTGGAAATGTTCCGGAAGAAAAACCCATATCTGGAACTTCTTATTGCTTTGAGAGATAAAGGGGTGGTGATGGTGCAATGCGAAAATACCCTTCGCGAGAAAAAGATCGACAAGTCCGAATTATACGACTTTATCAATTACACGCCAAGCGGAAACGGGGAAATAATTCTGAGACAGTATGAAGGCTGGGCAATCGTAAAACCATAGAATTTCAACTGATGAAGTGATCAATAGGATTGACCTGCAAAAAAGGCCCATGATCAAAATCACAAGCCTTATACAGTTCCTCTGGTCAGCAAAATCACCGCAGTTCAGCTTTCCATTTCAGAGATAATGGCTGCAATGAAGTGTTCGGCATCATGGTACTGAAGTACGGGTGCTGCCTGGCCTGCCCAAAATGCTTTAAGTTCCGGATTTGACTCAGAATTGGCAGGGTAAGCACCCAGCTTGCCGACAATTTTTCCCTGGAGGGGATAAGGGGCAAAACTGCTTTGGAAATCTTTTAATTCCTCTGTCAGGCGGTTTTTTATGCCCCGTGACAACCTTCCGGTATACACTTTCGTCAAGGTGGTGTAGCGGGCTTCTTTTGAGAACAGCTTTTCACGGTGGATGGTACTGGTCCCGGACTGGCGGGTAGCCAGAAAAGCAGTGCCTATCTGTACGGCATCTGCCCCTAATGCCATTGCGGCCTTTATGCCACGGGCATCGGCAATCCCTCCCGCAGCAATCAACGGGATTTTTACGGCATCCGCCACCTGTGGAATTAAGGAAAATGTTCCTACCAGGCTATCTTCAGGCTGCTCCAGAAAAGAGACCCGGTGACCGCCTGCATCAGATCCTGTAGCTACCACAGCATCCACTCCGGCATTTTCAATGGCCATAGCTTCGTCTAAGGTCGTTGCCGTTCCTATGGTGATGATGCCCAGCTGACGGCACCTCTCCAGAATCTCACCAGACGGAATACCGTATACAAAACTGAAAACGGCCGGCTTTATTTCAAAGACCGCTTCCACCTGGTCCTCAAATGCAGGGCTTTGCGGTAATGGAAATGCAGGAGGATCTATTCCCAACGCTTCAAAATAAGGCTGGAAAATCCCGATGACTTTCCGGAACCGGTCTTTGTCAAATTCCTTCACCGCATCGTCCTGATCATTCACCCAAAGGTTAAGATTAAACGGTTTTGAGGTCTTTTCCCGGATGTTTCCGGCAATCGTGACCATTTCCGAAGCACTGTAGGGCTGACAACCATAGGAACCTAACCCGCCGGCATTTGAGACCACAGCAGTAAGCTCAGCAGACGATAGCTTTCCGCCGAAAGGGCCCTGAATAATGGGGAAGTCAGTTCCCGTAAGCCGGGTAAATTTTGTTTTTGTCCACATACGCATGCATTTACCGTTGCCCGATCAGTTTGAATTGCAGTACAAATTCATCATAAATCAGTTTGTCACCGAGGTTCGGAATAAATTTACCGGAACCATACCGTATGTTGTACAGGGTCCTGTCAATGTTCATTTCGCCCAACATGTGCAGGAAATCGGTGAATATTTCTGCCGTTGCCGTAAACTCAACAGGGTGGGTGATATCCTTGATGGTCAGGTCGCCACTAATGGTATAATGGGTATCGCTCCTTATGCCGTTCCTGATTGTCAGAGAAGCCGTTTTAAATCGGTTGACCGCGAAAAAATCATCATGGTTCAGGTGATCAAAAAATTCTTTGCAGACTGCTTTATTGGCAATATCCGTAATGACGATGGAGGTCATGTCGATGTCGATCTTTCCATCGGTAATCCGGTCGTTTTCAAAGCTTAAAAAACCTTCTTTGATTTGGATGGTTCCGGTATGCAGGCCCAGGACCTTTTTTCCTGTCCAGTTAACCGTGCTGCTTTCTGTCTGAATGTTAAATCTTGTCATTGTTCTTGATTTTTAATTTGACAAGACAAAATTCAGGGTAATAAGGAAGGATAAGAAGGATGTACCTCACATAAAAAAAGTGAGGCAGGTCAATTATTTTGACGAATACAACCGGCTCAGGGTTTCCCTGGTCACGCCGAGATAAGCTGCCAGTATATGTTTAGGTAACCTTTGTACCAATGAAGGATATTCCCGGACGAATGCTTCATACCGTTCCTTCGCTGTACTGCTTAGCAAAGACAGGATCCTGTTCTGCAGGGCAACATTCCGGCGGTTGGTTTTCTTCCGGAAAAAATGCTCCACCTGATGCAGCTCCTGGCAAAGCTTTTCCCTGTTTTCAGCGGTAAGGCATAACACTTCGGTGTCTTCCACGCAATCGATATTCACTTTTGCCTTTTTTTGATCGTAATAGGCTTCATAATCCGTGATCCACCAGTCCTGAACGGCAAAGAGAAGAATGTGCATTTTTCCGGATACATCGGTATAATAAGACTTTACACAGCCGGAAAGCAGGAAGTAGTCATTGAGGGCCCATTCATCTTCCTGCAAAAGGAACTGGTGCTTTTTGAGTTTTCTGTAAGTGAAATGGCTCAGGACATACTCAAACTCACCATCGGTAAGGTCGGTATATTTTGAAAACTGTTCTCTCAGAATTGCACTCATTCCTGTACTCAATTTAATATGCTCAAATCTCATCCATACCACAAGCCTATCAGGCTTGGGTTCCGCAAATTTACAAAATAAAGATGGTGGCCGGTGGATCCACGGCAGATACTGAGGTCCGGATCAATCCCATACTGTTAAATATTCGTTACTGACGGGGACCATAAGCAAGAGGACTAATTTTGACGGCAGGAACTAACCTCATGATTTCATTTTTTGTATTTTTGTTCAGTCACCGGGTTCCTGGTAAGGGCTTTCGTTCAGTATAATGCATCATGTATGTGTTATTTACTGGGCGGAATTAAAGAAAACCGACTCAGGTGTACAGGTATTCCAAGCATGTGCAGAACCGCATTGGCTGTTGCCGGGAAGGGAATATGAATGATCAGGGGCTGCCGTACTGAACATCAGGTGAAAAATTAAAATCTATCTGGGCAATGAGCATAGAAACAGCAAAACAACATTTAAGCAGGTGGAACAAGGACAATGACATGATGATCCTTGACCAGTCAAGTGCAACCGTTGACCTCGCTGCTGAGGCATTGGGGGTAACGGGCGGTGAAATTGCAAAGTCGGTTAGTTTTTACGATAAAAACGGGGGAGCCATCCTGATCGTTACTTCCGGTACAGCCAGAATAGACGGCAGGAAATTTAAGGACGAGTTTGGCCTGAAAGCAAAAATGATTTCCTCTGAAGACGTGGAGCCATTGGTCGGGCATCCGGTAGGCGGGGTCTGTCCTTTTGGAGTCAAGCCGGAAGTTAAAGTTTACCTGGACGATTCACTCAGGCGTTTTAAGTGGGTATATCCGGCCTGCGGCAGTGGCAATTCTGCTATAAAGTTATCTCCTGAGGAACTGGAACAGATTTCAGAATGCATAAGATGGGTAAATATTTCCAAAGAATAACACATCTATTTTGGCGGACCATTGGAGATTACATGCAGCATGGGCTTATGGAACAGTCAATTCGGGCAGGATGGATTTTTGTTTTATAAATTTGCGCAATAACAGTACAGCTATCTGATCATGGAAAATTTCTTCGAAAGCCCTTTTAAGGGAAAAATAATTGCAGAGCATGTTAAAAACCCGAATATAATTGCTGGTAAATATTCCTACTATTCGGGATACTACCACGGCCATTCTTTCGATGAGTGCGCAAGGTACCTGATGCCGGATCGGGATGATGTGGATAAGCTCATTATAGGTTCCTTCTGTTCAATAGGCAGCGGTGCAAGTTTTATCATGGCTGGAAACCAGGGTCACCGGCACGATTGGATCTCAACGTTCCCGTTTTTTTATATGTCAGAAGAAGACAATTTTAGAAATGCAGCTGACGGATTTCAAAGATCGGGAGATACCGTCATCGGAAATGATGTGTGGATTGGCAGTGAGGCCATGATTATGTCCGGTATTACCGTTGGGGATGGAGCTGTCATCGGAAGCAGGGCTTTGGTAACTAAAGATGTTGAACCTTATGCGGTTATTGGCGGCAATCCTGCAAAAACAATCAAAAAAAGATTTTCAGAAGAACATATTGAGAAGCTCCTGGAGATGCAGTGGTGGCACTGGGATGAAGAGCTCCTGAAGAAAGCGATACCATTGCTGTGCGACAGGAATATCGACGCCCTGTATGATCTTTACAAAAACATAGGATAACGCCTGGGGAGCTTTTTAATCCTCAGAAACAGAGTATATCCGATCAATTTTAATAAACAATCTCACAATGCCAGTAAGAAAAATTTTTTGGGAGGATCCTTATCAGACTGAACTGACAACACGAATTACCGGTGTATCTGATACTGTAGTCACCTTACAGGAGACCATTGCTTATGCATTTTCCGGTGGCCAGCAGTCAGACGACGGCACGATCAATGGTTTTAAAATCGTCAAAGCCCAGAAATCGGGCAAAGAAATCTTCTACACGCTTGAGGAAGGGCATCACCTGAAACCGGGTGATACGGTACTTTTAAAGATCGACTGGGAGAAGCGGTATAAAATTATGAAGCTTCACTTTGCGGCGGAAATAGTCTTGGAACTCGTCAATCAGCACTTCGGCAGGCCTCAGAAGATCGGTGCAAACATAACCTCAGAAAAATCAAGGATCGACTTTATATGGCCCAATAATATTTCCGAGATGTTTCCTGTACTGGACGAAAAGATCAGGGAAATCATCCAGGCAGATAAGGACATTATCAGCGCGTTCAGTGACGAAGAGGAGGAGAGGCGGTATTGGAGGATTGACGGTTTCGGCCAGGTTCCCTGTGGCGGGACGCATATCAGGAAGACAGGTGAACTTGGTGCTTTACAGTTAAAAAGGAACAGGCAGGGAAAAGATAAAGAAAGAATAGAGATTTATCTCGCCTGAAGAATCCTGCCTGTAGTATTTTCCTGCTCAAAGAATAGCGGGCAATGGGTTCAGTCCGCTATTTATATCAGAAAAAAAATAAGAATATTATTTTGTCTTCAACCGTCATCTTGCTGAGGTATTTCCCAGGCCGGAAAAGCTGAAGTCTGCACCTCAGCTTTTATTGATTTTTATTACCTGGATATCAACCGCTTATTTTCAGGGACTGAATGTACCCGTCAGACAGTTGGAAATGATATTTCAGGACAATCGGGCTCCCCGGAAAATTCCCTGATGTTTTCACCGACAGGATCTGTTCCTTTTCATCATAATCTATGGGTTCCATAGTGGCCTGATATTCCTGGTTGGCTTTGTCAATCCAGCGTTCAATTTCTGCTTTTCCGTGATGGGTCCTGCCTTCATCGAATACTTCTGCATGGTCAGCAAAACAGTTGGCATACGCTGTACTGTCAAATTCGTTTTGGGCTTGTACTAATTCTGAGATTGCGTGGGGTAAATTCATAATATTGTATTGTAGGGTTATGAAACGGTGGGTATTGTACCGCCGTCGATAATAAATTCGGTTCCTGTTAAATAACGGGCTCTCGGGGAAACCAGAAACCCGACCAGTTCGGCCACTTCCTCCGGTTCGGCAGGCCTTCCGAAAGGGATTCCGCCCAATGCATCCATGACCCCTTGCTGCGCTTCTTCTACGGTGCTGTTTGCCTTTCTTGCTATTTCGCCCAGCCAGGCTTCCGATGCGGTCGTATTGATCCATCCCGGGGAAACCGTCAGTACGCGGACGCCTTTAGGCGTGACTTCGTTGGATAAGCTTTTACTGTAGTTTCTTAATGCTGCTTTTGCAGCGGCATACGGCAAAGTGGAATCGTACAGCGGCAGTTTGCCCTGGATGGATGCGATGTGGATGATGACCCCGCTTTTTCGCGTGATCATTTGCGGCAAAAATCCCCTGTCCAGCCGGACCGGCGCAAGCAAATTGGCCTGTAGGGTAGATTCCCAGTCTTCATCCGTCAATACGGTAAAACCGCCGGCCGGTGTGGATGAAGAACCGAGGTTGTTCACAAGGATATCCAGCCTGCCGTAGGTTGACAGCACTTCGTCAATCAGTTTTTGTGTTCCTGCGGCATGGCTTAGGTCAGCCGGAATATAATGCAGGCTGCTGTTTTCTTTTTCGGGGGCATTCCTTGCGCTGATGATCACCGTTGCTCCGGCCTGCAGAAGCCTTTCTGCAATGGCTTTTCCGGCTCCTTTGGTTCCTCCGGTAACCAGGGCAATTGCACCCTGCAGTTCGTTGTTGTAATTGAATTGATTTTCCATTGTTGAATTCTTTGATACAAATTTCCGAAGTATCCCTGTTGCGGGCAATAACGGAAAACCGAATCGCATAGGGACAATTTTTTCCCCTATTGTCCAAATTGGTCCATTGGGTTACATTTGTATATGCACGAAAGAAAAATACCTTTGAATTTAAACTGCGGCCTCGACCTGATCGGCGAGGTCCTGTACGGCAAATGGAAAATCCGCCTGTTATGGTTTATCCATCAGGGCCACCTGCGTCCAAGTGAATTGCAGCGGAAAATCCCGGATGCCTCCAGGCGTGTCCTAAACATCCAGCTGAAAGAACTTGAAGAGCACGAACTTGTTACCAAGACCATCTATGCCCAGGTTCCGCCGAAAGTGGAATATTTCCTGACCGATTTCGGCAAAACCGTAATTCCCGTCATTGCTGCATTGGGAAATTGGGGCGATCAGAATGAAGACAGGCTCAGGAAAGTGATTTTGAAAAGAATGGAGGAGCATGTCTCAGAGGAAGAATTTAATTCGTAATATCTGAGGCTGAACCTGTACATTTTTTTCTTATTTTAGACCAGGTATTTGAACCGAAGCATCACTGATGCCTGAACCTAAATCCATCCCGATCAGACCATTGGCCAAGAATACGGTTTGGGAATGGTTATTCATTTATTTTCGGGAGAAAAGGAATTCAGGTCGGAGCTGATGCCACATGTAAAGCGGGCAGGAATGCCGGAATAATATAAATCATATCTATTAAAATCAGTCAGCATGGTTAATTTAAGTGCATTTGAAGCGAACTTCAAAAATTTTGAGATCCCGGAAGAATTAACGGAGCTGGTGAAGTTCCAGGACTCCATTGCCGATGATGAAAATTTTGCAGACCAGTTTTATATCGGCCGGGATTATTCGGATAAAAGCGGGATCAGTGGGTACTCGGACGATGAAGGATTTACAGGTTCCATCATAGAATTTGCCATGGCAGACGGCAGTGGCTCAACGTATGCGTTCTGGGTACGGAACAACCATAAAAATTTAAGCGAAGCTCCGGTTCTGGCCTTTGGAAGCGAAGGAGGGATCCATATTGTTGCCAAAAACATCCGGGAACTGTTGCAGATCTTAACCTTTGATGTGGAACCCGCTATCGGCTGGGACGACATCTATTATTATAAGGATGAAGATGAGTATGAGCCCACCGAGAAAACGGAGGAATACAAAAAATGGGTGTTGGAAAAATACGGTATCGAAACCACAGAAAATCCGGATGAGATTGTCAAAAACGCTCAGGAAACCTATGATGAAGAATTCCGGAACTGGTTAAAAACCTATTACGACTACTAAAACAGGTACCACCGGCCAACAAAGGTTTGCCGAATGGCTTCTGTAAGCATTGCGCAAAGTTCAAGAGGAGAACCCTGTTGAACTTTGTGCAGAATGCCTGTAAGTCACTATAAAAGGCCTATTCCGATCAACCCGTTACCTCCGGAAGGAAGCCAATATATAATTGCAGAATTTTAGTATTGATATTCATAAGAAACGGGGTTTAATTATAGGTAAACAGTTACGTGGAAAATACCGGCATCACATTTAAAGAATTCACAAAAACCTATATCCGGAATTTCCCCGATGAGTTCCGGTACCTGCAAACGCCTGTCCAGGTCTATGATATGGATGATCTGTCGGTAAAAAATCTGGTTACGCCCACACCGCTGCTGAAGGCCGATTTCAATTTCATTGTGTTTGCTGCCAACGGGAACTTTGAGCAGCAGGTGGGAAATGAAATAAAAAAAGTATCTGCCCATCAGGCTTTGTTGGTCCTGCAGGGGGAAGTCACTGCATTATTGCGTTAGTCTCCCGATGTAAAAGGATATTATATCACATTTGATGATGCAATTGTACAGCAGACCAAAGACTACCCTTATTGTATCAAACTGTTTACCGCAGCGCCCATCATTCGGCTAAGCACTGATGACAGTACATTTATTGAACATATGGGCAACCTGCTTATTCAGGAACTGAAAACACCGATGCCGGATGAACAGATTATCACCTGTCTTTTTCAGGCGCTGCTCATAAAGCTGCTTAAATCTTCGGAATCCAAAAAAGGATTATCAAGGCAGTTTGATATTGCCATTTCTTTCAGGGAATTGTTATATAAGAACTATCTGGAACAGTACAGCATCAGCGATTATGCCCGCCTGCTCAATATCTCGCCCAACTACCTGAACCGCTGTATTCAGAATGTCTGGAACAAATCTGCCAGGCAGTGTATGCAGGAGTTCATCATTACCCAATCCCAAAAGTATTTGCAGGATGTTTCCCTGTCTGTATCGGATATAGCCTACCATCTGAACTTTAACGATCCTTCTTATTTCGGCAGGTTATTTAAAAAAGTGATGGGCATTTCTCCCCAGCAATACCGCTCAAAACTCATGCACGATGTGTCCGGGTAATGGAACGTTCCGTCCACACTTTTTTTATCTGAAATGCTCAATTTGCACCAAAACACGGTTCGCTGATCTCCCCTTAAAAAAGGACGCATGAAACAAAAGCACATCATGGTACATAAGCACATCACTTTCCTGATCCTCCTGTTATGCATCATCCCTGCAAAAACACTGTATTCCCAGGTAAAAACCCCCACCTATAACGTTATGGCAACTATTTCCAACAAGGAGGTCGTTACAAAAATGTATCAGGCCTATTTAAACCAAAAACAAACCGGAGCTCTTGAACAATATATTGATCGCAGCTATCTGGAGACCTTTAAAAATATAAACCGACCCTTATTATCTGCATTTCCGGACATCCGGTTTACCATCAAAGAAATCTTTGAAGACGATAATAAGGTGGTTACCGTATATGATTGGGAAGGAAGCCATCTGGGCGAATACCAAAAAATACCGGCTACCCATAGAAAAATAACCGTACAGGGAGTCAGCATCTATGAATTTAAAAGCGGTAAAATCATCAATAGTACAGCCATACCTGACAAACTGTCTTTTTTTACACAATTAGGCATGATCCCCACCGACTTTATCTCTAAACATGCAGCGAAAAAGGATTGGGTTTATTTCGTAGATGAATTTGAAGTCCCTGCAAAAGCCTACGAAGAATTTAAAACCAAATTAGACGATAACCGGAATTTGATACAGAAATTAAAAGGTTTTGTAAAAGATGAAGTGATCATCAATACTGACCAATCAGATAGGTTCACCATACTGACCATAGCCATTTGGGAAAGCAGGCAAAGCCTGGAAGAAGCTAAAAAAACCGTTCAACATGAGTACGAAAGCATTCATTTTAATCCAGCAGTGTTTAATGAACAACTCAACATTAAAATGAAGCGCAATACCTTTTCTTATATGGATTAGAATGGTGTAATTAATTAATCATTTATTATCATAATGAAGTATAAAATGTCACAATATTGCGACTTATCAAGATTTTAAAGGGGATTTCTCATGCAAAATACAAAGCCGGCTAATGGTTAGACTTTGCTTTGTTATTGTTTATTTTGGTGTTGACCTTACGGATTGATAGGCAATGAGAATATTTCACTTTCGGCCTCCAAGTTTTATATTTCAAACTCTGATTTGTTTTAATATTTAATTACGGAAAACCGTAAAATAAATATGTTTTTTATAATGATCTTTGTGTTATGATTTTTTATTTCCAATGTAAATTGTAACAAAAAATTTTTAATTTCATAAATAACAAGTATTTTTATTTAATTAAATAGGTAATCAGATGGCTAAAAAGAAAATAAAATTAAATGTAGTTCTTTTAAAAAATAATTTAAACATTGGAGCTCCTGAAACATTTATTGAAAATTATAAACAAGACGAAGAAATTATTTTCAATAGGGGAAATATCAATGCTATTCTTTATAAAAAGTTAGGTATCTACAGGGAACCTAAGTGGGTTAAAAATTTAAAAAATAAAATTGTTGGGAATTTTGATAGTGATTTTCCATCTAATCAAAGTTCTGGTGTAACATTATTTATTGAAGTACAAAATAGAATTTTTGCGATTAACTTTGGAACGCTGGGACGTTTCAATATAAATAAGAATGTGATAGAAAAAACATTTGGAATTTATACAGCTAATAAATTATTAAACAATGATTTAACAGCAACAATAAAAAGTGCTCATAGTCGAGTAAATGAAACAAATCCCATTAATAAACAACGTCAATACGGGTCAGATATATCCAATAATCAACTTTTCCTTTCGATGGAAGATAATGAAGCTCTTAAGGAACTAGCTGTAATTAGTTATGCGTCAGAGGATTTTTCGAGAATGATTGGGAAATATAGTTCGTTAAATGTTCAATTTCTTTTTAAAAATACTGAAATACCCTGCTTTCAATATCTTCAACAAAAATTAAGCAGACTTTTAGATATCTATAATTCTGTTTCTACTGATGATATTAAAAAACTATTCAAGGGAATTTATCCTCTTAATAGTATAGAAGCAGAGACTTTAAACGAGCAATTACCTAACAAATTAATTACTTCAACCGACACATTTTTTTTATTTGAACCCGAAATAGATTATGATCTTAGCCTCGTTGCAACGATTAAAATTGGAGATGAATTTTACGATGAATTATCTCTATCCTCTTATCTGATGAAAAATCCTCAACCTAGTTTTGAAAATCTGATTGAAGACAAGATATTTTTCCTAAATGAAGATGATGATATAATTAAGGAATGGTCTATTTTGGAATGCTTGTATGGAGAAATTGAAGAAAATAATACAAATTATATCTTATCTGCTGGTGAATGGTTTGAAGTATCTAAAGATAAATATGATCGTATTAGTCAAGCAATTGATGAAATAATTGATACTGATTTTGTTATACCTAATCATATTAAAGAAAATATAAAGGCAGAGATTAGACAAGCTGTTAGTCAAAAGCCAAATAAAAAAATTAATAAAGAAAATATCTTTAATACACATTTATCAAATCACATTCATGGTTATTTGTTTGACGAAGCAGCTAAACAAATTAATCTTTATGATGATAGATTTGAAGTTTGTGATGTCCTACATCAAAATAGTTTTTTTCACGTAAAGTATAATTATGGTGCTTCGGCATTGAGTCATTTATTTAATCAGGGTTATGTATCAGCTAAATCATATGCAGAATTTACGAGTAAATATGCAGAAGCAGTTAATGTACACATACCTGATGTTGCAAATCATCTTTCTCCTCAACCTGATAATGTTACGGTTCACTACATTATTCTTAATGAGAAGTCACAAGATAGATTAACTTTTTTTTCGAAAATGGCTTTGGAAGACAAAATTAGAACTTTACAAGCTATGAGATTTAAGGTGAATCTAACTTGGGTCCGAGATATATATTAAATTACTGCGGTTACCAATTTTATTAACATATCTCTTTGATGCAAAAAGTCCCCTTACTTTAAGCTAATAGCTATATTTATTACCTTTAACTTACTACAAAGTTAAGAGGCTTCGAAAATATTCTACAATTTAAACGGTTCTATATCAACTCTGCTAACCTCAACTTCTTTATCATGAACATTTGAGAACTTAATAATTTGCTCTTCTTTAATTTTGCTAAATAATACGTTAAAATTATTATCATCTTGATCTTTTTTGAGATTGAGAATTTCAGTGCCACCAATTGCCAGTGGTAAAATATCTTTTACGTTTTCATCTCCAAATGAAACAAAAATATATTTATTAGGATTCGCTTTTTTATCTTCAAAAATAATCTGAAACTCTGTATCAACACCCCCAAGAAATTTTTCAGTCCTCTCCTTATATTTTTTATTTAAAACTACAATAACTTTATCACTATTCACAATTCCATCGATCATCATTTTATTAAAATTTATTGCGACCGATTCTTGACTTTTTTTTCTATCAAGAGTTGCATCAAACCCCTTCTTTCTTAAGAAATCAACAAATGAAAGTATTTTTGTATTAAATTCCTCATCCGACCAGGCATAAGTAATAAAAACTTTTTTAATTTCTCTAATTTTGTTTTTCATAAGTATTTTATTTTCAGTGCTTTTACTATTAGCAATCAACGCATTTAATTTTTTCATTGAATTACCTTTTATCATTGATAATACTTTAAAATATGTATCAAGATCCAGATCATCTACATTTCTTTTAGAATAGCAATATAGTGCGTCTAAACTTTTAAGATTGCCTATTGATTTAATAGGGAAATTATTGATTTTCAGGTTGTTTATCCATAGTTTTCGAAGATTGTTTAAATTTTCAATTCGAGAATCAATAATTTCGATTGGGTTATTACTTATATCCAGCTCTCTTAAATTATGTAAAGAAAAAATATTACTTGGTATTTGCCTAAATCTATTATTGGATAGATGTATGCTACGTAACTTTTTTAGATTTGTTAATTGTAAGGGCGTATTTTTTAATTGATTATTATTTAGATTTAATGTTTTTAAATTTTTGAGTGAGCAAATTTTTGCATAAAATAATGAAATATTATTTCCTGATAAATCCAAAGTTTCTAACCTGTTTAGTTTTTCAATCTCAGCAGGAATATTTTTTATTTTATTATTTCTTAATATTAATTTTTTTAAGTTTTTTAATTCAAAAACTTCTTCAGGGATATCTTTTAACCCATAGTTTGACAAGTCAAGTTTAGATTGATTTATGTTTTTAATTTTTATATTCATTTAAATTTCTAAATTTGTAATTCCTTTGGAGGGAAGGTATAATGAAATAAGGATAAATATATTTGAAAGATCAAAAATAGGTATACTTATTTGCTTCGGCATCCTCACTAACATAAACTAAGTTTACCCGAGCCGCTGAGGAAGCACTCGGGATTTTTATTAAAAAAGTTTAAAACTAGAAGATAATCAAATTTTTATCAGGATTTTCTCTTATTTTGATTTTTAAATTCTCTTTGTAGCTGATCAATTTCACTTTCTATCTTCTTTAATTCTTCGTCATTTAGTTTTCTAAATAAATGTAAAATATCGATCTCGAAAAAATTACAGATTGTGAGAAGACTTTCAAGGGTAGGATTGGTTTCAGCCCTTTCAATTCTGCCGACATGGTTGCTTGAAATATTGAGTTCATTCCCAAGTTGTAATTGCGAAAGCTGTCTTTTGAGCCTATGCAACTGAATAAGCTTGCCAATTTGAAACTTTAATTCTTCTATTTCCCATTTATACATGTAGTAAAGGTTGAGCTTTCTAATATTTTTCATCAACACATATATGTGTTCTTTATATTTTTTTCTTACATTTATAAAAAAATACAAACCCATGAAAAATACAAACCCAGATTTCGAGGACCGGTTTTGGACCAACGGGAAAGGCTTCGGGCTGGAGCTGATGGACCATTTCTTCCAGTTCAATGCGCTGGAGGTTTCCAAAGAAAGGCTTAGCAAGATTATGAAGTATGCGGTAAAGAACCATAGCTGGATCCGCGAAGATCCTGCGGTGATCTTTCAGTTTCACCAGTCGATGAGGCTGCTGGTCCGGGCAGGACATCTCGTGATGCAGAAGGAGAGGAAGTGGACAATCGATACCCGGCCGGAAAAGATTGCGCCATCGGTCCTGGGCCTGCTTTCGGAGAAGGAATACCGGAACCCTCTGCTGGTATTCAAAAAAGCATTCAGCGAATACAGCATCAGGGAATTCGATTATTTTATGTCCGGAATCATCTATTTCTCGATGGGCGCCTTTAAAAACCTGCCGGAAAGCAATATCGTCATGCCTTATATCCATACGGTTAAAATGCTGGATGCTGCACACCTCATTCTTCAGCGGAGGAGGGAGAAAAACATGGCGGAGAGTCATTCAGGATCGGAAGTTTGATCGTCTGTAAAAGATTGGGAATAAAGGGTACAAGTAATCCTATATTTTTCTGACGCAAAGTTCATTTATGAACCTATTGATTATAAAAAGGCAAAGTATAGCATCAACTCCATTGATCCGCCTAAGCGTATGCTGTATCCATACGCTTCATCAGCGACCAGGTTGCCTACCTTTGCCTGCTTATAATATCGCGGAATAATCAATAAACTTTGCGTTGATTTTTAAATCAAAAATAATTTTAAACACTTTAGTCCACTTTAGAAAGTATCACAAGATACCGCACAATTAAGTTCACATAATCAGAAAATCTTTGATTTTCAATAAAACTTTAGTGTACTTCTTATGCGCAAAGTATAAAACTTAAAATAGCTTAAGTGTTTGAAATCTTTTGTGGTTAAGTTTATTAAACTACAAGGGCACAAAAGTCTTAATTTTTAAACACTTTAGTCCACTTTAGAAAGCATGATAATATACCGCACAGTTAAATTCACATAAGCAGAAAATCTTTGATTTTCAATAAAACTTTAGTGCACTTCATCTGCGCAAAGTATAAAACTTAAAATAGCTTAAGTGTTTAAAATCTTTTGTGGTTAAGTTTATTAAACCACAAAGGCACAAAAGCTTTTTTACTTTTTAAACACTTTAGTCCACTTTAGAAAGTATCATAAGATACCGCACAATTAAGTTCACGTAAGCAGAAAATCTTTGATTTTCAATAAACTTCAATGCACTTCATCTGCGCAAAGTATAAAACTTAAAATAGCTTAAGTGCTTAAAATCTCTTGTGGTTAAGTGTATTAAACCACAAAGGCACAAAAGCTTTTTTATACTTTAGTCCACTTTAGAAAGTATCATAAGATACCGCACAATTAAGTTCACGTAAGCAGAAAATCTTTGATTTTCAATAAAACTTTAGTGTACTTCTTATGCGCAAAGTTTATAACTTAACTATCTTAAGTGCTTGAAATCTTTTGTGGCTTTTGTGGTTCAGAAAGACATACAGCTTTTATGTAAAATTCAGCGTCTTATTCTTTTACGACTGAAAGAAAGATGATTTACTTATATTTGCCCCGCAAAGCAAATTCAAATGTTCAAAAAAGTATTCCTTGGCTGTATCCTTGGCTTTTCTACGGTTCTTTGTTCGGCCCAGCAGGTCCGTCCTACCAAATCATCTGAAATGTACCGCGAACTCAAAACCCTGAAGCACCTGCCGAAAGTATTGTACCTGGCGGCGCATCCGGATGATGAAAATACAGGATTGCTCTCCTGGCTGGTCAACGACCAGAACCTGGAGACGGGCTACCTGTCGTTAACCCGGGGCGATGGCGGACAGAATTTACTGGGGACGGAGCAGGGGGCTGCGCTGGGCCTAATCAGGACGCATGAACTCCTGGAGGCACGAAAGCTGGACGGTGCGCAGCAGTTTTTTACCCGCGCGATTGATTTCGGGTTTTCAAAAAATACCACCGATACTTTTAAGCAGTGGGATGAAAACAGCATTACTGCGGATGTGGTCTGGGTGATCCGTAAATTCCGTCCGGATGTGATCATCTGCCGGTTTCCTCCTACGGCGGCGGCGGGGCACGGACAGCATGCAGCTTCAGCCGTGGTGGCGGAAAAAGCTTTTAAGCTGGCCGGTGATAAAACGGCTTTCCCGGAGCAGCTCAGATACGTCAATGTTTGGCAGCCGAAACGGTTGTTATGGAATACCTTCCGGTTTGGCGCCGTGAATACCACTGCTGAAAACCAGCTGAAAGTTACCGTCGGGCAATATGATGCGCAGCTCGGAATGGGGTATGGCGAAGTGGCCGGATTGAGCAGGAGCTTACACAAAAGTCAGGGTGCGGGAACACAGTCGGTCGCCGGAATCAGGACGGAATATTTTTCCCATGTGGCCGGTGAGCCCGCCAAAGCCAATCTTTTGGATGGCGTCGTTAAAACCTGGACGTCCAAAGGAAATGCAGATATCGACCAATCCCTGGATAAAATTATTGCCGCTTTCAATTTCAACAATCCTGATCTCAGCTTGCCTGCTTTGCTGGCTTTGCGCAAAAAGGTCATGGCGATACAGGATACTGAACTTAAAAAAGATAAAATCAAATCCCTTGACCGGATCATCTTAAGCTGTGCCGGATTTATGGGCGAGGCGGTAACCAACCAGCCGGAAGCGGTTGCAGGGAATCAGTACAATTTCAGATTAAACCTGATTTCACGAGCTGAAAATCCGGTTATCCTGGAAAATATACAATGGCTGAATCAGTCGGAAAACCTGAACAGGAAACTGGCTAAAGATTCTTTAATCACCATCGGGCATGACATCCGGATCCCGTCTGATGCAGCCCTCACGGAGCCGTACTGGCTGGCCAGACCGACAGTGGACGCAGCGACTTTCTCCGTACCGAATGATACCTTAATCGGTTTGCCGGAGGCAGAATCACCGCTGAATGTGACGTTAGGCTTAAAAATCGGTTCGGAAAAGTTTCAGGTGAAGCTTCCTTTATCGTTCAAGAAATTAGACCCGGTTCGTGGTGATGTGGTGGAAGCCCTGCGCATGGTTCCTGCTTTGGAACTGAAATTTACCCAACCGCTGTATCTGGTCAAAGACAATGAAGATGTACATCTGAGTGTTAACCTGAAGGTGAATTCAGATCAAAAGTTCAGCAACGGTAAGCTGAACCTGATGTACAGCGGGGAACGGTTAGGCGGAGCGGATGTACCTTCAATCAGTGGGAAAGATGTTACCATAGATTGCATCATCCCGAAAGCTAAGCTTGCGTCCATACGCTCAAACCGTTTGCAGCTTGATGCCAATTATGTTGCAGACGGACTTACGTATAACAAAAAACAGGTACTGATCCAGTACCCGCATTTGCCTTCATTACAGTATTTTGCTCCGGCGACAGTTGCCGTTATGAAAGGCGATATCCGGTCGACGGTTAAAAAAGTAGGGTACATCCAGGGAGCGGGCGACTTCATTCCTGAGTTCCTGCACATCGCCGGTATTCAGGTAGATGTACTGAAAGACGAAGATTTTTATGGCAGCACCGATGCGGCTGGCGGAAACGGCAGTCAGAACAGATTATCGCAATATGATGCGATCATACTGGGGGTCCGTGCCAACAACACAGAGAAAAAGCTGGGCCGCTGGATGCCTTTTTTATGGGCGTATGTAAAAACGGGAGGGAACCTGGTGATGCAGTACAACACCAACCAGGACAAAACGGTCGATCAATTGGGAATGTACCCATTTAACATTGCCAATAAACGGGTAACCGAAGAAAATGCTGCGGTTACTTTTTTAAATCCGAACCATAAACTGCTCAGCTTCCCGAACAAAATTACCCCCGATGATTTTAAAGGCTGGGTACAGGAGCGCGGTGCCTATTTCCCCGACCAATGGGATGCGGCGTATGAACCGCTTTTCGAAATGCACGACACCGGTGAAGAGCCACTGCAGGGATCCACTTTATATACCAAATATGGAAAAGGTAATTTTATTTATACCCCGTTAGCCTTCTTCCGGCAGTTGCCTGCCGGAAATGCCGGGGCGGCACGTTTGTTCCTGAACTTTTTATCTGCACAGAAAAACTGATGGACAAGCAACTTAAAAACTGGACTCTCTGGTACCTGCTATTAGCCATTGCGCTGGTATTGCAGATCATATTGTATTATTGGTTTACTAAATTCTGGGCATGAGTAATATCGATTGGGCCGTTCTTATTTGTACCCTCGTGGCTGTGGTAGTTTACGGCGTATTCATCGGCCGTGGCCAGAAAAGCAATGCTTCCTACCTAAAAGCAGACAGTAAAATGCCGTGGTATATTGTCCTTATCGGGATTATGGCGACACAGGCCAGTGCCATTACCTTTCTTTCGGCACCGGGACAGGCGTATACCGACGGGATGCGCTTTGTCCAGTATTATTTCGGGCTGCCTCTGGCAATGATTGTGATCTGCATCACCTTCATCCCGATTTTCCAGCGCCTGAATGTCTACACCGCCTATGAATACCTGGAAAACCGGTTTGATAAAAAAACAAGGGTGCTCACCTCGCTGCTGTTCCTTTTTTCCAGGGGCTTGTCCACGGGAATCAGCATTTATGCGCCGAGCATCATCCTGGCCAGCGTCCTCAACTGGAATATTTATCTCACCAATGTTTTAACAGGCGGCATCCTGTTGATTTACACCTATGTCGGTGGAGCTAAAGCCATCGCCCATACCCAAAAACTACAGTTCCTGATCATTCTGGGAACCATGGCTTTTGCCGGCTATTTGCTGATTCAGGATATGCCGGGCGGCATCGGTTTTAAAGATGCGCTTTATTTGGCGGGGAAATCCGGAAAGCTCAACGTCATCACCACGGAATTCGACTGGAAAGACAAGTACAATATCTGGAGCGGGCTGATCGGAGGTTTTTTCCTGGCGCTTTCGTATTTCGGGACTGATCAAAGCCAGGTCGGAAGGTATATCACTGCTAAAGACAATACCAACGCCAAAATGGGTTTGCTGCTGAACGGATTGGTGAAGATTCCGATGCAGTTTGCCATCCTCCTGATCGGTGCTCTGCTTTTTGCTTTCTTCTCTTTGAAACCGGCACCGATTTATTTTAACGAACGCTCTTACGAGAACCTGAAGGAAGCACAGCCTGAACAGGCGGCTGTGTTTGAAAGAGAACACCGGGATTTACAGGTTAAATTCAACGCAGAATCGAAAGAAATTCTAAAGCTGAAAGAAATACATTCCCCACAGCTTACCAAAGCCATTAAGGGTTTTAAAGACACGCAAACCCAGGTCAAAGCGCTTCATGACAGGGTAGAGGAAGCCATCAACCAATCCAATTACAATGCGGAGAAAACGGATACCAATTATATTTTCCTGTATTTCGTAAAGAATACCCTGCCGGTCGGCATGATCGGCCTCCTGTTTGCCGTCATTTTCCTGGCCAGCTGGGGCTCCATTTCGGCCGCGCTGAATTCCCTTGCCGCCTGCTCGTTAAAAGATGTCCATCTGATATTCAGCAAAGAGGTGCCTGATGAGCAAACCGAATTGAAGTACAGCCGCCTGCATACGCTGGCCTGGGGGATTTTTTCCATTGCCATCGCAATGTTTGCTACGCAGATGGGTTCCCTCATCGAAGCAGTGAATGTATTGGGTTCCCTTTTCTATGGTCCGATCCTGGGGATTTTCCTGGTCGCGTTTTACTTTAAAAAGATCAACGGCGCCAATGTATTTGTTTCCGCCATTCTATCGGAAATAACGGTGATTGCCATCTACCAGTTGGATATCATTTCTTTCCTTTGGCTGAATGTCATCGGGTCTGCGGCGGTGATCCTATTTTCTGCCATCGGGTTATTGTTTAACAGGAAGTTGGTTTAAATTAAACCACAAAACCTAAGGTTCGCCGAAGTCAGAAGCCACAAAAGATATCTTTAAGAGGATGGATGATGAAACCTTAAGTTCTTAATACATAAGTCACAGAGAAGATTTGAATAGCTTGAAAACATTCAGAACACATCAGATTAAAAATCAAAGATTTTTTTAAAACTTTTGTGCGCTTTTTTTACAGCATCGTATTTAACTTTTTAGTGCATCAGTGTCTTTTGTGACTAAAACCCCTCCACAGATTTACACAGATGACAGTTTATTTTTACTTTGGGGTTCAATAAAAAAGTTGGGGCAGATATAAGAAGAAAGCAGTACATTCGTAAACGATTAACAATAATACATAAACCAATAAGAATAGTATGAAATCCATCCTAAAATCGGCGACCGTCCTTGTTGCGGCGATGACGATCTCTGTAAATGCCTTTGCGCAAGAAACCAAGAAACCGGCCAGTCCACCCATGACGGCGACAGGAAAAATCAAAGATGCCAACATCACCATCGCTTACAGCAGCCCTTCGGTGAAAGGACGTACCATCTGGGGCGGCCTGGAGGCCTATGATAAAGTATGGCGTGCCGGTGCCAATGAAGCCACCACTTTTGAAACGGATAAAGACATCACCGTTCAGGGCAAAAAACTGCCTGCCGGTAAATACAGCTTTTTCCTGATCCCTAAAGCCAGCGGAACCTGGACCGCCATCTTCAACAAAGAAGCCAAACAATGGGGCGCCTACAAATACGAGCAGTCCAAAGATGCGTTAAGAGTGGACGTTAAAACTAAAGCTTTACCAACCACCCAGGAAACCCTGGTGTACAAAATCAACAATAATGGTTTCACCATGGATTGGGATAAAATCTCTGTTCCTGTGGAGATTAAGTAATTTGAATTTTAAAAGTTAAATCCCGGCTGTGGCCGGGATTTTTTGTTTGTGGTTTTAATACGATTAAAGATTACAATTGAGGCAACTCTAAATTGTTATTTCAAAAAGTCTAACAGTGATTAATTCTATACCTTAGTTGATAGGGGTTTAATAGGTATTGATATATGCGTAGATTTCTGTCAATAATGGTTAAAAAAACCTAAGCAAAATTTCTATTTTTTTTTCCCTGCCCTCAATGCTTTTATTTGCAGTTCTAAGATTTCTATTTTCTTTTGTAATATAAGGTGTTGATTGTCATATTCTTCATAAATTTCTTCTACGGAAACATCTAACAGCCTGGCAATATCTTTCCATTCCTGATCCGATATTATAATTTTTCCTGTTTCTCTTTTCTGATATTGAGTCTGGCTCATTTTAAGGTAAGTTGCAATATCAGCCTGCGTAATTTTTCTAGCTTTTCGTACAGTAATCAACTTCTTGTTCATTGTTTGGTGAAAAAATTAATAAAACTAAAGTATACAATATTTTTTTTAACACAAAATAAAAGCCTATAAAAAGCTATAATTTTTGCTTTTTAGTGTGAATTATGTTTGATAGATTTGAAAATATTACACAGAAGAGTGAGTGTTTAAAACTTATATTTTGATTTTGTGAGTGCACAGTACAAAATTTAAATATTACTGCTGATCAGCAAAACCCATGTCAGGGTTTATATGGCAAAAAATATTATTAAACTTTAAAAATTATTTTATGAAAAAGTTAGAGAGCTTAAAGCTGAAAAAATTTAAAATGCAAAATATTAAGGGAGGAAAGACTGGAACAGGAATAGGACCAGAAACAGGTATTGGAGAAGATAGTTATAAAGCTGACTATACCTATAACGGAACCCGTTATGTTACTGACACCGTTAAATATGATTAAAATCGAGGGTGAAAACTAAAATAGGCTATTTGTATTTATTACAAATAGCCTAATTTTAAGATTGACATTATGATAATTATTTTTAGTAAAAATTACGGTGAAAATACAACAGATGATGTAATAAACTGGTTGTACCATCATAAAAAAGACAATGAAGCAGTAGTTAGAATAAATGGTGATGATTTACTAAATAAAGACTTTTATATTGATATTTCCAATTCCGAATTTAATTTCAATAATCAAAAAATAGATAATCAAATTGTACATACGATTTGGTTCAGACGTACTTTTGATGAAGACTTTCTACATATTGAACCTAAAATTTTTAATGAGTTTCATAATAACAAAACCCTTGAAAATCATTTATTCTCCGAGTTAAGAACAATATATAGGTTTTTAGAATCGTTTTTAGAACATTCAGTCTGGATTAATAAATACAGTGACAGTTTAAATAAGCTGAAAACACTTCAACTTGCTGAAAAACATGGTCTGAAAATTCCAGGCACCTATATAACTAACAAAATAGAGACTATTAACCAATTAGCAGTAGATAAAAATCTGATTACAAAGCCCATAAGCGATGCTGTAATACTTTTTGATGATGATTCTCATTATATGATGTATACCAGCGAAGTAAATGAGATAAAAAAAGATGGTTATATTTTTCCTACCAAACTTCAAAGTAAAATAGATAAAAAATTTGAACTTAGAATATTCTATATAGACGATGTTTTTTATTCTATGGCTATATTTTCTCAGAATGACCATAAGACTAAGGTGGATTTCAGGAATTATAATTTTAAGAAAAGGAACAGGAATGTACCTTATCAACTACCGCTACATATAGAATCAAGTTTAAAAGAACTAGTTAAAGAATTAAATCTGAAAACGTGCTCGATAGATATGATCGTTTCAACAGATGACGAGTACTATTTTCTTGAAATAAATCCTGTAGGGCAGTTTGGAATGGTTTCCAAACCCTGCAATTATTATTTAGAAGAACAAATGGCATTATATATATTAAAGAATTATGAAGAAAACAGGACCGAAATTTAAAAATAAAAAACTTCCTCTCCCTTATTGGAATATACAAAAAGAATTATCAAATAAGAAATTGGGTGATATTGCAATGATGTATTCTAATTCAGATTTGTATCAAACAAGAGGTTATGTTGTGGAAGGTTCTAGAATAGTGATATCTAAAATAATCAGTTAACTGTTAAATTAATATGATGCGTTTTACTTCCAACTTCTTGTATGGAAATTAATTTTAGCAAAGAACTCCTGGTATATATTTTAAAACCGGACTCCTATCCTTTAGATGATAATATAAGATGACTTATTTTAATAAATTTGCTTGTTGCTTAGTGACTTATGGGCATACAAGAAGTGTAATTTGCGATGTACAGCGAAATAATTATTACCTGATTCCAAATTCTTTATATACTTTACTTACTGAAGAGTTTCCAAATTTTTCCATTGAAGAAATTTTTGAGAATTATGGAAAAGAAAATGAAAAATATTTAAAAGATTATTTAAATTTTTTATTAGCCAATGAAATAGGGTTTATCGATGATCAGATTATAAAAGAGCTCATCCCTTTACATTTACATTACAAGGTAGCTGAACCCATCTCCAATATGATAATTGATGTCAGTACAGAATCTTTTTTTCTTGAAGATTCTGTTCAGATCGCAAAGTTTATTGATGCAAACAGAGTAAAGCAATTACAGATCAGATGTTATGATGTAATTGATTTAAATATGTTTTCAACATTTTTGAATAATCTGTCTGACACTACCTTAAAGGGTATTGAAATAATCCTCCCGTATACAATAAAATCAGAAAATAGATTGGTAAGTAAAAATATTATTAAATCAAATGATAAAATTACCAAACTAATTTATTTCGGATGTAATGAAGGTAAACAAGATAAATATCTGAATAGAATTGTACTGTATGTTCAAGATAAAATTATAAATAAAAAAAATTGCGGACTGATTTCTTCCAACTATTTTAATTCCAATCTCGAAACCTATACGTTATCCAACAACCACAACTCCTGCCTCTACAAAAAAATTTCCATAGATTCTGAAGGCAACATCAGAAACTGCCCTTCCATGCCTCAAAGTTTTGGGAATATTAAAGATACTCCCTTAGAAGATGCGTTATCCCAGCCTGAATTCAAAAAATACTGGAACCTAACCAAAGACAGCATAGACGTCTGCAAAGATTGTGAATTTCGGTATATCTGTACAGATTGCAGAGCTTATACAGAAAGAACCCATACTGATTCTGAAGGTTTAGATACTTCAAAACCTTTAAAATGCGGATATAATCCATACCTAGGGGAATGGGAAGAATGGAGTACCAATCCGCTTAAAGAAAAAGCAATCCATTATTACGGAATGCAGGATTTGGTAAAGGCATAATACAATCATCTTATACAAGTCGATCATCATCTAATTGAAAACACCAGCAAGGATTTGAGACTTATGTGAAAATGGGTGAGAGTATCGCTTTATCACTTTTGTCTGTAGTGTTTTATCATAAAAATAGTCCGTCACATAACTAGTGAAAACGGACTTTTTTTATGATAAAAAAAGTATTTGAACATATAAAATAAAAAGGAGTAGTAGATCGTACTGCACATATCAAACATCATCAGGACAGCTTTTTCCAAAAGCCTCTTTAGCCAATATCATAATCCCATCTTCTAAATCTATGGTAGAAAGGGACCCGTAACCCAGGCGAATGCCATTCACAGGCTGATCGAAGCTATACGTATCCGGTGTAATGATCTTAATTCCTATCGCATCTAATTTCCTGGAAACTTTTGGCCAATTTACCGGCTGATGGGGTACGATCCAAAATGCCAGGCCACCTTCAGGAAAAGTATAAGCCGCTTGGCTGGAGATATATTTATCCAATAGGGTCACCATAAAATCTCTTTTGGCTTTATAGTGGTTGGTGGCCTTTTTGATATGCCGTTTGATGGTACCGTCTTTGATTAGTTGCAAGACTGCCTGTTCCATTATACCGTCGCCTTGTACATCTATGATCTTTCTCAGGTTACCTGTTTTTTCAATGAGGGCATCATTGTTACTGACCAAATAACCAATACGCAGGGCAGGCGCCACCACCTTACTCATCGTACCAATATAAACGTAGTTTTTCAGTTCTGTAAAACTGGATAAAGGCAATAGAGGACGGTACCCGAAATGAAATTCATTATCGTAGTCATCTTCGATAATCGTAAATCCGAATTGGTTAGAAAGTTGTATCAATTCCAGCCTTCTTTTTAAACTCAGTGTTGCTGTAGTAGGGTATTGATGATGTGGGGTTACATATATCGCCTTTATCTTTTTACGTGATTTCAGATGGTTTTTAACCTCTTCTGTAATCAAACCGTCTTTATCCACATTGACGGGTAAGAGCTTTGCACCGGCATTTTCAAATGCTTTCCATGCAGGTTTGTACCCGGGATTTTCTATCATAACATGATCACCTTTAGTCAAAAGGCACTGAGCTGTAAGGTACATCGCCATCTGGCTTCCTCTGGTGATGCAGATATGTTGTTCATTAACCTGCATCCCTCTCTGATGATTGAGCATTTGGACAATCGCCTTCCGGAATTCCAGATTGCCAAATTCATCACCATAACCCATCATTTGCCACTTTGCCTTTTGATTGAATAGCTGCCGGTAAGCCCTTGCCAGCTCCATAACAGGAGCGATCTTAGTGTCAGGATGTCCGTCGTCAAACTGAAGGCGGTAATGCTTGTTTTGTATGCTTTTCGACGTAGCGGCAGCGTTCGTGTCTGATTTAATTTTTCTAAGATCTGGCAATGTGTCGGCAACAAAGGTTCCCTGCCTTTCTTTTGAAACCAGCCAGCCCTCAATCAGCAGCACATTAAGCGCCTCTACAACCGTATTCCGGTTGACTTTTAACAGTTGTGCAAGGTTTCTGCTGCCGGGCAATGCATCGCCGGATTTTAACCTGCCCGAATGGATGTCTTTGATAAGCGCATCGGCTATTTGCAGATAAACAGCTTTATCTGATCGTGCATCCAACTGTATTTCAAATTTCCAATCCCGCAACATCTGGACCATGTGTTTTTGTGAAAACTGTCTTATTATAACAGTCCAAAGATACGATACTTTTGTAGTGCAATAATGCAGTAATCAATAATAATTTTTAAGTTATGTCAAAATCAGAAACATCTACGGAAGTAAAGAAATCCATTCACGCGGAGCAAAAGCAATTCAGCTCAAAAGATTTTCATCAGACCTTTGCCCGCCCCACCTATGTAAAGGCCTCGCACGTTATTCATAAGAACGTTGAAAATGCAGGCGTACACAATCAATTTTCGGAGGAGAGAAAACACCCGGTATTCTTCGTGGATCTGCCGAGTAAAAATGTAAGTATGACCATTGGTGGTTTACTGCCCGGACAGAAAACCCATTTGCACCGCCATACCTATGAAACTGTTTTGTACGTACTTGAAGGTAAAGGCTGGACAAAAGTAGAAGATGAAACTGTAGAGTGGGAAGCAGGCGATGCCGTTTACATCCCGTCCTGGGCTTGGCATCAGCATCAGAATCTAAGCGAGAGCGAACCTGCCAAATATATTGCTTGCGAAAATGCACCGCAACTTCAAAATCTTGGGGTAGCATTGCGTGAGGAAGAAGGCAGGGACTTTTAACTTTTTAATAAGATTATAAATGAATAATGTACCCTTTAAAGGCGTGATCGCTTATCCGGTGACCCCCTTTGACAGAAATGAAAACATCGACATTCCTCTATTCAAAAAACATGTGGAACGGTTGGTAACCACAGGTGCTCACGGTATCGCGCCTCTGGGAAGTACCGGTGTAATGCCTTATCTGAATGATGCCGAAAAAGAAGCCATAGCGGAAGCAACCATGCAACAGGTGGCAGGCAGGGTGCCTACACTGGTAGGCGTTTCTAACCTCACGACGGAGAGAACTCTTTATCACGCAAAATTTGCTGAAAAGGCAGGAGCAACAGCAGTAATGATCATCCCGATGAGTTATTGGAAACTAACCGATGACGAAATTGTAAGACACTATGACCAGGTAGCCTCTACAATTTCCATCCCGATTATGGCGTATAACAATCCGGCTACGGGCGGTGTGGATATGTCGCCTGCATTGCTGAAGCGCTTATTGGAGATTCCGAACGTAACGATGATCAAGGAAAGCTCAGGCGATATACAGCGGATGCACTATCTGAGAAAGGAATTAGGCGAAGAGGTTGCTTTTTTCAACGGTTCGAATCCCCTGGCATTAGCTGCTTTTTCTGCCGGTGCAAGAGGGTGGTGTACGGCTGCCCCAAACCTGATCCCTGAACTGAATATAGCACTGTATGATTCCATACAGGATAACGATCTGGACAAAGCGAGAGCGATATTCTACCGGCAGGTTGATCTGTTGAAATTCATCGTAACCAAAGGTTTGCCACGTTCCATTAAGGCCGGACTGGATCTTCTGGGTGTTGATGGTGGAGGATTCAGAAGTCCTATTCAGCCACTCAGACAAAATGAAATAGCAGAACTGGACGGCATCCTTTCCGCCATAGAAAATCAAGTTTATCAAAGTTAAATCTCTAAAAATAAAGCAAAATGAAAAAAGCAATTTTTTATCATGCAGGTTGTCCTGTATGCGTCAGCGCAGAACAAGACATTTTAAATTTCATTCCTGAAAGTGAGGTCGAAGTCATCCATTTGGGACAGGATAAAGCCAAAGTAAAGGATGCGGAAGCGGCTGGTGTACAATCTGTCCCGGCACTGGTACTGGCCAATGGAAATGTGTTACACATCAATTTTGGAGCTTCGGTTGAAGACCTGAAATAGATTGTTTTTAAAGCCCGGAAGCCCTACAAAGCTTTCGGGCTTTTTATTTGACCGATATCGAAAAATGAAATATAATGCTGGAAAAACAGGTGAATGATTCCTATGAAAAACAGATTCTCTATCCGATATGGTCAACGTAAAGGTAACAGTAAACGGAGCAAACAACTACCTTTTATGGAATAAGCAGATACCATGACTGGAAGCACTGTGAAATATCGGTATGAATGTGCTGTATTTATTTTGCAGAGGTACCTGCGGTACTTGTGTGTGAAAATTCGAGGAATGAGAAGTGCGTTTAAGCAGGAACTCTGTATTATCTGATCCGCATCTGCAAGAAGGGCTGATATTGGCTGGTGTATCCGCTCCGGTACACGAAAGTACACCTCAGATATGATGGGCTTTGAGTCCATGCGATGATATACTTACGGTTTTCGAAGACTATTAGCGGGCATCCTGGACCAGCTGTTTGTCTATAAACTGTACCACAATGCTCATCCTGTAATCCGATAGTTTTGTACTGTCAAAATAAAAATCATAAAAAATGGAATTTAGTATCAAAACAGCAGGTCTGAACGAATTGGACACGATCGCAGAATTATTTAACCTTTACCGGGTTTTTTACCGTCAGGAAGATAATTATGAGCAATGCAAACAGTTTATCAGGGAGCGAATGGACCACGACCAATCCAACATTTTTGTGGTGTATGCAGACGGCAAAGCAGTTGGTTTTGTTCAATTGTACAAACTCTATCATTACATCAGACTGGCAAAACAATATTTATTAAGTGATTTGTTCGTTCATCCTGATTACAGAGGGCACGGACTTTCGGTGGCACTGATAGACCGGGCAAAACAATGGTGCGATGAAACGGGGGCTTGCGGAATGATGCTGGAAACCGAGAAAACAAACGACATCGGCAACAAACTCTATCCACGTTGCGGTTTTGAGTACGACGGCAATCATAATTATTACTATTGGTGGAAGTAAACCATAAGGTACAACACCGTAATAATGATAAACACCGAAAAGATCAATACTGTTGTACAAATTATCTTCCTGATCAGGAGTTAGGGAATAAAAAAACCGACAAAGAAGCGAAAAATCTTCAGATGTCGGTTTTTGCGACCTCGACAGGATTGTAATCAAATCAATTATTGACACATGCAGATCAAATACTGGATATGGTGACAATTTGAACTGACGTGGCAGCTTTGGGTTCAATTATAATGATCTCACTGTATCTTCTGAAATATATTCTTCGGCTCTGTCCCGCCTGATATACATATCATACCATATTTCTGCGATTGTATCCTGTACACCGGAGCCTTCCTGCATCCAGACACCAATACCAATATGACCTGCGTAAATACCTTTGCCAGATAACTCGGTGTTCAGATTCAGGACATGATTACGCAGTCCTGCCATGGCAATACCAACATTGCCCATCATAGGGGTTGGATGTATTGATGCGCCTCCGGTAGTAAACAGCAATGCCCCTGTGTTTTTTTTCAGCATTGCCGGAAGGACTTCGTTGATGGATGAAATGGCTCCCAATACATTGAACTGAAACTGATGGAGCGCATTTTCTTCGTTGACATCTAAAGTTCCCGCCAAATTTTGGACACTCGGTACCGGGCTGTACTCAAGGACATCTATGAAACCGTATTTTTCCTTAATGGCATTAAAGGCGGAAATGATCTGGGCTTTATCCAGAATATCGGCTGTAAAAGCAGAAGCTTCTATTCCGGATTGTTTCAATTCTGCGACCAGGTCATTCAGCTTTTGCTGGTTTCGTTCGATAAGGGCTACCTGAAATCCATTTTTACCAAATTTCTTTGCAATGGACAGACCCAATCCGGTACCTGCCCCAACTATTGCTATGGTTTTCATTTTTAATGATTTAATGTATTGTTTTTTATGGTGTTTAATTGCATTCTCCTTCAGTTGAACAGCTTTTCCCCTGTATGGTTTCCAGTCTGGTCTGCGGATTATCTTTCTGCCATTCGGAAAAAGACCTTTCAAGGGTTTGCAGGATATCATTGGGCTGCTGCGCCCCTGCAATGGCGTATTTTCGGTTCAGTACGAAAAAGGGAACTCCTGTGGCTCCTAAACGCTGTGCTTCGCGGCTGTCATGCTCTACCTGCTCTGCATACACAGGATCTGTAAAGGCTGTATTCACCTCACTTTCCGTTAAACCGATCTCTTTTCCCAGCCCAATGAGGGTTGCCTGGTCATTGAGGTTTTTACCTTGTGTGAAGTAAGCATAAAATAAAATTTCTTCCGCTTTTTCACCCAACCCTTTAGTTTTGGCAAACTGTATAATGCGGTGGCCTTTCATGGAATTGGTGACCAGGGCTCGATCAAGATTATATTCAAGACCTACACTTTGGGCATATTGGATCAGGTCCTGGTGCATCGTTTTGGATTGCTCATAGCTCAGGCCTTTGTGGTCGGCCACGAACATATACATATCCTCCTGGTATTTTGGTACTTCGGGCATAGCCGGGTCAAGCTGGAAGCTTTTCCATTCTACTTCTATGAATTCCTTACCGGGGAATTGTGATAATGCTTTCTCGAAATTACGTTTTCCAATATAGCAGAACGGACACATAATATCCGACCATATTTCTATTTTCATCTTATTTTCCATTGTCTTGTTTTTTCTTTGTGTTAATGGTTGTTGATGCTGTTCCTGGCCGCATGCCATAAAGAACAGCAAGGAGAAGATAGCAGCCAGTGAATTACTTTTCATAATTCAGTTTCCGGAAATAATAATAGGATACCGCGAGCAGCGCAAACGGAACAAGCGGAGCAACACCTTTGGCAAACCCATCCACCATACCGTGTGCCAGGCTTGCTGACAGCAAGAGGATTCCAAATCCTACATAAGCCCATTCTTTGAACATCGTTGGAATAGCAGGAATCAGGATAACGATAGCTCCTGCGATTTTCAGGATATCCAGTTCAAGAGTGAAGTAATCCGGAAACTGTAAATTTTTAACTGCCTGGATGAGGTATTCTCTGGGTGCGAAATAGGAGGGCAAAATGATCAAAGCCATGGTAATGCCTGTGATGATCCAATAAATCCGTTTTGCCTTTTTATCAGGATTCTGAGCGAAGTCAATCTGTTTTGTCATTGTTAAAAAATTAAGGGTTGGAAATTTCTGTCTGATATTCTTTAATGGTACAAAATTACGTACATTTGCTTACATTTTGTAAGCAGTTACCCCAACGTAAGCAGTTACCTTAAAGTAAGCAATATGACAGATCAATTTCCAGAGAGTACCCAAACCGAATGTCTGGCAAGAATGCTGACCGTCCGTGATGCCCTTGATGTGGTAAGCGGCAAATGGAAAATACTCATTATTATTTCCATCATGAGCGGCCATAAACGCTTCAGGGAAATAGAACGGAGCATTCCTAAAATTTCCTCAAAGGTTCTGGCCAAAGAACTGAAGGATTTAGAGGAGCATCAGCTGATTAAACGGACCGTATATGATGAATCGCCTGTATTAGTGGAGTACACCGCAACAGATTATGTTTTTACTCTTGAAAAAGTAATTGAAGAGCTGCATAACTGGGGCTCAAACCACAGAAAAAAGATATTGGGGCAATAATTATCTCGGTAAATTGAAGTTTCCGGATATACTTCCCAACTTATTCTGGATCAAAGTACCATACAGAAATAAAAAAAAACGCCAACTGTTTTCAGCTGGCGTAATTTTGCTTTTTGTGACCTCGACAGGATTCAAACCTGTAACCTTCTGAGCCGTAATCAGATGCGCTATTCAGTTGCGCCACGAGGCCATTGTTTAATGGTTTGCAAATATAGCACTTTTTTCTTTTCTTTGAAAGATGAAACTGAAAATTTTAGTATTATTCGCGGCCTGGACGCTAATTGGCTGTAAAAGAGAACCAAAAATTTCATCGGCAGACTGGACTTCTATTTCCGGAAGGCTCCAGTACCGGGAGACCGATCAGAAGCTGGAGCTGAAATCAGGGAATTTCACCTATTCCATTGATGAAAATAAGGTCCCGTTTAAGAAAATCGTACTGCTGAACGCCAGCATGGCCGGGTACATCGCTGAGCTGGGCATCGAAAATGCCATTGCGGGAGTATCCAGTCCGGAATATATATATTCGGAAAAAATCCAGCAGCTTGTACGGCAGGGCAAAATACAGGATGTGGGCAATGAGCAGAAGTATAATGTAGAAAAGGTCCTGGCATTGAAACCTGATGCAGTCCTGACGAATTATATCGCCAGCTTCGACAATACCTACCAACTGCTGAAAAACAACGGCATTCAGGTAATTTTTCTCGACGAGTACCTGGAACAGCAGCCGCTGGAAAAAGCAGCCTACCTGAAGCTGTTCGGAAAGCTGCTGGGGAAAAGCGAAGAAGCCGAAAAGAAATACCTGGAAATAGAACAGAATTACAACAGCCTGAAGAAAACGGCAGCAGGAACCAAAGAAAAGCCGGTGGTGCTGGCCAATGAAATGTATGGCGATGTCTGGTACCTTCCGGGGGGCAGGACGTCTTCTGCGCGTTTTATCACCGATGCCCATGCGGACTACATCCTTCAGAACAATACTGATGAAAAAGCGGTAACCATGAGCTTTGAGGAAGTCTATGCGAAAGCAGGTTCCGTCCAGTATTGGGTGAATGCCGGAAATCATGTCTTAAAGAAAGAAATGCTCAGCATCAATCCGCTGTACAGCAGGCTGAATGTATTTAACAACGGCAAAATATACGTGATCACCGGCCGTGAAAGGCAGAAAGCCAATGATTTTTTTGAAAGCGGAGTAGTGCGTGCCGATGTGGTGCTGAAAGATTACATCAAGATCTTCCATCCCTCACTTTTCCCCGGTTACCGGCTTACTTATATGAAAGAACTGCCGTAAATCGGACTTATTCCTTATTTTTGTAGTTCGTTTACGAAGATTATGTGGAAAAAAATCAAACAACTGATATTTATTATCCTGATCCTGAATGTGGTATTCATCGTCTGGGGAAGGTTTTTCAATCCTCCCATTACGATTACCCAGATCGGAGGAATCCTTGAATACGGCAAACTGCAGCGGGATTACATTTCATCGGATGAAATGGGAGACAAGGTGAAAAAAGCCGTCATCGCTTCGGAGGACCAGAATTTTTTCATCCATGACGGATTTGACTATAAAGCCATTGAACGGGCCATGAAGAGCAATGAAAAAGGCAAGAAGCTGAGAGGTGGGAGCACCATTTCACAGCAGACAGCCAAAAACATCTTCCTGTGGCAGGGCAGGAGCTGGTTCCGCAAAGGGCTGGAAGCTTTTTATACCTTTATCATCGAAAAAATATGGGGTAAGGATGTGATCCTGGAAAGGTACCTGAACTCCATTGAAATGGGACGAGGCGTTTTCGGGATCGAAGCGGCATCCCAGTATTATTTTAAGAAACATGCCAAAGATCTGACGACTTCGGAAGCGGCATGGATCGCTGCCGTTTTGCCGAACCCTAAGAAATATGATCCTAATAACCCATCAGCCTACCTCAGCAGGAAACATAACTGGATTATGAGACAGATGAGGAATATAAGCCTGAAATAGTATCTTTGTACCCATGAAACTTTTCAATTCCGGTATCCATTTCGAATCAGTTCTTAAGAAATATTTTTCTTTCAGGAACGAAACCCTCTCGCTGGAGCCCTTTGCCGAGTTTCTCGACAGTGCCAAAAGAGCTGATTTTACAGAAGTCCTCAATTCCTTCAGGAGCAATCCCAATATTGCGGACAACTTCGGGTATTATATCCACAACATCCTCAGGGAACGCCCATTCAACCTTTCGCTGACAGAAGCCAATATCCTTTCAGAAAATGCTTTTTTTCCTGAACTTAAAAAAAGGATCCTGAATAAGGTACTTCCTCCGGTAGAGCATGAGAATACGGTCTGGTACCTGATTGACAACGTCAGCCTCACGCCGAGAAGTGAACTGAAATTCCTGCATAATCTTCCCGAAAATGAGTTTAACGAATTTTTGCAGATTATCGGTGCCGCAGATTTCATTATTAAACCTGAAGTAAAAAAGGAGCTGATCTTCTCCATGAACATCCTTTCCTGGAGGGTTACAGGAATGGCAATGGAAGTGGATGTGGTGAGGATGGCCCCGGAATACAGGAATTTTGATAACCCTTTCCTGGCTTTGCAGAACGAGCTGGAAGACCTTGCGGAAGAGTTGGAGCAGAATCCTGAGCTGCAGCTGGATTCCAGGGACAGCCGGTACAAGCAGATCAAAATCTATATCGAGCAGTGCCTGGAATTTGTGAATATCGCATTCAAGAATTCCTCGCAATACGGGATTTCCGGAAAGATCAACCAGTCGCTGCTGAAGATCCGGCAGCAGATCCAGCGTATTTTTGAAACCATACAATTGCTGGTGATCGATACTGAGGCAGATATTACGCGCAATTCCAAGCAGCTGATCTTTAATATCCTGAGCTATAAATCCCATAAGAATAATATCTCGGAACTCATCAACGACAGTACGCGTCTGATTTCCCACCTGATTACCAACCATACCGCAGAAACGGGGAGCCATTACATTACTTCTACCAAGAAGGAGTACATGACCATGTTTTATAAAGCGAGTGGAGGAGGCATTATCGTAGGAGCCTTATGTGTGCTGAAAGTGCTGTACGGATATATACCGGGAAGTGATTTTTTCCATGCCTTTTTCTATTCCCTGAATTATGCGATGGGATTTGTCATGATCTATCTGATGCGGTTTACGCTGGCTACCAAACAGCCGGCTATGACGGCAGCAACCATGACGAAAGTGCTTTCTGAAGAGGGGAACACCCAAAGAAACCGTAAGGAGTTTGCGCATCTGGTTTCCAAGCTGTTCAGGAGCCAGTTCATTGCTTTTGTCGGCAATGTCCTGCTTTCGTTCCCGGTGGCCTTGGCCATTATTTACGGCCTGGATGTATTCTTTTCCCAGAACCTGGCCATTGACCGCTCAGACAAGCTCCTGATGGACCTGGATCCGTTTAAGTCAAAAGCAATCCTTCACGCCAGTATTGCCGGCTTTTACCTGTTTATTTCAGGAATTATTTCCGGGAATATCGGGAACAACTCCGTATTTTACCAGATCCCTGAACGGATTGCCAAAAACCTTTCGATAAGGAAATTCCTGGGGGCGAAATTTGCGAAGGGACTTTCCAGATATTATGCGCGCAACTGGCCGGGGATCGTATCCAACTTCTGGTTCGGGGTATTCCTGGGCGCCACGGCTCCGGTTGGGCTTTTCCTGGGACTTGACCTGGATATCCGCCACATTACCTTTGCAGCGGGCAATTTTGCGCTGGGATTGTACGGAAAAGACTTTTCCGTGGATAGCTATACATTCTGGATTTCCTTTATTACCGTATTCCTGATCGGATTTTTTAATTTCCTGGTCAGTTTTTCCCTATCCATGTTCCTGGCATTCCGTTCCAGGAAGCTGAACTTCGGGCAGGTCAGTGAAATTTACAAAGAGATTTTCAGGTATTTCCTTAAGCATCCGCTTAAATTCTTCCTGCCGATCCGGTCCGGACTGGATAAACGTGCAGATGAGCTGATGAGCAGTACAGTAACTACAAAATCTGAAGATCGGTAAAGAGTTCTTCGCCGAACTGGTCCTGGAATTTTTTCAGGTAAAAGCTTTTACGCATCTTAAAATCGTTTTTCAGAAGCGGCGATCCGATCCTGATAGAAACCACTTTATCTGAAAGATTGACACTGATGATTTCGGCAAACAGACTTTCATCAAGGTAATCCTCCAGGAAATCCTTGATTTCAAAAGCCAGCAGCTTGTCCTCAAAGCCGTAGATCCTGGCAAAAGACTTCACCAGCTCGGAGGATTGATATTCCCGTTTCTTCTTTCTCATCTAAATTCTTTTTTATCAGACCAACATCAATATTTTGAAAAATATCCCATCATTTATTACCCATTGCTCATTACCCATTACTTATTACTCATAACTCAAAGATAATGCTCTCCTCATTGATCTTCTTCACCACGTTTTCCGTCCGTTCCCGGTGCGTATCTGTGATAAAGATCTGTCCGAAATTTTCCCGGTTAACGAGCTCGATCAGCTGTGAAACCCTTGTATCATCAAGCTTATCGAAAATATCATCGAGCAGGAGGATCGGGGTTTTATGCGTCAGTTCCTTGATCAGGCTCATCTGGGCGAGCTTCAGGGAAATCAGGAAAGACTTTTGCTGGCCTTGTGAACCGGTCTTTTTGATGAGGTGATCATCCATTTCAAAAAGGAGGTCGTCCTTATGGATGCCTTTGGAGGTATAGGTCAGCATGCGGTCTTTTTCCAGGTTGTCCTTCAGCAGGTCCTCAAAACGGCCTTCAAGCAGGTGGGATTCATATTGCACGGAAACGGTTTCCTTTCCGCCTGAAATGATGCCATAGAAGTTCTGTACAATCGGGTTAAGCATGGTGACGAATTCCCTGCGCTTTTCAAAAATCTTGGTGCCGTGCCCGGTAATCGGATCATCATAGATTTCCAGTGAATCACGGTCGAACACGCGGTTTTTGGCGAAATATTTCAGCAGGGCATTCCTTTGCTGGATGGTTTTCTGGTACTGGATCAGGTCAAAAAGGTATTCCGGGTCCGTCTGTGAGATCATTGAGTCCAGGAACTTCCTTCTGCTTTCCCCGGAATCTGAGATCAGGTTGGAATCGTAGGGCGAAATCATGACACTGGGGAGGTAGCCGATATGGTCGGCCATCCGGTCGTAGCTCTTGTCGTTCTTCTTGATGACTTTTTTGGATTCCTTAGGCTGGAAGATTTTGATCTGGTCTTCACTGCCGTCATTGATAATATCCGCATCGAGGGTGAAAAAATCCTCGTCTTTTTTAATGTTGTTCAGGTCTGTGTTCCCGAGGAAGCTTTTCCCGACGGATAAATAATGGAGGGCATCCAGGATATTGGTTTTCCCTACACCGTTATTGCCCACAAAGCAGTTGATCTGTGGTGAGAACACAAACCTTCTTTCGGTGTGGTTCTTAAAATTGTACAGGGAAAGTCTTTTGATAATCATACGTCAAAAATACTGTATTATAGCCAGAAATAAAAAGGGAAGTGCCGAACAGCTTTCTACCCCGAAAGAAAAATAAGCATCGCTGTTGTCATTCTTTGAACCGTAAATAAACCCGAAAGTAACGGTACAGGCCATAAAAAAGGCGACCCCATGCTGGTATTCCAGATGGAAAATGGCGGTCAGCAGGCTGATAAACACCAGGAGATAAGCTATATATTTGGTGTTCCGTACCCCGATCAGCTTAGGAAAAGTTTCCACCGTATCGCTCTTCATATCCCGGATGTCGAACGGTAGTACCAGCGCTGTGATAAAACAGAAGCTGATCACAAAAATAGGGATGCTGAATTCCGGCAGTGTGAGCCAGCAGTTCACCAGTGCCCAGACCAGTCCTACATAAAAGACTTTCAGCAAAGAGATCTTACGGATATAAACATCGAGGAAAAAACTGTTGTACAGGAGTCCTAAGATCACAATAACCAGCCATTTCAGAAGCCTGACCCCGTTATGGTTGTAAATAATCAGCAGGGCACAGACGATTCCTGCCACAGCATTCAGGACCAGTATGGCCGGGAAATGTTTCGTATTCTGGTATTTGGTATACAGGTAGCCGCTGAAATAGGTGATGAAAATAAAGAGTACGGTAGGCCATCGGAACGTGTTTTGCTCTAGCATGAAGAATACTGCAAAAAGAGTTCCCATTAATGAGACATACAATTGGCTGTCTATAATGGATTTTTTCAGTATTTTTAATAAATTCATCAGATCAAAAATAACACTTATGAAAAGACTTTGCAAGACTTTTGTCTTTTTCCTTCTGCTGCTGGTTTCCTCCGGGGCTGTTGCGCAGAAATACTATGACGAACAATGGAAAAAGATAGAAGCAAACGTCGGGAAGGGGACCTTCAAATCCAGTCTTCCTATTGTTTTGGACATCCAAAATCAGGCCATGAAAGACAACAATGTACTTCAGCTGATCCGTTCCCTGAAAGCGGAATTCAGCATCATCAACCAGACCGGAGACCAGGAAAACAACAACGCGGTTTCTACTTTTTTTGCGAAGATCCAGACTGCCGGGAAGCAGCTGAAAGGAAAGGAAAAACTTTTGTATGATACCCTTGCCAATGAATTTTTCATGAATTATTATAACAATAACTCATGGAGGATCAACGGCCGTACCAACCTGGATACGCAGGATTTCTCACAGATCGAGACCTGGAGCAGGCTGGCCTTTAAAAATTACCTGCTCAAAAACTTTGCGGCACTGGATGCGCAGCAAAAGGAAATGCGGCAGATTTCTATGACAGCCTATAAAGACCTTTTCCCGGAGAAGGCTGACCTGGCTTATTTTCCTACACTGTCCGACTGGTATGGAGTACAGGAGATCGAATTCCTGTCCAATTCAAACCTTTTTACAAAGAATGAACTGACAGATAACCAGAAAAAAATCAATGCCCGGTATGACGGGCTGATTGCAGATAATACAGGAAATGCAAAACTGTACTTCATGCACCGCAAATGGTCGCAGAACTGCAGCTTCTCAGCATGTAAAAACCGTCTGGAAGGACTTCAGGACCTGCTGAAATCTGACGTGGAAGGAGATTACAAAGTGGTCATCATGCAGGAAATCATGCAGGAACTTATCGGCAGGCACAAAGAGAAAGAAGCATTGGCAGTGGCAGAGCAGGCCAAAAGCCGTTATCCTGAATCGCTCTTCCTGGATAACATCAGGAACAGCGAAAACCAGATTACCAATCCGTACCTGCAGCTGAAATATGAGCAGGAGGCGCAAAGTAAGCTTCCGATCCAGCTTGTGGCAGAGCATAAGAACATTTCAGCATTTTCACTGAATATTTACGAAATAAAGGATATCCTCCCATTTATGCAGTATCTGTCCAATCCCTACGGGGGTTCCGTAAATAAGGTTCCTAAAAAGCTTGTGAGGAAAGAGGACTACACATTGCCGGACCTTAAGGACTTCCATAACCATACCACGGCTTTGGAAATAAAGCCGCTTCCGTCAGGGATTTATATGGTTGAATGTACTATTCCGGGCGATGAGCTGAAAGATAAAAACCAGGAAAAGAATTTCTGGTTCCTGGTTTCCGATCATAAAATCATTTACCAGAGTAAAAGAGAGGACAGAGGCGACTCAGATGTCCTCAAACTGGTCAGCAGTGAAAATGGGAAACCGGTAAAAACCGAAAAACTGACGTTTTACGAGTATGCCGGAAACGCAAGCTTCAATACAACCAACGGAAACACCGATTCAGACGGAACATTCAGGCTACCGGCTACCAAAAACGGGCAGTATTACAGAACATTCCTGATCCACCAGCCGGCAACCAATGATTTCCAGATCATGCGTTCCTATGGTAACAACAGTCCGGAAAATAATGCTGAGCAGAAAGACCGCAGCATGGCACAGATCTTTACGGACCGCGCCATCTACCGTCCCGGACAGACCGTTTACTTTAAGGTCATCAACACCCGGATCAGGAAAGAAACCGAATCCGTAGTGGCCGGATTGAAACAAAAGATCACGCTGGTGGATGCGAATGATGAGAATGTTTCTTCGCAGACATTCACCACCAATGAGTTCGGGTCCTACAACGGCAGCTTTATCCTTCCCAAAGGTAAGCTGAACGGTACTTTTTACCTGAGGACGGACGGAGATCAGGAAGGAGAAAAAGACTTCCGGGTTGAAGAGTATAAAAGGCCGAAATTTGAAGTAACATTTGAACCGGTGAAGGAAGAATACCAGTACGGCCAGACCATTATGCTCAAAGGAAAAGCCATGATGTTCTCCGGTGTGCCGCTCAGCAATACGACGGTACAGTATGAAATAAAAAAACGCGATATCCGTTGGAGATATTTCCCTTGGTATGATAACGGCAGCAACAATGAAAACTCTGTTCTCGGGGAAGCAAAAACCAATGAAAAAGGGGAGTTTACCATCCGTGTCGACCTTAAAAAAGATGAGAAAAGGGAAGGTGTCCAGATCGATAATTATGAAATCAATGCTTCCGTAACCGATATCAATGGTGAAACCCAGTCTGCGGATACCCAGCTTAAGGTAGCTTCAGTGTCGCATTATATCAAAGCCGATGAAATCAATAATGTTTTTGCCGGGGAAAATGTAAAAACCAAAGTAGAAACGAAAAATTACAATGACCAGGAACTGAAAAAAGCCTACAGGGTAAACCTTTCCAGGTTGCAGGGTGCCGACAGGATTTTCAGGAACAACTTCCAGGCAGCAGTACAGGATCTTCCGAAGTTGTCAAAACCTGAATTCATCAGCAAATTCCCGCATGATTTCTATGATAAAAATGACGAACCGAAAGAACGAAAAGTGTCCGCAGTAGTGCTGAACGGTGCAGAGAAGAACCAGCAAATGCTTGACCTTGGTCCGCTTCAGGCCGGTGACTATAAGCTTGAACTGTATAATATCGAAGGTAAAGATACCATCAAAACAGTACAGTATTTCAGTGTCTGGGATAAGAAAGCTTTAAATACAGGTCAGAAACCATTTTTAAGTGTGGTAGCGCCTAAAGGAGAATTCTCTCGTGGCGGAAGTGCGGTAATCTATGCCTATTCCGCAGTCTCTGACGCCCTGGTGAATATTTTTGTCCAGGACGGTTCCGGCAAAACGGTTCCGGAAGTCCGCCAGATGAAAAACGGGGTGTTGGAATATAAGGCAGATATCCCGAATGACAAAGCGGTTAACGAACTGAACATCCAGTTTCAGGTTGTGGCTTTTAACGACATCCAGACAGAATCCGTTACACTCAAGATCAAAGATTCCGAAGCACCATTAAAAATAGAAACGGTTACGTTCAGGGATAAAATCGAGCCGGGAACCAAAGAAAAATGGTCGGTAAAAGTGACAGGCAGCCAGAAAGAAAAGATCAATGCTGAAGTGCTGGCGAATATGTATGATATGGCTCTGGATCAGTTCGCGGCCAACCGGTTCGACTGGAGGAGCATGAATGTACCGTATTCTAGCATTACTTCGTATACCATGAACCCGAACCTCTTATCGGAATACTACCAGAAAAGAATGCCATATTTCAATAATAGGAATGTCCTAGTTCCGGATTTCAACTGGTTTGATGGTAATCTGACCAACAGATCCATCCTTAATAGGTTGGACGGTAGAGTTCAGGGAATGGTAATCCGGGGAGTGGCTGCACCAGCGGCAGTACAAAAGGAAGCTGCTTTAGAAGAAGTGGTAGTTACAGGATATAAAAGCAAAGTGGCTATGCCAAATGCTGATCAGGAATCTACCGCAGACAGCTTAGTTGAAATGGGTGAACTTGATAAAGTAGCCGTTCGCCAGAACCTCAATGAAACAGCATTCTTCTATCCGGACCTTAAAACCGATTCCGAAGGCAATGTCAGCTTTGAATTCACTTCTCCGGAAGCCTTAACCAAATGGAAGCTGATGTTCCTGGCGCATACCAAAGATGCCAGAGCAGCCACTCTGGAAAAAGAAGTGGTTACCCAGAAAGAATTTTCTGTAACCCCTAATTATCCGCGTTTCTTAAGAGAAGGAGATGAACTGAACCTCCAGTCGAGACTGTCTAACCTGACAGATAAAAAGCTGAACGGTTCGGCAAGCCTGCAAATCCTGGATGCCTTTACCAATGAGGATGTATCCTCTAAATTCGGTATCAATGCAGGAGTACAGAATTTTGAACTGGCTGAAAATGGAAATGCTGCATTGACCTGGAAGCTGAAAGTTCCTGAAAACATCTCTTCCATCATCATTAAAGTGGTGGCGAAAGCAGGCCAGTACTCCGATGGTGAGCAGCAGGCCGTTGCCGTGCTTCCGAACAGGATGCTGGTCACCGATGCCGTTCCTGTATTTGTGAAACAGGGTGAAACCAAAACATTCGTGTTGGACCAGCTTAAAAATACGGGCTCAAAGACCATTTCCAATGTGTCCAATACGCTTGAGCTGACCACCAATCCGGTATGGGAAATTATGTTTGCGCTTCCTTCCATGAAAAACGACCTGAACAATTCTTCAGACGTTGTTTTCGACAAATGGTTTGCCGATGTCTTAGCCTCTGAGATCTTCAGGGCTAATCCGAAAATGAAGACCATTTTTGAGGAATACCAGAATAAAGGACTGTTACAGTCCAATCTTGAAAAGAACCAGGAACTGAAACAATTGTTGCTGGAAGAAACACCTTGGGTATTGGAAAGCAGCAATGAACAGGAGCAGATGCAGAAACTGGCGCTGCTGTTTGATGCCAACAACATGAAGAATTCTACGATGCAGGATTGGGAAGAGCTGAAAAACCTTCAGAATCCGGACGGCGGCTTCTCCTGGTATCCTGGATATCCGAGCTCATACAGTGTTTCCCTTTATATCCTTAAAAACCTGGGCAAAATCAACCAGTGGCTGAAAGGAAATATGAAAGACTACCAGGATTCGGCACAGAATGCAATGGTAGCCAAACTGGTTCAGTATGCCGATACCGAAATCAGCAAATATGCAAATGGTGTAAGCAGCAAAGATAAAGTATGGAACAACCTGATTCTGGATTACCTGAATACCAGAAATTACTGGGAGCAGCAATATCCTCTGAAAGGAAAAGGTGCCGAACTGAAAACCCTGGTTCAGCAGCAGGCCAAAACCGTAAAAATGACCGATCTGACGTTTTTCGGACTGCACCGTATAGCACTTCTGATGAACAACTATGGCCAGAAGGAAGTTTCCGCTAAGCTGATGAACTACCTGAAAGAAACCTCTACAGAAACAAAAGCCCAGGGAACATACTGGAAACAGAACCTGGACGATTGGGGCTGGTTCAGCTCAAAAGTGGTGAACCATGCGGGAGCCATTGAAGCATTCAGCCTGTTGAAGCCGCAGGATCAGTCATTTATTGAAGACCTGAAAATATGGCTGGTAACCCAGAAAGAAGTCAATTCATGGGGCAGTTCAAGGGCTACGGCGGAAGTGATCTTTACCATCCTGAATTCAGGGCAGTCATGGACCGGTACCGAGAGCAATCAGGCAACCATTGTATGGGGCGGGAAACAGATCCAGCCGCAGACCCAGGCAACAGGCTATGTAAAATCAACGGTGAAAAGCGATGTACTGGATAAAAACCTGGCTACGGTTACAGTGACCAAACCAGGTCCGGGAATCGTGCAGGGAGGATTATTCTGGCAGTATTATGAAGACCTGGATAAGATCAGGTCTTCCGAAACTTACCTTTCCGTAAGCAAAGAGCTGTACAGGAAAATCAAGACCGTGAACGGAGAAGAGTTGCAGCCGATTTCAGCGCAGACCCCCCTGAAAACCGGAGACCGCGTAACTGTACGAATGATCCTGAATACCGACCGTCCGATGGAATTCATCCACATCAAAGACATGCGTGCCGCAGGATTTGAGCCGGTAGATGTTTTATCAGGATACGAGTGGAAAAACGGACTGAGTTATTACCAGTCGACCAAAGACGCCTCCACCAACTTTTACATCCAGGCCATGCCAAAAGGGAAGTACGTATTTGAATACGATGTGGTCGCCAATGCTTCCGGGAAATTCTCGAACGGAATCACGACTATCCAGAATTATTATGCGCCTCAGATGAATGCGCATACCCAGGGAACTCAGGTGACGATTTCCGAGTAAACTCATTCATCATAAACCCAAAAGCTGCAATACCTGTTATTGCAGCTTTTTTTATGAATTCATGCTGGAAATTTCTATTGTACAAACCTCATAGATTTCCAAAACCTATGAGGTTTCTTACTGCAAAATAAGCGTGTGAGAAATCAAGTAAGCGGATCAGCATTTCATCTGAAAAACTTTTTCCGCTTCCAAACCTTCAAGGTTTTAAAAACACTACTGTTCGGAAGATATAATTGCTGCCGTATCTGGGTGTTTTTCCGGGATCCCCACCACAGATGGGCATGATTTCTTTGATGATCTCCATTTTTAATTCTTTAATAAATTCCTACTTAGCCATATTGTGGTTTTCTATCTCGTTAAGCTTCTTGTAAATAATCATCAATATAGCTGCTATATACATCATCACCTTAATCCCATTTTCACTGTAGCTTATAAATTGGTTAAAATAGAGATGTTGTTTTATAAACTTAAAACATACTTCAATATCCCATCGCTCTTATAGATCTTAGTAATCTTGGGCGCTGGCATATCTGTAATATTTGGTAAAGAAAACCAATAGCTTATCTATTGTTTTTTATTCAGCCTCAATCAGCCTAATATTCTCTTCCAAAATATTCTTGGCATAATAGTGTAAATGAATCTTCTGATCAAATCAGAATCTTAAAGTGAATAGCTTGAAAGTAAGTGAGCACATAGATTTAAACCTACTGAAAATTGCATAATTATCATGAACAATACCGGTGTAGAAAAAGCTTAATAATAATTTTCTATCTCATGTAAAAAATGTTTATTTTTCAGAATACCATTTTAACATCATCCCATGACCAGAAAACTGAAACGAATGCTGATCAGATCCTTTGCCATACTGGCCTTGATCCATCTCGGCTATTTTATATACGGATACTTTACATTCGACGGAATCAGGCAGGCTGATCCCTATACAGAATTTTACCGGTTCAAATTCTATGATGATGTTTCCATCTCGCACTTTTTTATTACCGGTCTGTTCCTGTTTGTGTTTCTTGTCGTGCTCCTCAGAAATCATTCGGGAAACAGGTATACGGGACCGGCGTTACTGCGGATCGGAGCTGCCCTGCTTATGATCTCCCTGTTTTCATTAACGTTCTTTATCAGCTACAGCCTGGGAGGAAATGCCAAAATCAGGACGGAACTTCCGGAGAAGGCTTTTAATGAAGACAAAACACTGCTCAACGTCCTGCAACCTTTCCTGTATTCTTATACATCCTACAGCTCAGAAAAACTGTTTAACCCTGAAAATGTTTTATTTCCAGAGCCATATCCGGTGATCGCACAAAGGGATACGGTGTATTATGATCCTGGTAACAGGGATTATTACTCGACACAAACGACCTACTACAGCATTGATACCTTAAAGATGCTTCGCGGAGATTTCAAAAGTCTAAGCAGGAAGTCACGATCATTGCTGACCCTGGCCGGCATTGATGAAAACGAACTGAAAAAGAGGGTTATTTCCAGGAAAGAAACAGGGGACAGCACCCAAGTGCTTTACAAAGGAATTGAAGTGCATCCTGATTATGATGGGGATATCTGCATCTTTCTTGAAAACAAAAGCCTTTTCATGCCGGTCCATCATATTCCGGGACCGCATCAGCAATACCGGAATGCAGTAACCCGCTACAACCTGCTGTACAAATATCCTCAGGATTCCCTGCTTCATTCGTTCCGAAAACTTAATGGTCTGCTCAGCAAATACCATATAGAGCACCAGATCGTTCCCGAAGAACTTACCCGGGACGTTTTCTATTACCGTGACCATAGGCAGGAACCGCTGAATGCGATCCGGAATAATTTTGAGAGGAATGCCTTGAAAGAGAAATTGGCAACGCTTGAACGGCTGTTTTACCATCCGAATTATCTTCATCCGTCTATCAGGCCCATTTTTATAGGGGTAATATCTGGGGTGTGGGTAGCTCTGTTCGGGTTATTTCTGATCTGTATCTTCATCAGGAGAAAACAAATTCCGGAAAGTGCAGGGAATTAGAGTTCCCTGATTTATAATAACCGTAGTTTAGATATTCTTATAAAAAATAACTGCTCAGCTGATCATCTTTAATGACAGGCTGAGCAGTGATGTAAATCGTGTGCCGATTAGGCAGGATTGTTTCTGGCTTTTTCCAGTTCCCAAACCCGGTGCTGCGCTACCGCTTTGATAAATGATGCATCGGAATCGTTCTGGTCTGAAATGATGACCGCAGGATCTTCGTGCTTCTTCTGTTTGACATTGCTTGCATTGTAAATATCATCGGTTCCTTTACCGAAATAGATCGCTTTACAGTGCTTATAAGCTTCATTGATGAATAAAAGCGTACCCGGCTTATTATCCTCATTCATAAGGTTCTCCGCTGATTGTTTACCACTTCCGATATACAACGCATCAAAACACACGCTGGCTGTGCTGGTCAGGGAATGTTTCGGCTCAAACGAAGTGCCGTCATCTGCTTTTACAGCGGCCAGGCTTCCTGCAATAATCTGTACAACAGCACCTTCCTGTTCAAGTTTTGATTTCAGTGCATTGACATCCTGTGCATGCACGCCATCCTCGATCATAAAACCGATGATCCTGCTTTTGATGGTATCTTTAACCGTATTCTTCATGCTTAAAGCATCAGAACTTTTCGTGGAAGGTTCTTTTTCAGGGCTTTGAAGCGATTTCGGGTCAGCATCTGCAGGGATGCTTCCGTTAGGCTGTTCCAGTACGGTTACATTCACGCCTACTTTTTTGGCTACTGCTGCTGCGAGTTCTTTATTGATGAAATTCAGCTGTCCAACCACTCTTTCACGGATCGCAGGAATGGTTACCTTAGACAATTCAAAGATCAATGCATTCTGGAGGTGGGTCTTTTCAGGCCCGGACTGGCTGTTGTAAAATAATTTGGCCTGAGAATAATGATCAACAAAGCTCTGGCTTCTTGTCCTGATCTTCTTGCCGTCTACGCGTTCTTCCTGGGATGCGAATCCCCCGTCTTTCATCATGGCCTGGAACGGGCATCCTCCGCCCATCGAATTGGGTTCGTAGCTCACCTTACCTTTCATGATCTGCTGGCGCATATGCCCGTCACGCTGGTTGTTATGAACGGTGTTGATCGATTTGTTGATTGGGATTTCATGGAAATTCGGTGATCCTAATCTTGAAAGCTGTGTATCGGTATAAGAAAACAGCCTGCCCTGAAGCAAAGGATCGTTGGTGAAATCTATCCCGGGAACCAGATGCCCCGGGTGGAAAGCGATCTGCTCAGTCTCTGCGAAAAAATTATCAGGATTCCTGTTCAGCGTCAGGGTTCCTACCAGTTCTACCGGTACTTCTTCTTCCGGAACCAGTTTTGTAGGATCCAGCAGGTCGAAATCGAATTTATGTTCATCTTCTTCAGGGATGATCTGTACGCCAAAATCCCATTCCGGGAAAGCGCCGTTTTCAATAGCTTCCCACAGATCCCTTCTGTGGAAATCCGAATCTTTTCCTGAAATTTTAGTGGCCTCATCCCAGGCTACTGAATGCACGCCCAATTTTGGCTTAAAGTGAAATTTCACAAAATGCATTTTCCCTTCTCCATTAATGAATTTAAAGGTATGGACGCCGAAACCTTCCATCATCCTGTAGCTTCTCGGAATGGCCCGGTCACTCATGGCCCACATAATCATGTGCATGCTTTCCGGCATCAAAGAAATGAAATCCCAGAACGTATCATGGGCAGAGGCGGCCTGGGGAATAGCATTATCAGGCTCAGGTTTTACGGCATGTACTAAATCCGGGAATTTAATGGCATCCTGGATGAAAAATACCGGGATGTTGTTTCCTACCAGGTCATAATTGCCTTCTTCCGTATAAAATTTAACGGCAAAACCCCTTACATCCCTCGCCAGGTCAGTGCTTCCCGCACTTCCTGCAACCGTAGAGAAACGCACAAATACAGGGGTCTCTTTTCCTTCCTCAGCCAGGAATTTTGCTTTGGTATATTTTGAAAGGCTTTTGTTGATTTTAAAAACACCGTGTGCTCCGGACCCTCTTGCGTGTACGATTCTTTCAGGAATTCGTTCATGGTCAAAATGAGTGATTTTTTCTCTCAGGATAAAATCTTCCAGTAAGCTTGGTCCTCTTTCACCGGCTTTCAGTGAATCCTGGTCGTTATTGATCTTCAGGCCCTGGTTGGTGGTTAAAGCCTGATCCGTATTATCGGTTGTTGAATGATCCAGTTGTTCCGATTTCGGGTTGGTAGATTCTTTCATAAATAGTGATGTGATTTTTAATTAATGCATTGACAATTGCTCAATAATTAAGCCAAAATATTTTATTATTTTAAACATATCATTTCGTATTAGTATAATTTTAATTATAGTGTGTGATAATTATTAAATTAATAAAATAATATTGAATCTCATATTTTTCTGATCATGGTGTTGATATGAATGCATATGAAATCAATTTGATAATAAAAAAATTACAGCAGTATCTGTCTTTGTCATTTCGTTGTTATTTCTTTCAATGCTATAATGAGTTGATATTCCTTTGGGTATTTCACATACCACTGTTCGGGGGCGTCAACGTACTTTTTCCTATATTTGCTGAATTTATGATTACCCGAGAAACATTGTCCGATAACAACTTCAGCCTGGATCTGATCATTCAGGCATTGGCTTCCTCTCCGGCACCAACCTCTATTTATTCAGGGGAAGATATGGTTATCCGTTTTGCGAACGAAGGCATGCTGGCGCTTTGGGGCAAAGATGCTTCCGTTATCGGTAAGCCATTGATGGAAGCCATCCCTGAACTGGAGGGGCAGCCTTTTCTGGAACTCCTGCGGGGAGTATGGCATTCCGGTACCACCTATTCGGTATCCGATGCCCCGGCAAAACTGATCAAAAACGGAAAAGAGACGCTTGGTTATTTTGATTACGAATATAAAGCCCTTACCGATCACCAGAAAAAAACATGGTGCATACTCAATACCGCGCTGGACGTAACCTCACGGAAGGAATTCCTGCAAAGGATACAGGAGAAGGAGGAGAGGGAGCAGGCTCTTAATGAGGAAATGGCTGCCACTCTTGAAGAGCTGACTTCAACCAACGAAGAACTCAATGACTCTGTTAAGCTGCTTGCCCACAGCAGGGAACACGTCCGGGCCATTATTGAGCAGGCTCCTGTTGGAATTGCCATGCTGCAGGGGCCGGAACATATGATTGAAATTGCCAACCCAGCCATCCTTAAGATCTGGGGGCGAACAGAGCAGGAAGTTATTGGCTTCCCGCATGAAGATGCCCGTCCGGAGTTACAGGACCAGCCGGTAAATCAGTGGCTTAAAGAAGTCTATCAAAGTGGGAAACCGAGGATCAATAATGAATTCATGGTGAAACTGCGGCATGAAGATGGGTTAAGAGAGGCTATTGTCAATTCCATATATCAGCCTATATTTTCTGAAGACGGCGAGATCAGCGGAGTCCTGATTATCCTTGAAGAAATTACCCAGCAGGTGCTGGACAGGAGAAAGAACGAAAATGACCAGCAGATGCTGGCTATGGCCATAGATGCCGGCGAACTCGCTACATTCTATTACCAGCCTTCAACCAACCTTTTCTCCGGAAACAATCTGCTTAAATCCTGGTTCGGCTTATCTTCCGACGAAGATGTAGACCTGTCCCTGGCATTAGCAGTCATAGTGCCGGAAGACCGGGATCGGGTTATTGAAGCGATTACCAATGTTCTCAGTAAAGATTCTGACGGCTGTTACTTTGTAGAATACCGGATTCAGAATAATACCGATAAAAAGATCAGGCTGTTACAGGCAAATGGAAGGGTTTTCTATGATCAGAAGGGCGATCCGGTAAGCCTTAACGGTACCCTCAGGGATATTACCGAACAGAAAAAAGAGGAGGAGCGGAAAGATGATTTTATGGGTATGGTAAGCCATGAACTGAAAACACCGCTCACATCACTCAAGGCTTATCTGCAGGTTTTGCAGAGAATGGCTGTAAAGGCAGAGAACCTTTTGGAGCAGAATACGCTTGAAAAGTCTTTAAAGCAGGTGGATAGTATGAACAGCATGATCAATGGTTTCCTTAATGTTTCAAGACTGGATTCAGGACAGATGCATATTCTGAAAACAGCCTTTGATTTCCAGGCATTATTCTCTGAGATTGAAGATGAAGTGCTTTCAACCATCCATACGCATCATTTTGATTTCAGGACTTCCGGTCCGCAATCCGTACTGGCAGACCGCGAAAAGATTTCCCAGGTACTCAATAACCTGATTGGAAATGCGGTGAAGTATTCGCCTGTGGGAACATCCATCGTAGTCGATTACCACAGCTTAGATGATCATCATTTGGAAATCAGTGTTCATGATCAGGGTAAAGGGATTTCACCAGACGATCAGCAGCGGATATTTGAGCGCTACTACCGGGTAAAGGACATCAAAAACGCATCAGTGGCAGGATTTGGCATCGGGCTTTATCTCTGCAAAGAAATCATCAGGCTTCATGGCGGAACAATTGGGGTCCGGAGTTCCCAAAGCGAAGGCACTACCTTCTCATTTGTCATACCAATAGAAGGACAGATCGTTATGAACTGAAGAAAGACATCGATTCTAAATTGATTGGCGTCAAAAAATACTAACAGTTCTAGTCAATTCTGATGAGAACTGTTAGTAAGATCCATGATTCTCATCCACTATTTTAGCAGTTGAATAGATATCTGTTCGATAAAAAAGCACCAACGATAGCTGCCCGGCATCTTTCTTACCCGAACGACTTTCTGAACTCCAGGGGGGAGACATGGGTTTTGTTCTTGAAAAGTTTGCTGAAAGACTGTGAATGCTCGAAGCCCAGTTCATAAGCAATTTCCGACACGGATAAATGGGTTGTAGATAATTTTTCTTTGGCTTTTTCGATGATGGTGTTCTGAATATATTGCTGGGTGTTGAGTCCGGTCAGTGAACTCAGCATATCACTCAGGTAACGTTGTGACAGTTTCAGTTCCGTGCTGATATATTTTACGGATGGCAATCCGTTTTTAAGGCTGCTTTCTTCTTCGAAATACCGGTTCAAAAATGTGTCAAGAGCTGTGATGATGTCGTGATTTATCGCTTTTCGGGTCATGAACTGCCTGTTGTAAAAACGATTGCTGTAGTTCAGTAACAATTCGATCTGGGACACCATGACGTCCTGGCTGAAGGAGTCAATATTGTTGCTTAGCTCAACCGCTATGGCAGCCAATAAGCTTGCTATGATTTCTTTTTCCTTCGCCGATAAAAACAGGGCTTCCGAAACATCGTAAGAGAAGAAGCCATATTGATTTATGGTTTTTCCCAGAGGATAATTCCGTATAAGGTCCGGATGGAAATATAAAGCAATCCCTTCATAGCTTCCTGCATCTTCAGGTGAGAAAACGATCTGTTTAGGCTTCAGAAATGCCAATCCTCCTTCTTCAAAATCATAATAGTCCTGTCCGTATTTTATGTGCCCCCTGAATGAAGTCTTGAAGGAAATTTTGTAAAAATCAAGACTTATCTTTTGCCCTTGCGGAAACGTTTCAATCGGCACACGGTCATAATCTACCAATGCAATCAACGGGTGCAATGGTGACGGCAGGTCGAGCATACGCAACAGCTGCGATATGCTTTTGATCCGGTTGATGTCTGTTGGCTGTTGCATTTTCGCTGACTAATGTAATCAATTTTGTTTTGATGGACGAATAACAATATCACCGATCTCAACATCGTCCGGCTGGCTTACCGCATATACTACAGCGTTAGCAATCGCTACGGGATCAATGCCCATCTGTTCCATCCCTTTCCGGACCATGGTTTTCATCGCTTCATTTTTTATATTTTCCGCAAAATCAGTCTTTACGAATCCGGGTGAAATGCCTGTTATGCGCATGCTTCCGTCTGACTCCTGCCGAAATGCCTCCGCAATGGTGCGGACGGCATTTTTGGTTCCTGCATACACCCCCTGCATCGGTACAATCTTTAACCCTGATGTTGAAATAATATTGACGATATGTCCTGATTGCTGTTGTCTGAAAATAGGAATAGCCGCCGCCATCCCATACAGGACGCCTTTGAGGTTGATGTCAATCATATCTTCCCAGCCGTCAGTATCCAGTTCTTCAATGCGGCTTAACTGACTCACGCCGGCGTTGTTCACCAACACATCCAACCTTCCGTACCGTTCAACGGCAGTATTCACCAGCCGGACCAGATCGGCCTTATGCTTTACATCCGTTTCAATACAGCTGGCTTCACCGCCCGATTCTTTAATCTCTGCAACCAGTTCTTCTAATTTTCCGATGTTCCTGGCGCCTAAAACCACTGTTGCTCCTTTTTCAGCCAGTTTTATAGCAATGGCTCTGCCTATTCCGGCACTTGAGCCTGTAACAGCAACTACTTTTCCTGTAATATTTTCCATTATTGTACGTGTTTATTTGTCTATCTGTTGTTCTAAAAATTGAGGATAACGGTCACCGGCCAGGGTAATTCCGCTTACTTTGGCATCAATATCGGCAAGGTCATCCGCTGTTAATATAACATTTGTGCTTCCGATATTTTCCTCCAGGCGGTGCAGCTTTGTCGTCCCGGGAATGGGCACAATCCAGGGTTTTTGAGCTAACAGCCAGCCTAATGCCAATTGCCCGGCCGTGATGTTTTTTTGCCTCGCGATTTCAGAAATCGTTTCCACCAGAACCTGGTTGGCCTTTATATTTTCTTCGGTGAAGCGGGGAAGGATGTTCCGGCGGTCGATATCTGCTAATTTTGTACGGATCATGCCTGTAAGGAAACCTTTACCCAACGGACTGAAGGGGACGAAACCGATGCCCAGCTCCTGTAAGGTAGGGATAATCTCCTGCTCAGGTTCACGCCAGAACAGGGAGTATTCGCTTTGCAGTGCTGTTACAGGCTGAACCGAATGTGCCCTCCGTATGGTTTGGGCACCGGCTTCGGACAGTCCGAAATATTTTACTTTTCCCTCCTGTATCAGATCCTTTACTGTTCCTGCAACATCTTCTATCGGAACATTGGGATCAACCCTGTGCTGGTAGAGCAGATCGATATAATCTGTTTTCAATCTTTTCAGAGACGCCTCCATGACTGCTCTGATTGTTTCGGGCCTGCTGTCTAGTCCAGATGCGGGCCGGGCATCCTTACAGCCAAATTTTGTGGCAATGACCACGTCTTTTCTGTAAGGCTGCAATCCTTCGCCGACAATTTCTTCATTGGTATAAGGCCCGTAAGCCTCCGCAGTGTCAAAAAAGGTGATACCCCTCTCAACCGCTTGGTGAAGAAGCTTCATTGCTTCTTTTTTCTCCATTCCTTTTCCGTCCAGAAAGTTTAAGCCCATACAGCCGAAGCCCAGTGCAGAAACTTCCAATCCGCTACTCCCTAATGTTCTTTTTTGCATAATTTTTTATATTAATAAACCGACTTCAGTTTCAGGTACAAAATTCCTGATTACGGTTCTATAAAAAGTAGTTGGATTGGTCATTGTTGTAGCCGGATTTTCGGATGTTCCCTGAATACGGTACATCAGATCAGGAAATTCATATCGGGCACAATACCTTAGCATTTTCCAGCATAAGGGTTTGCCAGGATGATGGAAATGATATACAGTGGATATAAACGTTCTCTTTTGAAAGGTTGTGACGGAACGGCAGGATTTAAATTCTATATTTTCCACAGATTCCATTCCGATTGGACAGCATTCGGATTAATTTCCTTCAGGAGGGTATAAAACTGCAGGAAGTTTTTATTGGCAAGAGAAAAATTAGGGGCGAATTTAACAGTAACGGGCTTTCCATCGTCCATTAAACTGATCTGCCAGATCGTACTGTTATTAATCCGGACCGATGTCCGCTTAAGTGCTGTAATTTCATACAGGCTGAACTTCGCGGACTTTCCCATTGGATTGACCATGTAAATCGAATCGGGGTCGAAGTAAAGATCATCACCGGAAACTATTTTTTTCTCAAATCCAAATAAAAATGGCTTATATGAAATTTTACGTAAACCGCTGACAGGATGATCTGTGTAGGGAAGCATCACTGTTGCAGAAGGTAAAAGATCCGAAGAATATTTTTTATAGACCTCATACACAATAAAAATCCCGAACAATAATCCTGTGAGAACAAGGCTTATAATAAAAGTACCGCTTTCTGATGGCAGGAATGAAATGATCAGAACAATACATATCGTATAGATGATAAGGCCTGTCAAAATTCTCTTGATCATGATAATAGGTATTAAGGTTTTGAAAGATATAATTTTATACCAGGAAAGGATTTAAGCATTATCCATGATGTTTTATCTCCATTTAATGCTAAAGAACTATATAATGCCTCTAATTTAGTACAGGAATAATGAGATGTTCTTTGTCTCTGGTTCTGATTAAAACCCTGGCTTAGTCATATCATAAGCCAGGGTTTTATAACAGCTATCTCAATGTTTGATCTACTATTCTACATTCCTTTTATATTGTTCTTTGCCATTGAAGAACAGGACGGACTTAACCTGGTCAAATCGGTACTGTCCGTTTTCATAGATGCCCTTATTATCCTTGGTTAAAATAATGGAATGATGATCAGCCTGGTCCGGTAAAAAGAGTTCCGCCTTATTTTGGTCATCGCTCATCAGGATAAATGCACTGGTTACAGCTCCTTCTTTCGGAGGGATTACAGGATTCAGCCGAAATCCTTCATTAAAAACCTGGATGCAGTTCTGCTTCAGTTCGCTCCAGGTCTGTCCGGCCGAAGCTTTGCATCCATGGTCGTCCTGGTCAGCACCTACCGCTCTCTGTTCATTTTTGACGGTAGCCGTGTTTGTTTCAGAAGGTTTGTTACAGGCTGACAGTACAATCAGACCTGCTGCTGTTAAAATCAGTTTTTTCATAGGAATCAAATTTATATATACATGAATTACAATACAGATGCCATTGCGGAGAAAAGGCTATTATCCGATTCCTGGCTGAAAAGCAGTATTTATACTGATCCTTTTTACAATGGTATTCCTCACTTTTGCACACAGGAAAATATAAAGAAGGATTGATGTAAAGTAGAAGCCTAAAATCCTGAATATGCTGTCATTGTACCATGGGATGAAATGATTTTTAAAAGAAAATCATATGTAAGCGGAGTAGGATGCATTTATTGAACAGATTTTTTACAGCTCCATACTTTTACTTTCAGTATAATTAAAATGAATGATATTGCTGATAGAGGATCAGTCACTGCCTGCATGATCCATGTGAAAAGCTATAGATTGTTCAAGGTGAAGCATACATTATCCGGCATTGTATTCCTAAACCAAGAATAATCTATAACTACAATAAAACAGATGAAAAATCTATTTTTTGCCCTTGCGTTAGCAATGGGAATCGGCGCAAAATCTCAGTGCCCCAATTTTATCAAATCACAAAGCAACCCTTATTACTTACTGTACAGCAGCAGTTCTGCTATTCCGGACAGCGGGAATCCCAAAACCATCAACAATCTTTCGTTTGTAAATGCCGGCCACTGGAATCAGGCCAATACATTTTATGCCTCCTGGACGAATACTTCAGGCCAGCCTCTGGATATCAATAATTTTACCATACAGTTTGGCAACCAGGCCTGTACATATAACTCAGCGACATTATCTGCCCTGGAAGTGATCAAAGACCTTAAATTGATTCCGGAAAATAAATCATACAAGGTGTTTTCGGTGGATGGAAAACTTTTGAAATCTGGAATAACGTCAAAAAATCTGTACCGCGAACTGCCTACGGATCAGGTAATCTTGCTCAATGTAGAATCATATGCCGTATTAAGAATGAAGGTTAACTAAAAGAGGCAAGCATAACTTCATTGGCATCAATAGCAACATCGAAAGAGGGCTGGTTCCGGGTCTGCTTATCACAGTATTTTTACAATTGTCTTAACCTGTCAATCAGTTTCTCTCTTTCTCTGCTTCCTGTTGTTGAAAACCTGATCAGTGGGATTCCGTATTTCTCCATAATCTCATTCTTCATAGCATCCCTTCTCCCTTGCCGGCTTTCTCGCGTATGGTATTCATAACCGTCTACTTCAATGGCCAGTACAGGATTTTTGCCAAGCCTGTTGAAGATCAGGAAATCAAGGTGGGTAGCATAATGACTGGCGTAAGCTTGTTCTTCAGTACTGAGTTTCGAAAAATCTGATATCAGGTTTCTTAAAGGAAAATGCAGGACCACATCGTATTTGGAAAATTCATCCTGTGATATGATTTCATGAATCAGCCGATACATGAGATTCTCACTGTCAAAAACCGATTTTTTCTTTTGCCCGGCTAACAGCTCCCTTCGTTTCTCTTCATAACCTTTATACAAATAATCAAAAATAGAGTGGAGCTCACTATTGATGATGGTAAAATTATGATAATCAATATAACGGATGAGGTCAGAGATATTATTGTCTTTGTCGCTTTCATTTCCGTTAACAACCAGAATCAGCTGATCTTTTGCTCTGGAAACGGCTACATTCAGGCGGTTAGGATGGTCGGTAAAATCTGATATTTCGTTGTCGACGGTGGAAAGGATGATCACATCGTTTTCCCTTCCCTGAAATTTATCTACTGTATCAGCTTTAATACGGGTCCCCTGAAATGTACTTTGCAACGCTAAAGTCTGATTACGATAGGGAGTGACGATTCCAAGATCTACTTCTTCAAGGCATTGCTGAGGAATAATTTCCTGTAGAATGACATCGATCTGCCGCTGATTCATTCTGTCCCTCGCATGGTTTCCTGCCACGGTTTTATAGACGACCAGGGGATTGCGATCCGTTTTGGCTTCGGAAAGAATAACCAATTGGTTATGGTAAAATTTCCGGTTACAGAAATCAATGATCTGAGGATGGCAGCGGTAATGTTCTTTTAGAAGAGTTTTAGGAATATCGGGAAACAATTCCGTCACCGATAAAAGTAAGCTATGGTTGGAATACCGGTATGCTTCGGGAAGCTGAAAGGTATGAAAAATATGATCAGTCTTATTTGCTGTTTGTGCATCCACTACATTGGGGAGCTGTTTTAGGTCTCCTACAATCACGGCTCTCTTGGCGCAGGATAAAGCCAATACACCCGTAGCCAGATCTACCTGTGAAGCTTCATCAATGATCACGTAGTCGTAAACCACTTTTTCGTCAAGGCTTCTTCTGAGGGAATATGTGGTACTCATGATTACCGGATAGTCTCTAATAAATTCTTCTGATCTCAGATGGAGATCCTGTACCGTATATTCAGGACGCTCTTTCCCCTGATACCTTTGATAAAGCAGATTTCTGAAGAGCTGCATGGAAACTTCCGTATAGGTGTTCATTTTTTCTTCGAAACAGAAATCCTGTAATTCCGATTCTAACTGTTGTTGCCTTAAAGTAAGCTCCGAAATCTTTGTGGTATAATACTTTGACTGAACCAATCTGATCAATTCCTGATAAGAGAGTTCATAAAACTTTTTGTCTCTGACACCGTATAGAAAAGGAAAAATCAGTTTGCGCCACCAGTTGAGTTTTTTACCGGATTGTTCATAGTTTTCAAGGGTGATCCAAAGGGAAAGCAATTGATCAGAACTAACGTTACTTTTAAAACGGACATGCGCCAATAAGCTTACAGACGCAGTAAAGTGGCGGTATTCAGTCTCTATATTTTCTGTTTCCAGTTTCAGTAGAGCGAGTTCATTTTTAAATCGGAGTTTTTCCGAAATCTGCGCAAAAAGCTGCATAGCGGATTCCCGAAGGGAAGTGGCCCGTTCTATCTGTAAGCTCCACTCAGATATATCCGGGATTTCAGCCTGAGATTCTATAAAGTCTTTCTTATTTTGGGAACTTCCTAATAGGGCTGCTATAAAAGATATCCCATTCTTTTCCAGTTTTTCAAAAACGTTCCTTGTTGCGGCATTATTGCTTGACACCACTGCCACACTTTGATTATTCATCACCGCATTGGCGATAATATTGAGGATAGTTTGTGTTTTTCCTGTTCCGGGAGGTCCTTCAATAACACTTAAAGGACTTGAGAAGGCTTTATTGACACCATCTTTTTGACTGAGATTAAAACCAAACGGGAAAATCTCAACAGGAGAGGAGTAAATGTCTGTCACCGGTTCTTTCCCATTAAGATAATACGACAGCACTGTGGTCTCAGGAATAAATGATAGCCTGCCGTAGCTATGAGCCAGAATATTACTCCCTTCCTCAGTCTTTAGCCCAACAGTTTCTGCAATTTGCTTCAGGTAACTGAATACTGATCGGGCTTCTACACTCTGTACTGCTGACTTTACGATTTTTACCTTATCCTGATGATATGAATAGGATTTATCACTGTTTTTATAGGTCACCACACATCTGCTTCCATCGAAAGTATATAATTCTACTTCATCGGTTCTGTCTTTGCCATCAATGTAAATAGCTTTTGATTGTAGAGGTGAAGTAATTCTTTTGTTCATGGCTTATCAGTTTAATACAAATATAAAAAACAGTCAGGAAAAAGTAAAAAGTTCTTAGCAGAACTAATACAGCAATATTGTTTAAACATGATACTAGCAAGTATAGAAACTTATGAAACCAGCCGGAAAAAGATTAAAAACAGACGTTATCAAAATTAATAACAACTGTTTTGTAATACTTTGTAGCTCAGACCGTTTTAATAAAATCATAGAGATAATAATTAATTATATTAAACGGTCTTGCATATAAACAAAAATCCCGACTCAAAACCGGGAATTTTATGTTAAAGATACTGATGTATTGGGTTGTAGATAATGCTTCTCAATATGATGAACGGAAAAATTCTGACTATGAGTCCATCAGTCGTCGTTCTTCTTTTTCGAGGATAGGACGGTTACGGCAACCGCTGTTACTGCGGCTGCGACAGCCATTTTCAAAAGGAAATTCTTTTTATTGTACTTCCATTCGGCTCCCCAGCCGCGTTCAGCAAAGATGTTGGGCAAATGACCGTTTTTTAAGTCGTCAATAATGCCTTCAACTGCGCCCACACGGTCTGCCAATACCAACGGCAGCCATCTGCTGTAGCTGGATTCACTGTAACGGAAAGCAAATTTCCTGATGGCTCCGTTAATGCCTTCAGGCGGTGATGCAGTTCCAAAAACAGCGGTTAGATTCGGCCGCTCTACGGACTGCAGGATTTCAACCTCTTCAGGCTGCTGTTGCGGCCGCTCCCATGAGTAACCCTCATGTTCTTCGTTGGTACGTTTCTTCATGGGATAAACGGGATCATTTTCAGGATCTGCATCTATTCCCCAACCTTTAATCTGGCTATGATCTGCCTGTTCACTTCTTTTAAAATCTGATGGCTTTGTTTCGTCTGTAAGCATGTCGTAATTTTTTAGTTAAAACTTATTAAGCAGTTGGCGGAATAAGCACGGTCTTTATGCAACCGTCCAGCTTGCGTGAAAATATATGGTAAGCGTCGGCTACTTCTTCCAGCGGAACCCGGTGAGTAATGATCTGTTTCGGGTCAAGAATACCGTTTTTCACATGCTCAATGAGTTTAGGCAGGTGACGTTTTACCGCTGCCTGATTGGCACGGATGGTAATTCCTTTATTCACTACATTTCCTATTGGGACCAGAGCATCTGTAGGCCCGTAAACCCCTACCACAGAAACAATGCCGCCTTTCTTCACAGAGTTGATGGCCCAATGAAGCGCCGTAGTAGAGCCGCCCTGTAACAGTAACTTGGTTCCCAGGATGGTATTGGTCAGATTTCCTTTGGCCTCGCAGCCTACAGCATCGATACAGACATCTGCACCCAGAGAATCGGTTTGTGTCTTTATAAACACCACCGGATCGCCGATACTGTTATAATTATAAGCCTCACATTGAGCATATTTAGCTACAAAATCCAGTCTGTATTCCAGGGAGTCGATCACGATCACTCGTCCCGCGCCAAAAAGCCATGCACATTTGGCTGCCATAATACCGATAGGGCCCGCGCCGAAAACCACTACGGTATCGCCTTTTTGAATACCTGCCATTTCTGCCGCCTGATAGCCCGTAGGGACTACATCGGTAAGCAGCACTGCATCATCGGGATCCATCCAGTCAGGAATCACGGTCGGGCCTACGTCTGCGTAAGGTACCCGGGCGTATTCTGCCTGTCCGCCCTGATAGCCGCCGGCCGTATGGGAATAACCGAAAATACCTCCTACTGCGGTTGCCATCGGATTTGATTCATGGCAATTGCCGTAAAGTTCCTGCTTGCAAAAGGCACATTTTCCGCAGGCAATATTGAAAGGTACCATCACCTTATCGCCGACTTTCAGTTTTTGTACAGAAGAGCCGATTTCAACCACTTCTCCTATAAATTCATGCCCAAATGTAGAGCCGACACGTGTATCGGGAACAAGGCCATGGTAAAGATGCAGGTCCGAGCCGCAGATGCAGGATCTTAAAACCCGCACAATGGCGTCTTCCGGATGTTCTATCTGCGGCTCCGGCATATTGCGGTCTGCACGCACGCGAAAAGATCCGCGGAAATTCATTGCTAACATAGAGTAATATTTTTGTTGGTGTTGCAGATAAAGAGCAAAATGGAGACCGTCATAACGGGCCTGACCACGATTGTAAGCCCTTTTTTGGGACGAATACCGCCGTTCAGCAAGGAATGTCAAAGGATAGAGAATTGGTTGGTATTTGGTAATTTTTTTATATATTTCTGAATATCAATAGCTTACTTTGTTTTTATATCGACTTTTTGTATTAAATTTTTCGTAATATATGGTTTTTGCATAAAAATTTAATATTTTTGTAATCAACCAAAAAAACTATTAATATGAGAACATCTTTTCACATGCTCTTTTTATGCGGATCACCTGCCGTCACACAGGCGGATATGAACCAAATAAATCCCACAGACCTGCATCCTCTTTTTTACAGCCTGAAATAACTCAGGTTCCCCCATGTAGCACTTCCATGTTTGTAGGCCTGCCACCACCGGATTGTTGGCAAAAACCAAGCTGACCACCTTCATGTAGTGATATGTCTGACAGGAAATAAATAACGGATTTGACAGCAGTAACCCGGAACGGAATATTCTTACCGGATCTTTCCGGACAGGAAAGCTTTTCTACAGTCACTCCAGATCTGTTATAGTAACATTGAACAACAGGGCTGTACCAGCTCTGAATGATCTCATTGTGCCTGTTGCAGGAATCAATTCTTTGAGATCCTATAAGCCAACTATATAAGATTACCTGTAAGGGCAATTTTATCTATAACTCAGGCAAAAAGCCCATCCACTTTAATAGCAATATATCCAATATAAAGTCTGAACCTGATATGATTGGTAATTTTTTTATTAAACATCTGAAAAAATTTCTACCGGAAGAATATTTCTGGCAGATTCCTCTCGGTGGTGAACCGGTCTATATCTATGATGTGATCATCAATGATACATTAGTAGGGAAGAGTAAAAGTGAAATCATCAGTTTATTTGAAAAAGACAGTATATCATTTCCCATTGACAAGAGAGGGAAATATGTTGTCAACAGATATAAAAACAGGGAATATGTACTCATCATGCATTTTAAAAACAATGCATTAAGGAAAATTAAATACAAGTATAAGAAGTTGCCGGTATGATATGAAACTGATCTGTTGTCATCCGTGTGCAGGCTGTCGCTTAAGGATTTAGCTCCTAAAATCTCTGCAGCCTGATGATCTCCTGTTCCATAAGATTTGTATAGTCTTCATAGCCTGATCTTAGAAGAGAATACATTATGATAAAAGAAATGGCATAAACGAATGCTCACAAGCAGTTGCCTCATCTGTCTTTCAAACGATGCTGGGCGCTCCATTTTTTAGGTTTCATTCCAAAATGCTGCTCAAACAGCCTTCCGAAATAGCTCAAATTGGTAAAGCCTAACTGATATCCGGTTTCAGAAACTGAAAGATATTCATCCCTTATCAGTCTTACTGCCTCCTGCATTCTTAGGTATTGGCTATATTCATAGATGCCTTTTCCAAAAACCTGCGTAAAAAGCTTTCTCAGTTTAAGGATATTCATACCGCTTATTTTTACCAGCTCATCCTGTGTCAAAGGCTGTTCAAGAGAAGATGCAACCGCATCCCTGACCCGGTAAAGTGCTGCTATTTCATCCCCACGGAGACTTTGATGTTTGATATGCTGCCGTTTCGATAGGTTTTTAAAAAGCAGGTACAGCAGTTCCAGTGATTTCAATTTATAATATGCTTCAGAAAGTATAGGTAATACGGGCGTTGCGGCAATTTCATTAACAAGATCAGCCATTTCAGGTGACATAAATTCTTCGATCAGTAATGTTTTTTCATCATGGAAAAGATAGTTGAAGGCCTCCTGATCTTTACCGATAAAACCTTTGAGAAAATCAAGCCCGATCAATATTGTGATCTGGGTGATTGTAGATCCTTTAGGAAATATCACTTCACTTTCCAGATGAAAAGGCGTTATCCGGACGTGAGGCCGGGCTTGAAGTAATTTTTCTTTATCCTGATTCTGATCATCAGCAGAGGAATGACTGAACATATTCTGAAAAGAAAAAAGCAGGCCTTTTTTAACGGTATCAATAGATTTTCTTTTGTATGTAACTGTTTCTTCTGCAATTACAGAACGGATCATCAGCATCATTTCCGGAAGCATATCGACGATATGAATTTCATTAAGACGCAAAAGATCCAGCGTACTACTCAATTCAGAGGCGGGCAGTCCCAATTTTTCTGCCAGGTCAAGCATCTGTTTCTTATGATCAGTCAAATTCATTTTATGGACTATTTTTATTCCAGGCAAGACTATTTTATGCTTAAATGTAAAGCTAATTTTGCAATAAATACTTAAAAAATTATACAATGAAAAAGGAAATTCTGATATCAGGAGGAGGAATTGCAGGATTGACAGCCGCAAAATTATTATCAGAGCAAGGCCACACTGTTACGGTGATTGACAGGGCCACATCATTTACAAAGGCTGGTTTCCTGATTTCCCTGAAGAGTTTTGGGGTCCGCATCATGGAAGAACTCGGCTTAATGGAAGAATTGCAGGCAGCATCTTCTCCATCCGAGTTGGTAAGCTTTCTAAAAAAAGATGAGCAGGTTGTTCAACGCATCAGCTATGAAAAAATGAACGAGAACATTGAACGTTCAGTGCTGATTTCCCGTGGAGGACTGCATAATGTCTTGTATGATCATCTGAAAGATCATATACAGGTAATGTTCAGTACAACAATTTCCGGGATGACTTCAACAGGCGAAAAAACCGAAGTAAGGTTCTCAGATGGGAATAAGATGGACGCTGATCTTATTATTATTTCCGAAGGTTTACGTTCTTCAACGCGGGAACGTTATTTTACCGGTTCACAAATGGAAGATTTCAATACGTTGTACATGGGGGGAAGACTGCATACGGAACACTCTTATCCTGTGGGTGCTTTTCAAATTTATATTGATGTGAACAAAATGCTCTCTATTTACCCGATTGCAAAGAATGAAATCGCCATCCAGTGCTACATCCACCATACGGGTGATTTTGCTACGATACAACAAAGATCAGGGGAACTATTGCTCAGTTCTTTCCGTGATTACAGCATGGAGGTAAAGGGTCTGCTCAATCGTTTTGCTGAAGAAGGCCTGATGTTCATTGATAAAATGGGTATGGTAAACGCACCTGACCTGGTTAATGGAAATATGGTTCTGCTGGGTGACGCAGGATATTGCCCGACAGCCCTTTCCGGGATGGGAGCCTCGCTTTCCATCTATGGAGCAAAGGCATTGTCGCATTTTATCAGCAAAACACCTGGTGATCTGAGGTCTGCCTGCAACAATTATAATATGCTGATGCAGCCTGTCATCCGTAAATTCCAAAGCAATGCCAGAAATAACGCTTCTGCTTTTATCCCTGCTGATGCGCAGCGGCTTGATCAGTTTGTTAATACTTTCAGAGCAGCGTCCGACACTGAACTGAAAAAAATTATGACCGATCCGATCGTACTCACTGAAGATCAGTTGAATTTTAAAATCAACTAAATGATGAACTTCAAAAAAATACTTTCCATACTCACCGGCTTTGGAACGATTGGCCTTTTAAGTTCGGTATTTGCTAAAATACAGGGCGCTTTATTTCCGGCTTCAATGCAGCTTTTTGATCAGTTTACCCGGACTTCTGAAGATATTATTCAGCTCATTATCAAATTGGTATGCGTTTATGTAAGCTATATCGCAGGAGGTGTCGTGGTATCTCTGTGTGGCGGGGAATATAAACAGCAGTATATTACCGGAGCCATCATAATTTTGGTCGTAATCTGGTTATGGATAACCACCATTCATCCGTCATGGTTCTGGGCATTATTGCTGGTAGGAATTCTTCCTTGTATCCTGATTGGAAGTAAAATTAAAAGGATAGTTGATCCAAGAAAAAATAATGATTGATAACTCCCGATTATAAAGATGTAGAACCTATTCAAAATTTTGCTGTTAAGCTTTTTATGATACTGGAATCAGCAGGATGTATGACCGTTTTTGTCATTTTTATTCAGATATTACTGATAATTGCTTACCTCGATCAGGTTCAAGTCAGGATCTCTGAAATAGATTGACCTTATTTTGCCTGACGCACCGGTTCTGTCCACAATCCCCTCAATAACGGTTACGTTTTTTTCCTTTAATTCCTGTAATACTTCCTCAACTTTTGTCTCTGCAATGAAACACAGGTCGGCGGATCCAGGAGTCGGGTGCTCTGCTTTGGGTTCAATTTCCTTTCCTTTCTGGTGCAAATTAATTTTTTGATTCCCAAAGACAAGTGCTTTTCTGTTGTCACCGAAAGTAACCGCATTAAAACCCAGAATACTGGTGTAAAAATTAATGGTCACATCAATATCTTCTACTGTTAAAACCAAGTGATCAATAGCTTGAATAATCATAATTTCAATATTTATACAAATATCAGTAAAGCTTTTATTATATATACTGTATGGTGATCATTTTAATCTATTTTTAAAGTTCCTTAATCAATAAAATGCAGGTGTCAGTACGATACGGGAGATTTCGGAATTGCTTAATTAATAGTCAGGATACGGAATTCCTGATCAGCCTGAATAATTAAACGGGGTATGGGTTGCAAAGCTTTGCTAACAGTTCTTTGTCAGTGTACAGTGTAGCTGAGTTCAAAATTCAGGTTTTTGCAGAAAGCCAAACATTAGAATATAAAAAAACGTAAATTTCAAGAAAATTATTAAAATCCTGAATGCCCGGCATTTCGAGTACCCAAGTTAAATAATAAACCCCATGAAAAGTATCAATACGTTCATCCTGGGACTTTTGCTTTCCCTGATCAGCAGCAGTTCAATCATTGCACAACAGGGAGAAAGCCAATTAGCGGTGGTCGACGGAAAAAAATTAAGTTACAGGACCTTCAATCTTGAGAAAAGAAAAGCCGGTGAGCCTGTTTTAGTGTTTGAAACCGGACTGGGCGGGGGTACTTTTGATCCTCTGCTTGGATTTTTTCCCGGTACGGTTTCAGGGATACAGTACGAACGGAACGGTATAGGCCAGTCTGAACAGGATTCCCGGGTCGTTTCTGATACTCAGGTTGTGGAGCGCCTGCATGCTTTGTTGCAGACATTGGCTGTTAAACCACCTTATTTACTGGTGGGGCATTCCATTGGCGGAGCCTACATAAGACTGTTTGCCGCTAAATACCCGGATGAGGTTTGCGGACTTGTTTTTTCTGATCCCACGGATTTTATGCTTAGCGCCGATGAAAATAAAGAAGCAATGATCAGATCTAAAAGTGCTACGGGCTATCGGGAAGTTTCCGCAATCAGTATAAAATCCATGTCGGAGAACCAAAACTTCAGGCCCGGAGCGCGGTATGATGCGGCAAGAGCCCTGAAAGCAGGTTATTTTATAGGATACCGTGAGCTTCCTCCGCTAAAAAGCAGCATTGCAGCTACAGTGATTATTTCATACAATAAAAATATTGAAGCGCCTGATGAGGAGCTGAACCAAAAGCTCCATCTTGGAATTAATTTTAAACCCTGGTGGAAAGAATATGATGACCTCCGGATACAGCATTATTCTGAGCTGATCAAAGATAATGACCGGAGCATGATCGTACTGCTGCCTAAATACAGCCACGGGATTTATTTCCAGAATCCGGAACTGGTGGCCAAACTGATCCTTGACAATTACAGGAGCCACATCAAGTAAAAAGGATGCCGATCATCCATCTGTAATCGCTTATAATGTGGGAGGGTAATTAGGTTGCATTACTATCTGGAATAATGGTATTTTATTTACTTTTCTGTTGTATGAGCTCACAAGGCGACTTTACTACTTCCTTGACTTTCGGATCCTGAGCAATGACTTTTTCCAGAAAGTCACGGTTATGATCACCCCAGGCATTCATGGCATCAATAATCGGCATTAAAGACCAGCCTATCTCGGTAAGTGAATATTCAACCTTGGGAGGCAACTGCGGATAGGTTTTCTTTTTGATGATTCCATGGTCCTCCAGTTCTTTGAGCTGTACGTTTAAGACACGGCGGGTTGCGCCGGGAAGCATTCTTAACATTTCACTGGGCCTTTTAATATCTAATGAGATAGCATTGAGCAATGCCGGTTTCCATTTGCCGTTAAGGACCTCTCTGGTCAGGTGCAGGCCGCAATCAATCGTAAGCGGAATTTTTCTTTCGTACATAAAAGGGCATTTGTACAAAAATACGTTATATATCCGAAAGCCGTATAGGGACAAATTTATCCCTAGGATATTAATTTATCCTATATTGTTATTTTATCGTCATTGGACGAATTTTGTCACTGTTTTAATACATACAGAGAACAGATGAATACTACCTCACAACCTCTTCTGGAGGCCTATCAGTTAGGAAATCTCCAATTAAAAAACAGAGTGGTTATGGCTTCTTTAACCCGTGGAAGAGCTACCAATCCGGACTTGATTCCAACGGCCATGATGGCTGAATATTATGCGCAACGTGCTTCTGCCGGGTTGATCTTATCCGAAGGAACCTGGGTAAATCCGCAATCAATTGGCTTTATTAATGTTCCGGGCATTTATACAGGAGCGCAGGTGGAAGGTTGGAAAACGGTCACCAAAGCGGTCCATGACCATGATGGCCTGATCTTTTTACAGTTAGGTCATATCGGTGCGGGAGCGCATCCCGATTTGCAAGGGGGTAAACTTCCTGTCGGGCCGTCGGCAGTTAATATAGAATCACAATCATTTACTCCGGAAGGTTTTAAAGAAACGGTAATACCCCATGAAATGTCGGTCGCAGAGATCCGTCATACGATAGAGGATTATAAGCATGCTGCCAAAAATGCAAAAGACGCCGGTTTTGACGGTATTGAGATCCATGCTATCGCGGGAATGCTTATTCCACAGTTTCTCAGTACTGCCACCAACAAGCGTACGGATGAATATGGCGGAACTATTGAAAACCGTGCCCGCATCATTTTTGAAATATTGGATGCAGCAACTGAAGTTTGGGACAGTACCCGTATCGCGGTAAAGTTCAGCCCTGTGATGTTAAGCAGTGTAGGAATTGTGAAACCGGATGAAGAAACCATTGCTTTATTCCAGTATATTTTACATCAACTGGAGGATTATAATTTGGCTTTTGTACACCTCGTAGGACCGTCAGAAAATCTGACGGGTACACCTGTGGAAGCATTGCAGGATCATTATTTTGCTCATTTCCGGAAGCATTACCATGGAAGGATTCTGGCCAATTCAGGTTTCTCTAAGGATAGTGCCGATGAAATTCTAAGAGAGGGTACTGCGGATCTGGTCTCTTTCGGAGAGCCTTTTATTGCTAACCCGGATCTGGTTGAAAGGTTTAAGCAAGGGGTGCCTTTGGCAAAAAGTGACAGAAATACCTATTATTCAGGGGAAGAAAACGGATACATTACTTATCCTAAGGCGACCATCTGATGCCTTTAAATAGCTGTTCATCTTTGGAAAGCAGCTTTAGATAGAAAGGCAGTACCGGATACATAAAATGCCCAAAAGTAAAATGATGCTTTCAGGCATTTTATGTATTGTATATCAGGGTAGGGTGTAGCGCCTTTAATGGGCAGGCCAACCATACCGATGAATATTCCATCAATGAAAAATATCATACCTGCTTATTTTTACTTCTTCTAAATAAAAATTATTTTTGCGAAAATTTTGCTGATTTAAGATGAAGAAATATTATACTCAGGTTGTTTTGCTGATCTCAGGTCTTGTATTTTCCCAAGACACTACAGATTCATTAGCTTCAAAAAATATTGAAGACGTAGTTATTGTAGCGTCCAGGAAACCTACGAAAATTTCGGAAATCCCGGGAACGGTTTGGGTCGTTCAGAAGGAGAAAATCCAGGAACAGGCCAAGAGTGGGGTTCCTATTAAAGAAATGTTATCTATTCTGGTTCCCGGTATCGATATCGGTCCTCAGGGCAGGACCAATTACGGACAGAATATGCGCGGGCGGTCTGCTTTAATCATGATTGACGGGGTGTCCCTGAACAGCATCCGTATGATCAGCCGCCAACTGGATGCAATCGATCCTTTCAATATCGAAAGAATTGAGGTACTTTCCGGTGCAAGTTCCATTTATGGAGGAAATGCAACAGGAGGAATCATCAATATCATTACTAAAATCCCTTCGAAAATTGGGATCAGCGGTGAGACGGAAGTGGGCCTCCGCAGCGGTTTCATAAGCGGTGAGGATCATGATTTGCGCGCAGCGCAGTCTTTAGCTTTAAAAGGAAAAAAGCTTTTCGGAAGGCTGGGCATTGCTTACCAGCAGAATGGAGGGGTGTACGGAGCAGACCGGAAACAGGTTTTTACAGATATTACCCAAACCGATCTTCAGTACAACCAATCACTGGACATTCTTGCTACCGGAGGATATACGTTCAACCGCCATCATACGGTTACCGCTTCTCTTCAGTATTATAATTCCAAATTTAATGGCGATCGCAGCTTGTACTTAGGTCCGGATATTGCCGCTTTTACAACAAAAAACGCAGGCCTGCTGGAAATGAGAGATGGTTTCTCATCCGATAAAAATATCGGTACGGAACGGTATATGGGAACGGTAACGTATAAGGGGAGCAGCATCCTGGGCAATCAGGACCTGTATGTTCAGTTCGCGACAAGAGGTGAGAAATTAGGCTTTTATCCTTTTCCCGGAACGGTAAAGCTACCCGCTAATACTTCCTACCTGTCTTCTTCCCAGCAAAATACCTTTTATTCCGGGATTAAGGCTTTATTATCCAAATCATGGAAGAACCTGAACTTTACCTATGGGCTAGACGTCGATCTGGAACGGTTTGAGGGAAACCAATCCGTATATGATACGGATCTCACCATGGCCAGCGGAGGCCTGGTCAATCAGACAAAATACAGCCTCGGAAGATATCCTACGAACAATTCTGAAAGTTACGCAGGATATATCCAGGCAAAATACAATCTGTTACCGAAATTACAGTTGAACGGCGGAATAAGGTATCAGACTATTAATGTTAAAGTGGATGATTTTGTGGGGTCGCAGCAGCAGACCCAAGTCGCTATGGGATACGGCGCCTCTGCCTCTGCCATTCCAGGAGGAGAAAGTTCCTACAATGTAAGCTTATTTAATGCAGGACTGATGTATAGATTCAACGAAAAACATCAGGTCTGGGGAACCTTTTCCCAAGGGGTAAGCTTAGCCGATCCCTCCAAATACTATGGAATCGGGGCGTATAAGCTTAACACCGCTACCGGAAACTGGGATATCACTTCAAGCATCAATGTACAGGAACAGCCTTTGCAGGCGGTAAAAACGAATCAGTTTGAGGTGGGGTACCGAATCAGCAGCGGCGGATTAAAGGCACAAATTGCCGGCTTCCTGAGCGCTTCCGATAAAAATATTACGGTGGACAGAACTACGTTACAGATCCTGGTCAATGATCTGAAATTAAGAAATACCGGAATTGAGGCCGAAATTTCCTACAGCATGAATAACGGCGTCTATTTCGGAGCCAGCGGATTGCTGATTCAGTCCCAGGTACACAATAAAGAAGACTGGCAGAAACAGGAAATCTACAATGCCTCCCCTTCGAAATTGGTATCATTTATCGGATATAATATCAGCAGGTGGTCATTCCGGTTCCAGTCCCTGCAGAACTTTAAACTGAGGGATGATATCAGTAATGAGATCGAGGGTTATAATACTTCTGATCTGCTGATGGGATATCAATTCCATTGGGGAAAAATCAACCTGGGGATCCAGAATCTGTTCAATACGGATTATCAGACTATCTGGAGCAAGCGTTCGCAGGTACTGTACTCTTCTTACGGCCTTCCGGAGTTATTCAATTATAAAGGAAGAGGAAGGACATTCAATATTTTCTATACCTTTAGTTTTTAACTTAAATGGTAAAAAGACGTACGGGTATAATGCTCGCGCAAGCTGGTTAAGCACAGCTAAGCATAACAAAATTGAAAAGAGGGCTGATTCAGTCCTCTTTTTATGATTCACAAGTTTGCTAAGTTTAAAATATTGGATTTTTGAGGGTGATTAAGCAAATATTTTTCGTTAAATACCTTTTTTTACACTACTAACAATAGGACCATTGATGTATATCATGTCCATTTTTTAAAATTAATTTGTGACTCATTATAAAATGACCTACTTTTAATCCCTGATCCTTAAACTGCTTTTTAATGCCGAAAAAAATTATAAGAAATCTTCAGATAGGAGTATTAATTTCTTTGATACTGCTGATTGCCAGTTCTGCAGCATCTTATATCAGCATACGGAAGCAGATGGAGAACAGGGAAAGCTTCTTAAAAAGCAAGGAATCTATAAGTTTGGTAAAGGATGTCTTAAATACCCTGTTAGATGCCGAAACAGGCAATCGCGGATATCAGCTTACGGGCCGGAACAATTTTCTTGAACCTTTTGATGAAGGGAGGAATGAATATCCGCTGCTGGTTTCTAACATCAACAGACTTAATCTCAACGATAAACATCAGGTTACCATCCTGAATGAACTGCTTCGTACTTCAGAAATGATGATGAAAGGGTATGTCCTGCTTATTGAGAATCGTAAAAAGGGAATAGTAATAACCCCGGATAAACTTGTGCAAGACAAGGAAGCTATGGACAAATGCCGCCAGCTGGTTCAGAAATTTGTAAAATACGAGGAGGCTCAGCTTGCCATAAAAAATAAATATCTGAACAGGTCTTCCAACTGGACTGTTTTATTCATCATCTTTTCTGCCGTTGCAGCTATTGTTACCACCGTTTTTGTGTATATACAACTGAAATCTGATCTTATCCGGCGTGATAAGCTGGAAAAAGATCTGTCCTACACTAAGGAAATGCTTGAGGAAACAAGTTCGGTAGCCCAGGTGGGAGGTTGGGAAGCCAATAGGGAGACCGGAAAGCTCTTCTGGTCTCAGTGTACAAGAGAAATTCATAAAGTAAAACATAATTTCCAGCCCACTTTTGAAAATGCCCTTGAATTTTACCAGGGAAAAAGCGGAGAGAAAATAAAAGATCTCTTTAACAATGCAATACAGCAAGGAATTGCTTTTGACGAGGAGCTTCAGCTTTTGCGTAATGACGGCGTTGCGATCTGGGTAAGAATAAAAGGTATTCCCGAATTTGAAGGGGGCACCTGCAAAAGGGTCTTCGGAACCATTCAGGATATTGATGCCTTAAAAAAAATGTTTCTGGAAGTGACCCGGAAGGAGGCTATCATGCAGTCCTTTGCCACTGATGTTCCTGTTCCTCTGGCCATGTTTGATAAGGACCTTAACTATGTTGCGGTAAGCAGCCGATGGAGAGAGGAATTTAGTATGAATAATGTAGATCTTATCGGTCACAATCTTTTAACGATATCTCCCAATATTCCCGAAGAGAGAAAAGAGATTTACAAGAATGCGCTGCTGGGAAAAACGTACGTCAACGGCGACTTTCCGCTAAAAGTTGAAGGAAAAGAAGAAATTCAGCATTATGATCTTAAAGTCGGACCCTGGTACCTTGCAAAAGATGAAGTAGGCGGCATCATTATTTCCGTACAGAATATTACCCAGGCAGTAAAAATCAATGAGGAACTGAAAAATGCCAAGGAAACTGCAGACATAGCCAGCAAAGCAAAATCTGAATTTCTGGCCAATATGAGCCATGAGATCAGGACACCTTTAAATGGGGTTATCGGTTTTTCAGACCTCCTTCTCAGGACACCGCTGAATGAAATACAGACTCAATATCTGAATTACATCAATGAATCCGGGGAAAACCTGCTTAACATCATCAATGATATTCTTGATTTCTCTAAGATAGAATCAGGCAAGCTGGAACTGCTGATAGAACCTTACGATGTCTACGACATGGTAAGCCAGGTAATCAATGTGATTCTTTACCAGTCGCAGAAAAAGAATATTGAGCTGCTCCTTAATATCGAGCCGGGACTCCCGAAAACTTTATTTCTGGATGGAGCCAGGCTGAAGCAGATCCTGATCAACCTTCTCGGCAATGCGGTTAAATTCACAAAAGAAGGTGAAATTGAACTGAAGGTTGAAAAGTTGAACATTGACGATCAGAATATCAAATTACGTTTTTCAGTAAGAGATACAGGAATAGGAATCCCGCAGGATAAACAAAAGTATATCTTTAATGCTTTTACGCAGGAAAACAGTTCGATCAGTAAGCAATATGGAGGAACAGGCCTTGGACTCACCATATCAAACAATATTCTCGGGTATATGCGGAGCCATCTTTCCTTAATCAGTACTCCGGAAAAAGGGTCCGTATTTTTCTTTGATATAGAGGTTCCGTATGAGACATCCGAAATAAAAGACGATAACAAACTTCTTTCGATAAAACGGGTGCTTATTGTTGACGATAATGAAGCAAACAGAATCATCCTGAAGCATATGCTTGCCTTTAAAAATGTAGAATCCGTACTTGCAGCCAGTGGTACGGAAGCCCTGGAGATGCTACTGAAAGGGGAACGTTTTGATGTCATACTGATGGATTACCATATGCCGATGATCTCAGGCCTGGATACTATAGATAAAATCAAAGAGCTGTTTAGCCAGCGCAACGAGGTTTCACCTCTGGTCATTCTCCATACTTCTTCCGAAGAGCACGATGTCATCAATTCCTTCCGGAAAGAAGATAATTCTTATTTCCTGATGAAACCTATCAAATCCGAAGAACTGTACAAAACGCTCAATCGTGTGGAGAAGAATAATTTTAAAGATGAATCTGTTGTAAAAGATACAGCGGCAGACAAGGGATCTGATTTTCAGGAAATGGATGTATTGCTCGTGGATGATAACCCGGTCAATATGGTCCTGAACAACAGGATGATGAAAGCAATTTCATCCCGTTTTGATCTTACAGAAGCGGTAAACGGACTTGAAGCCCTGGAGCAGTGCAGGATAAAACAATTTTCCATTATCCTGATGGATGTGCAGATGCCGGTAATGGACGGTATGGAAGCGACAAAACAGATCCGCCTGTTACCGGGATATGAAACCGTTCCGATTATAGGGGTTACGGCCGGAAATGTACTGGGCGAAAAAGAAAAATGCCTGGCCAGCGGGATGGATGACTTCCTCCCAAAACCTTTAAAACAAAATGATCTGGAAGCGATGCTGAAAAAATATTTTCCTGTCACTGGTCAGTCTGTTGGTACTACCCATACGGATGTTCTGGATCAATACATTGATATGGATATGCTCAATGAACAAATAGGCGATGATGCAGAATTTCGGAATCTGTTTCTGAACCTCGTTGTTCAGCAGCTGGATCAGGCAGTGCAAGACATTAAAATTGCGCAGGATGCTGACAACGGATCAGATATGGGGGTGATCCTTCATAAGCTGAAGGGGACGGCAGGAACGGCAGGACTTTTCAGACTGGCGGAATGTGCCAGGGATTGGGAAATAAAATTAAGTAAGAATTCTGATTTTACATCGCTTTACGGGGAAATAAGTGAAGAAATAAGAGTAGGATCAGAAATAATTAAAGGTTTAATACACTAAAATCACATAAGCATACTGATTTTGGTGGCCGAAGACGATGAGCTGATTCTTTTGTTATGCCTGTACACCGTTATTTCACGGAACATTCCCAGGAAGCCGTGGAGTGAATGAAGAACCTTATTATGATGTACAACAGATCCTTCAATTCTTCGGGATGGAAAAGCGGAAAACAACCGAATGTTTACTGATTATACATCCTGAGAATTTCCACCAATTCGGGTACGGACCGTATCTTCAGCTTCTCAAACAGCCGGTTTTTATACGTGCTGATCGTCGATGAATGCAGATTGAGCTGATTGGAAATTTCTTTAAGGGGAAGACCTTCTGCAAGCTTATTGGCAATTTGCAGTTCGCGGTCTGATAGTGCTTCAAAGGGAGAGTTTTTTGCCGCGCCGGTTAATGATTCCGAAAGGATCGCTTCTTTCACCTGATCGCTGATATACCGGCCCTTGCTGAGCATCGCCGTTAAAGCAGCCTCAACTACTTCACTGGAGCTCTGCTTGCTCAGATAGCCGCCAGCGCCCATTTTCAGGTATCGCATTGCATACAGCTCTTCATCCTGTGAAGAAAAGATCAGGATTTTTAATTCAGGCTGATGAATTTTTATGTAATCTATGGCTTCCTGCACAGTACCATTAGGCATATTCACATCCAGAATGGCCAGATGCAGTTCTTCATTCAGGATGAGTTTATACAGGGATTTATAATCCTCTACTTCTGAGATGACGGCATCGGGCATGAGCCGTCTGATCGTTTGGATCAACCCCATGCGTACAATACCATGATCATCTGCTACTACAATACGAACATTTAATTTCAAATCCTTCATTCATTCAATTTAGGTAAAAATAGAGAAACGGTTGTGCCGTTACTTTCAGACGAAATGATTTCGATGCTTCCGCGCATCAGGGAGATAAAATTTTTGACAATTTTCAAACTTAATCCAGTTCCCTTCTCGCCTGCAGTTCCCAGAAAGATGGGGTTATCATAAGTGTAGATCCCAGAGATGTACTTTTCACTCATTCCCGTTCCGGAATCAGTTATAGAAAGGATGACCTGATCACCTTCTGTAATGCTGTTTAAATAAATGTCTTGTCCCGGCAGGGAGTATTTTACCGCATTATCAAAGATTTTTTCCGATACATACTTGAGCAACAGTGGGTCAGTGATAAGAAATGCGTTGTGATCTCCTTTATAGTGAAATGTAATATTTTTTTCTTTTAATCTTGTGGAATAGTTTTCTTCCAGCTGGTGAAAAAGATCCGTCACCATGATGGTAACAGGTTTAACCTTAAACTCCCCGTACTGTGTTTTTAGCCAGGCAATGCTGTCCTGCACCGTTTGCAGATTCTTCCGGGCATCGCTTTTGATCTGCGGCAGCAACTTAAAAAAATCTTCCTCACTGATCGTCTTTTCTTCCAGCGCTTCTATAAGCCAAAGAAAATTTCCAAACAGTTCTTTTGGGTCATGAGATAATATCGAGATCAATCCGTTCTTAAAATTGATTTCGTTTTCCAGTCTTTCGATTTTTAATTGTAGTTCGTTCATACAATCATTCATGGATTCAATATCAAAAGTTAAAAATATGCTATATTTTTTAAATAACACTTTATTATTTAGCTTTTTTTTCGGTTTGCATGCCAAACTATTTTTGAGTGATATCAGACAGGGTATAGGATATGTTTTGATAAAGTCCTGATTAAAAGTTCTGATATTCCGGCCTGAAGGCATTTTTGTTCTTCACGGCAAAGATGAAATGCCGTTCATGCAAAAATAGGAATTTAGATATTTTTTCCAAGGCTTTTATTTTTTTTGAGTTGATTCAATGCCATTGAGATAGGGCATCTGAATATGGGGTTTTCGTTTCCGGATTCTTTAAGGTGGATAAAACGCGTATATATGTTTCATCCGAATGGGATTGGTAAGCCTGTTTTCCGTTTCAAAATCGTCATAGGAATCCTGTCAATTGGTCTGTACAATACAAAAATCGACGCTACAAGGTAGCGTCGAAATATTGTTTTCATTTTTAAAATGGTTTTAATCCCCATTCATAATAGTCTTATGATCATCTCTAACAGTCCCATCAATTCGGACTTGTCCATGATCAAAAGCAAAGCTTTACTGCTGTTGTTTTCCATGACTCCGATATTGTTTAAATTGCCGTAAAGCTATAATACACATTGACGGAATAGGTGGTATTTTCTTTCCCGACCAGACTTTGGGCACCGGCAGGGGGAATGGTGTATCTTACGTTCAGCCCCCGGTCCAGAACCGGTGTTCCGTTAGAGAGTATCTTTTGGGGCGTTTTGGATAAGGGAACATTGGCAGAACCTCCATCCACGCCAATTTGTAACAGGTTGGAACTGATGTCGGTCTGCAGGCCGCCTTTTTTGAAATAATTTTCGTCCGATTTTACATAAAGCTCAAAACTTTCATTATTGGACAGGATAATTTGGTTGGGAATCATTTGCGACTGACCATTGGTATACTGTTCAGCGGTATTGAAATTGAAGTTTACATTTCGCCCGGAACCGGGGATGGTGATCTCCGACAGAGGAAGCACTTTCAACTGAACTGCCGTATTCTGTAAACTGTTAATGGAATTGTCTGTACTCCTGGCATTGAAGTTCAATTCGAACGTATACGTTCCGGCTTCGAAAAAAAAGTTTTTAAAATCTTCCGCAGATACGTAAAGTTCCGGACTGAAGCTGTTTCGGTTTCCACCTGACACACTGAAATTGGCTGCGGAAAAATTCTGAAAATCGGCAGATAAGGCTTTGGTCGTGAGTGTGGATCCGCTACTGCCCAATTTGAGGGTTCCTATATTTCTGGTTCCGGGAACGCCTTTTGAAGAAGTGAACTGAATATTGGTGGCCGCAGCTTTCGCCCATACGTTAAAATCGACGGTCTGTGCGATTTCCGCATTGTCTAAGCTGAATACCCGGTTACCGGAAATCCGGTAATCATTTAAAGAAGATATTTCTATGTATTTTGTCAACGAAGTGGTCATCCATCTGATGGATGAAGGAATGACTAAAATCGTTTTAAAGTTACGGGGCGTGAAATCATAATAATTCTGACTGATATCCATGGAATAATTTCCGGCCCTGAAGGTATTGGCTGCAAACTGAGCAGCCGGTATTTTGAATGTGAAATTGATATTCCCCCGGTTGAATCCTCCGCCGAAAATAATGGATCCTGGTGGTTCAAACCATCTCACAGCACTTGTATTGAACGACTGAAAACCGGGTAAGTAACCCGAGTATCCGGTAGCCGGCAGCTGCCCGCCCATGCTTTCCAGCTGCCACAGAAGAGTGGAGGCGGGCAAAGTCGCTGAGGAAGAAGCGTGCGTAAAAGAGGGTCCGGACACAGATGTAAATGTAGGAGCTATAGGCGAAAATCCAAAAAAAACATAATCCCAGTTTGTCCTGTTCGCGTTCGTCATTACCCTGGTAGGTACTGAGGTAAATTCAATCCTGTTAAAAATATTGTTTTCAGGTATCGAAAGGTACACATCCTGAGCTTTCGTGGCTGTAGACCCGCAGAACACAATAAAAATTCCTATTAGAAAAGCCCTCATCGTTTTCATACTTTTAAATTTAAAACTTTTTCACCTTTATCACGGTGTCTTTCTTCTTATATTCAAAAACTACGGTTTGTGAATACCCTTCTTTTGTCACCTTAATCGTTTGGTTGGGTTGTATATAGCTGTATTTGTCATTTTCAATATAGAGGTTGTATATTCCGTCTTTCAGGAAAAACTCAAACTCATTTTTCTGGTTCACCACGGCGGTATAGATCTTACCATCTTCACCTTTTGCGTACACCACGATTCCGGTTACATCCGTTTCCAGATCATCGTAGGCCTGTTTTACCTCTGTTAGTTTCCCGCTTACCCTGATATTTTTTACCAGGCCTACCTTGCGGTTGATATTGTTACTGACCATCATTACAGGATCCATCATCAACCGGGCACCCGCACTTTCGTTCACCTTCAGGGTGTACATTCCTTCAGGCACATTCTGGAAAACTACTTTTCCGTTCTTGTCGGTTAAGGCAACAAAATTGTCCAGTTTCACTATTTCATTGGCAAGGACCGGTTCGCCGGCATCCAGGAGTCCATTGGAATTTTTATCTTCAAACAACTGGAGCGTCACTTTATGATTTCCAAAGGCCGTAGCGGTAGTAAAATATTTTTTAATCCCTACTCTGAACTGGTAATAACCGCCGCTGCTTGCAAACTCAGCCGTCGATTTGTACCCGGAAAAATTAACATACCCTGTAGTGGACCAGGATGGCGAAATCTTATATTCCAGGTTCCCGCTCACGTTGCTGTTCAGGTTTTTGTAAAGTTCCGAATAGGAAGCTCCGGCTGAAAAAGCTCCGGTCAGATTATGATTCATCATCTGGAAATTATACGAAGCGTATACATTGTAGTTGGCGAAATTACGGTCTGTATTGTAATAAGAAGTTAAATCAAAGACATTGGTTGCGTTCCATTGCGCCGTCCCGTTGAGGGAGAAGGATTTATACCGGTAAGATAAAGTTGTCTTCAGGCTGTTGAACCAGTCCGGGTTATTATCCGCTTTTGAATAAGAATATTCAGCCGTCAGGTTCAGTGTGTGAGCGCCCAATGTAGTGCTCATGTTGGTCTCCAGCCGGTATGAGAAAAGCTCATGCGAGGTATAAAAACTGGCTGTTTTTTGCTTTTCAATCCTGGGAGACAGCAGGAAATTCCAATTCTTTACAGAAAACTGGTACCCTGACGCCAAAGCTTCCGTACTGTTGAAATAATACCGCAGGTTAGCCGTATTTCCAGCCTGGATGGGTGCATTCTGGAAACTCAGGAACTCAGGGTCTACCTGCGAATTCTGGTATTGTATGAAAGCGCGCCGGGAATCCGAAAACTGGCGGCTGATCCGCTGGTTGGAGATCAAAGATCCCCGTTTGATCCCTGCATAGCTTTTGGTGGCGAAGGAATTAACGGACTGTATTTCCCATTTTCCTATTTTTCCCTCGTAATGGGCTCCCATTAAAGCGCCTTCGTTTTCATCTTTGTTGGAAAGCCCCTTTTCGTGGCTCAGTCCCATCTCCGCCCGGATGGTATGCTTATAATTAATTAAAAATGATGATACCGCGTTGGCCACCTGGGTGTCTACGTTGAAGCGCGGATCATGGTCGAATAGGTAGGATACTTTCCCATTGAAAGTTTTTCCATTCCCAAAGCCATATTTGGCCCCCGCCATGGTAGATCCTTTTATTTGCTGGAAATACGTACCGTAGAGGTTATAATTATTTTCCAGAGCAAGAACTTCAATCTGATTATTCTTACCCAGCTGAGTGGCAACTTTCCCGCCTCTCCCGAAAACCGGGTAGTCGTAATCGTTACTGTTTACATTGCCCACGCGTAATACCGTATTTTTTCTCTGCAGTTCCAGCCAGGTATCATACACATTATAACGGCCGTCAAGATAGTAATCCGCACCCATATTGAAGCGCGATTTCAAATTTTCGGTCACGCTGAATGCTGTATTTCCCCTCAATTGAAGAAAATTAAAGCCTGAGCTGTTTTCATTATAGCTCATTTCCGCAAAATTACTTCCGTTCATCGCCTCGTTTCCCCGTGCAATTTGTCTGTTGTGGGATAGAATGACTAAGTTGAGCGTGTTGCTTCCCACGATGGTATTGTCAAGAAGGTCGGTGGCAGTTGCATTGATATTAAATTCCGGATAAAGTGTATTCTGTTTCCTGACCCTGATTTTGATCTCTACCGTTTGTTTTTCCAAACCTTCCAGAGAGACGGTCGGTTGGTTGGGCATCATTTCCAAACCATCGGGAATGGACTGCAAATCAATCCTGACGGTCCGTTTGCTGTAGCCCTGATTTTCTACCATCAGCAGGATGGAGGATTCGGGGGCAGCAGGATTAATGAAATTTTCATAGGTGGCCGTATAAATAGCGATGTTTTTATTCTCTTTTTTGTTAACGAAGAATGAGGCACTTCCATTTCCGGTGACCGTTGGGGTAGTGTAAGAAACCTGGAATCTGACCTCATTGGATCTCAGTTTCATGAAATCCACGTTGGCGATCAGTTTCACAGGAAGATTCTTAGACTGACCTGCTCCTAATGTAAAGCTGTTTTGGGGATAGAAAAGTAATCCGGGATATTGTTCGCCAGGTATGATATTCTGAATGGTAACCCCTTCCTGACCTGTATTCTCAATAACCAGGAAATTAGTAAAAGTAGATCCCTTCTCAACAGCCACATTGTCATTTTCAAAATGGATCCGGATATCCTTCTTTTCCTGCGCAAAGGCCAGGGAAGAGTGCAGGAGAACAAATGCAAAGCATAAGATTGTTCTCCTCAGGACTGATATCGATATGCCATTTTGTGGTTTCAAGACTGAATTTTTTAAAATTTAAAGTTTTTTTCGCCTACGCGTACATCATTGGATTCTGCCATTTTGATAATCGCCACCCCGAGGAAGTTCCCTGAAATGTTCTCCGGTAAAGAAAACTGAACGGTCTGCTGGGTATCCGGAAGCATGGAAATGGAAATGGCAGGTAATTTTATTTCCTTACCACTGTCTGTATCAGTAAGTTCAAACGCAACGCTGGCATCATTGATGGTGTTCCCGTCATTATGGATGCTTACCGCGACTTTCTTGTTTGCTGTATTCCCACTGCTTACCTCTGCAATATTGGTGATATCCAGGCTTTTTACACGGTTCCCCGTCGGAGTATAAAAGATGTGGAGCCCCACCTCAAATAAGGTGATGATACCAATACCGTTCTGAATACGTGCCTGATCTGCCTGCTGAGGAAGCTGGGTGAAAAACAGCATGCTGTTCGTAACGGCAGATTGGGATGCGTTGGCCGGGATCTGCATGGTTACTGCAATCTCCTTGGTACTTCTCGCAGGAACTGTTACCGTGTTTTCTAAGGTGGATATCCAGGAAGCATTGGAGGTTTTCGAACTGCCTGCATCAAGGTAAACCTTATTTCCGTCTTCTTCTCTGGCCCAATCTTTATAGTTCAGATTAAAAACATAATCCTTATCCGAGCTGTTTTGGAGCGTAACGGTCTGTGTTACTTTTTCTCCCGGGTTACCGGTAAAGAACAGGCGGGTAGGCGACATAGAGATGCTTTGTGCCAGAACTGTGGAAGATCCTGCAAGGATAAAGAGAATGAAAAGGTGGATGAATGTGCGCATGGTGTAAATTTTTAATAAAGATTTGCAAAACTACTGAAAAACACAATAATAGAATCTTTATTGGCTAAAAAAAATATTATAAAGCCGTTGCGGTATAGGTTACGGTTTGTGTATACGTTCCGGCCGGTTTACCTAAGATGTCAGAAGATGATGATTTTGCGGCTGGAATCGTGTAGTCCAGGTTCAGGGTTAAGGCGCTTCCCAGCGGAGCGTTGGAGACTAAAGTCTGATCCATTGCAGATAAAACCACAGCGCTTTTTGTTCCGCCCATAGTTCCGGAAGCAGAAGCGGCTTTGATGGTCAGAACATTGACAGGGATCAGGTTGGTTCCGTTGACAAAGCTTGCTCCTCCTGCTTTTACTTTAACATTAAAGTTCTTCGTTGAAGTCACTTTTAAAGAGTTGGCTTTGGTAATCGTCTGATCAGAGTTGTAGTCTGCTGCGGTAGCATAATTGAAGTCAACCGTATTCCCGATGGCCGTACTTCCTGCATCGATAGAGATGACATCGTTCAGGGTGATGTTTACCGTAGTGGTGGCAGTAGTATTCTGAGCCTGGGCATTATTCGTTCCTAAGATGATGGCTCCAAAAGTTAAGGCTGCGATTACGATTTGTTTTTTCATGATATTTAATTTTATTTAATTATCCTCTTTTGTATACTGCAAATCTACGGCGGCGGTAAAAGTTTCTCTGTAGTGGAACATGGAAGTTGATGTAGTAAAATAACTACAGGACGATTCATTGGATATACATAAAAAGAGGCTGACTCACTTTTGAGACAGCCTTGTATATATAATTACCGTGTTTTATTATAAAGCTGTTGCGGTATACGTTACGGTTTGCGTATACGTTCCGGCCGGTTTACCTAAGATATCAGAAGATGATGACTTTGTGGCTGGAATGGTATAGTCCAGGTTCAGGGTCAGTGCGCTTCCCAGCGGAGCATTGGAGACTAAAGTCTGATCTGTCGCAGATAAAATTACAGCGCTTTTTGTTCCGCCCATGGTTCCGGCAGCAGCAGCGGCTTTGATGGTCAAAACATTAACAGGGATCAGGTTGGTTCCATTAACGAAGCTTGCGCCTCCTGCCTTTACTTTAACATTAAAATTCTTGGTTGAAGTCACTTTCAAAGAGTTGGCTTTGGTGACCGTTTGATCAGAGTTATAATCCGCTGCAGTGGCATAGTTGAAGGCAACGATATTCCCGATAGCCGTACTTCCCGCGTCGATTGAGATGACATCGTTCAGGGTAATATTTACGGTGGTGGTTGCAGTCATATTTTGTGCCTGGGCATTGTTGGTTCCTAAGATGAAAGCTCCGATAGTTAAGGCTGCAATGGCGATTTGTTTTGTCATAATCTTAATAGTTGATTTGTATTCTTGTTGAATTACCCTCTTTTGAACTCGTTCCTGTAGTAAAATAACGATAGAATATTCGTTTGATTTCAATAGAAAGACCTCAATATTTATAAAGTGTTGAGGGCTTATATAAATTTGCTGTGTTTTTTATTATAAAGCTGTTGCAGTATACGTTACGGTTTGTGTATATGTTCCGGCCGGTTTACCTAAGATATCGGAAGATGATGATTTCGCCGCTGGAATCGTGTAGTCCAGGTTCAGGGTTAAGGCGCTTCCCAGCGGAGCGTTGGAGACTAAAGTCTGATCCGTTGCAGATAAAACCACAGCACTTTTTGTTCCGCCCATAGTTCCGGAAGCGGTAGCGGCTTTGATGGTCAGGACATTGACAGGGATCAGGTTGGTTCCATTAACGAAGCTTGCCCCTCCTGCCTTTACCTTAACATTAAAGTTCTTCGTTGAAGTTACTTTTAAAGAGTTGGCTTTGGTAATCGTCTGATCAGAGTTATAATCCGCTGCAGTAGCATAGTTGAAGTCTACCGTATTCCCGATGGCCGTACTTCCCGCATCGATAGAGATGACATCATTCAGGGTGATGTTTACCGTAGTGGTGGCAGTTGTATTCTGAGCCTGGGCATTATTCGTTCCTAAGATGAAAGCTGTGATCGTTAAGGCTGCGATGGCGATTTGTTTTGTCATGATCGTATTATTTTATTTTTTATTCCTGATTAATTGTCCTCTTTTGAACAATACAAATCTACGGCGGCCATAAAAGTTTCTTTGTAGTGGAACATGGAAGTTGATGTAGTAAAATAACTACAGGATGATTCATTGGGTTTAAAAGAAAAACCCTCAACACTGAGAAGTGTTGAGGGCGTATAATAAGATTGGTATTTATTTATAATGCAGTGGCAGTATACGTTATTTTTTGCATGTACGTTCCTTTAGGTTTTCCCAGGAGTACCTTGGATGCTTTTTCTGCCGGAATAGAATAGGCGATATTTAAAGATTGTTTTGCCCCCGGACTTGCGTTGCTGACCAGGACCTGATCGGCTGCAGATAAGGTGACCTCATTCAGGGTTCCCGTTAAACTTCCGCCTGCTATGGCTTTTACCTGTAATACATCTACAGGAATGACATTGGCGCCGTTCACAAAGTTTGCGCCTTCAGATTTTACTTTTACATCGAAATTTTTGGATGAAATGATGATTAAACTATTCGGTACCGTCACACTTTTTGAAGAATTATAGTCGGTTGTATTCACATAATTAAAATCTACAGTACCTCCTGAAGCAACAGATCCAATATCCATTGAAATAACATCTGCTAAATTAATGTTGACGGAGGTAGTAGCCTGACCTTGTGCCAGAACCTGGTGATTTCCTAAAACGATGGCTCCCAGAAATGATGCAGCGATAATGATTTGATTTTTCATGATGTGATAAATTTAAAGGTGTTATATGCTGTCAGTAAAAATTAAATTACATTTATAAATATCATTTATATCAAATCTAACACTATTATCTGACATATCAATAGCTTTTGTTGTTATTTGTTAACTAATTGTTAATAATCAATTTCAATGGTTTATACATTGAAATCGGAGCATGGAAATCAATAACCGGACCAACTGTATCTTCCGGAAGAGATGCATGGAATCATTCAGGAGATGGCGGCACTGTAGGATAGGATCAGATAGGTGTATCTACAATACTTTGATGTAGTAATGGGGTAACTATTCTCTTGGGGAAAGGTAGCTTGGGATCTGTGATCTGCTTTATAGGAATTGATGTAGTAGAGTAGAAGTTTCCAGATACTGCGCTCTTTTTATGGCCTTTTGTACTTATTCAATGATACAGGGAGAAAAAAGGTTATTTAGTGTCTTCCGTATCTATATTTTTTGCTGAAAAAATGCATGAGTATAATACTTGCATTGCAAGCGGGGAAAAGAAACATTTAAGCTTTTATACATTTAATTGTAATTAAAATGGTGGTTATACCATACGACATTATAGAGATACTCTTAATGATGAAGCTAAAATAAATTTTGATATTGATTTTGGAGTTAAAATTGATGATAGAAATGATTTTTTCAAGCCTGATTCATCAACTCCGGAAGGTACAATTATTAGAATTGAAAATTATTATTCAAATAACGACTTAGAAGGTATTATTGCTTTTAAAGATTCTGAAATGGAAGCAGAAAATTTACTTAAAGAAAGAGATGCAATTATTACCGAAGAGACAATAAGTAAAGTATCACAAGCACTAAAATCATCTTTAATAGAAACTTGTCAATCAGGCGAATTTCCAAATTTTGAAAATATAGAAAGGTGTTTTACTATATTAGAAGAAAAAGATGATCAGCGATTAATTGAAGAAAAAGTTATCTATCAAAACGGAAATTATACATTTAATAAATTATGGGTATGGCTATCTAAAGATGGTAATTGGAAAGTTTTAAATCTGGTAGAAGATTAGATGAATACTGCTAAAAAACTACTTGATGCTATAAAAGAATAGGTACAGAGTTATTTTTAATTGAAAGTGGAGAATTTGCCCCGTACGGCACATATATACGAATAAACGGAGATTTAACCTATATTGGAGCTTATTCAGAAACTACTAATTCGAAAGAAATGTATGACCTTTTACTAAACGGCTTCTATGACGATCTTTAAAATTTTCAGAAATAATCTTAACAAAAAATGAGGATGTCCTAAAGTTTGGACATCCTCATTTTTAATTTTTGTAGAGTTATTCAATATGTCTTTTTATTGTCTTATTAAATTAATAAGTTTTTCTGTTGGAATTGTAGTTTTAAAGTTTGTGCAATCCTGAGTAACAATATCAGTATCCGGTAAAAATAATATACTCATATTATTTGGGGTCTCTGGCTTTATTCGTAGATATGTATAACCAGAATCTATACAATCAATTTTCCCTCCACTAAAATACACTAAATAAACTTTCAAGTCCTTTTGAAAGTTCATCCCATAAAAGTCTAATTTATTATCTTGCTTAGCAAAATTATCATATTCAACAATTCCATTGGAATTTGTGATTTTTAGTCTACCTATTAATCTGTCTCTTTTTAAGTTATCTTCAAATCCGAAATTTTCTCTTTTAATAAAATTGAATTCGTAGTTTTTGCCATTAAGTGAACCTTTCCAGGTTCCGACATATTTATCCAGCAGATTATTAACATCTTTCACATAGGTAGTTGTAGGGCAACTTCCTGGTATACATTGAGCCATTGTTTCAAGTGAGACTGTTTGTGCGGTAAAGTAAGTAGATAGGATTAGGCCAATAATATTTAATATGTTTTTCATAATTTTTGTTTTTTAACCTGGACAGCCAGTTGTTGTTTTAGTTTTCTCTGCAGTCAATTTTATTTCATAATTGGTACCATTCTTATCCATTTTGTATAGATTGATAGCTTTAATGTTCATTTTTTCACTGATAAAATTTAGAAATCCACTTTCTAAGTCATTTTCATATTTACTCATGTAATCTACATAACTAATTTTAAAATCTTCGATCTGTTTTTTTGTAAAGCTTTTTATCTGATACTGGTTTCCGGTAAAGCGGATCTGATAATTTCCGGAGCTGGAAACCATAACTGAATAAACATCCGTTAATGGCCTGCCTGCTTCCTGTGCGTTCATTAGCATATCCATAAAATACCACATATCAGCCGGGGAAAACATTTTGATTCCATTCCTTTTAATTTCGTCACCGTTTGAATCTGTATAGGTATAATCATTTGGATGGGTATGTAAATACCCCATTATATTTTTATTTTCCGGTAAGCTTGAATTAGGTAAGGATAAGGTATTGGAATTTTCCGTTTGCCCTGCCGTATCTTTGTAGGTGTAGTTTCCATCAGTCCGCTGGATATATCCTGTTTCACCTTTTAATCCTGTATTGCCTTCTAAAGTTGTAATTTTGCTTTTAAAGGTTGTATTTGTAGTTTGGTCTTTAACTATCTTACAATTATCGACCAGCTGCTTTATTTCCGGAGTATAGGGATATCCCCCTCCTCCTGAACCGCTACCGCCAGAACCGCCATTACCCCCAGTGGAACCACCGCAGTTCCCGTTTACTTCCACGCTCTGGCAGGGTAAGGATGGTCCGGAAGGAGTGCAGTACATTTCACTGTAAGTCGTCTCCATTTCAATAGCGCCAGTAACTTCATTGGTCCACGTCCAGGTGGTTTCAATCGTTATGCATCTTCCTTTTGCCTGATGGCTTAACGGATTATTCAATCTGAATTTGTAAGTTTTGTCCTGTCATAAAAAACTAAGGCGCTGAAGAATTTTTTGGATCCTTCATCATCTTTTCGTTTGAAGAATACCCGGTCTCCTTCTTTATAGACGACAAGGATATAGTTTACCTTTCCATTTTTAATTACCGGTGCTTCCAGAAAAGTTTCCTCTGTTCCCATCGTCACCGAGTAGTCCCAATATATGGTTCCGGAGTTTGCGCTAAAATAGTTCTTATCCGCATACGCATCAAAAACGGCTTTTACATTTTTGATATACTTTTCATCCTCTTTCCAGGGGCTTTTTGATTGATATTCCTTGTTAGCGTCATATGATAAAGGATTACCGGGATCAGATCCGGAATTGAGATCATCATGGATACAGGAATGTACCAGGGTGAGAAAGGCTAAAAGCATGAAAGCTTTCAGAATTAATTTTTGTTTCATTGGCTATACGTTTTATAATTTTAATTACAAAATTACTAAAATTATATCTTATAAAATGTAAAGAAAATTAGATGAATTTTACTTTTTAGGAAAAAAAAGGTGTCTTTGCATAGAAAGTGTCCTACTATTCATTGCGCTTTATTATTGTACTATAAAAAAATATAAAAGGCCTGAAATTTTATTTCAGGTCTTCATCTTTATCTATAGATTTCTTTTAATATCTAATAAAACGGTGGTTTTGTAAGATTTTTAAAGTGGCCGGGTTTAATCACTTTATTTTTTTAGTATGTTTTCTCAATATGTCGTGTCATTAAACAAAGTTTCATAATTTTACAAAGTATGAGTTTAATGTAACAAATTATGAAAATAGGATATGCCCGGGTCTCGACTAAAGACCAAAATTTAGATTTACAAATTGAAGCGCTTGAAAAAGCAGGCTGCGAAAAAATTTACCAGGAGAAAATTTCCGGTACAACAAAAAATCGTCCGGAGCTTGATAAGATGATTGAACACTTTCGAGAAGGTGATGAACTTTATGTATGGAGACTGGACCGTTTAGGAAGAAGCTTAAAAAATATCATTGACCTTGTTCTAAGTTTAAATGATAAGGGTATTATTATAAAAGGTATAACTGATAGAGTAGATACTGCTACTGCAAATGGCCGACTCTTTTTAAATCTTATGGCATCACTTGCTGAATATGAACGGGAATTGATCCGGGAGAGAACCAATGCCGGTTTACAATCTGCCAGGGCAAGAGGTAGATTAGGAGGAAGACCAAAAGGGTATACTCAAGAAACAATTTCCAAACTTTTGCTTTTACGTAATATATATAAGGATGTAACGAAACGTCCGGAAGAAATTTATAAACCGTTTGGATTGACAAGGGCAACATTTTATAGGTATGCTAAAATTTTGGATAATCATACGGATGAAGAAATAAAGAAGATGGCAGTCAGAAAATAATACTAAATTCAGTATAAATACGGATTGCCGTAAATATGAAATATTTCTTATTATTATGTTTGTGAATTGATCTATAGATAGATTTTTTCTAAGCGAGCAAAGTTTTTTAAAAGAATAATGCCATGTGTGATTTTAGGAAGTAATAATATAAAATAATAAAAATTAATTATGAGTAAACCAATTATCGAAGGATTAATTACTTGGCCAAGAAATCTAAGTACATTAAGAGGTGGTGGATTATCGACTTTAAGAGGTGGTGGAATGTCAACATTACGTGATGGTGGAATGTCGACATTGAGAGGTGGCGGATTGTCTACACTTCGAGGTGGTGGAATGTCGACGTTAAGAAATGGAGGATTATCTACTTTACGTTATGGGGGGTTATCAACATTGAGATACGGTGGACTTTCTACATTAAGATACGGAGGTTTATCCACATTGCGGGGTGGCGGTTTATCAACTTTATCTGGCGGCGGAATGTCAACATTATCCACTGATGTTTATAGAAGTAATATTCCACCTTTACCATATTTTTTGAGAGAGCTAGATGCTCGAGGTTATAAACGAGAAGCTGAAATGATTAGATATTATTTACCCGAAGAATTATGGCCGGAAAACTTTTTTAATTGATTTTAAAATCAAAAAATGGTACACAATATAATCTTTTTACAAAATATATGTTTTAGATACTTTGGCACTAAACCCGTGCTTCCGGTTTCAAAATAAAAAACATACGAGCATTACCGTTTAACTCTGTGCCATATCTCAAAAAAAACTAACTAATATAATATGAATGTATCTTTAACTTTTCAAGAATTTTTAGGCAATATTAAAATCAGTGACGAAAAGGCGTCAACAATTTCTAATAGATACGGTAGAATTACCAAAGCTTTAAACAAATATTTTCGTACTACCGAATCCACAATTGCAAATAGCTTACAAGTAGGTTCTTATGGTAGATATAGTGGTATAAAAGGTATTTCAGATCTTGACATGTTATATGTGATTCCGGCATCAAAATGGGATAATTATAACCAAAAAGGAGGACAGTTAAAATTATTACAGGATACTAAAACTGCCATCTCAAATACATACTCAGCATCGGATATTAAAGTGGATAGATGTGTAGTCACTGTGAAATTTTCTGACGGTACCCATATTGATGTACAGCCTACTTTCGAAATGGAAGATCAAGATTACAAATATCCAGACACTTATGGTGATGGATCATGGAAAATCACAAAACCACGAAAAGAGATGGATGCAATGTTAGAGGCTTCGGACAATATAAATAAGAACCTTCGAAGATTATGTAAAATGGCAAGATCTTGGAAAAACAAAAATGGTGTTTGTATGGGGGGCTTATTAATTGATACTTTAGCATACAATTTTTTAAATTCTACAACATATTTTGATACTAAAAGTTATTATTACTACGATGAAATGAGTCGAGATTTTTTTAAATATCTGTATGAGCAACCAAAGGATCAAACAATTTATGGAGCTTTAGGTAGTAAACAACATGTAAAAGTTAAAAAATCTTTTAAAAAAAAAGCTAACAAGGCGTATAATTTAGCTAATGAGGCTATTGGATCAACATCTGATCAAACTAAACATAATAAATGGCGAGATGTATATGGAAGTGCTTTCCCTAAATATGAAAATGAAGAGAATGAAGCAAAAGCAATTAATTTGCATTATGAAAATACCGAAGAATTCATAGATGATTTACATTTTGTTGAAATAAAATACAACCTTGAAATTGATTGTGAAGTTAAACAGAATGGATATAGAGAAGGACTACTCAGAGAATATTTAAGGAAAAGATATCCATTGATAGCGGGAAAATCACTTCGTTTTTTTATCTCCGAAATTGATGTTCCACACCCTTACATCGTAAAATGGAAAGTTACAAATAGAGGTAATGAAGCGATTAAGAAGAATTGTATCAGAGGACAAATAACAACTGATGGCGGTTATGAACAAAGAATTGAAAGTTCAAGTTTTAAAGGCGGACATTTTGTTGAATGTTATATTATTAAAGATAACATAGTAGTTGCAAAAGATTCAATTGATGTTCCTATTTCAGGTTAATTATTAATAAAAATATTATGATTGAAAGCAAAATTTTACTTGAGTCTCAAATAAGAGAAATTTATGGAAGAGTGATCTATACTCACAAGACGCACGAAAAATGCGCGGATGTATTAAAAAACCGAAATGATTCATTAAAAATAATTGAAATAATTTTATCAGTATTAACAACTACAAGTATTTTAGTAGTAATTTTTGGAGAGGGAAAAATATTTCAATTTTTGGCAGCATTATTTTCTACTATTTTACTTGGATTAACATTATATTCAAAAGATTACAATTTATTAGCTTTGGCAGAAAAGCATAAACAAGCTGCTTTAGATATTCTCGAAGTAAGAGAAAAATTATTGTCCTTACTAGTAGATATTAAAATTGGAAATATTGATCTTGCAATTTTGCAAGAAACTAGAAATACACTAAGTCAGCAATTAATCAGTACATATAGAGGAGCTCCAAAAACAATAAACAAAGCATATCAGATTGCTTCAAGAGCTTTACAAAAAAATGAAGAATTTACATTTTCTGATGAAGAGATTGATAAATTTTTACCTGATAGCTTGAGAAGAGTAAGATAAGTATATGTAGCCGATGTGAGCAGTGTATAATTTAACCCAAAAAAGGAATTTGAATGATTAGACGAATAATTTTAATTACAGGACATCCACAAAACGAACAAGATAAGAATTCCTTTAATTTCTATCTTAATTATTACTATAATTATTTTAGAGGAAATTCTGGTGGAGCTTACGATGAAGACGAGATTATTATTTATGAACAACCAAAATCAGCAGAATTAAAATCTTTAACAAAAAATTTTATTTCAGATTACGCAGTTATTGTACTTATCGGACACGGAGCAACAACGAACGAAAATCAAGCATTCCAAATAAATAAAGACGAAATTATTAAAGCTGGTCAGTTGGAACTTAATATTGAAAAACAGTTAATAATAGTTGAAAGTTGTAGAGATATCCTCAACAAAGTATTTCAAATTGACCTAAATGATAGATTACCTAAATTCGAGTATGGTGGAATAATAAGAGCACCAATAAATAGAGACATAGCTAAAGAACTTTACAATGATAGAATTTTGAAATGTAATAATGGTGTAACTGTATGTTTTGCCTGTAGTAAAGGTGGAAGTGCATGGAACTACTATTTTTCTTTTTCATTACTACAGGCTGCTTTCAATTGGCATTTAAGTAGTCAAAATCACTTCCAAACTTTAGGAATATGCGCGTTAATGGAATTTGTAAAAACAAATGTTCAGGGATTAACGAAAAAAGAAATTGATAAGGAACAAAATCCGGAAATCATTGGAACAGAAGACTTCCCTTTTGCGGTCAGCAAGTTTTAAAAAAAACTTCGAACAATGAAGATTAGTACTATAGGGCAAATTGAAATATTAGCTTTAATTACCTCATAACAGTATCAATCGCAGGCAACAAAACTGAAGACAGGTTCGGTAAAGAAGGATTAGTTATAGAAACAGCTTTAAATATTTAAATGTCAAGAATATATCAAACATCAGTAATGGGAGAGGCCCATATCAGGGTGGCACTCGTCAGCCAGGGTGAAGCAGATTTATTGGTTTATCGGGTTTCTTCGCCAGGACTCGCTGTTGTCGATGCACGGTGGTTTATTACCCGTAATAGGCAGGATGCAACATGTTGTGTTATTTTTACTTCTGTTGGTATGGCGCAGGTCAAGGTATGTTTTGTGGATACTTATGGTGAACCTGGATGGCAGAAGGAAAGCCGGTACCGAGGTAAATTGGGCTAGGAATCTCTCTCCTAAAATTATGATATTGTCATCAAATGTGATTCTGGATCTTTTATAATTAAAATTCCTTTGATCAATAAGGGTATAAATAATTAATCTCTAAAAAAGATATGATGCAACAAGTGATTTTGGTTTTAGATGAAAGAATTAGATGGTATAAAAATGCTATCAAAAACAATGAGAAAAAGTTAGATGAAATGTCTAAAGAAATTGTTGCAGATTGTAAAAAGAATCTTGCTGAATTTCAGAAGGCAAAAAAAATACTCCAAAATATATAATCTCAAAAAACGATAGATTGCCATTTCATAAGTTTACATTCCAAACAAATTTTCAATAAGGAATATTACCTTTTCTTAATTTCAAAACAACATGTTGAATTTGTGGCAAGAGTAGCAAAGCAACAATTACAAAAATCACACCTGTTAACATCAAATCATAATAATCTCTAGTAGCACGAGCTAATATCTGATGACCTATCATTTGATTAAAATAGCCTGTGGATACTGCTTTGGAAGTATAGATATCACTTCCTGCATTCACATATTGATTTTGAATATCCATTAAGGTAGTTTGCAATTGAGGGTTGGTTTCTGTGAGTGATTCCCGAATCTTTTCCCGAACCCCGGATTTTGCAAACAATTGGAGTTCGTTGTTCAGTGCCAGACTAGTTGTAAAACCTGTAAACCTGGCCAGTATACCCCAAAGCGATGCATTGATGGCGATTTTGGGAGGTGCTGATGAAGTGGTAAATGAAACTATAGGAACAAATAAGACTCCTGTTGCTACACCATAAATAAACATTGGAAAGATGAAATCAACTGTCTCGCCCTGCACAGAAACAAAAAGTATCATATAAGCATAATAAACCCCCATTATTCCAAAGCCAACAATAATCATCCTGATTAAGTTGTAACCCATCAGTATAAATCTGGAAATAACGAACATACTCACTATTGTTCCTAAAATGACAGCCGTCCATATAGGAATGATGCTCAGTGGATCATTTCCTAAAATTACTTCAAGGTAACCATAGGCTAGTCCTGTGCTTCCCTTAAAAATATAAAATGTAAAAAGCAGTAATAGCCCAATCACAAAATTCTTGGTCTTGAAAATTTGTAAGTTGATCAATGGTCTTTTTAGTTTTAATTCTCTAAGAACAAAAAGTGAAAGAATAGTTAGATTAACTATAGTAAATGTAATGATTAACGAACTGCCGAACCATCCCAGTTGTCGCCCATATACAAGGATGTATCCCAGGATTAAGATAAAAGATACATAAAACAAATAACCTATCCAATCCACCTGATAAAGTGGTATTTTTTTGGTAAACCGGGCCTTACTGTTCATGGTTAGCAATATAGTAACTGTTAGCATGATGAGTATGATAATAAACCCGTAGAATAACCAGTTGAAATCAAAAAAATAAATGACCACGCCGCTAAAAATAGAATAAAATGGAACGGCAATCTGTATACTGCCATATAGCAAGCTAAAGGCAATCACTCGGCCTCGGACAGACTGCAATCTTGGGAATATAAGTTGTAATACGATGCCTGACATTAATGCACAGGTAATTCCTTGAAAAAACTGGCAAATAACAAACAACATCCAATCCTTAAAGTGAAAACAGAGCACAGAACATAGTACATTTACGGCTATAGCAATCAATAAATATTTCCGAGGTGTAAAATATTTTACGATACGAAAATCAAGTGCCAGGAAAGCTACAGTAGAACCATAAATAACGACCATACCATATTGTACATCGGTAGACTGTATCCCGTAAAAACCCATTGCTGCAACTGGATTGCCGTAAAAAGCGAAGCTAAACAAGCAGGCCATCAGAATGGCAAATATGACGGATCTCGCCACCCATTCCGATACCCAGGATTTAAAAACCGGTATTTTGTGTGCTTGCATCATTTATCTTTTAAAACGTAAACATTGGCATTCATTCCGGCAGAGAGTTTTCCCAATTTTTCAGGCTTATCAGTCAGTTTAATTCTTACAGGAATCCGTTGGATGATTTTAACAAAATTACCTGTAGCATTATCTGGTGGAAGTAGTGAATAACGCGAACCTGTGGTTGGCGAAAGTGATTCAATGGTACCATTGAACTTTTCATTTGGAAAAGCATCAACTTCTATGGATACCAGTTGCCCGGTTTTGAAGTCGCTAATCTGTGTTTCTTTAAAATTTGCAATCACCCACTTTTCCTCGGCTGTGTTCACCAAAAAAGCTAATGTTTGCCCAGGTTGTATCAGTTGACCTTCCTGAATGGTCTTTTTACCGATTTGTCCATCAAATGGTGCAGTGATAACCGTATATCGAATGTCCAGTTCCTGTCTTTGAAGAAGTGTTTCTTTGATTTTTATCTCCGCCTGTATTGCATGATGTTGTGCTCTAAAATCATTCAATTTGGATTCGGCTACTTGTAAAGAAGCTTCAGCCTGATCATAATCTGATTGTGCAATGGCTAAAGAAGCACTGATGTTGTCGAATTTTTGTTGTGTGGTAGATTCGTCCGACAGTAGATTTTTATAACGTTCAAACTCTCTTTGCTGTTGGCTCAATCTCGCTTTAGCTCCTGCTAATTGAGCTTTTATAACCTCAATACTTTTAAGTTGAGTTTCTTCATTCGCGGATAAAATCGGTAATTTGGCGTTTGAACTCATGAGTTCTGCTGATGCAGCATCTCTTTTAAGTCCATACTCGTCTAATTCAATGACTACTAGCGTATCACCTTTTTTAACAACTTTATTGTCCTTGTAATATATTTTGCTGATATAGCCACCCACTTTTGTGTTTATCGGTGATAGGTAAACATCCACCTGTGCATCATTAGTCTGTTCATAGCGATATCCTTTTAGGAAATAGATAGTGCACCTAATAATGATCCCTACGAATAATGCAATTCCAAACCATTTGGTTAGGGTTACAACAATTTTATCTGTTTTATTTTTGTTCATCATAGTTGTATTAAAGAATTCCTATAATTGCCAATAGTTTGATATGGGTTACTTTTACGTTTACCTGTGCTGTTGTCAGATTGAATTTTGACTTCAGTAAAGCGTTTTCCGCTTCTAAGAGATCTGTCAGTAGTGATTCCTGATTTAAGTAGCTGCTTCTGATCACACGAACGGTTTCGGTAGTTTTAATAATATTTTGTTTTGCTGTTTCGACAGTTTCCAAAGCCTGCTGTTGCTGCAAATAGGTTTCTTTTACCTGAAGAGATATTTCGTCCCTCTTCATCTCTGCTTTTTCTTTAGCCTGATTGCTGGCAACCTGAGCACGAGCAATGGTATGCTTACTTTTGTAAAGATTATCAATAGAATACTGTACCTTAATTCCTGTCTGACCAAATGCCCACAAATCATTTGAATACGGATAAAAGGAAATCTGCGGATAAGTATAATTGTAATTGGAGTACAGGGAAACTTTGGGCAATAGCGTAGCTTTCACTTGTTTTAGGTTCAGTTCACTCCATTTAATATCGCTGCCAACCATTTTATATTCCGGAGATCTGTTAAAAGCGATGTCTACATAATCGTTGTAGTCACCACCTGTAATGCCGCTTAATTCAATTGTATCTTGGTATCTGATTGCCAGCTCCAGATCATTTTCATGTCCCATCAGTATATTCAGGCGTTGTTTGGCTATTTCAATCTTTTTGCTAACATCGGAAAGACTAAGTTCCAGTTCAGACAATTTCACCGAGGTTCGCAGTACATCACTCTTTAGAACAGTACCGTTTTTATGCAGACTTTCTATTAATCTCGACTGCTTTTTTTCTGCTTCAATCTCCGCATTAATAAAGTCATAGAAATGTAAAAACTTATACAAATCAAAATAAGCAATTGCTACATTATATTTTACGCTATGCTTTTGCAGATCCAGTTCATATTGTTTTCGCGTCTCCTCTTCCTTTCTTAGAGTGATGTTCCTTTTGTCTTTACCACCATTGTAGAGGTTAAAGTTAAAGTTGTAACCCACTCCGTATCCATAGCCTTTTACAGGCACATCCTGCGGAGAAGAGAATAACCCATTGTCATAGATAAGAAATTTGGAATTGAGTTTTACGTCTCCACCAACCGATAGCTCCGGTAGCAAACGGTCTCTGGCTTCCAATATTTCTATTTTACTTTGCTGATAGTTTAGATCGGAAAGTTTCAGTTGCCGGCTATTTATTTCTGCAACTTTCCATATTTCTTCCAAACTTAAAGCCTGGGCTTTTTTGGTATGCTGGGCATAAATGGATGATGCAATCAACTGAAACAGTATTCCCAAAATCTGAGCTGTTTTATATTGTTTCATTAGTTTCGTTTTTATAAATACTTGGTTTCTTTCTTTTTTCCAGCCATTGTATTAGCAGATTTTTCAACTCAACAAAAGCAAATCTTAAATCTATCTCTGACATAAAGGGGCCCGAATATCTACAAGCCTGCCAGTAGATGCTATCTTTATCACTTTCTTCTTTATCAGTTGATTGATGTTCAGATTTTTTGGTTTTCGATTCAGGCTCAAAATCTTTGTCAGGTTTAATAATGTTATTTTCCATAACGATTTCTCTCTCAGTAACACAACAAAATTACCTAACATACCAAGCTATCATTATATATAATTAGCCTAATATTTGTTATATTTGGCCAAATGAAAATTCTGAGTGAATTAATAAAGATTGTGGATCAAAATCCCGATTCCATCGTTGTAATGAGGCAACAGACGGAGCAGCGCCTGCCTGCTCATCGGCATGATAAGGCTCAGTTACTATTGGTTTATGGCGGGATTGCTTATTTGCAGACAGACGAAAAGGATTTTTATATTCCGTCAAATCATTACATTTGGATACCCAAAAATTATCCTCACAACCTGATGTTTAATACACAGGATCTGTATATCATTAATATTTACTTTCCTAACAAGACAACAGCTGGTTTTTATGATGAACTGGGTATTTATCCTGTAAGTAATCTTCTTGCAGAAATGCTCTCATTTAGTGAGAAATGGCAAGGAAATTATTTTAAAGGCTCGTGGAAATTTGAATTTTTATTAACTCTTAAAAGCGTGTTATCAAAGGAAAATCTTAAAAAATTCTCCATCCAGCTTCCTACTACAAACGATAAACGGCTCAATGCAATTATCGACAGCTTTAGAGACAGGTTAAATGAAAATCTAAATTTAGATATTATTGCTGAGCAATCGGGAATGAGTGTGCGTAGCCTGACAAGGTTATTTCAAACGAAATTGCATATAACTTTTGTTCAATACGTAAAGATGCTGCGTATTATCCGGGCGCTGGAATTGATTAAGGATACAGATTTAAACATGACGGAGATAGCCTATGAAATTGGTTATTCGAATATATCTGCTTTTAGCAATAACTTTCAGCAACTGACAAATATGAGACCTACGGAGTTTAAAACGAAATGAGCAGTACAATGATAGTTGTATTAACTATATCCGTGATGCTGTCCGCACCATAGAACTCAATCAGTTCCTTAGTAAGTTGCTGAAGGAAGACAAGATAGGCAGTTGACCAATTCCGGGAGATTGGATCCAGCGATATCCAGGATAATGGCCGCACCAGAAACTGTTATCGTCCCTGGAGCTACTAAAGAGATATAGATGTAGAGAATAAAAAACAGGGAAGTTTACCATGGGAAAAACAAAATCTTAAAAAATAAAACCACAGTTAACCAGGCTTGTCAAAAGCGAGGCTGAGCGCCTTCGATTGAGCATATGGGTAAGGATTATATAAATATAGATCAACAGATGTGTTAGGTTAATTCCGTATGATTTTTATAGTATGCCAAAACGGTTGTAGATTGCTGAATGTTTGGTGTGTTTTTATAGTAGCAATTTGTTAATTATATATTTAAATAAATTAGTTATAATGCTTATATAACTAAAATATTTTCAAAAAACAAATATCAGTACGGCAGAATTTAAGAAATAATACTGGACTTTCAGGAGAGAATTTTGTAGCAGCAGAACTGCTTATAAGAGGATTTAGTGTAGGAATTACAATGGGAATGCGAAATCAATCAATATTCTTGTAGAAAGATATGATCAATAATTATTATTTAAGTTAAAGGAATTTACAAAGAGTATAGATGGCCATTAATGAAGGATAAAATAGATCTGAATCATGATTATATATTTGTAAATCTTAATGCAGATCAAAAAGCATTTCCCGATTTTTATACTGCACATGTAAATAGGCATATGATAATGTAAACAGTATTCAACGAGAGGCATCGTGAACCTTTAACCGTTAAATGGTGATGAATTGTTAAGTAATTGGAATAAGCTTCAAGTGAACTCTTTCTAAAATCTCAAAAAACGATTGATTGTATTGTCGAATAAAGGAAAACTGATAACATGTAAATTACCAGTTTTTTTTGCCAAATGAGAGTATACTATTTTTTAGGTATTATTTTATAGGTTGGATCTTCATGAAGATTTACTTCTATAAAGCCGCTGGCATTATCTAGTAATTGAATACAGTCTGTACTAAGATGCTTTAAAACAACTTTTTTACCTTGTGATTTATATTTGTCTGTCACCTTCTTCAAGGCCTCAATAGCAGACATATCGACTATACGGGATTCTTTGAAATCAATAATTATTTTCTCCGGGTCATCCAGGACATCAAATTTATCAGTAAAGGCTGTGGTGCTGCCAAAAAATAATGGTCCGTAAATTTCGTAAATTTTACTTCCGTTTTGATCTGTTGATTTTCTCGCACGAATTCTTTTCGCATTATCCCAGGCAAAAACCAAAGCAGATATAATAACACCTATCAGGACGGCCAAGGCAAGATTATGTAGCAAGACAGTAATAATAGCTACGAGCATGCCCACAAAAATATCTGATTTAGGCATTTTTGTGATGATGCGAAAAGAAACCCATTCAAAAGTACCTATCGCTACCATCATCATTACACCTACCAAAGCGGCCATTGGTATTTGCTCGATAACAGGACTTCCCACCAGGATTATAGTTAAAATAGCCAAAGAGCCGATTATTGCAGAAATCCTGGTTCTGGCACCAGCATCAATATTAACCAGCGTTTGTGCTACCATGGCACAACCTCCCATTCCTCCGAAAAATCCATTAGCAATGTTAGCAACACCTTGGGCGCATGCTTCCTTGTTGGAGTTTCCTTTTGTATTGGTAATTTCATCTACCATATTCAAGGTCAGTAAAGATTCTATCATTCCGACCCCTGCCATAATTAAGGCATAAGGAAAAATGATTTTTAAAGTTTCTAAAGTAAATGGAATTCTCGGGATATGAAAAGATGGCAGAGAACCACTAACCGATGCAATATCAAGCACTTTTCTGGTGTCAATACCGAGAAAATATACCAGTCCGAAAACTACAATGATGGCAACCAGTGATGAAGGCACAGCCTTAGTGATCTTCGGAAAGAAAAAGACGATTGCAATGGTTAAAAGGGTTAATCCGGCCATAATATAGAGGGCAGAACCTTCCATCCAGGAACTGATTCCATTTTCCATTACCTTGAACTGGTTTACCTGTGCCATAAAGATGATCACCGCAAGACCATTTAAAAAACCATACATCACAGGCTGTGGGATCAGTCTTACGAACTTACCTAGTTTCAGTACACCGACACAGAGTTGGATTATTCCTGCCATGATAACGGCCGCAAAAAGATATTCAACTCCATGAGAAGAAGCAAGGGCAATAAGGACAACTACTGTGGCACCTGCACCTCCTGAGACCATGCCCGGCCGTCCTCCAATAAGTGCTGTGACAATTCCCATTAAGAATGCAGCATAGAGACCGGTCAGCGGGGACAGGCCTGCCAGGATTGCAAAAGAAAGCGACTCCGGTATCATAGTCATAGCAACCGTTAGTCCTGCTAAAATTTCATTTTTAATATTAATATTTTGTAATCGAAAACCAGAAGAAGTATTTTCCATAATTATAATCTGCATTTTATCCCATAACAGAATAAGGGATATTGTTTTAAAATTTATTGTTGAATGTATAAGAAAAATTATCCAAAAGGAATTTTTGGATATTATATAAAAGTGAGCCTGTTAAATCAAGGCGGTGTAACTTGAGAAGATATAGTTTTGAATAAATTCATAAGAATAATGCAAAAATAATCTTTTAAGGTAAAAGAGGCAAAATTTAAGCAATAAATTATCTGCTCTTGAGAGTTCATTTGTCATAAATTAATATTGATTTAAATTTAATTTATAAACTTAAGAGAGTAAATCTTAAAAAAATAAGGGAAATCTATGATAATAAATATAATTTAGGTATTTAGTGTAAGTATTTTCAATTATAGCAATTCGATTAATAAAATGTTAAAAGATTAATTAATTGATTAGCAATATCATAAAGATGATTAAAGTTCAAAAATTTGATTTTTTGTAAGTTAGCTTGTTAATTCTAAAAATTTACTATGTTTAGCATTAACGATGAGACTAGCGCAATTTATGATTGGACACTAAATCTTTCAAAATCAATAGGACTTAATGACCAGGCCGCACAAATAAGCACAGTGTGTATTCTGCTGATTTCATTGCTGTTATTTATTTTACTGGTTGATTATATTCTCCGTTTTTTTTTGCACTCTACGCTCCTTCAACTTATCCGGAAAACAAATGATCAGTGGGGAAATTATCTGGTTCAAAATAAAATATTAACCTATTTAACGAGGTTAATCCTTGCAGCAGTCACGCAACAGCTTATTCCGATTATTTTCAACGGCTTTCCGTCGTTCAATAGTCTGCTTTATAAAATTCTCAGCGTACTTATTTTATTCTTTCTTTTTAAATTATTAAACGGTCTTCTAAAAACGGGAAGGGATGTTTTACGAATGAGCAAGGCATTTGCTAACAAACCAGTTGATAGCTATCTTCAGGTACTACAGATACTTCTGATTTTTATTTTAATCACCCTTACGGTTTCAATATTTACGGGAAGCTCACCATGGTCTTTCCTTGTATCACTGGGAGCTGCTTCAGCTGTCCTGATGTTGGTATTTAAAGATACAATTTTAGGATTTGTTGCAAGCATACAGGTTTCGGCAAATGACTCTGTAAGGGTAGGTGACTGGATAGAAATGCCAAAATATGGCGTAGATGGTGATATTCTTGAGATTAATTTAAATAATGTCAGAGTACAAAACTTCGATAAAACCATTGTAACGATTCCGACGTATACGCTTTTAAGTGATTCTTTCAAAAATTACCGAGGGATGTAGGACACTGGTGGTAGGCGTCTTAAGAGAGCAATAAATATAAAAATTTCCACCATTCGATATCTTGAGGATGTAGATATTTTAGAACTAAAAAAAATTGCGTTACTGAATTCATTTATTGAAGAACGAGAACAGCAGATAAAAGAATATAATTCGCAGCATAATTTTGATACTAATATAAAGGTTAATGGAAGAAGAATGACAAACATCGGCCTCTTTAGAAAGTACATTACGTTCTTTTCTAAAAGCAATCCCGATGTGAATCAAGAAATGACTTTAATGGTCAGACAGTTACCTTCCACTTCGAAAGGTCTTCCCCTTGAGTTGTATATGTTTACCAATGGAACGAACTGGGTCTTCTACGAGGATACCATGTCTGATATCTTTGACCATCTCTTTGCGGCCATTCATTATTTTGATTTAGAAATATTTGAAGAACCATCTTCTGATGATCTAAGAAGTTTAATCCAAATGAAAATACTTGACAACAATTAGCTCTATAAGAACTCTTTATTATCTTGCTTCTGATACCTTCGCAATCCAATCAGAAGTTTAATTTTTATCAACGCTACAAAAGTAAATCGCAAAATTCTGCTAAGCTTTAATGTCAAATTAATCCAAAAAAACTTACAAGATATTGCAGATCAGGAGAGATCTGCGCTTCTTTTTTTCAGGTAGTCTTTTACATACAAATCATTCACCAGAACAAAGATGATAGCCAGTAGCGGCGTGGCCATAAAAAGTCCAAGCCCGCCCAGGAAAATCCCTAAGAATACCTGCCATGCCAACGTAAGGGCTGGTGGAAGATCGACTGCCTTCTTATTAATGTACGGCGTAATAAGATAGCTCTCCAAGGTCTGAACAATCATGTAAAGCACAGCTGCATAAAGGGCCTGTTCGGGACTTTTTACCAAGCCGATCAGCATGGCCGGCACCATAGCAATGATCGGACCGATATTAGGAATGAATGTAAGAACCATGGCAATTAGTGAAAGAACAAGCGGTATCGGAAAATCTAAGACGATAAGCCCAATATAGGTAAGCACGCCGACCACTCCCATTGACAGGAATTTCCCTTTGAGCCAGTTAGCCAGGGTTTCATAACATTTGTGAATCAGTTTATCCGCTTTTCGTACTGCCCGGGCTGGAATCAGATATAGCAAACCTTTTTTATACAGATGCGGATCTGCGGCAAAGAATAGCGCAATAACCAGCACAACAAAAATATTGGCAAACGATGATATAGTAGCTGAAAATATAGCAGTGGCACTGTTTACGATGTCTTTTTTATTTCCCTTTACGATACCGCCTTGATCTTCAATGTTTTTCAGCAGGTCTTTACCCCAGGAAGTTTGGGATAAATGTTCTCTAAGTTTATTTATTGACTGCGGAATTTCTTTCTGCATTTGTGCTGCCTGTTCGTTGAGCGAAGGATAGATCAGAAATCCGGTTCCGACGGTGATGATAACGATCAGCAAAACGGAAATGGTAAGTGCCAAGCCATACTTTATTTTCAGCCAGCTTTTTATTTTTACGGCGATTGAAATCAGAAATACAGCCAAAACAACCGAGGCAAAAAGCATGAAAAAGAAATCAATACCAAATGCGATTAACAGGACGGCAATGACCAAGGAAATTACAAGAATACAGCGTTGAGTAAATGTTTTAAAATCCAAAATGCAGTTTTTTATATTGATATGATAAAATATGAGGTGCTTGTAAAATAACCGTTAGAGATTATTACTTATACATCTATTGCAAACCATTCAGGATCCCTTAAAAATTAAATATCCAAATTTTATTCTATTGAATTTATAGATTATACCCATGCAATTTTACATCACATAAGCGGGAGAAAATGATTCAAAATCATCATTAAAATACCTGCGGGTATGTACAATTACCATGCCCCATGAAATTATGAACAGATAAACTGGCAATAAATAATAAAATTTTGATCTTTAAAAGTGATGAATAAATTATAAATATTCTCCAAAGGATAATCTGTGTAAGAGCTTAAAAATTGTATATTTAGAATAGGTATAATTAATTTATATCAAGAATTATGATTGATTTTGAAAAAGCCTTTCACTTAATAAATTAAAAATTAGAATTGTGGTTTCGGGCATTGGTAAAGATTTTACCGAATTTAGCTGTGGCTATTATCGTTGTTCTTATTGGACTTTATATCTCAAAATGGCTTCGGGAAATATCTAAGAAACTGATTTCAAAGTTTACGGAGAATATTACAATCACACGATTATTTTCCACCTTTATTCATCTTTTTCATTTGGAATAATCATTTTTACAGCATTGAGTATTTTGAAATTAGACAAAGCGGTAACCTCAATTCTTGCCGGAGCTGGAATCGTTGGTTCGGCGTTGGCTTTTGCTTTCCAGGATATTGCAGCAAATTTTATATCCGGAATTTTTATTTCATTTTGGCACCCATTGAAAGTTGGAGATATTGTTTCGATTAAGGGCTATATGGGTAAAGTGAAAGAAGTTAATCTCAGGGATATCATCATTCTCACTTTTCAGGGTAAAATGGTTATCATTCCAAATAAAGATGTCTTTCAGAATCCGATCGAAAATTATTCGATCCTGGGAAAAAGAAGAATAGACCTGGAAGTTGGAGTATCGTATAATGACGATTTGGAGAAAGCCGCACAATTGGCCATTGATGCCGTTAAAGATATTGAAGGCCTCTCATCTGAGGATGAAGTTACTTTATTTTACAAGGAATTTGGAGAAAGTTCGATTAACTTTACGATTCGTATCTGGTACAGTTCCTCCGAGCAGCCGCAGTATTTGAAAGTAGGGCATCTCGCAATCATTGCTATAAAGAAATCCTTTGATCAGAATAATATTACAATTCCTTTTCCAATACGGACTTTAGATGTTTCCTGGCCGGAGAATATTCATTAAAACTTTAAAAGCAGTCAAAGCACAAAAATTTAAATAGGCTATTTCATAAGAAATAGCCTATTTTAAATTGGGAAAAAAATTACTCTAAATGATAATTAAAATAAAAGTTATATTTTTTGGAATATAATGTTCTTATCAAAAAGATAATAATGTCGTCTTCAATAACCATTTGCCAGCGAAACATGGAAGAATTTACTACTGCGCTGAATATCGCGCGGTGCTTTCGTCCAAGCGAACCAGTGCTGTGGGGGATAAGTAGCTTTGGATTACTCCGTAAATCGGGAAAGATCAGCTACGTATAATTTGATGATAATGATTATCTTCAGTCTGCTGACAGCCAGTCCGGAAAAAACCGGAGTCGAAAGGTATGGTACCGAATAGCAGGCCATATTTCCATGGGAAAAATGACCTGTTCAATGATATTCCTTCCTGGCTTAAGAAGTTAGAAGATGCTGTTTTCAGGCAGCCATAACTTGAAACAGACAGAATTATTTTTAGAACAAATTGTTGAACAGAATTTGCAGCAGGATATCGTACTCTACTGCATCTGATCGGTTTTTTTGAACTTTTTCATCACCGTTGTTGCGGATAAACCATGTATGATGATGGACAATAATATGGTTAAGGAGACGATAGCCCACAGCTCATCCTTATACTCGAAATTGAATTTGCTGAAAGCAAAAGAAAGATAAAAAATTGATCCTAACCCTTTGATTCCGAAAAAACCCACTGCCCATTTTTCTTTCGGGCTCATGTTGGATTTTGATAATGCCAGCCGTCCTGACAGCGGCCGGATCAGCAATAGGAACACGGCTGAAAACAGGAACATCGGTAAGGTTATCGGCTTTAAAATACCTGATGCTATCGCACCTCCGAACAATATCATCAGTAAGCTCAGCAGCAATCTTTCAATCTGGTCTGTAAAGGAGTGTAGTTCCTGATGGTAACGATGGTCTTTTTCGTAATGCCGCAAGGTAATGCTGCAGATAAATACGGATATAAACCCGTAACCGCACGCAAATTCCGTAAGTCCGTAGACCAGCAGGGTTACAGCAATGGCAAGGAAACCGTCCCTGGTCGATACTACACCTGATTGTCCCGATAGCCTAAACAATATAAATCCGATAGCCTTACCACATAAAAAACCCATTACAACTCCTGCTGCTATTCTGTACAGGACATCAAACGCAAACCATTCCACAAAACTGACCTTAGTACCCGCCAACAGCAAACCGATAGAGATGGCAAGCCAGGTAAAAGGGAATGAGACTCCATCATTCAGGCCTGCCTCAGAGGTAAGTGTGAATTTGACTTCCGACATTTCTTTATCGTTAGGAGGTCCTACCTGAACATCCGAAGCCAGTACCGGATCTGTTGGAGCCAGTGCTGCACCAAGTAATGTGGCCGAAGCTATACCCAGCCCCAAAAAGTAATAGCCCATAACGGCTGCAGCAGCAATACAGAACAACATGGTAATACCGATCAGCTTCAACGGAGCTGACCATGATTTAAAAGAAAAGGCACGGTCTATTTTGATTCCCGTCCCCATTAAAGAAATAATGACAATCAATTCAGTAAGATGAAGAGTCAGATTTTCGTTGTCATCAGGAAGAGGATCCGGAAGGTATTGGGGAACAGCCAGATAGAGCAGGACGCCTGCAATAACGTACAATAAAGAATAGGATATTCCTGTTTTTTTTGAGAACCCCGGCATCCAGGCCATAAGAGTTGTTGCTGCACCTATTATCGTTATACTAAGTAAATATTGATCCATACATGTATCATTTTTTTCTCTTCAATGCATATTGTATGATATTACAGATACAGATAACGGCTACCATACGGGCACTTTCCCTGCTATGGCAAATATCCCGCCAGAAGTCGGTCCGGAAGCCCGCCAGAGTTAAATTAAAAGCCTTGCATCTGCACGATAGCAAATGTTCGGCATTATTAATGCTTATACCCATTTCAATAATTTTAGATCTGCTGATTTGTACAATGATTTTACCGGTCAATTTTCATGATAAATAATGGTACACTTTTACAGCATTTTTATTGTTTTTAAGTAACTTTATGAAATGAACATCCCACAAAACACAAAAATCAGAACCACTCTTAAAAAAGGGATTACTATTCCCAGCCTGATCTTCATTATAGGCATATGCATGATATCGGCAATATTTCCAAAGCTTACCAATGGCCTCTTAACGGTTGTTAAGAGCTTTATCTTTGTTAATCTCAACTGGGTGTACATCTGGGCCGTAACCATTTTCGTTATATTCCTGGTGTATATTATGATAAGCAGTTACGGTAATATCCGGCTGGGCAGAAATGACAGTAAACCTGAATACTCATTTTTCTCATGGCTTTCCATGCTTTTTGCAGCAGGAATGGGGATCGGACTGATGTACTTCAGCGTAGCTGAGCCGATGCAGCATTACTCAAATGAAATATTTGCCTATAAATCTCCTGTGCAACGCGTTCAGAATGCACAGCTGTATACTTTCTTCCATTGGGGAATCCATGCATGGGCAATTTATGGGGTAGTAGGTCTAGCACTGGCCTATTTTTCCTACCGCTACCGGCTGCCATTGTCTCTGAGAAGCTGTTTTTATCCGTTGCTGAAAGATAAGATTAAAGGGAAATGGGGAAACGTGATTGACATTTTTGCCTTGTGCAGTACTTTCTTCGGGATTACCACAACACTTGGATTCGGTGTTGTTCAGATCAATTCCGGACTTGTTACCCTTAATATTCTGCCGGAAACCAGCTTTATTTATCAGGTACTTATCGTTAGTATTCTAGTTTCGCTCGCTATATTTTCGGCCGTGTCGGGGCTGGATAAAGGCGTAAAAATCCTGAGCAACATCAATATTATTGCAGTTATTGTCCTGCTGCTTTTTGTTTTGGTTCTCGGACCTACTGTCTACCTAATAGGAAGCTTTACCGAAGGCATAGGGACCTACATCAATAGCTTTTTCAGCCTTACATTCAATACGCACGTTTATGAGGAAAATACCCAGACCTGGTTTTATGACTGGACCATCCTGTACTGGGCTTGGTGGATCTCATGGTCTCCTTATGTAGGACTGTTCATTGCAAGGATATCAAAGGGCAGGACTATACGGGAATTTGTTGCAGCGGTATTGATTTTACCGACGCTGTTTAATTTTATCTGGATGTCCGTGTTCGGGAATAGTGCTATATGGTTGGATATCAATGTGGCAGATGGGTTTCTTAGCTCTATGGCCAAAGATCCTGATGGGTTAATGTTTCAGTTCCTTGAATATCTTCCTTTTACAAAACTAGTCAGCTTCCTTGTGATTGGCATCATTATCATTTTCTTTGTCACATCAGCAGACAGCGGTATTTTCGTCATGAACAGTATTGCTACTAAAAATTCCAGGGTGTCTCCGCGATGGCAGACCATAGGCTGGGGAGTTCTTCTTGCGGTTCTTGCATTGATGCTGCTCAACGCCGGGGGTCTTGCTGCATTACAAAGCATGACTTTGATTACGGCACTGCCGTTTTCGGTCATTATGCTCTTGTTTATTGTCAGCCTTACCAAAGCACTCATGATTGACAAAAATTACTATGAAAAAGACTTCTCATCTGCCACCGTTCCATGGTCAGGAGAACACTGGAAGGAAAGGCTGAGACAGATGGCTTCATTTAATGATCAAGCTTCTACTGAAAAGTACATTGAGACAACCGTAAAACAGGCATTTGAGGAACTGGTAAATGAGTTTGCGGTCAACGGTATCGAAGCTAAGATCAATTCAAATGAAAGTCCGCAAAAAATAGAAATTGAGATCAGGTATGATGTGATCAATAATTTTATTTACGGGGTAAAAAGTGAAAGCAAGATTCTTTCAGACTACCTTCTGAATGAAGAAAATCTTCCCGGATCGGAAGAAAATATCATTTATTTTCCAAAGTCTTATTTCGGAGACACCAGGGAAGGATATGACGTAAAACTTTTTACTAAGAATGAGCTGATTTCAGATGTTCTGAAGCATTATGAGCGATTCATCGAAATCATATCAGAAGAAAAAAACACCCTGTTTATCAGTAGCGATTCCAATCACAGGTTCAGGTAAATGATTCAGCGCCAGCTGTCTGAATCGGGATCCCTTACTAGCTATTGCTAAAAATGTAACATCGGGCTTTTCGGTCTTAAACACAAAACAGGCTTCACAAAAATGTAGCCTGTTTTTGATATACTATAGAACTGATTTTTCCAAAATATTCTAAAAATCTTTATTTCTTTTTATCGGTTCGGGTATTGGATGGTTTTGCAGTATTATCCGCAATATTTACCAAGGTAATGTTTTTTTCATTAAGCCGTTCATGAAGCCAGTTTTTAAGCCTGGTAGCGTCGCTATTCCCGGAATACATAAGGGTGAACTGCAGTCTGGCACTGTCTGTTTCGGGATACTGTTCTATTTTGCCATAAGATATATTACGCATTTCGGGATAAAGAATTTTTATTTCTTTCAGGAATGATGAATCGGAAATCCTGTAGGTATCGAGTTGCCGGCGCAGGTTTGAAATGGTTACATCCTTTTCTGAAATATTGGTATCGAACTTATTGATTTCGCTTAAGATCTGGGATTTGATATCAGTATCGTCCTGACGAATGTTCAGTTTAGTGTTAGACAATCCATTATCCGTTAGCATTTTATTATACGAAGCCATCTGCTCCTTATTGAAAGTTTTATTTAAGAAGGCTATATCAATGGTTTTAGGGCTGGCATTGTACGCTATTTTCTTATAGATGATGGTATAGCCGTTATTTTCGAACTCCTTCTGGATAAACTGCTCAGCAGTCTTAGTGAATTTCTTCTCATTATAAAGATTATAGGCCAGATAAAAACTCGGAATGATCATGACCAGAATAAGGATTGAAATCCCGTACCGGATTCGCTTTTCGTATTTGTTATCAATAATCGAGGAAGGATACTTCAGAAATTTCACAACAAAAAAAGTCGCGATACAAATAAAAAAACAATTGATCGTATAGAGGTAAAATGCACCAAAAAAAAATGAAAAATTAAAAGTCGCCAATCCGAAACCTGCCGTACACAGAGGGGGCATCAGGGCCGTAGCGATAGCCACTCCGGGAATCGGATTCCCTTTCTCCACCCTGGTAATAGCAATGACTCCAACCAGGCCTCCAAAAAAGGCAATCATCACATCATAGATATTTGGAGCCGTTCTGGACAAAAGCTCCGATTGCACATCTTTGAAGGGACTTAGGTAGAAGTAGAGAGCTGATACGGCAAGACTTACAAACGTGGCAATCAGAAGACTTTTGATCGATTTTTTAAGGAGCCTGAAATTGTAGGTTCCTAAGGCAAAACCTGCACCTACGATCGGCCCCATTAATGGAGAGATAAGCATAGCGCCGATAATTACAGCGGTAGAGTTTACGTTAAGGCCAATGGATGCAATGATAATGGCACAGGCCAGGATCCATAGGTTGGAACCGCGAAACGAAATGTTTGAGATCACATTCTCCAGGACCTTATCCTTTTTTTCTTCTCCATTATGAAGATTGATGAAATTAAAAATACTGTTTATCATTGATCGGTCTGTTTCGCATTTTTATTAAGAATAATATAGCCCATAATCCCACCGATCAGCGAAGCTGCAAAAATACCGATCTTGGCCTGGGTCTGGTATTCTTCATGCGTGAAGGCAAGGGATGTGACAAACAAAGACATGGTAAAACCGATAGAGGCCAGAAACCCCAGCCCTAGCAGGTTTCTGAAAGTCATTCCTTCCGGTGCATGGGCAATCTTCAGCCTGATGAAAGCATAGCTGAAGCCTACGACGCCCAATACTTTACCGCCGATAAGCCCGAATGCGGTGCCCAGTGCAATATTATTATTAAAAAGACTTTCGAAGTCGATATCCAGTGACACTCCTGCATTGGCAATAGCAAAAATAGGAATAATTAAAAACGATACGGCCGGATGCATGGCATGTTCGAGCCTTTGTAAAGGCGGTGTTGCAGCCAGCGTCGCTTCATTAATCTGCTCCAGAACATGCAGCTGCTCGTTGGTTAAAGTTGGTGTATTTTCGGTAGGATCAATATTCTTGAAGCGTTCCAGGTAAAGCTGTATCTTAGAAATAAATACATTTTCTTTTATCTTCACATCGGCAGGGATAGTAAAAGCAGCCAGCACCGCCGCAATAGTGGCATGAACTCCTGAAAGCAGGAAAGTCGTCCATACGCCGCAGATTCCAAGCAATGCATAAAAAAGAATAGACCGTACGCCGAGCCTGTTGCCCAGATACATGACAGCGAGAATGATCAGTCCAACCATCAGGTACATCATATTGATGTCGTCAGTATAGAAGAATGCGATCACCAATACGGCTCCCAGATCATCTACAATGGCCAGGGCGGTAAGAAATACTTTCAGTGCCAGCGGAATCCGGCTCCCCAGAAGATATAAGACACCCAGCGCAAAGGCGATATCGGTTGCCATAGGGATACCCCAGCCTTTATGCGGTTCACCCGAAGGGTTGAACAAAAGGTAAATAAGGGCAGGTATCAGCATTCCTCCTACTGCTGCAATAATTGGGAGTAAAGCTTTCTTTGGGTTGGACAACTCACCGCCTATAATTTCCCTCTTTAGCTCAAGTCCGACCACGAAAAAAAAGATAGACATCAAACCGTCGTTAATCCAATGGTGGATGTTGTACTCGAAGTAGGTGTTGCCGTTCCACTGGAAGCCGAATGACTGCTCAAGGATTTCGTGATACGTATGTGATAGTGGTGTATTTGCCAGCAACAGGGCAACAATGACACTGATTCCCAATAGCAGCCCGCCTGATTTTTCCTGCTGAATAAACCGCTGGACAGGCTTTACAATTTTATCGATAGGTTTTAGGGTGTCTTTATGATCCATAGCATATTATTTGTAGCACAAATTTATGGATTCTATATGCAATAAGAGAATTATAGCAATCTCCGGGTTAATTATAGTTATTAATTATTTTTTGAAATTTTTCAATCTCAAAAAATAATTTTTATAATATTAAAGCCTGTTAATTAAACTACAAAGAATATGTCTACAAAAAAACTAGGTGAATGGTCTGCTACAGCAATTTGTGGAAATGATATAACATCTTCGTGCCTGTATGTTTCCGCCCTGGCCATTGTAGCAGCCGGTCAATATGCATGGATCGCACTGCTTCTTGTTGCTGCAGTCCTGTATTTATTTCGAAAGATTTATGGGGAAGTGGTTGGCGCCCTTCCGCTAAATGGGGGTGCTTATAATGTTCTGCTAAACACGACCACTAAAAGCAACGCTTCAATAGCTGCATGCTTAACGATACTCTCGTACATGGCAACTGCGGTTATTTCTTCAAGCGAAGCCATGCATTACCTGCATCACATATTTCCTTATTTTAATGTTAATATCGCTACCTTTCTCCTGCTTTTGTTTTTTCTGGGTCTTACGATCCAAGGTATATCCGAAAGTGCGATAGTAGCCCTTATTATATTTATTTTCCATCTGGCGACCATGCTTCTTTTAATAGGATCCTGTATTTACTTTGTCTTTAGTAATGGTATAGATATTCTTCTAGATAATTTTCATTTGCCGGTAAAAAGTGGCAGTATTTTGACGGCGATCTTTTTTGGCTTTTCTGCTGCTATGTTAGGTATTTCAGGCTTTGAGAGTTCTTCCAATTTCGTCGAGGAGCAGAAAAGAGGAATTTTCCCAAAAACCCTACGAAATATGTGGATTGCGGTTTCAATTCTCAACCCTGTAATTGCATTTTTAGTGATCTGTATCATTCCAATATCATCAGTAGAGGCACATCAAAACTCATTTTTAAGTTATGTTGGAACACTGACTGGGGGTAAATGGCTGGCAACCCTTATTTCCATCAATGCCGTTTCGGTACTCAGCGGAGCGGTTCTAACTTCTTTTGTAGGAGTGAACGGTCTTATCAAGAGAATGACCCTCGATAGAATTCTTCCTAATTACTTCCTGAAAGAAAACAAAAGGGGAAGTACTTACAGGATTCTTATTCTATTCTTTCTTTTATGCTGTTCAGTGCTTTTGGTTACAAGAGGGCAACTGGCTCCATTGGCGGCAGTATATGCCTTATCCTTCTTGACTGTTATGGCATCTTTTGCCGTTGGTAATATTCTTTTAAAATTACGGCGGTCTCGTCTTCCCAGGCCTGATTACGCCAGTCCTGGCACTGTAATAATCGCACTTCTTGCCATCATTATTGCTCTCTATGGAACTGTCAAAACTAAACCGCAGTATCTTGTTACGTTTCTTCAGTATTTCGTTCCTTCTGTACTGATCATCCTGGCCATGCTGATGAGAAAGGACATTATGCATTTTATTATTAATGCACTACAGTCTGTATCAAAAAGTTATAAAAAATATACCCTTACAAGGCAAAGGACTTTAAACCGGAGCCTTACCCGTTTATATCAGCAAAATTTTATATTCTTTTCCAAGGGAGATGATATAGCGACCCTTAACAAGGTAATGATGTATTTGCACGAAAATGAAGTCACCAATAAAATTAAAATAGTTAGCGTTTTGGATAAGCACCAACAACCGGATCCGAAATTTCTGGCAGATTTCGATACCCTGGACAGAGCTTATCCTGATGTGGATATGGAGTATATTATTCTGGTAGGAAAGTTTACCCCTGAACTCGTTGATGATTTAAGTAAAAAATGGAATATTCCCAAAAATTTTATGTTTATCAGCAGTCCAGGCGAAAAATTCAGTTATAGAGTGGACGAGTTGGGTGGAGTTCGATTGATATTATAAGAGCTAACCCAAGTTGTAAGTTGAATAAAGAAATGACTAGATATTAAATGATAAGTAACAACTAATCTTAATCAAAAATTCCTTTTTCATGAATTTGAAGAAGAAATTTACACTTAATAATATAATTATAAATCATTTAGAAAAAATAAGCGATGGCGACTATTAGTATTATGGCCCAAGTCATAGATGAAAATTTCAAGAGAAACTATTTCTTATATTAGTCTCAAAAAAAGATTATTAACCATATGATAAAGCCTTTAACAACAGTGTTCTTATTTCTATTTTTAATAAACTGAATAAAGTTTCAATACGAATAAACCCACTGCAAAAGCGGCGGGTTTATTCGTATTGATCACGGATTACAAACTTAATGAGATGTGCTTTCCTTCTGTACTACTGCTCTTTGTTTAAAAATTCTTGCCCTACTAATATTACCTGTATATATAATAAGAAAAATGGTTAATAGTACTATCAGAAAGAAGTATAAATAATATTTTTTATTATAATCTGTATATTTATTAAAATCATTAAATTCTTCTTTAGCTAAATAATAAGCTATCACAAAGCCAAGTGTTACGCAAATAACAACATAAGTATTGCCAGATAAGGAGGTATAGTTAACATCATGATACTGAAGGATTAAATTACAAATATTTATAAATAGAAGAGAGGATGTAACAATAAATACTGCAAATGTAGAAAACTTAGTTAAAAACTTTCCTCCTTTTTCTGTTTTATCATAATATATATAAATATGATAAAATAATAATCTTATAAATCTGATCATGCTAAAATACTGATTTGCAATCATTAAATTTCCTCTGATAAATTGCTATTCAACCAAAATATACTAGTGATGCAGCTGCTCCCCAAGGTCCAAGAAATCCAATAACTCCCATTACTGCATCAGCCGTTGCTCTTATACCAGTTATATTACCTTGTTGATGTTGGCAGGCTGTATTTATCAAAACAGCATCAACAGCATTAGCTAATAAATTAAGCCCTTTTGATGTAATAAATATTGATTCTATTTGTACTTTAGCTAAAACTAATCAATTCTACTTAATTTAAAAACTATAATCATGACCAAACTTAAAATTATTTTTTTATTACTTTTAGTAATATCTTCTGACATTATTGCTCAATCCGATAGTGAGCGTATTACGCAGTTAGAAATTCAGTTGAAGAAAATTGGAAAAAAAAGATTATGATTCTATTTCAACAACCATTTTTGAGGCTACTGAAAATTTCCCACTATTAATCAAAGATTACGAAATTTTAGATACAAAATCTGATTTTACTGATTTATTTACCAAACTTACAGAAGCTGCAAATCCTAACAATGAACTCATTTTAGGTAAATCGTATACGACATTTATTAAAGAAGAGGCGAGTAATCTTTTATTGAAAGACTTAAATGGCGAAACAAAAAATGGTTTCTTGAGTATTTTAAATAAAATAATATCTAATCCAATTGTAGGTTCCATAATTAATTCAAATCCGGTCGGATCGTTAGTTACACAAGTTATTAATTCAGCATCAAACTTTGTAAGTCAAAAAATAGATGGGTGCAATTTATGCGAGAAAACATTAAAGTATACTGAATCAATCAAACAAGATAGGATAAAGGAATTTTCAAATAAAATTCAACCATTTGTAGTTTATTATGATAAAATACTAGCTGCAGACAGGTCAGTTTCACAAAAGTTAGAAGTTTACAAAGTCATTTTAAAAGAGAATAGAAAAGAGGCTTCAGAAAAGAATATTAAATTAAGATCAACTATTTTAAATCCAACCAAACCAGGAGTTAGTTTAACAATTCAAGTAAACAGTTTACTAAATGTAAATAATAGTAATTACAGAGATATTATTGATAATGATCAAGTGAAAAAAGCATATGAACTTTCAAAAACATATAAATTTTATAAAAATACTTTTAGTAGATATAATCAGGAATTTTCAAAAATATTTTCAGTTTATTTAAATTTATACTATCAAGCTTTGTCAGATCTAAAAAGTTATGCGTCAGCAAATAATTATGATAGCACTAGAATTGAAGAACTACAGTCAATGATAAAAATATTCATTAATAAGCATGCAACTGTCAACTTAAGTACTGAAATTACTAATCCTGGTCAAAATAAAATAAAAAGTATTAAAATAAAATTATAATATAGAAATCTTAAAAAAGAGATAAAATTTAATATGTACTACAACGAGAAAACAATAATTAATACAATATAAATTACTATCCTAAGTATATTTGCAAGTTACTGATAATTAGTCTCACAAAACAATAAATAAAGACTGATATTGATTAAAAAATTCCTTTTTCATGAATTTGAAAAAAGAATTTACACTTATAATATAATTATAAAATCACTTAGTGAAAGTAATTAATGGCGATTATTAATATTATGACCCAGGTCATAACTAAATTAAAAGAAACTATTTCTTATTTTAGTCTCAAAAAACGATAATAAGTAACTATGACCTCCAAATTAAAAACTAGAATATGACAGAAGCAATTTTTGGATTAATCGGAGTATTTGTCGGATCTGGAATTGCATGGTTTCAGTCTTACTGGTTGGACAAAAGGACAGCAAATAAAAATGCTAAATATCTAGCGATACGAATAGTATGCATACTTGACAAATATCTTGAAGACTGTGTTTCAGTTGTAAAAGATGATGGACTTTCATATGGCCAAAGAACAATTGAAGGATATCTGGAACCACAAGTTAAAGCTCCAGGACCTCCAGTTTATCCAGAAGATGTTGACTGGAAAAGTATACATCATGAGTTAATGTTTCAACTTCTCTCTTTTCCTTCAGAAGTCACAGATGGAGAAAGAGTTATTAAGGCAGCCCTAGAAATAACAGGTCCTCCAAACTTTGAGGAGTGGTTTGAAGAAAGAAGATTTTATTATAGTCAATTTGGATTAATGGCGTATAAATTATCTGATGATCTTTGTGAAAAATATGGGATCAGAAAAAAGATATATAACGATTGGGATCCAATTGAAGACTTAAAACATGAACTTGATAAAGTTAATGTTAAACGAAAGCTAAGAATTGAGAAGTATAGAAAAAATAGCATATAATCTCAAAAAACCATGGTTATTGATTTTATTTCTGATGGTTTTTTTCCTGTATGTTTCTTGATAAAATTAGTAAAATTTGCTTCATTGCTGAACCCTAGATCATATGAAATTTCAGAGATCGTCTGATTTGAGGATTCTAAAGCTTTTATACATTCGCTTGTAATTTTTTCAATCACAACTTGCTTTGCTGTCTTTCCTAAGATATATTCTGTCATCTCTGTCAGTTTCCTTGATGATACATGAAGCTGACCCGCATAGTATGACACTTTTTTTTCTATCTTAAAGCACCTCTGCAGAAGAACCTTAAATCTGTTTACATAATAAAGATAATCAAACTTTACATCTTTATTGATTTCAGTACTATTCGCATACAAAAATGCATCAAGAATAAGGCTTTCTATCGCATTGTGGGCAGCGGAAATATAAAGGCTTTCATCCACGAGCTGAAAATGTTTCATACGCTTAATAAACAGAACTTTTTTTTCTTCAGGATTATTGAATGGAGCAACAAAGATATCAGAACTGTAGTTGAAAAAAGATTGGAATTCAAAAATAAACTATCTTTTGAGGATCGCTCATAGAAGCTTGACGAAAATGAAATGACATAGATTTGATCTCCTATTGATTCCCTAAAGAAAACCTTTTTTTCAGGACCTATAAAAATGATATGGTGAGGCTTGATCTGGTAAGGGATATCTTCCACCTCCATCGTAAGGTCTTCCATAACGATATAAATACAAAAGTAATCTAAAGTATTGAATTTTCTTATACCGCTATTCTTCTGTACAAGCTTCTGCAGTGTACTGACGCTAAATCCTATAAGTTTCAGCTCATCTGTTACTATATACATATACAATTATGAGTGTATCATTTTCTTATAAAGAGAATAACGCTATTCTGTAAAGCTACGTTGGCAGTTTTCACTTTTATCTGGAATCCTCCTGTACTGTACATATCATAAAGCTGTTGCGGTATAGGTTACGGTTTGCGTATACGTTCCGGCCGGTTTCCCTAAGATATCGGAAGATGATGATTTCGCCGCTGGAATGGTATAGTCAAGGTTCAGGGTCAATGCGCTTCCCAGCGGAGCATTGGAGACTAAAGTCTGGTCCGTTGCAGATAAAACCACCGCGCTTTTTGTACCACCCATAGTTCCGGAAGCGGAAGCGGCTTTGATGGTCAGGACATTGACAGGGATCAGGTTGGTTCCGTTGACGAAGCTTGCCCCTCCTGCTTTTACCTTAACATTAAAGTTCTTCGTTGAAGTCACTTTTAAAGAATTGGCTTTGGTAATCGTCTGGTCAGAGTTGTAGTCTGCTGCAGTGGCATAGTTGAAGTCAACCGTATTCCCGATGGCTGTACTTCCTGCATCGATAGAGATGACATCGTTCAGGGTAATGTTTACGGTTGTGGTTCCAGTCGTATTCTGAGCCTGAATAGTATTCGTTCCTAATATGAAAGCTGTGATAGTTAAGGCTGCGATGGAGATTTGTTTTATCATGATCGTATTATTTATTCTTGATTAATTGTTCTCTTCTGAACAATACAAATCTACGGCGGCAGTAAAAGTTTCTTTGTAGTGGAATATGGAAGTTGATGTAGTAAAATAACTACATGTATTCGTTAATAGAAAAGCCCTCAACACTTAGAAAGTGTTGAGGGCGTATATAAATTGCTGTTATTTCTATTTTAAAGCTGTCGTACTATAAATTACCATTTGCATATAATTTTTCTTTATATTTTCAGAAAAATATTTAAATAGATTCAATGAAATAATCTCAGAAAATCATTAACAGCTATTATTCTCGCCTGTTTTAATTTTTGATCGCATGGGTCATAACAGAGGTAATGGGATCGTATCGTCGGCGATTCATGAGGTCCACCTTTCAGCAGGATTTTTTCTAAAGATAAAAGCTTCAGGATAAATCCGTAATTGTAGCTCTTAGCAGAATATTGGCCTGTTGCCTTTGCTGCATCGGTCTGGCCGTGTGAGGTTCAGAGAGATGGTTATAATCCCTTTCAGAATACCCTTACAGCGTGAAACACACATGTTGAAATTAAGATTCAGGCAAGATGTTTTCAAAGAATTTCACGATATTTTTTTTCAGTTTCCCGAAAATTGAAGAAGTTCCAAATTCTTTATTGTCATACCCGATAGGAAATCCTTGTTCCACATACTGGTTGTTTTTTGCCATCGTCAGGTTTTGAAAGGAGGCGTTAACGATTCCTTTTTCATCCGTGTGGATATCCAGGTATTTTATCGTGGCATTTTTAGAAAAATCCAGCTTGCTGATATCGATGGTCTTTACCTCTTTTTTAAGGTCGGATCTGAAGTACAGGTTCATGTTTTTCGTATCAATAACGGTCTGCCATTCACCCGGGTGTATGGAATTCAAAATATTCCAGGCATAATCAACGGGTTTTTGATCATACGTGTAATTCTTCAGCATGTAATAGGCCCGGTTATAACGGTCTTCCCAGTTTTTGTTCTGATCCGGATCAAACTTTATATTTCCGCCCAGGAAATCAAACTTTTTGGCAGCAGCCAGATCCTTTTGGTATTGATTATTGCACAGCAAAGGCATGGGCATTTCCTTATGGGTAAGTACGGTATATTTCCCGTTCAATAAGGCAATCGTTGCAGCATTTCCTTTTGCATCGGTCAGGAAAAAGTGACTTCCGGCCGCGTTGGGCCACCAGTCTATATTGGGTCCGTCATTCAGATGATCCACCACTTCTTTTACCGTTTTGTAATGATCCAACTGATACTGGATCCATTGTGCCCAGAACATATCGGGCTGTTTGGGATGGTAAACTCTGGTTGTTTCTTCCAGGTATAATTCGACCAGAAAGAGGCCTTTCTCGTTGACACCATAGCAGGGGAAATCATATCCTAAGAGATTAAAGGTAACGGAACCGAATTTTGAGGTCCATTGTTTATCGGCTTGTGTCTGATCAGTGGTCAGATTCTGCCAGCTGATATTCCTTTTCAGCACATCACGTTTGTTGATCACGATCATTCCCGGCATTGTTTTCCAGTTTTCATTGAAACCAACGACATTATACTCTTTTCCGGTCAGTAAAAAAGCGGAGCAGGCTTTACTCTGGACTGAACAGGCGATAGAGAAAATTACGGCAAGGCGAAAAAAGAGAAATTTCATAAGGAATGATTTTATAGATTGATGATGAACAAACGCAGCAAGGAATTCACCTACACTCCATTTTGTGATTGAATGATATGATTTGATTTTTTTCAGAAACTTCTGATTCAGGGATGTTTTTATGATGTCCTTTTTTGAATCATACAAACATTCTGAAGATCAATTGCTTGATATCTGAAGCAAATGTACAGCAATCGGACAGATAAAGTCAATGGTTATTTTTAACCAAAAAGTAAAAAATATGTGAGCAATCTTGCCGCAGCCTCTCCTGATGCCGGATATCACAAGTCTCAGAATCAGGTTTGCAAAGAAAATGCATAGGATGGTTTTTAAGGTTTAATAATATCTATTTTTATCTGTACGATTAATAATTATCTAATTTTTAAATGATGATTTTATTCCTGCAATAATGCGCTTTCTATGGATAAATCCCCAATCCGCTATTACATTTGTCAAATCCTTAAGTGATTGTCCATAGTCCGTTATTGTATACTCTACGGAAACAGGTGCTGTGCTTTGTACGTTACGCATAATCAACTCATTTGCTTCCAAATCTTTCAGCTCTCTGCTAAGCATTTTTCCAGAAATACCCTTAACCTCTTTCAGTAATTCGGAATACCGCATTGGTTTATAACACAGACATGCAATAATAGACATCTTCCATTTTCCATTTAAAATTTCCATGGTATCGCTGATAGCCAAAATTTTTTGGCTGCAATCTTTTACTAAATCAAATTCTTGTTCCATATTGTTCACCTGGTTACCCGATTGTCACTATATCTTTTTGTCACTTAGTTACAAATATACACATCCAAACGATAACTTTGCCGATCTAATTTTAAATAATAAAAAATGGATCTAATCAAAAATTTGCACTGGCGTTACGCGGTTAAAAAATACTCAGATGAGTCAGTCAGCGAGGATAAAATTGACCAGATAATTGAAGCCATAAATCTAACTGCCTCTTCCTGCGGAATACAGCCTTATCGACTGTTTGTAATAGCCAATTCTGAAGTAAGACAAAAATTAGGGGAGGGATCTTTCAACTCACAGATTTATGCTTCTTCTCACTTATTAGTTTTTGCCGGATTCAATACAATAACCAATGATTACATTAGTACCTACGTAGAGATGATGGAGCGGCAACGAAATTTGGAAGAAGGGGCACTTGACATTCTGAAAAATACCCTAATAAGCCATTTCTCTCTGCAAACCCCTGAACAAAATGCAATCTGGTCAAGTAAACAGGCATATATCGGTCTGGGAACAGCGTTGATTGCCGCTGCTGAACTCAAAGTGGATGCCACTCCCATGGAAGGTTTTAATCCGAAATTATTTGATGAAGTTTTAGGCCTGTCTGAAAAGGGTCTTCATGCATCAGTCATTATTTCGTTAGGTTATAGGGACAAAGAAAATGATTACCTGGCATCAGTTCCAAAAGCTCGTTTGCCCATCAATGAATTTTCGATTAAAATATACTAACTTAAGAATCTAAAGTCTTAAAAACAGAAGAGGCTGTCTCAAAAGTGAGTCAGTCTCTGTCGAGAATTCAAAGGATTTTTGACGGAGTGGTTTATTGGTCATGGATAAAAGATTATAACAGGCCGCAAAGTTTTGACATATGAGAATCTAAGCAGCCAGCTTTGAGAACAGAAAGAACACATTAGTTTTCAAAAACCTGCGGTTTTTAAATGCGTGGAAAATAATCTGGAGATAAAAACACAACAGTCACAGAAGTTTTTGACACTTAAGATTTTTGAAGTTACTAGCTATGAAAATAAGAAGAGCATATGAGTTTTTTAAAATCTTAGATTTTTAGAATGCATGAAAAAACGTCTGCATAATCTGCCTACTATATAGAAATATTGAACGGTTTAAACAATTTCCCTCCCTTGGAAGGGTGTCGAAGATTCAAATGATTTTTGACGGGGTGGTTTAATGATCATGAATAAATGATTATAACAGGTAGTAAAGTTTTTTAACACTTAAGAATGATGAAGAGAACAGCACTGAAAGGTTCGATGTGGCAAAAAAAATAAGTGGCGGTTTTCAGTTATTTTTCAGGATATTCCATTTGACACCGAACATAAGGTAGGGCGGCATCATTTCTTTAGCTGAATCCAGGAGGGTGTTTCCTGAAATGATCCTGTTGATATAATCCTTGGAATTGGTGATATTATAATAGGCAAGATGAAGGTATAAGGGTCGCAGTTGGGAAATTTTCCGTTCAATAAAAAGGTTGGCCATAAAAAAAGACCGGCTGCGGCTGGTATTGAACCGGCCATAATGGGAATGCGATCCGTATCCTGTCAGCTTCCATGTGTCATTGCTCCAGGAAAGATCAAGCCCTGAGGTATAGGTGAAGAATGATGTTTTTGATGCATCCAGGGTATTGGTGCTGATGATCAGCGATGGCTGGAAATTAAGGCTTACATCTAACGCCTCCCCGAAAGTCTTTGATGCTGCAATAGTCTCCCGGATCGTGGAAATTTTAGTATGGTTCTCTACACCATTGACGATATTCCCCGAATACCTGTACATCACGTTGGTATTGAAATTCATATTGATTTCGCTGCGTTTGAGCTCGGCAGACTTAGAAATATTGAATGAAAATAAATAATTGCCGCTGAAATTCATGGGTTTTGTGCTCTGGAAGCCCGCCGCATCAGCTGTAACCTGTTCCACAATCTCATTCTCGTACAGGACCGCATTCAGGTTGATCAGAAAAGGCTGTGAGTTGCTGTTAACGGTGTTGTAAGAGAAATCCAGGAAGTGGGTGAGGGAAGGCTTCAGGTCCTGGTTTCCATACCGGATGAACAACGGATTCGTATTATCTATAATGGGCTGCAACAAAATACCGGCAGGCGGGGTCATCATATTGCGGTAATTCAGGACAAAAGAACGTACAGTATTGGGCCTGTAAGTAAAGTGCAGGTCAGGAGAGAACTGCATGCTTTTGGTGGTATGGTTGCTCCCGGTATCCAGTTCCGTCTGCTGTAGGTTGAGGCCGCCTGAAATTTCATAGCGCTCACGTTGATATGCATACCGTGTTTGTGCCTGCTGAGTAAGGGTAGTTGTCTTTGTCTCCAGAAAAACGGATGAAAAACCGGGATAGTCCTGAACGATGTTCCTGTTGTTGGTGTTGTATGACTTGGACAGGCTGTAACTTACGGTCATGCTGCCATATTGGTGTACAGGTTCGGTATACTGTGCAGATACGGAAACTGAGGTGCTCATGTTATCACCGGTATTCAGCTGTGTTGAAACAGGATTATCCATAGAAAATACACTGATGGTATCATTTTGCCGGAGGCGGTTGATGCCTGCATGCCAGCCTGCTGAAATACTTCTTCCTTTTTTTCTGAACTTCCTGCTGATATAGGCATTCAGGTAACCGCTGGCTGTCCGTTGTTTTCCGTTTACGGTATTATGGACCGTATTGACAGGGAGCTGGTTTTGCATGATGTAAGACTGGCTGTTCTGTTGTGTTAATGTACGGCCTGTTAAAATGTTGGTATTGACATTCAGGGTTGTCAGGGAGTCGATCCGGGCATTAAGCGTATAATTGAACCGCAAGGAAATATTGTGTAACGAAGAATTGGTTTCAGTACTGTTATACTGCACCACGCCACCCGGCAGCAGCGTCCGGAACTTGCCGGATTCCCTGGAAAGGCTCCTGGTGTCATCAATTTCAGTGCTTCCGTAAAACCGGAGTGCAGGCGATTTGGAATAGGATATATTAATTCCTGCAAGCCTTTTCTGTATGGACCGCGGACTGTTTCCTGAAGGCATCTTATGGCTGCCGCTGCCCGTAAGGCCTGCATTGTCATCCTGTGCAATGATGCTGTAGTTGGCCTTTTTACCCAAGGTGCTGATGTTACCGGATAGGTTGTGCCGTTTCACCAACCCGGTCCCGGCCTGCACGTCACCGAAAAAAGACTGCTTTTTTTTGGTGATGATATTGATGGTCGTGATTTTGGTTTCATCCGGAATACCCTGTCCGCTTTCTTTCTTTGCAGAAGAGTAGACCTGTATGTTGTCAATCAGTTCAGCAGGGATCATCTGGATGGCTCTTTTTTTGTCATCACCGAAAAAAGCTTCGCCATTCACCAGGATCTGTTCCGCTTCTTTACTCTTGACCAATACATTGCTGTCATGATCCACGAAAATTCCCGGCAGGCGCCTGAGGAGGTCTTCCGTGCGGGCATCAGGCCTGGTTGTATATTGTGCAGCGTTATACTGTACGGTATCCGAATGTACTTTTACCGACAGGGGTTTTATCTTTACCTCGTCGATAACGGTTTCCTGCAGGCCGATGTGCACCTCCTGTAGATTAAGGTCGGAGTTCTGGATTTCAATATTGGTTTTCAATTCCTTGTAACCCTGCTTGTTGAAACGCAGCTGATACCTTCCCACAGGAATACCGGTAAAAGTAGAATATCCGTTTCTGTCCGATTGCAATTGGCGCATTACAAGGGTATCACTTTTCTTCGTCAGTACTACAGTAGCAGCCTCTACGGGGAGATGCGTGTCTGAATCCCTGACCTGTACCGGAATTTTCCTCTGCCCCACAGCCATCTGACTGAGCAGGAAAACTATGATTATATAGTATTTCTCACGCAATGCAATGGGGATATTCACATTAATTTGAAACAAAAAAGTTTTCTTTTGGTTATAAGTATCATCATAAAACAAAAACAGCCATATATTGCGATAACATATTGTATCTTATATCCCTGCAGCTGTTCTCATAATAAATACAAATTTAAAATTAAATATTTATTATGAGTAAAATATTTTTAATTTGTCATAATAATGTGAATATTTTATTGTAATATTGGTTTACAAAATAGTAATACCATGAAAACAATTTTTAAAGCAGTAGCTATCGGCTCACTATTGCTGGGTATGTCCACCGTGAAAGCCCAGTCAGGTACCCTAATTTTCAAAGAAGGCAACGGAGGTTCACAAAACACAGTGGCCCAGATCACGGATGCACCGGGACAATGGTACAACCTGAAAGCAAAAACGCCCGCCTACATCGGTTCCAATGACGAAACGCGTTCAGTTATTCTCCAGAATGTGAGGGCAGGCGCAATTCTGTCTGTGTATGATGCTCCTGCAGGGGATGCCAGCGACGATTATTGCGTGATCACCGTAAAACAGTTTACCCCGTACAAGGTTATCCCAAGTTATGAGACTTCATTTGAAGACAGTGAAGTTAAGGTACAGTTTTTCAGAAAGAACGGCCTGGATGGCAAAGTTTCTTTCATCCGTGTGAATTGATTCCGCAGATTCAGAAAATATTTATCCATTGATACAGAACCACTTTTATAGTGGTTTTTTCTTTTGTGTGTAATGAATGTTTGATTCCATAGAAGTTTTAAACGTGATGTTTTAAATGAAGTAACAATTAACAAGTAAACTTAAAAACAGATTATGATGATAATAATTGAATCATAATGAAATATAATTGTATTTCTAAGTAAATCCTTTATATGAAACTGCAAAACGGATCAATTAAAAATAGATTGCATATTTCATAGCTTTTTATCTATTATTGGATTTATCCTGTTAATCCCTCAATAGATCATATCATCGCAAAAAAACTGATATATTTGTGACCGGACAAATAAACAACTATGGAAAATATATTTGATGCCCGCGAAGCTCAGAATTACATTGACAGGATCAACCATCTTACACCTGAAACCCAGTCTTTATGGGGGAAAATGACGGTAGACCAGATGCTCGCACACTGCTGTGTCTCCTATGAAATGATCTACGAACCGGAAAAACATAAAAAACCGGGCTCCATTGCCAAATTTATCCTGAAAAACTTTGTGAAGCCTAAAGTGGTAGGCGAAAAAGCCTACGCTAAAAACGGACCGACCTCACCGCAGTTCCTGATCACGGAACCTAAAAATTTTGAAGCCGAAAAGAAAAGACTGATCGGGTTCATCCAGAAAACCCAGCAGCTGGGTGCTTCTGCATTTGACGGTAAAGAGTCCTTTTCTTTCGGGAAGCTGACGAGCCAGGAATGGAACAATATGCTCGCCAAACACCTGAACCATCATTTGGCGCAGTTCGGCGTTTAAAAAACAAATAACCATGAAAAAACTTATTGTATTATTCAGTCTCATGTCCTGTCTGGCTTTTTCCCAGATGCCCGATATCTCCAACGTCTGGCTGAACGAAAGCCGTCCCTATAACGGGACAATCGGGAACAGTGGTGAAGTCATCCGGATGAAAATCAATATTTCCGAGCAGAATAAAAAGGACGACCAGCAATATTTTGTCTCCGGCTATTCACTGGTGGATAAGAATTATACAAAGTTTGAAGGTACCTTTACCATTACCAAATACAAAGATTCCAATAAAAAAGGAGTGGTGTACGGCGATTACGAACTTGCGGAAGAAGACAAAGGGAAACATTCCGGCCTGTTCAGGGGTAAATTCATTTATACGTTCCGCTGGAATCCCAAAACGGAAAAGGCAGAAGGGCAGTTCATTGAACTTACCGGAACCTGGAAAAGCTATGACGGAACGATGGATTTTAAAACCCATATGAAAAACCAGGAATAGCCTGGCAAAAAAGATTAATCATTCAACAGAACCATATGAAATTAGGAGCCTTTTCTATAAGCCTCAGTGTGAAAGACCTTGAAAAATCGAAGCAGTTTTATGAAAAGCTGGGATTCAGTACCATGGGCGGGGATATGAAACAGAATTACCTGATCATGAAAAACGGGACCACCCTGATCGGGCTTTTCCAGGCGATGTTCGACGGGAATATGCTTACTTTCAATCCGGGATGGGACGAAAATGCCTGTAACCTGGAAACATTCGATGACGTGCGGGATATCCAGAAGCACCTTAAATCGAATGGCATCACACCGGAAAAAGAAGCGGATGAATCTTCGTCTGGCCCGGAGCACATCTTCCTGAAAGATCCGGACGGGAACATGATCCTGATCGACCAGCACCGATAATATTAGCAAATCAAAATATAAAACAACTATGGCCACAGTTAATGTATACCTTACTTTTAACGGTAACTGCAGGGAAGCATTTGAATTTTACAGATCCGTTTTCGGCGGGGAATTTCCATACATCGGGACATTCGGAGATATGCCGCCTTCGGAGGATCATCCTGTTCCGGATGAAGACAAGGATAAAATCCTGCACGTTACTCTTCCGATTTCCGGTGAAACCGTTCTGATGGGAAGCGATACCGGCAGTGCATGGTCTTCCGGTTTCATACAGGGAAACAATGTATCAGTATCCATCAATACCGAATCCAGGGAAGAAGCGGACCGCCTGTTTTACGGGCTTTCCGAAGGCGGGAAAGTAACGATGCCTGTTGCCGATACCTTCTGGGGTGCCTATTTCGGGATGTTTACCGACCAGTTCGGCATTCATTGGATGGTCAATTACGATGATCCGGCTACCATGCAGCAGCATGCGTAATTAAAAAATCATTTTTGCAAAAAAATTAGCTGTCCGGAAGATTGATTTTATTTTCCGGTCTGTTCTTATGTAGTAAATATTGAAATACATTCATTTTTATGCGGGATTCTGTTTTTATTAGTTTATCTTTAACTTTGCAAACTATAAATCAGAATCAACACAGATTCATTCGTGCTCTTGTCAGAAGCAGGAGGTATTGTTTAAAAGGAAATACATAATTAAAGCAATGAAAGCTGATTGGCTTTTCATTCATTAAAACATAAAAGATGACCAGTAAAATTACAGGGGTAGGCAACTATATTCCGGGAGAAACAATAACCAATCTTTTTTTTGATCAACACGTTTTCTTTAGTGAAAACGGAATTCCATTGAAGGACGACAATGCGTCCATTACTGAAAAGCTGAAAAAAATTACAGGCATTGAAGAGCGGAGGTATGCAGGAAAAGATCAGGTCACTTCAGACCTGGGCCTGATAGCCGCCGAAGCTGCAATCAAAGATGCAGGCATAGATCCTGAAACGCTGGACTATATTATCTTCGCCCATAATTTCGGGGATGTGCGTTTCGGAACCATACAGTCGGATGCCGTTCCCAGCCTCGCTGCCAGGGTAAAGCACCAGCTGAAAATCAAAAACAACTTTTGCGTAGCCTATGATGTGCTGTTCGGATGTCCTGGCTGGATCGAAGGGATGATCCAGGCGCACGCATTTATAAAATCCGGAATAGCCAAACGCTGCCTTGTGATTGGTGCAGAAACACTTTCGAGAGTAGTCGACGTGCATGACCGCGACAGCATGATCTACGCCGATGGTGCTGGTGCAGTAGTGATTGAACAGAATGAACAGGACGGTTCCGGGATCAAATCCCATCTGTCAGCATCTTACACCCTTAATGAAAAAGACTTTCTGTATTTCGGGAAATCTTATAATAATGAAAGCTGCCCGGATACCAAATACATCAAAATGGACGGCAGGAAAATTTATGAATTTGCCTTGCTGAGAGTGCCGGAAGCTATGAAACAGTGTTTTGATAAGAGCGGTTACGAGATCAGCCAGCTGAAAAAAATCATCATCCATCAGGCCAATGAAAAGATGGACGAAGCCATCGTTAACAGGTTTTACCAGCTGTATGATATGCCGGCTCCTGAACATATTATGCCGATGATCATTCATAAGCTGGGGAACAGCAGTGTGGCTACCATACCCACTTTACTGACCATGATCCTTAAAGACGAACTGGATACCCATGATATCAATGAAGGCGATGTGGTTCTGTTTGCTTCCGTAGGCGCTGGGATGAACATCAACGCAGTCGTTTATCAGTTTTAAAATACAAAAGGCTTCCGTCAGTTATCCTGGTGGCGGCCTTTTTTCAGTTCCCTTTCAATCTCGTTGATTTCCGGCAGGGGCTGATCAAAACTTTCTTCGATATAGCTGAACACGGCTTCATGCATTTCAGGCTCCATTTTTCTGATGAATAGCTGGTTTTTTGATTTCAGGCCGGTAATTATTTCATCCGGATCCTGTTTCCTGCTGAATAACGTTTCGGGTTGCATGACCGCTCTTTTATCATCATTGATGATGATTTCATTAAATTCGGTATTCATAAAGACCGTCTGGAAAAAGGATTCAGCCGGCAGTAAAGTATGGAGGTAATAGTCTTCAAAATCCATGACCCTTTTGTTGCTGGTCATAAAAGTGCAGGCGGTCCTGGTAAGGATCAGCCACTTCCCACCTATGTAAGGGATAACCCCTTTCATAAACTCCCTTTTGTAAATCATGGAAGAGATTTTATGGGTAAGTTCCGTAAAATGGTTCTGTATCCTCTGCAGTGTATCCGGCCGGTAAAATTTCTGGTCATAGTAAAAAAGGTAGTTCCGCTCTTTCTGCAGCCCTAAAAACTGCCGGATGATCTTCTGTGACCTGAGCGGATAATCCTCACCACTGAGATTGATGAAATAATCCCATTCGCGGCTTACATTCAGAAGGTATTCCATAGCATTGAGCTCAGCCTGAATCATGCTGAACCCTCCTGCAACAATATTCATGCTTTCAAGGACATAGGCGTTGGGAAACTGAATCAGGTAAAGCTGGATTTCTTCCGTTACATCAGGTTTTGCTTTCCGGTCGATATGGATAAGGTAAAACTGGTCTTTTGTATAAATCTGCCGGAACAGTTCCTTAAATGCCTGCGGCTTATGGTGAACCATAATAAAGTAGGCGATTTTTACCGGTCTTGAAATCCGTAAAGGTACAGGCTGTATTTGAGGTTCCGGGATAGCGTAGGATATTGGTATCATATGGATTATAATCATCCGCATAATGCAAATAATTGTTCAATTCGGGAAGCTACGAATAAATTTTTGATAATCAATTCATTAAAATTTGTTTGTTCATTTATTTAATCTTACATTTGCCAGGTATTCATCAAACAGGTTTCTGCCTTCGCTGTACTGTCACAGTTTAAATATCTATTTTTTCTTTCAGTTTCGCTTTTCAGCTGCCCGCTTAATTTAAATCAATACATTATGGACAGACTGAGCAGATCAAACCCAATGCATCAATATCCGACGTTAAAGCCATTCAGCTGACTAACGGCAGCAGCTCTTATCACTAAAATATACGACTGCTGCAAACAGACATCCCATTGCATGGATGCTATATTCTTAATGAATTTGCATGTACAGTGCAAAGCATGTCGGAGTAAACAACAATTTACACGACAACCTTACCTATCCGGATCAGAATCCGCTACCATAAATCCCATACCGGCAAATTTGCTATGAATTTCAGAACATTACATTTAATCAACCCTATTATCCGCGCTGTTACAGAAGCGGGATATTCCAGGCCTACAGAAATGCAGTGTGAAGTGATTCCTGCTATTCTGGCAGGCAGGGATATTATAGGATATGCAGAGCCGGGAACCGAAAAGACAGCCGCATTTATGATGCCTGTCCTCCAGCTGCTGAAGAAAAAGAGTGCAGAGCACAACCGTATCCGCGCCCTTATCCTGGTACCGACAAAAGAACGTGTCTTGCAGATGGAGGATCATCTGAACCTTTACAGCAAGTACCTTCCGTTATCCCAGCTTTCGGTCTTCGGAGGAATAGAAGCTACCGGACAGCTCGCCGCCCTCAAAAAGCGCATCGATATTCTTATCGCCACTCCTGACAGGCTCATGGAGCTGATTGAAAAAAGATCTGTAGACCTATCCGGCATTGAAATCATGGTGGCAGATGAGGCAGACAGGATGTTGCAGGAAAAGGCGTGTGAAGACAAGCTCAGGCATTTTATCCAATTGATGCCGAAAAGAAGGCAGTTGGTTCTGTTTTCCGAAACCAGGCTCAAAAATATACAAGCCATGGCAGACATCATCCTCAGGAACCCTCTGGAAATCAATATAACGAATGACCGCAGAACAGCTGTTAATATCCAGCAGCCCGCAGATTTCATAAAACAGAAATATACAACAGGCCTGCTGGTAACCGGCAGAGCATAGAATAAAGCCAGGGAAGCATCACAGGAACGTAAAAAAGCCTGAACCGTGCAGAACCCGGCCCCATAATAATTTTAATAACGATTACAATGCAACAAGGCACAGTAAAATTTTTCAACGAAGCAAAAGGCTTCGGATTCATTTCCCCGGCAGACGGGAGCAAAGATATTTTCGTACATTCTTCAGGTCTTAGTACCCGTTTTATCCGCGAAAACGACCAGGTTACTTTTGAAACAAAACAGGGAGACAGAGGCTTAAATGCCGTTAATGTGAAATTAGCATAAGATTTCCCTTTATATTGTTCATTTGATAAGGACAGCTTTACCCACGGTAAAGCTGTCCTTTTTCATAGGTAGCTTAAGATTACTCATGATTATTCCTTTAAAATTTCCGTACCGCAAATATTTTTCTTATTATTGATAATTCATATGGAAATCCTGTAAACGATAGATGACAACAATACATTGAGATATGAGAATGATAAAATTACTGGCTCTGGGCATGGCCCTGACCGTAACTACTTTTTGCTTTGCACAGAAGAATGACCTGGGGGCATGGTATATGTATTTCGGGAACAATAAGATCAGCAAAAAACTAAACTGGCACAACGAAATCCAGTACCGGAGTTTTGACGGAGGCACAGATCTCGAACAGCTCCTGATCCGCACCGGTATCGGGTATGACCTCAGTGAAAACAACAACAATATCCTTTTGGGATACGGGTTCATCCTGAGCCAGCCTTATATGGATGGTGAAAAGCAGGAAAATATTGAGCACAGGATATTCCAGCAATACATTACAAAACAGAAATTCGGGCGTTTTAACATCCAGCACAGGTACCGTCTGGAAGAGCGCTTTCTGGAAGAGGACTTCCGGATGCGGTTCCGCTATTACCTTAATTTCAATATCCCGATCAACAATAAGGAAATGATTCCTAAAACATTCTATGCATCCGTCTACAATGAAATTTTCCTTCATCTGGACAGTCCGGCCTTTGACAGGAACAGGGTGTATGGTGCCCTGGGATATGTCATCAGTAAAAACCTGAGGATAGAAGCGGGATATATGAATCAGATCCAGGAAAATAAAAACCGTGGCCAGATCCAGATCGGCTTCTACAATAATATTCCGTTTTCTAAATAATGATAACGATTTTTTTATCATCTTAGCCTATAAAATTTTAATACTACACAAACCATGATTCACACCTATGTTATTGTATCTATTGCAGTTCTGTTATCTGTGATGATACTGGTCATGATCGGGCAGAAAATGAAGGTAGCTTATCCCATTTTCCTGGTCATTGCGGGTTTGCTCATAAGCCTAGTTCCGGGGATGCCTCATATTGAAATTGAGCCGGACCTCGTCTTCCTGATATTTCTTCCGCCTATTTTATTTGAAGCGGCCTGGTTTACCTCATGGCAGGATTTCCACAAATGGAGGAAGCAGATTTTTTCCATGGCATTCGGACTGGTCTTCCTGACCTCGATTGTGGTCGCTTATCTTTCATCATCTATTATTCCGGGACTTACGGTGGCTATGGGATTCCTGCTGGGCGGTGTAAACTCCCCGCCCGATGCTGTAGCGGCAACGTCTGTGCTGAAGCATATGAAAATTCCCAAGAAAATCACTACGATCCTGGAAGGTGAAAGTTTAATCAACGACGCATCCAGTTTGATCGTCTTTAAATTTGCCCTGGCGGCAGTCATTTCCGGGCAGTTCATCTTCGGTGAAGCGGTAAAGGATTTTTTCAGCATGGCGATCGGAGGCATTGCCGTGGGAGTGGGAGCCGGGCTGTTATTTGGAGCGCTGCTGAAGATCATTCCTTCCAATTCCACTATTGACACTATTATTACGCTGATCGTTCCTTATGTGATGTATATCGGTGCCGAGCATTTTCATTTTTCAGGTGTACTGGCGGTGGTTGCCGGTGGTCTGGTGATGTCCTATAATTCCCATTGCTACCTGAGCCATACGTCAAGGATTCAGTCCGGAAATGTATGGAGCGTACTGATCTTCCTGATGAATACACTGATCTTCATCCTGATCGGACTGGAGCTTCCCGTAGTGGTAGCCGGAATGGAAAATTATACGATTTCAGAAGGTATTTTCTACAGCATTGTTATTGGAGGAGCCATTATTTTCACCAGGATCATGTACAGCTATGCCCTTATGTATTTTCCGCGGATATGTTCCAAAGAGCTCAGGATGAAAATGCCGAAGCCTGACTGGCGGGAACCTTTCGTGATCAGCTTTGCTGCCATGCGCGGTGTGGTATCCCTGGCTGCGGCACTTTCCATTCCGGCATTCCTGCCCAACGGTGAAGCATTTCCTCACAGGAACATCATTCTGTTTGTAACGTTTGTCATTATCCTGATTACCCTCGTAGGGCAGGGGCTTTTACTTGCTCCCATCCTTAAACTGCTGAAGATGGAAGATGCCGGAAGTGAGCTTCCTGAAGAAAAGCAGGAAGTCATCCTGATGCGGAAGCTGAAAGAAACGGCGCTCCGGAAAATCAATGACGATTTTTCAGAACAGGTAGAAACCAATAATCTGGTCCGCCACCAGAAATACAAGCTCGAAAATGAAATGATGCTGATGGCGGATAAGGCGCAGTGTATGGCTTCGGCAGTGGATTTTTCCAAAGCGGTTAATGAAAATAAGGATGTACTGCGGCAGTTGATCCAGGCTCAGCGTAATGAGCTCCATTATCTGAAACGGGAAAAGATCTTTGATGACCATGTCCTGAGAGCGATTGAAATGCAGCTGGATTTCGATGAAGCGAAAGTGACGGGTTTCAGCCATGACTGATGCATGATGCCCTGCATACGTTATAATTTGGTTAATCCGGCCCTTAAGTGCAAGCCCGGAAATAAATTTTTCTTACTTTTGAGGAAAATATTTCGATTTTCAATGAAAAAAAGCATCATAGCAGGTTTTGCAGCCCTGGTCCTTCTGGCCTCCTGTAAAAACGATAAAAAGATCCTGGAATCCCTGAATGATTATAACAATTCTATGGAGACTACAGGATACCACTTTGGAGACAAACTGAACCTTCCCAAGGATGTAACCGATAATGCGGAAAACATTACCATCAGCTTCGGGGACAAAGAAACATCAAATCTGACGGTTGATCCCAAATTTTTCACCCTGGGAGACAATCCGGTAACATTTAATATCAAAACAAAAGGCGGGGAAACACTCAATCAGGACGCCACTATTAACGTATATGCCAAAAGCCCTGAAAAGAATATCCCGTATAAGATTATTTCGGAATATCCGCATGATCCCAAGAATTTTGTCCAGGGTTTCCAGCTTGAAGGGAATACGGTATACGAAAGCGACGGCCAGAACGGTTCTTCCCAGATCCTGAAATACACGCTCGGAACTACAACACCTCTCATGTCTACCAAACAGGCCCAGGAGGATTTCTCTGAGGGAAGTACCATTGTAGGGGATAAAGTATACCAGCTGACCTGGCAGAGCAAAAAAGGATATGTCTATGACAAAAATACCCTGAAACTTCTATCTGAGTTTCCGTATCCTAATGTTCTGGGAGAAGGATGGGGACTGACCTATGACGGGAAAAACCTCATTGCCTCAGACGGCAGTAAGCTGCTGTACTTCCTTGATCCGAAAGATCCTTCCAAACTGGTTAAGTATATTGCTGTTGCGGGAAGTTCCCAGGCTTACGATCAGCTGAACGAGCTGGAATACCACAACGGATTCATATATGCCAATGTATGGCAGAAGCCTTTCGTATTAAAAATCAACCCTGCGAACGGCGAGGTGGTAGGTAAATTTGACTTTACGGAAATTGCCCAGAAGAATACCAAAGGCAGCGATGATGTCCTGAACGGGATTGCCTTTAAAGGAGATCATATGCTGGTTACCGGAAAGAACTGGTCTAAGATTTATGAAGTCGAGATCAATTAATTCTTAATATATCAAAAGATAGTTAAGTGAAAAATACGCTGGCTGGTTTTGCTGCTCTGATACTGCTGCTCATATCCTGTAAAAATGACCGGAAAATACTGGACTCATTAGCAGATTATAACCATTCTATGGAGCAGAAAAAATATCATTTCGGAGATCAAATCAATCTGCCGAAGCAGGTAACTGAAGATGCAGAAAGTATCTCTATAAGCTTTGGTGATAGGGAAACTGCAGATCTAAGCATTAATCCGGAATTCTTTGAATTTGGTGAAAACGATTTGACATTTAATATTAAGACCAAAAGCGGCGAAACTCTGTCTCAGGACGCAACTATCAATGTGTTTTCAAAAATTCCGGAACAGGATATCAGATATAAGATCACTTCAGAATATCCTCATGATCCCGGAAATTTTGTAGAAGGCTTCTTCCTGGATGGAAATGACGTTTATGAAAGTGACGGTTTACCCAAGTCTTCTCATTTAATAAAATATAAGCTGGGAAGTACGGCTCCTGACATTGTAGAAAGGCAGGCGAACGATATCTTTTCCGAAGGATGTGCTATGGCAGGAGATAAAATTTTTCAGCTTACCTATCAGAATAAAATTGGGTTTATATACGATAAACATACGTTAAAGAAGCTGGCTGAATTTATGCTGCCTAATGAATTCGGAGAAGGATGGGGACTTACTTATGACGGCACAAACCTGATTGCCGATTCAGGATCTAATGATCTTTACTTTTTGGATGTTAATAATCCGTCGAAGGTACTGAAAAAAGTTCCCGTAGGCGGAAATAAAGATATTTATAATCAGTTAAACGAGCTGGAATACCACAACGGATTCATATATGCCAATGTATGGCAGAAGCCTTTCATATTAAAAATCAATCCTGCGAACGGCGAGGTGGTAGGTAAATTTGACTTTACGGAAATTGCCCAGAAGAATACCAAAGGCAGCGATGATGTCCTGAACGGGATTGCCTTTAAAGGAGATCATATGCTGGTTACCGGAAAGAACTGGTCTAAGATTTATGAAGTTGAAATACAGTAATGCAATAAAAAAGCAAATTCAATTAAAATAAAATGTAAATTGGTAGCGTTCCTCAGGAGCGCTATCTTTGTAATCACTTTGAGAATATTCTACTTACTATCGGTTTTGCTTTTCTGCTCTTTATCTGCGCAGAAAAAACTGGCATTCGACACGCTGAAGCTGAAGGATGCAGATGACCTGCATGCAGATGATTACGGCAATCTGTACATCTATAAAAATAAAGATTTCAGCTTTACCAAATATGATTCCCTTGGAAAGCAGCTTGGAAAAATGATGCTTACGGTTCCGTATAAAGTTCAAAGCGTACAGAATCCGCTGAGTGTCCCTCTCTTTTCTGAAAACGCCCAGGAAATGAAGTTCGTAGACCAGAACCTGAATGAAATCCAGCGGGTAGACTTTCGTCAGAAATTCGGCTTTATCAAAATGGCATATGCGGAAGACCTGCAGCAGTTATGGCTTCTGGATGAAAGCTCAAAGCGGCTCATCCAGTACAATTTCAGGAATGATACCACTATCAATTCCTATCCGTTTGACGGCAGCTTTGATGAACTGACGGACCTTCTCGTATATGAAAACAAAGTCTACATCCTGACCAAAAAAAATATCAGGGTATACAATTTAAAATTTGAAAAGATTTTTGAAGCCGCCACAGAGAATGCGAAACGTTTCCGGCGGGAGAATGAAGCCATCCTGGTCATCACTGCCCAGGCTATCCTGAAATATATTCCGGAAAAGGAGCTGGCCACGGTTTTCACTGATCCCGGTGCACAGATTGTGGATAAAAATATCCTTTCTTTCTTTGAAATCAAAGCGAACAACCTTTATCTTTACACCCTTAAACAACCGGATGACACACAGGAACAAAAAGAACCTGAACCGTTAAAAATCAACACTGAAAAGCAGCCTGTCCAGCCGGCTGAAAAAACTTCAGGGGAAACCGGAGAGAAGAAAGAGCCGGAGCAACAGAGCGCTGCTGAACAGCAGGCAGAGGATCCATTGAGAAAGCTGATGGAGGAAAGTGTGGAGGTTCAGGCAGCGGGAGTTTAGTTTTGTTAATCAGTAAATACTAAGGGGAAAATATATGCACATTGCAGTTACAGGCAACATCGGAGCAGGGAAGACAACATTAACTACCATGCTCTCCAAACATTACGGATGGGATGCACAATTTGAGGATGTAGACCATAATCCTTATCTCGAAGATTTTTATGCGGATATGAGCAAATGGAGCTTTGCCCTGCAGATCTACTTCCTGGGAAGCCGCTTCCGGCAGGTAAAAGAAATCCGGGAAAGCGGCAAGAATATCATCCAGGACCGCACCATCTATGAAGATGCCCATATCTTTGCAGAAAACCTGAATGACATGAAGCTCCTTTCAGACAGGGACTTCAATAATTACGCTTCCGTATTTAACCTCATGAAAGCTTTTATCTCAGCGCCGGACCTTCTGATCTATCTTAAATCGGATGTTCCTAACCTGGTAAAAAAGATTTACAAAAGAGGAAGAGAATATGAGGCATCCATCAGCATTGAATACCTGTCCAAGCTCAACCAGAAATACGAAAAATGGATCTCCGGCTATACAGAAGGGAAGCTCCTCATCATTGAGGTAGACGATCTTGACTTTGTAGAGAAGCCAGAAGATTTCGGGTTTATCCTGGAGAAAATAGAGGCGGAGCTATACGGATTGTTTTAACGCAGCTATTTTAAAAGCCGCGGGATATTATTTTAAAAATTCTTATATTTGTAGGTATACGCTTAGTCTTTTAAAATCAAATCTTAATGCTGGTTAAAGTTTTACATAATGCCAATTGTTCAAAATCAAAAGCAGTACTCGAGTATCTGGACGAGAACGGGGTGCCTTTTGAAATCATCAACATCATTGAAGACCCTTTGAGCATTACAGAACTGAAAACAGTACTGAAAAAACTCAACCAGAGCGTATTCCATATCATCCGTAAAAATGAAAGGCTGTATATCGAGAAATTTGCGGGTAAAAATTATTCAGAAGAAGAATGGATCAAAATCCTGGCTGAAAACCCTTCACTGATTCAGCGACCTATACTGATTAAAGGTTCGGTAGCCATGCTGGGAAGGCCGGTTGAAAACGTAAAGTATTTTATAGAAAAATAAAGATTTATCATCTTAAAACAGAAAAGTCAGCTTTTAACAAGCTGACTTTGTTTTTTACAGGAGCATGACGCCTTCTATTTTAGCGACCTGCTGATATATGTCTACTACCTGGTCTGCATCCAGTACAAATGCATTGATGTTGCAGGCAGTATATTTCCCGTTTTTACTTTCCCGGTTTCCCAGGGTAAATTTAATACCGTCAAAAACCTTGTAAATTTCCGTTAACTTGGCTTGATCGGTAGGAATAATGAATTTAAATAAATAATCCTCCGGAAAATCATGGTGATCTTCCAGTTTAGCCTTCAAGGACTTATAAAAATCCTCCGGGCTGGCGTGCTGGTTTCCTTGAAGTATGTCCATCTGCAAATTTTATCTTATTACGTAAAGATACCTAAAAATATCTTATTTTCCAAGGGGCCCGAGCAGTGCCCTGGAGTTCTGCTGCTCATAGTCTTCAATGATATAGAACAGGCCGTTAACCAGCTGTTCCGAGGCCAGCTGGCTCAGTCCGCCCGCATTAACCCTTGTATTGCTGCTGCTTCCGCCTAACAGCCCGCCTAATAAGCTGTTTCCGGAAAGTGCCGTATTGATGGTTTTTACAATGCCGTATTGGTTGAGTTTTTCATCCACTTTTGGGGCAATGGCGGCAATGAGCTGTTGGGATGCCTTTTCCTTTAGGATCTGCGTTGCCGTTGTTCCCTGGATGATCCTCGTTACATCCTGGGCCGTAAGGCTGTTGACAGCATTCTGCAGGATAGGCCTTGAAGTATTTACGGTATAGGCAGCAGCTTCTGCTATATATTCCCTTTCTTTGGCTACTAAGGAGGGAGCAATTTTTTCCAGCGTACTGTTGATATCGCGCAATTGCTTCGGTAAAGCACGGTCTACCATATTATTCTGAAGGAAAGCTTCTTTGCTGCTGTAAATATTCATGCCTTTGTCGATACCGTTAAGGAGTAACCTTTTGATCACGGATAATCCGAGATCTGTAGTGGCGAGGCTGGTGCATGACTGCATGGCAGAATTAATGACTGCGCCGGTACCTAAGGCCAGTGCGACAATAATGATATACTTTTTCATTTCGTTAGATTCATTTTGTGGGTTATTCAAATATCCGACCAAATTTAAACAGACCTTTACATTTATCAAAATCTTCTTACCGCTTAAGATATCGGGGATGATTTTATGATATGAAGCGGTAAAACATGTTGAATAATTTACAATTAATTAATAGTAATTTTAAGATAAATTTACACTAAGTGCTCTGTTTATATCATATTTTTAATTTTAACTATAAATTTTAAAATTTTTAAGAGATTTTAACGTTGTTTCGGATATTTTTATAATTTTGGGTCTAATGTCTTTTTTTGAAAAAATAAACGCCTTTTTTTAGGCTGTTGTTCAGAAGACTGCTTTAGAGTGTGATTGTACGAATAAAATTAAACTATATGAAACAACGTGATTTAAAGTATTCATGTCTCATTGCTGTTCTTTACTTCGGTATGAACGTCAATGCACAGACCACCCCAAGAGATACGACTGCCAAGGAGCAGAAGATCGAGGAGGTAGTGCTTGTGGGATATGGTACGCAGAAAAAAGAAAATGTGACGGGGAGTATCGGTGTAGTGTCTGCCAAAGATCTTGCAGATAAGCCGAATGCCAACCCAATGAGTTCTGTGCAGGGAAAACTTGCCGGTGTGAACATTGTTAACTCCGGATCACCGGGAAGTTCTCCGAGGGTTGATATCAGAGGAGTAGGTTCATTAAGCGGGTATACTGTTTTCATCGTTGACGGGACTATCACAAACGATATTTCATTTTTAAATCCGCAGGATATTGAATCCATGAGCGTCCTAAAAGATCCGTCCAGTTTGGCGATCTTTGGTGCCCAGGCTGCAAACGGTGCGGTAATTATCAAAACAAAAACAGGAAAAGGAAAACCTGTTTACAATTTCAATTCTTATCTTGGGTTCAAGAAGATTACCAATATACCAAAAATGGCTAATTCTGACCAGTATATTGAGTTGTACAATGAAAAGCTCATCAATGATACAGGATCCAGTAACGGTTCACTTTCAAGAGCTAATTTCCCGGCAGATACCAATTGGTTCAATGAAATTTTCAGAAAAACAAGCATTATTAATGCCAACGATTTTTCAGCTTCAGGAAGCTTAGGTAAGCTGAATTATTATGCGAGTTTAGGACTTCTGCAGGATGAAGGGAATTTTAATGCCGGTAATAACATCAATTCAGGAAACGGGTTTAACAGATTCAGTTCAAAGTTAAATCTTAGTTATAAGATTACAGATAATCTAACCATTGGAGATAATTTTACTTTTTCCAAGACGAGGACAGATGCAATCAATAACCCACTGTTAAATGCATATAACGCGCCGCCGATATTCAGTCCTATGAATGCAGCCACCGGTGATTACCAGTTTTTCAACGGGTATTCTATTGCCAATCCAATAGCTGTACTGGATTTATTCAGAGGACAGACAAGGGAGGAAAGGCTGCTTAATAATGTCTGGGCAGAATATAAATTCCTTAAGGATTTCACTTTAAGGGTAAGCTATACTACTGATAATTACAATACAAATCAGTATGAATACACACCTGTACTTACCTATCTTCCTAAAGATCAGCAAAAGCCGACGAAGCTTCTTACAAGGGATTCCAGGACAAGAAATTACGTGTGGGATAATACTTTAGGATGGAAGAAACAGTTGGGGGATCATAATCTTGAAGTACTGGCAGGGTTCTCCAGAGTAAGGAATTCCTACCAGCAGAGCTATCTTGAAGCTTTAAATGTAAATTATAACGGTACCAATGAATCCTTGAATATCTTTAATGGAACCGGTATAGTAGGAACAACTTATGATGTAGGCAGAGACGTAGTTCCTTATCAGGACAGGATTGAATCCTTATTTGCGAGGGTTAACTATGATTATAAAGGAAAATATCTTTTGAACGGATCCGTTCGTAGAGACGGTACATCCAAGTATTCTTCAGGCGACCGTTTCAGGACATTCCCTGCAGTGAGTGCAGGCTGGGTAATTTCAAAAGAAAACTTCATGAGCGGTCAGAATGTTTTCAATTTATTGAAACTAAGGGCCAGCTGGGGTAAACTAGGTAATCCTAACGTGCCTCGTGCTTACACACAATTGGTTACCTTTATTAATTCAGGAGCGTATTACGGAAACACGGGATATCCTGCAGCGACCATAGACCAGTTTATTGACCCGAATATCGGATGGGAAACAACAACGGGTAGAGATGTAGGTGTGGAAATGGCCCTTTTCAATAATAAACTTAAAATTGAAGGAACCTATTACGATAAAGATTCCAAGGATGTAGTTTACGGAGTCGTTCAGGGAACAGTATCCGGTGCCGGAAACTGGAACAATTATATTACTAATGCCTATTCATTCAACAACAGAGGTTTCGAAGTAAATGTTAATTACGATACTAAAATTACGGACAAAGTAAGGTTAGGGGTTTACGGAAACTTAACAACTCTTAAAAATAAGATCACATCCGTATTCGGAGGTTCTTACTTAGAAACAGGAGCAAGCTTATTCGGAAATCCTATCATCAGATTACAGGAAGGACAGGCTGTTGGTTCTTATTATGGTTATCAGGTATCAGGAGTATTCCAGAATCAGGCTGATGTAAATGCATGGGCACAACAGACCAATGCTACTGTGGGAGGGTTTAAATTTGCAGACATCGACGGTAACGGCGTAATTGATTCCAGAGATAAAACATTCTTAGGAAGCCCGATTCCAAAAGGAACGTATGGTTTCGGTATCAATTTAAACGTATATGATTTCGATATCGCGGTAGACTTCCAGGGAGTATATGGCAATAAGATCTATAACTATAACCGTGAACAGCGTTATGGTAACGAAAACTGGGATCTTGATTTCTACAACAACAGATGGAGAGGTCAGGGAACATCCAATACGTATCCTATGACCACCAACAACCAGGACATCATCAAGCCGAACAGCTTCTTTGTTGAGGATGGAAGTTATATCAGATTAAGAAACGTTACCATAGGGTATAACCTGCCTAAAGATTTTGCAAGATCAATGGCCTTAACAAGGTTAAGACTGTACGTTAGTGCACAGAACCCTTGGACAAGCTTTAAGTACAATGGTTTTTCACCTGAGATCCTGAATACAGACAGAGTACAAATGGGAATCGACCAGAACATTGCCCCTATCTCTGCCATCTATACCTTTGGTATGAATTTAACATTTTAATTAAGAGAACATGAAAAAGATATTTTTATCAATTGCCGTATTGACGATAATGTCAAGCTGCAATGATTACTTAGATATACCTGTAGAAGGGGCCACCGATGCCTCAAATTTCTTCAAAACTGAAAACGATGCCATGCTAGGTACGAATGCGATTTACAGTTTCCTCAGAAGCTGGGAAAATTCTGCATTCCCATATCAGTTTGTATTTGGCGTACCTGCAGATGATGTGGTAAAAGGATCTAACCCAGGAGATGCCTCTTTTATCAATGCCTATGACCAGTTCACGTATACTACCAGTGATGAAGGGATCAGAGGATATTGGATCGGCCAGTGGCAGGCTGTAAACAGATGTAACCAGGTTTTAACCAAGGTTCCTGCTATAGAAATGAATGCTGCCCTGAAAACAAGGCTTCTTGCAGAAGCCAGAATGCTGAGGGCATATTTCTATTTTAACCTGGTAAGGATTTATGGAGGAGTTCCGATCCTGGATTCTCTGAAAGAATCATACAACAACATCCCTAGAAGCTCTGTAGATGAGGTATATAACTTTATCATCTCAGATCTTACCAGCGCAGCTGCAGATCTTCCGCAGTCTTATGGAGCCGGAGATCAGGGAAGGGTTACTAAAGGAGCTGCTTTAGGTTTACTTTCAAAAGTATACCTGTATAAAAAAGACTGGCAGAAAGCTTATGATACATCCAATCAGGTTATTGCCATGGGATATGCTCTGGATCCTGATTTCAACCATTTATTCAGAATAGCCGGAGAATTCGGTTCAGAATCCGTATTTGAAGTTAACTGCGAGTGTTCTCCTCAGTTCGGAGGTAGCCAGTACGCAGAAGTTCAGGGGGTAAGAAACCAGTTCGGATGGGGCTTCTTTACGCCTTCACAGGCTTTGGAAAATGCATTTGAACCGGGAGATATCCGTAAAGAATTAACGATCCTTAGAAATGGTGAAACAACACCTGAAGGTGATCTCATCGCTATGGGAGATCCTAACTCTGTAACGACTTACAACCAGAAAGTATATGTTCCGACTTCTCAGAACAATAACGCCTGCGGATATGGTTCCAGACAAAACATCAGGATTTTAAGATTTGCAGAAATCCTTTTGATCAATGCAGAAGCAGCCAACGAAATGGGGAACATTGCAACGGCAACCCTTAACCTTAATAAAGTAAGAACAAGGGCTCAGCTGGCAGCTACTACAGCAACCACTCAGGCTGCTTTACGTACGGCAATCTGGCGTGAGAGAAGGGTAGAGCTTGCTATGGAAGGCGATCGTTTCGTAGATCTGGTAAGAACAGGTCAGGCAGCAACCGTTCTGGCTTCTTACGGATTCAAAGCCGGGAAAAATGAATTATTCCCGATACCTTTGGATGCGATTAATCAGAGTAACGGGCTGTTTACACAGAACCCTGGCTACTAAAAATCAACAGATACCAACTTTAGAGGAGAATGAAAGTTCTCCTCTTCTTTTAGCATTTAATTCTAATATCTCAAAATTATGAAAAGGATTGTCATGTCGCTCGCTGTAGCTTCTGTATTCTGTACGGTATCGTGCGGAAATTCAGCAGTTCATCAGAAAGAAAATATTCAGAATAACAAGACGGTAAAGAATGTTACAGATGACCAGCTTATGGACAACGTCCAGAAACAGGCCCTGAAGTATTTCTGGGATTATGCAGAACCGAACTCAAAGCTGGGAAGGGAAAGGTACCATGAAGATAATATTTATCCGGATAATGATAAGCATGTAGTAACTACAGGAGGCTCCGGATTCGGGCTGGCTACTGTTCTGGTCGGGATTGAGAGAGGCTTTGTGCCGAGACAGGAAGCCGTAAAAAGGCTGACCACAATGATGGATTTTCTCGCAAAAGCAGACCGTCATAAAGGAGCCTGGTCTCACTGGATTAACGGGGAAACCGGAAAAACGGTTCCGTTCGGGAAAAAGGATAACGGTGGTGATCTTGTGGAAACCGCATTCCTGACCTCAGGGATCCTAATGGTGCGGGAATACTTTAAAAACGGGAATGCAGAAGAAAAGGCCCTGGCTAAAAAGTGCGATGAGCTCTGGAAGGGTATTCAGTGGAGCTGGTATACCAAAGGAGGGGAGAAAGTCCTGTACTGGCACTGGTCGCCGGACTATCAGTGGGAAATGAATTTTCCTCTGGAAGGCTATAATGAATGCCTGATCACCTACATTCTGGCTGCATCGTCACCTACTTACCCAATCGATGCAGAAACTTATTACAAAGGCTGGACAAGAAACGGGACTTACCTTTCAGATAAGGAACAATACGGCCTTCCGATGTATGTTAAGCATAACGGGGCGCAGGAATATGGAGGACCTCTGTTCTGGGCGCATTATTCTTACATTGGACTTGATCCGACCAATTTATCCGATAAGTTGATCAAAAACTATTTCGATTTGAACAAAAACCAGGTGCTGATCGATTATAAATACTGCGTTGAAAACCCGAAGCACTGGAAAGGATACGGACCTGATTATTGGGGCCTGACCGCAAGCTATTCAAGGAATGAAGACGGAAGCGTAGGATATGATGCCCATTTCCCGCAGAATGACCGCGGGGTGATCACACCAACGGCGGCACTCAGCAGTTTCCCGTATACGCCAAAGGAATCCATGGATTTCCTGAGGTTTTTGTATACTCAGAAACCTGAGTTCATCGGTTCTGCCGGTCCTTATGATGCCAATTCCATCCATTATGACAACTGGACAACGCCGAGGTACCTCGCCATCGATCAGGGGACAATTGCCCCGATGATTGAAAACTACAGGACGGGCTTCCTTTGGAAACTGTTCATGAACGCACCGGAAATCCAGCAGGGACTGAAGAAGCTGAGTTTCAAATCACCAAAATACAACATCAGATAAAACATCAGGAATTACCTGACATGAATACTTATTATTATGAGCTGTTTCCCGCTTTCACTACTCGCTTTTTTACGCCGTCGCCGGTTGCCTTCAGGTAAAAAGAGCTCAGACAGGCCGTTCAATCGGGGCTATGAACCTGGTTTGGTACAGTAGGGTCTATTACTTTGAAATATAAATAGTGAAAGAAATCACAGCATTCAATCATGTATAATTTAAAAATTTCCGTCATGAAACTGAAATACATTCCGTTTTTATTCCTGCCCTTTTCCCTGGCTGTAAATGCCCAGGAGATCAAGGCAGAGCTCAATAAGGAAGTTAAGAGACAGGAAAAAATCTCTTACATCCTGGATTATCCGCAGAACGCAAAAGGCAATATCCCGCTGATCGTTTTCCTTCACGGTTCAGGGGAAAGGGGGAATAACCTGGAAATGGTAAAAGCGCACAGTCCTTTTACCTATAAAAACCTTTTGAAGGAACCGGTAGCCATTCTGGCACCGCAGTGTCCGGAAAATACCTGGTGGGATACCGTAACGGTATACAATCTGATTAAGGAAATCCAGTCCAAATACAAAGTGGATGCTTCCAGGATCTACCTTACCGGGCTTTCCATGGGAGGCTGGGGAACCCTGAAGCTGGCTATGGAGCATCCCGAGATGTTCGCTGCGGTGGTTTCGGTGTGTGCTCCTACAGACCGGGTGATGTACGCTAACATCCAGCAGTACAAGGATCTCAACATCAAAATTTTCCACGGTGGGATGGATGATGTGGTGCTTCCGGAAAATGCCTTTAATTTTTACCAGAAGCTCCATCCGGTGAATCCGTCTGCAGAGCTGACCATTTTCCCGAATGACAACCATAATTCATGGGACTCAACCTATTCCAATCCGGAACTGTACCGTTGGATGCTGTCCAAGAAAAAAGAACGATAATTCATCTGAAATTCATCATAATTCAGGGAATCTTCACGATCTTAGCGGATCAGAACTGCTTTAAAGCTTTAAATTCCTGATGGTAAATACGGTTCAGTGCTCCATATATAAAAATAAAGCAGGGTGCTGATGCGTTTACCAATCAGAATCAAAACCAAAAGAAACTATAATTTAAGAATATTGATCATCAGTCAATTATTCACGAATATCAAAAAATGAAGAAGTAATGAAAAAGTTAATTGTAATCGCCACTTTGGCTCTTGCTCCTGTATTTTCGGCACAGGAAATGGTAACCAAGCCTGTTCAGGCTTATCAGACCGCCCAGTACCAGGCTAAGAAAAAAGCCTTCGTTGAAAGCCTTCTGGCCAAAATGACGCTGGACGAGAAAATCGGGCAGCTCAACTTACCGAGCTCAAGCGATTTTACCACCGGGCTGGCGAAGAGCTCAGACATCGGTAAAAAAGTGGAACAGGGATTAGTCGGCGGTTTATTCAATATAAAAGGAGCAGATAAGATCAAAGCCGTGCAGAAAGTTGCGGTTGAAAACAGCCGCCTGAAAATTCCTTTGATCTTCGGGATGGACGTGATCCACGGATACGAAACCACATTCCCGGTTCCTTTAGGTTTAGCCTCATCATGGGATATGAACCTGGTGCAGCAATCAGCCAGAGTAGCGGCGAAAGAAGCTGCGGCAGACGGAATCAACTGGACGTTCTCGCCGATGGTGGATATTTCCCGTGAACCGAGATGGGGAAGGGTTTCCGAAGGTTCCGGTGAAGATCCGTACCTAGGAAGCGAAATCGCTAAAAATATGGTCTATGGATACCAGGGGAAAGACCTGGCGAACGGAACCAACATCCTGGCCTGTGTGAAGCACTTTGCCTTATACGGAGCCGGAGAAGCCGGAAGGGATTATAATACCGTGGACATGAGCCACGTGAGAATGTATAACGAATATTTTCCGCCGTACAAAGCAGCGGTAGACGCTGGAGTAGCTTCGGTTATGGCCTCTTTCAATGAAGTGGATGGCGTTCCGGCAACCGGCAATAGGTGGCTTCAGACTGAAGTGCTGAGGAACCAGTGGAAATTTAAAGGGTTTGTGGTAACGGATTACACTGGTATCAATGAGATGGTAGACCACGGGATGGGAGACCTCCAGCAGGTGTCTGCACTGGCGCTGAAAGCCGGTATCGATATGGATATGGTAGGGGAAGGTTTTTTAACCACGCTTAAAAAATCATTATCCGAAGGAAAGGTAACCCAGGCTGAAATTGATATGGCAGCCAGAAGAGTCCTTGAAGCAAAATATGATTTAGGCTTATTTGATAATCCATACAAGCACGGGGATGCAAAATTGGCAGCTAAAGAAGTGTACAGCATGGAAAACCGGAATATTGCAAGGAATGTGGCAGCTCAGTCCATGGTCCTGATGAAAAATGACAACCAGGTGCTGCCGTTGAAAAAATCAGGTACTGTAGCTGTTATCGGTCCGTTGGTGAACAATTCAATGAACATGGCCGGAACATGGAGTGTAGCAACAAAACACGCCATTTCCGTTAACCTGATGCAGGGCCTTCAGGCAAATTATGGGAAAGATGTGAAATTCCTTTCCGCTAAAGGAGCCAACATCGATTACGATGCCAAATTAGAAGACATTTACGCGGCACACGGTAAAAAGACCGACCGGGATAACCGTTCAAAAGAAGCATTGCTGAAAGAAGCGGTGGACATAGCTAATAAAGCCGATGTCATTGTACTGGCCATCGGGGAATCAGCGGAAATGAGCGGTGAATCTTCTTCCAGGACAGAAATTACCATCCCTCAGTCGCAGGTGGACTTGCTCAACGAACTTAAGAAGACCGGAAAACCGATTGCTATGGTGTTGTTCACAGGTCGTCCTTTAGCCTTAACCAATGTGAAAGATACACCGGATGCCATCCTGAATGCCTGGTTCCCGGGTTCTGAGGCAGGAAGCGCCATCGCGGATGTCCTTTTCGGAAAAGTAAACCCATCCGGAAAACTGCCGATGACGTTCCCGAGAAGCCTTGGACAGGTGCCGATCTATTACAATGCTAAAAATACCGGTCGTCCGCTGGATCAGAAGCTGGTTGACAAATGCGAATACCAGCGGTTCCGTTCCAATTATATGGATGAGTGCAACACACCGCTCTATCCGTTCGGATATGGATTAAGCTATACGAAATTCAATTATTCAGACATTACGGTTTCCAATGCCAATCCTAAAGGCAACCAAAGCATCCAGGCGTCCGTAACCGTGACCAATTCCGGGAACTATGACGGGGCAGAAGTGGTGCAGCTGTACATCAGGGATATGGTAGGAAGCATCACCAGACCGGTAAAAGAGCTGAAAGGCTTCCAGAAAGTCATGCTGAAAAAAGGAGAATCAAGAAAAGTAACATTCGATATCACCCCTGAAAACCTGAAATTTTACAATGGTGACCTCAAGTACGACTGGGAGCCGGGAGAATTTGACATCATGATCGGGACCAATTCCGAAGAGGTGAAGCATTCAAAATCAACTGGACGAAATAAATTCCATCAGCCACTCTTTACGGGTGGCTTTTTTGTGGAATGCCGGCCTAAACGCACCCTATTTTGGTTCATTTTTTGATCAGTTCAAATTTTAAAAAAGCAAAATATGAAAAAGGCAATTGTATTCGGAGCCACGGTATTGGGCTTCATGGCTTTCGGCCAGAAAACGATCGTACTGGATAAAGTGGGTAATGACAAAGATGCCCATGGCTGTAAAGCTTCGGCAGGTTATACCTATTCGAAGATCAGTCATAAGTGCATACGGCCGTTTGAACAAAGGATACGGCTCAAAGAAGCAAAACCTGCGGGAAGTGCAGCTTTTATGTCAGGAGTTATTTTCAGCAAAGATATGAAACAGGCTGAAATTTTCCTTCCTGCGGCAAAGTCCGGCAGCATGGTCCTGGCCAGGCAGGCTAACGGTGCCATCTGGAAAAACGGCAGTTATGTACTGGAAGCGTATAAAAAGGACCGTTACAGGTTGAAAAAGGATAATAAAATCGTTTATGAGCAAATGTAATTTTTGCTTCAGATATCCAAAGCCATTCGTGAGAATGGTTTTCTTTTTTTAGGGTAAGTCCTTAAAAGCTGTGGGATTCAGGGCAATACGGGATAGTGCAGTTATAAGAAAAATCATTAAATTTAGCCAACAGAAAATCTGATATTCATGATAGATAAAAGAGTAAAAAATGCACAGGAAGCCATAGAAGGCATTGAAGACGGCATGACGCTGATGCTTGGAGGCTTCGGTCTTTGCGGTATCCCTGAAAACTCAATCAATGCTCTCGTAGAAAGCAATGTAAAAGATCTTACCTGCATTTCCAACAACGCCGGCGTAGATGATTTCGGGCTGGGTCTTCTGCTTCATAAAAGACAGATCAAAAAAATGATTTCATCCTATGTCGGGGAAAATGCAGAATTCGAAAGGCAGATGCTTTCCGGAGAGCTTGAAGTGGAACTGACTCCCCAGGGCACCCTTGCAGAAAAATGCCGGGCAGCACAGGCGGGAATCCCTGCTTTCTATACACCGGCGGGGTACGGAACAGAAGTAGCCGAAGGTAAGGATGTGAAAGATTTCGACGGTAAGCCGCATATTCTGGAACATGCATTTAAAGCAGATTATTCCATCGTAAAAGCCTGGAAAGGCGACCATGCAGGAAACCTGGTGTTCAAAGGATCAGCCAGGAACTTCAACCATCCTATGGCCGGAGCAGGGAAAATTACCATTGCCGAAGTGGAAGAACTGGTAGAACCGGGAATGCTGGACCCAAATGAAATCCATATCCCGGGGATTATGGTGCAGAGGATATTCCAGGGAGAGAAGTTTGAAAAAAGGATTGAACAGAGAACAGTCCGGAAAAAATAATCCCGGTTGCAAACAGACCAGCACTCAATGTCAATATCCGGATTGACCCATTAAAAATTTCAAATTATTACTATGTTAAGTAAAGAAGATATAGCAAAACGCATTGCCAGAGAAGTTAAGGACGGCTATTACGTGAACCTGGGGATCGGGATTCCTACCCTTGTAGCCAATTACGTTCCTGATAATATTTCCGTGGAATTCCAGAGTGAGAACGGCGTGCTCGGGATGGGGCCGTTTCCGTACGAAGGAGAAGAGGACGCCGACATCATCAACGCAGGAAAACAGACCATCACCATCCTGCCTGGCGGTTCGTTCTTCGATTCCGCATTCAGTTTCGGGATGATCCGCGGCCAGAAAGTAGACCTTACCATTCTCGGTGCCATGGAAGTTTCTGAAAACGGAGATATTGCCAACTGGAAGATCCCGGGAAAAATGGTGAAAGGAATGGGCGGCGCCATGGACCTTGTGGCCTCTGCCGAAAACATTATTGTCGCTATGATGCACGTCAATAAGGCCGGCGAAAGCAAGATCCTTAAAAAATGTACCCTTCCGTTAACCGGGGTTAGCTGCGTAAAAAGAGTGGTTACCGAATTAGCGGTACTGGATATTACTCCGGCAGGCTTTAAGCTTGTGGAACGAGCTCCCGGCGTTTCTGTGGAAGATATCATCAAAGCAACGGAAGCCGATCTGATTATTGAAGGAGACATTCCTGAAATGGCGATCTAACCTTATACAGCCGGAACAGTCCAGTGCTGTTTCGGCTTTCTTTATCTAAACCGATTCTCTTACATCCTGAATGAAAAAATTCCTTTCCATCATGGCGTTGGCCTTTTTAAGCCTGAATGCCTCCGCCCAAGACCAGCTGATTCCCAAACCGGTTTCCATCAGGATCACCGGAGGTACATTTAAAATCCCCGGAAACCTTAGCCTGGCTCCCGGACTTCCTGTTAAGGAAACAGAGTACTTTAAGCAGAAATCAGGTCTTAGCTTCGGGGAATCCGGAAAAACAGAGGCACAGCTGACCTATATTAAGCTGAAACAGCCCGCAGGTGCTGAAGCTCTTAATGAATCCTATACCCTGGAAATAACCCCTGACCGTATTCACATCATTTCTTATACCGATCAGGGCTATTTTTGGGCATTGCAGACCCTGATCCAGCTGTTGGAAGAACATAAAGCCGACAAAACCATTCCTGCCATGAAAATCCAGGATCAGCCGAAACTCGCCTGGAGAGGGATGCACCTCGATGTCTGCCGCCACTTTTTCACCGTTGATGAAGTAAAACAGTACATCGACTACCTTGCGATGTACAAGCTCAATACATTCCACTGGCACCTTACCGATGACCAGGGATGGAGGATTGAAATTAAAAAATACCCCAAGCTCACCCAAATCGGATCCAAAAGAAAAGAATCCATGATCGGTGCGTATGTGGACAATACGTTTGACGGGAAACCGTACGGGCCTTATTTCTATACCCAAGAACAGGTCAGGGAAGTGGTGCAATATGCCACCGACCGCCATATCACAGTGGTCCCCGAAATAGAAATGCCCGGGCATGCTTTGGCAGCGTTGTCGGCCTATCCGGAACTCGCGTGCACCAAAGGCCCTTTTGAACCGGCCACAAAATGGGGCGTGTTCGATGACGTGTTCTGCCCGAAAGAAGAGACTTTTACCTTCCTGGAAAATGTGCTGGATGAGGTCATCAAACTATTTCCTTCTGCCTACATTCACATCGGAGGCGATGAATGTCCGAAAACCCGATGGAAAGAATGTGCGCACTGCCAGGAACTTATAAAAAAGTATAACCTTAAGGATGAGCACGGCCTTCAAAGCTACTTCATCCAGAGAATTGAAAAATACGTCAACAGCAAAGGCAGGAAAATCATCGGCTGGGACGAAATCCTGGAAGGCGGCCTTGCACCCAATGCTGCCGTAATGAGCTGGACAGGCGTGAATGGCGGAATAGAAGCTGCCAAAACCAAGCACTTTGCCGTTATGACCCCCGGAGCTTACTGCTATTTCGACCATTATCAGGGAGACCCGCAGGCCGAACCCAATGCATTCGGAGGGTATACGCCACTGGATAAAGTCTATTCTTACCATCCCATTCCTGAAGAACTGAATGCTGAGCAGGCCAGATACATTATGGGAGTCCAGGCCAACCTCTGGACCGAATACATCACCGATTTCAGGCAGGTACAATACATGATCTTCCCAAGGATAATGGCTCTTTCCGAAGTGGCGTGGGGAACTTCGCAGCCCGAAAAGTACAAGGAATTTGAAGGCAGGGTCATCCATCAGTTTGAAAAGCTGGACAGGATGCATGTCAATTATGCAAAAAGTATTTACAATATTTCAGGGAAAGTCATTCCGGCGGCCGGCGGTGTAGCCTATGAGCTTTCCACTTCACAAAATCCATCCGGCATACGCTATACTCTGAACGGGAAAAATCCTACAATACAGTCAATGACTTATGAGAAAGCCATTCCTGTTTCAGCATCCTCTACCATACAATCAGCCTACTTTGAAAACGGACAGCTGAAAAGTGCTGTTTCCTCACAGCAGTTTACGGTATCCAAAACAACCGGCAAAACCATTACGCTGGAACAGCAGCCGAGTGAGAATTATGCTTTCGGGGGAGCATTTACTCTCGTAGATGGCATCATCGGAAATCCAAGGCAATTAGGAAAAACCTGGCTTGGTTTTCAGGGGAAAGATGTCGTAGCCACAATCGATCTTGGAAAAAATACGGATTTCACGGAAGTGTATTTCAATACCTTGGACAATAAAGGAAGCTGGATCCATCTGGCCAAGTCTGCTCAGGTCTACGCTTCTGATGATAACAGCCATTTTAAGCTCATTGGTGAAGCAAATAAAGACGACATACTGAAGGCAGGAGGAAAAATGAAGCTTAAAGTCGGTCAACAGATGGGAAGGTACCTTAAAATCAGGATAGAAAATGCAGGCATCATTCCGGCAGGCAATCCTGGTGCCGACTCCAAAGCATGGCTTTTTGTGGACGAAATAGGAGCATTGTAAACTTAGATTTAAAAATGAACCATCAATGAATTCAAGACGGAAATTTATAAAAAGATCAGCAGTAGCATCACTGGCGCTGGCGCTGAACCCACTGGACCTGATAGCCACTGAACCTGTGCAGGAGAAACTGACTGCCGTTAATAAACCCATCGTCCTGTCAACCTGGAATTTCGGCTTGCAGGCCAACGCCGAAGCCTGGACCGTTCTAGGAAAAGGTGGACGGGCTCTTGATGCGGTAGAAAAAGGAGTGCGTCTCGTAGAGCTAGATCCTACTGAAAGAAGTGTAGGATATGGCGGGCGCCCGGACAGGGACGGAAGGGTAACGCTGGATGCATGCATTATGGATGAGAATTATAATATCGGATCTGTGGCCTGCCTGGAGCATATTAAAAATCCCATTTCCGTAGCCAGGGCAGTGATGGAAAAGACCCCGCACGTTATGCTGGTAGGAGACGGTGCCTTGCAGTTTGCCCTTTCACAGGGATTTAAAAAAGAAAACATCCTGACGCCTGAATCTGAACAAGAGTGGAAGGAATGGCTGAAAACCAGCCAGTACCAGCCGATTGTCAATATTGAAAATCACGATACTATCGGTATGATTGCCCTCGATGCCCAGGGGAACCTTTCCGGGGCGTGCACCACCAGCGGTATGGCCTTTAAAATGCATGGAAGAGTGGGGGATTCCCCGATCATCGGGGCAGGACTGTTTGTGGATAATGAAGTGGGAGCGGCGACGGCAACTGGTCATGGCGAAGAAGTGATCCGCACGGTAGGGACCCATCTGGTGGTCGAACTGATGCGGCAGGGCAGGAATCCGCAGCAGGCCTGTAAAGAAGCGGTAGAAAGAATCGTAGCAATTACCAAAAGAAGAAACAAAAACCTGAAAGACATCCAGGTCGGCTTTATTGCCCTGAATAAAAAAGGGGAATATGGCTCTTACTGCATCCAGGACGGATTCAACTTTGCCGTCTATGATCAGAAAGGCAACCGCCTTGAAAAACCTGAATTTGCCCTGAAATAAAAGTAAATTTAATTGAGAAGTTAAAATTAATTCAAGTAAACACTGAATATTGATGTCAAAAATAGAAATAGCCTGCTTTAATCCGGAATCTGCAATGATTGCCTTTAAGAACGGAGCCGACCGGATCGAATTGTGTGACGGGCTGAGCGAAGGCGGAACCACCCCTGATTTTGAAACCGTAAAGCAGCTCAGGGAAAAAATCAACATCCCTATTTTCGTGATGGTCCGTCCGCGTGGCGGGGATTTCATGTATTCGGAAGAGGAATTTAAACAGATGAAATCGGATCTGATCCGGCTGAAGACCTTGAAAGTCGATGGTTTTGTATTCGGAATCCTGGATGGAAATGATGAAGTGAATACCGTTCAGAATAAAGCGCTTATTGCCTTGGCGCAACCTTATCCCTGTACGTTTCACCGTGCCTTTGACCGCGCCGGAGATTTGGAGACTTCCCTGGAGCAGGTAATCGAATGCGGTTTTACAACGATCCTTACTTCCGGCCAGAAACCCAATGTGTCAGATGGCAAAGAAAATTTAAAAAAGCTGGTGGAATTATCTGATGGAAGAATTGAAATCCTGGTCGGCGGCGGACTGCGCTCTGCCAATATTGCCGGCATCCGGGAGTTTACCAAAGCAACATACTTTCACTCTTCGGCTATTACGGACGGCGGAGCTGTCGCTGATGCTGATGAGGTGGTTGCGTTGAAGAATGCTTAATATTGAACGCAAAAATTAAATTATAGGCTTCTTTAGAAAGAAAGTCAAAGTCCAGACAGCCGGTAAAGGTTACTTTACTACTGTGTAAAATTAATCATCTGTTTATTCGAATAGGAAAGTTTTGGAAAGCTTATCGAGAAGTGTTGACAGCGAACTAGTATTCAGAAACTTCTCGATACACTCCGCTTTGCTGCGTTACTCGAAGTGACGGTCAAAATAGTGATAGTATTTAATTTTTAACTCTCGCGGATCTAACAGATCACAAAGATTTTCATGCATTAAAAAAATCGTAGATTTTAAGCTTATGTGTTCATCTTTTTTCAAAGCTTTTTTCTTCATTATTCTTATGTGTGAAAAAACTTTTGTCACTGTTATGGTTATTTCACAAGCTGAATCTACTGATCATTCAAAGCTGTGCCTAATTTTAAACTCTGACAGATCTCACGGTTTACGTAGATTTTCACGCATATAAAAATCGTGGATTTTTAACCTTATGTGTTCATCTTTTTTCAAAGCTTTTTTCTTCATTATTCTTATGTGTGAAAAAACTTTTGTCACTGTTATGGATATTTCACAAACTGAAGCTATTGATTATCCAACGCTATGCTCAATTTTTAACTCTCGCGGATCTAACAGATCACAAAGATTTTCATGCATTAAAAAAATCGTAGATTTTTTAAACTTATGTATTCTTCTTTTTTCAGAGCTCTTCTCTTCATAAATTCTAAAGTGTCAAAAAAACTTTTGTGACTTTTGTGGTTAATAATAAATTCATAAACATCAGTATTTTTGAGGTCTACAAATGGCCTTTACCATTTCATCCGATTTACTTAAATTGTACCATGAACAAAACATTACTTTTTGCCTTTATTTTCATTTATTCTTTTATGGATGCCCAGTTTTCCGAGCGGAACCTGTCTTCAGAACAGTGGCAGTTTAAAAACACCAAGGACCATACCTGGCTTCCGGCAAAGGTTCCCGGAACGGTTCATCTGGACCTCATGCAGAACCGCATCATTCCCGATCCTTTTAAAGATGAGAATGAAAAGAAAGTCCAGTGGGTTGAAAATGAAGACTGGGAATACCGGACTGTTTTTAAGGTCAGTTCACAGGAGCTGGAAAACCGGAACATTGATTTGGTATTCCATGGACTGGATACTTTCTCGGAAATTTATATTAACGGAAAACAGGTGGCAACCACGGACAATATGTTCAGGACGTGGGAAATTCCTGTTAAAACATACCTCAAAGCAGGTGATAATACAGTACAGGTAAAATTCAGGTCTGCGGTACAGGCGGGGAAAGAACTGGCCAAAAAGGTTCCTTTCATGATGCCGGAATCGCCCAGGAGTTTCGTAAGGAAAGCACAATACCAGTTCGGATGGGACTGGGGACCCAGGCTGGTAACAGCAGGAATATGGAAAGACGTACACCTGAATTTCTGGAACCAGGCCAGGCTGAAGCAGGTCAGGATTGAGCAGAAATCATTAACAAAACAGAAAGCAGAACTGAACATACGGGCAGAAATTATTGCGGAAAAGGCGGGAGATTATATCCTGAATGTCAACTATAAATCCCAAAAAGTGGCTTTAAAACAGGGACTGAATGTTGTTGTATTGCCATACAAAATCAATCATCCGAAACTATGGCAGCCGAACGGATGGGGGAAGCCGGACATGTATGAATTGTCGGTGACCCTAAAGCAAGGCGCTGCAACTGTAGATGAACGTTTTCAGAAAATTGGTTTGAGAACGGTAGAACTTGTACAGGAAAAAGATGAGCATGGAAAATCGTTTTATTTCAAAGTGAATGGAAATCCGATGTACATCAAAGGGACCAACTGGATTCCCGCGGACAGTTTTTCACCGAGAATAACGAAAGAAAAATATCAGAAACTTATCCGGGACTGTCAGGAAGCCCATATGAATATGGTCAGAGTCTGGGGCGGCGGGATCTATGAAGATGATGAATTTTATAAAGCCTGTGATGAAAACGGGATCCTGGTGTGGCAGGACTTTATGTTTGCAGGAAGTTTCTATCCGGCAGACGAACTTTTTCAGAAGAATGTGGAAGCAGAAGTACAAGACCAGGTGGGAAGGCTTCAGAATCATCCTTCGCTGGCTCTGTGGTGCGGAAACAATGAAGTGGATGAAGCCATTGTCAACTGGGGCTATCAGAAGCAGTTCAAATATTCCGGGGAAGATTCAATGCAGGTATGGAAAGACTACAGGAAAATATTCCATGAAGTCATTCCCAATGCGGTAAAAAAATATGCAGCCTCCGATAAAGCCATGTACTGGCCGAGTTCACCCTCGATCGGTTGGGGCCATAAAGAAAGCCTTACCGAAGGCGATTCCCATTACTGGGGAGTTTGGTGGGGCGAGCAGCCCTTTGAAATATACAATGAGAAAGTGGGGCGCTTTATGTCGGAATACGGTTTCCAGGGAATGCCAACGATTGAAACCACCAGATCCATGTTCTCGGGAAAACCGGATCTAAGTCTGGATAACGCCGTGATCAAAGCCCATGAGAAACATGCGCGGGGCTGGGAGATCATCAATACCTATATGGCACGCGATTACAAAGTCCCGGCAGATTTTACTCAGTATAATTATGTTTCCCAACTCTTGCAGGCCCGCGGAATGCAGGTCGCCATCGAAGCCCACCGCCGGGCGCGGCCGTACAATATGGGGACTTTATACTGGCAGCTGAATGACTGCTGGCCGGTAGTTTCCTGGTCATCCGTCGATTACCTGGGCAACTGGAAAGCACTGAATTACCAAGTGAAAAGAAGCTTTGCAAATCAGGTGATTTTACCGGAAGAAAAAAATGAAGTCTTAAACTTTTATGTGATCAATGATGAATTGAAAACGTTTGAGAATGTATCGTTGGATTTTGATATCCTGACCTTGAATGGGGAGAAAAAAGGTTCGGCAGGAACCGCTGATACGAAAACTTTGGAACCCAACGGAGTGTTGAAATTGGATTCTTTTTCGCTGGAAGAAATCATTGGAGAGGCGGACAGAAATGAGATTTTTTTGCATATAATGCTAAAGGATGCAAAAAATCATATGATTACGGAAAGCAACTATTTCTTCTCTAAGCCAAAAGATTTAAAGCTGGTTAAACCCAACGTCCGCGTAAAGAAAATATCCCCGACAGAAATAGAGGTTTCTACTGATGTTCTGGCTAAAGATGTTTACCTGATCGGAAATACCCATTTCAGCGATAATTTTTTTGATGTGCTTCCCAATACCTCAAAAAAGATCATCCTGTCAAAACCTTTGGAGCAAATAAGAGTGATGACGTTATGGGATACGATGAATTAAATCCGGAAGTATGGATTGATCTTTAGATGGGTTTTTCAATTCCTGTTTGCAGATCATCATGCCTTATTTTCAGGATGGTTGCTGCAAAAAAAGAATGATATTTTACCCTTGAAAGATCTTTCATTTGTACCTTAGCACCCTATTCGTCAACTATGGTTAATTTTGTTCTGATCGCAGTCTGTATCCTTGCAGGTATGGTATTTAAGGCAACAAAGTCTATTCACCCGGATGCGCATAAAGGGATCAATACCTGGATCCTGTACCTTGCGCTTCCTGCGGTTTCCTTTAAATACCTGCCTAAAGTGCAGTGGACCAAAGAAATGCTTTTTCCTATTGTCGCCACTTTTCTCATCGCGGTGGTCTGTTTCTTCGTGATGAAAATATACAGCAGGAGCAAAAGCTATTCGGAAAGGTCGAGAAGTACCATGGAACTGGTGAGCGGCTACAGCAATACCTCGTTCATCGGCTTTCCTCTGATCAGCGCTTTTTACGGGGAAAGCCTGCTAAGCATTGCGATCATCTGTGACCAGACGATGTTTTTTGCCCTTTCCACGCTGGGAATTATTGCGGCTGTGCGTGGTGGAAGCAAATCAGGAAAAGTAAGTGCGGCATTTATTCTCAAAAGGCTGCTGACCTTCCCGCCGCTTTTAGGCTGCCTGGCAGCATTGGTATTGTCGAGGTATATCGATTTTACTGCTGCAGAACCGTTTTTCGACAAGCTTGCCGCCACGGTAAGTCCGCTGGCTTTGTTTTCTGTCGGGTTGCAGCTTAAATTCAACGGATGGAAAAAGCTCATTCCTCAGATGTCCGTATCTATGCTCTACAAACTTATCCTGGCGCCGGCGATCGTTCTGGGCCTGGCGCTGCTGATTGGCATTAAAGGGGATGTGGCAAAAATTACGGTCTTCGAAGCTGCGATGCCTACAGTAGTTACTTCCAGCATTATTGCAGAACAGTTCAGGCTCAATACGAAACTTACCAACCTGATTATCGGATTCAGCATCATCGTCGGATTCATAACTTCTGCGCTCTGGTACCAGATAACGGTACTGTTATTCTAATCTTCCAGTTTAAAATCGTACAGGAAAATAGAATCGACAGGATCATTCCACTGTTCTACGGAAACCATATTGCTGTGTGCCGGTACAATGGAGGTCGGCTGATATAGCGGAGACCCTTTCAACCTGATTTTAGCCTTAAAACCCATCTTTTTACCGGTTTTCTGTACTGTAACCAATGTGATAATGGGAGACTTCATCATTTCCGATTCGGAAAATTCAAATTCAATCGTGTTATCATTAAGGCTGCTCTTTTTGAAGTTTTTCAGGATCAGGAAAATATCTTTTTTTTCTGTGATGTCATCTTCAGAAATCCTTTTGAAAGCAATGACTTTGTGTTCTTCCAACTCAGGGATGAGGATGATCTTCTTTCCCAGCGGAATGGTTATTTCATTCTTTTTGAGAATGATATTTTCCTGGGCCTGAATCAGGAACGTGAAAAATAAGGCAACAATACAAAGGTGTTTTTTCATGGGATCTTTCAGATGGATATTACAGCTTTAAAAGTAAGAAATAATTGCAATTGTATAAATAAACCCTTAATTTTACGTTTAATTTATTCCTTTGCAATACGCCCAGATTATTTTACCGTTAAATTTAAAAGGATCTTTTACTTACACCGTTCCTGAAGAACTTGTACCGCAGATTCAGAAGGGAATGCGGGTATTGGTCCCTTTTCGTGGCAAAAAGATTTACACCGGGATTGTTTTTGAATTGCATCAAAATCAGCCGGAAGGCTTTCTGGCCAAGGATATCATCAGTATTCTGGACGAACAGCCCATTGTGCCGGAAGCCCAGCTTAAATTCTGGAGCTGGCTGTCAGACTATTATCTGTGCGGCCTGGGTGAGATCTACCGTTTTGCTTTTCCATCTTCCCTGAAGCTGGAGAGTGAAACCTACCTGAAGCTAAAGCCCAATGCGGTCATCGATTTTGAAAACCTTGATGTGAATGAAATGTACCTGATCCAGGCCCTGGAAGTCAGGCAGCTCATTAACCTTACGGATATTGAGGCTTTTATTCCCAAGAAAGATATCATCAAAACCATCAATTCCCTGATTGACCTCCAATACATAGAAATTGATGAGAAAATTGCAGAAAAGTATAAAGCGAAAGAAGTCGCTTATGTAAAGGTCCGCGATGAGATTATCAAGGATATGAACCTGATGGAGGTGTTGTTAAAGCTGAACAGGGCGGTAAAACAAAAGGAGCTTTTCCTGTTTATCCTGGAAAAGCAGACCGAGAATCCCGATCAGCCCATCAGAAAGTCAGACCTCTTTGAAGACGGCTTTTTTGCCTCCTCCCATTTTAAAGCGCTTGCCGATAAGCACCTGGTGGAAGAATATTACCTCCGCAAGGACCGGCTGGAAAGTTACGAGGGCAATATAGAAGCCATTGAAGAACTTTCCGATGCACAGAAAAAAGCGAAGTCCGATATTGACGCTGCTTTTGAAGAAGGCAAAAATGTATTGCTGCATGGCGTTACCTCTTCCGGTAAGACCCATATTTACCTGGAAAAAATTGAAGAATGCATTCAGCAGGGTAAAAACGTATTGTTCCTGCTGCCTGAAACGTCACTGGCCAAACAGATCATCCAGCGGCTGGAGAAAAAATACGGGAAGCTGCTTGGTTTTTACCATCAGAAACTGACGGATTTCGAACGGGTGGAAGTATGGAAAAAGGTACGCCAGAATGACCTCAGGATCCTGATCGGAACCCGCAATGCCCTGTTCCTGCCTTTTCAGAACCTGGGACTCGTTATTGTGGATGAAGAACATGATTCTGCATACCGTCCGAGAGAAGTATCGCCGTATTTCAATGCACGGGATGCTTCATTGGTTTTCGGGCCACTGTACGGTGCCCGGGTCATTTTAGGATCGGCAACGCCTTCTGTGGAAAGTTATTATCTCGCCAAAAAAAACAAGCTTACCTATGTCCTGATTAATGAACGGTTTGGAAATGTAAAGCTGCCATCCTATGAAATCATTAATTTCAAAGAAGCCCAGGAATCCAAAAAAGTGACCGGCAATTTTTCCCTGAAACTGACGGATGAAATCAAAAAGACGCTGGATGAGCATAATCAGGTCATGGTATTGCATAACCGCCGCGGCTACGCAAATGTCGTGGAATGTGAAACCTGCGGATATGTTAACTACTGTTCCAACTGCGATGTGGTGATGACGTACCATAAAGCAGCCAATGAAATGAAGTGCCATTACTGTGGACAGCGGGCGTCAAAACCCAGGGTTTGCCCGAAATGCCATTCGGAGAACCTGAATGAAAGAGGAGTGGGCGTGGAGCAGATCCATGAGGAAGTATCCAAACTATTCCCCGATCAGGAGGTGGACCGGATGGATGTAGATTCCATGCGGAAAAAATTTGCGTATGAAAAACTGTATGAGAAAATAGAATCCCGGGAAACGGATATCGTCGTGGGAACCCAGATGATTTCCAAAGGGCTGGATTTTGATCATGTAGAACTCGTAACCATTCCTAAAGCAGATTCCATGCTGTATGTACAGGATTTCAGGGCAGAGGAAAGAGCATATCAGCTGATTACACAGGTTTCCGGAAGGGCCGGCCGGGTTTCCGGGAACGGGAAGATTATCATTCAGACCTATCATCCCGAACATTCCGTTTTTCAGCTGATCACCATGAATGATCCTGCGAAAATCTATGAATATTTCCTGGATGAGCGGAAGAAATTCCACTATCCGCCATTTACGAGGCTCATGATGATTGAACTTAAGCACAGGAAAGAGGACCGGGTCGACCGTGCCTCCCAATTTTTGGGTTCTGTGCTCAGGAAGTACCTGCCGGAAGAATGTGTCCTAGGCCCGGAAAGGGCTCAGATTGCTAAACTGAACAACCTTTATCAGTTTCAGATTATGCTTAAACTGCCGCGCGGAAAGAAATATGAAGCATTTAAGCAATTGGTGGCGGTTAGTGTTCAGGAGTTCAATGAAATAATAGCTTATCAAAGTGTGAAAAAAGATATTTTTGTGGATTATTAACATTTTTTAACAAACTTTATAGGGTTTTATAGGGGCCACCAAGTCCTACTTTAAGCAATATTCTCTACTTTTGACCGTTGATTATATGTTTGACCGGATGTTATTAATTTAACTTATTGATTCTTAGCCGATCAAATTTATAAGAAAATGAGAAAATAGATGGTAAATTTCAGAAAATATGTTTCAGGTATTACGGTTTTGGCCACTGGTTTTTTCTTTGCCCAATCTACCGTTTCCACAGTACTGTATTCACAGGCTTACGACAATCAGAAAAGCACTTTAAATCTTCCTTCTCCTGTCACTGCTGCAGTAGAGAAGACCGTTTTGTCAGCCAAAGAGCTCGTGGATATCAATGTTAATACCATGATGGCGGATCCGGTGCTTAAGAATGCAACCTGGGGCTTCGTGGTATATGACCCGAAAACGAAGAAGGTGATTTCTTCGTATAACGAAACCACACCGCTGGTCCCTGCTTCCACCACCAAACTCCTGACCACCGAGACGGCCATGAACCTGCTTGGAGAAAACTACCGCTGGATGACCCAGCTGGAGTATTCCGGAAGTATTGATGAAAATGGAGTGCTGAACGGAAACCTCTACCTTGTAGGAAGCGGCGACCCTTCTTTGGGAACCAACAAGGCGGGTGCATGGTCGTACAGGGATATTATTTCAGATTTCATGGGCGGAATGTCACGTGAGGGGATCAAAAAGGTAAATGGTGATATTATAATCCAGACAGCGCTTTTCAAAGGCAATATTTCAGGGCTTCCGGAAAATGTTGTTTGGTTGGAACATAATAATTACTACCTCCCGGCAGGGACCACTCAGGAAATCAATCCGGCCAACGAGAAACTGATTGTTAAAAACAGCACCGGTTTTTCTGCGGATAAGAAATACTTTTATGTTTCACCGTATGTGAAGAAAGTAGTGTACGCAGACAAATACGAAGGCAACGGCATTCTGACGACAAAGCTTCCTGATGCTCCGGCTTATCTTGCCAATACCTTCAGGACGACTCTTGTAAAAAGCGGTATTGCCGTAACCGGAAAGGTAACCCCGAAAATGACGGATGCCAATCCTGAAAGCCGTAAAATGCTTGCCATGTACAAATCACCTACGCTCGGTGATATCATCTACTATACCAATCAGCACAGTGACAATTCCCTGGCAGAAGCGCTTCTTAAAACGGTAGGCTTCCAGAAACTGGGTGACCAGACTTCGGAGTCCGGAAGAGTTGTGGTAACGGAACATCTGAGAGAGCGGAATTTTGATATACAGGGGCTGAACTATATGGACGGCAGCGGGCTTTCAAGAAGCAATCACGTAACGCCTATTGCCCAGGCCAAGTTTTTGACTTCTTTGATGGATGAGAAATATTACAATACATATCTCCATTCTCTACCGGTAGGCGGCCAGTCAGGCACACTGAAAAGAATGTTCATCGGAACCGGAAACGGGCAGGTATTTGCGAAGACGGGAACTCTGAATAAAGTGAAAACCCTTGCAGGATATCTTAAAACCAATACTGGAAAGACATTGGTCTTCTCATTAATGGTTAATAATTATGCAGGATCTGTGGATATGGTGAAAAAAAGAATGGAGAAAATTCTTGAACCTGCATTAGATTTATAGAAAAAATTAAAAATTCATTAAGATAAAACCTTTTAATCATGGATTGAAAGGTTTTTTTTATCTTTGGTTGCAAAATAATGATCTCCATATGAAAAAACTTTCCCTTTTAGCAGTAACCTTATTGTTTAGTCAGCAGGGATTCTCCCAACAGCTGAGTGCAGAACACAAAGGGTTGGTTGATAAGGAAATGAAATCTTTTACCCAAAAGATGACTGCCTATAATGTCAATCCCAATACCCTTAACTATGACCTGCTGTACCAAAGGATGGAGGTCAGCCTGGATCCGGCTGTTTACAATATTTCCGGCTCTGTCACATCGCATTTTAAGCCGTCGCAGAGCATGAGCAGCATCTATTTTGACCTGGCCAATACGCTGACGGTTTCTCAGGTGCAGTATCACGGGACCAACCTCATTTTCCAGCAGCTGCCTACAAAGGAAGTCAGGATTGATTTCGCGTCTTCGCTTCCGGCTAATGTGACGGACTCATTAAAGATTACCTATTCCGGACCGCCGGCTACTGATAACAACGCATTTTCAAGCGGATCACAGAACGGGACACCCATTATTTCCACACTGAGCGAGCCTTACGGAGCCCAGGACTGGTTCCCGACAAAACAAAGCATGAATGATAAGATCGACCGTTTCGACTTTAAAATTACTGCACCATCACAGTACAATGTGGCAGCCAACGGTAAACTGATGTCTGAGACCCAGCTTCAGAATGGGAAAAAGCTCACATTCTGGAGGACCATGTATCCTATGGCTTCTTATCTCGTCGCCCTGGCTATCACCAATTTTACCAAACTGAATGATACCATGGGATCGCCGCCGTTCCCTTTTGTAAACTATGTATACCCAACCACGGCCAATAATACGTCAACGATGTCCAATATCAACTGGACGAAGCAGGTGATGGATACTTTTGAAACTTATTTCGGAGCTTATCCGTTCAGGAATGAGAAATACGGGCATATGGAATTCCAGTACGGCGGGACCTGCATGGAACACCAGACCATGTCTTCCATGAGCAGCTGGGACAGGGGAGTGATTGCCCACGAACTTGCGCATCAGTGGTTTGGCGATAAGGTAACCTGCGGCACGTGGAATGATATCTGGCTGAATGAAGGCTTTGCCACCTTCGGCGAACACCTGGCCAATGAAAAACTTCTGATGACCAATACCCAGTTCATGACTTATCTGCTGGGGCAGAAAAATTATATTACGGGAGCGCCGGGAGGAAGCGTGTATGTGGACGATTCCAATTTGGACAATATCGGAGTGATTTTCAGCAGCAGGCTGTCTTATGCTAAAGGAGGCTATGTTCTCAGGATGCTGAAGTGGATTTTAGGCGATACGGCTTTTTACCAGGCCTTAAAAGAGTATCATTCCAGGCCCAACCTGGCCTACAGCTATGCTAAGACCGCGGATCTTAATACCTCATTACTACAGTCAACCGGCAAGGATTTTACGGAATTCTTCAACGACTGGATCTACGGAGAAGGGTATCCTACGTATACCATCCGCTGGAAACAGAACGGAAATCAGGTTACTTTCAGGGCTTCCCAGGTGCAGAGCAGCCCTACGGTAAGTTTCTTTGAAATGCCGTTACCCATAAAAGTAAACGGAACCGGTGGACAGGTAGCTTATTTTGCCCTGAACAATACCACCAACAACCAGTATTTTACGCAGACCGTATCTTTCCCGGTAGCCAGTGTGGAGTTCAATTATGAATACCAGATCCTGGAGAAAAATTCCACAGTGGCCCAGGATGCGACTTTAGGAACAGCAGATCTCCCAACCGAAACATTTGCCCTTTATCCTAATCCGGCACGCAATGAGCTGAACATAAAAGGAATCTTCCAAAAAACGGATTATACCATCTACTTTACAGACGGAAAGCTGGTTAGAAAGGCTGCCTACGAGCCTGGCAAAGCAGTCAATATCGCTGAGCTGGTTCCGGGAACCTATATGTTCAGGATTAAGGACAAGGATATAAAATTTATCAAATACTAACATACAGGAGCTTTCAGTTTAGATCTGAAAGCTCTTTTGTTTTTTAATGGCTTTATCAGCCCTTCTTCTGGCTGCTTTCACTTTATGCCTGAACCAGCGCTCTTTGAAAATGGTACGCATCAGGTTATCAAAGTTACGGATGACAACCATATTTTTGAATCCGCGCCACTTCTCCAGCCAGCTGGAAGGCAGGGCACGGACAGAAACCGAATAGCCTTCCGTTTCGTACTGGATGTAGTGCCACCAGCCTGAAGGAATATACAGGGTCTCGCCGGGTTGGATGACCGCTTCATAACCGTTGATGTATTTCAGTCCGGGGAACTCATCATAATCCGGTTCTTTTACATTCGCAAGGCTGTGGAAATTGTATGGCAGTTTATACATCAGGTCAGACTGTTCCCATGGGAAAAGCCAGATGCGCTTGATGCCCTGGAATTGTGTGATAAAAACATGCGACATATCAATGTCAATGTGGTTCCGGGTCACAGAGCCTTCGCCTCCGAAAAACATAAAAGGCAGCCATTTCAGGACTTTGCCATCGGTAACATCATGATATTGAAGGTCGCTTTTAAGTTCCGGTTTTATGGTCAGGAGATTGAACAGGAAAAGCCGTTCTTCAGTAGGCGCGGTACGGATCTGGTCAAGGTATTCGGAGAACGTGCTCTGCCGTACAGGCTTGCTGGCCACCCTGTCGAGAGATTCTATTTCGCTGCCGTAAATATTGACCTGATGGTCTCCGGCGATAGATTTAAAATAATCATAATTCCACTTTTGGAAGGCAGGGCTTCCGGGATCAACAAAATCTTCCAGTACTACAGGCTTGGCTGTCTTCATATGGTTTTTCAGGAAATCTCCGGCATTCATTTGCCTGACCTTCGGTATGGGCGATAGATTCATACTTCATTATTTAGACTCACAAAGATAATGATTAGTCTACTTTTTAAATAGACTAATTTAGTTAAATAAGCCCTTTGTTTCCGCCGGGAAGAATAAAAAGTAGAGGGCTCTTTAGTTTACTGCCTTTTTCTTAAATTAGCACATCTAAAATTAACAATAATGATCTCTGAAAAATACCTTCAGCATTTACAGAACGAACTTGAGAATATTGAAAATGACGGACTCTACAAAAGAGAGCGCATCATCACTTCCCAGCAGAGTGCTGAGATTGAAGCCAACGGAAAGAAATTACTGAATTTCTGCGCCAATAATTATCTGGGACTATCCAACCATCCTGATGTGATGAAAGCATCCCAGGATATGATTGAATCCCATGGCTACGGAATGTCTTCCGTGCGTTTCATCTGCGGGACTCAGGACATCCACAAACAGCTGGAACAGAAGATTGCTGATTTCCTCGGGCTGGAAGACACTATTCTTTACGCAGCCTGTTTTGATGCCAACGGAGGGGTTTTTGAACCGTTATTTACGGAAGAAGATGCCATTATTTCAGATGAACTGAACCACGCATCCATTATTGATGGGGTACGTCTTTGCAAAGCGGCAAGATACCGGTACAAAAACAACAATATGGAAGACCTGGAAGCGCAGCTGATGGCAGCATCCGAGAAAGATCACAGGTTTAAAATCATTGTAACGGACGGAGTATTTTCCATGGATGGTATTGTTGCTGACCTGAAAGGCGTTTGCGACCTGGCGGATAAATACAATGCGCTGGTAATGGTTGATGATTCCCATGCAACAGGATTCATAGGAAAAACAGGACGCGGAACGCACGAAGCCAATGAAGTAATGGGCAGGGTAGATATTATTACCTCTACTTTAGGAAAGGCCCTTGGAGGAGCTTTGGGCGGATTTACTTCTGGTAAAAAGGAGATCATTGATATGCTGAGACAGCGTTCAAGACCCTATCTGTTCTCCAATTCACTGGCTCCGGGAATCGTTGGGGCTGCGCTGAAAGTATTGGATATGATTTCTGAGGATACGTCTCTTCGTGACCGTGTCATGGAAAATGCAGCCTATTTCAGGACCGAAATGAAAGCAAAGGGGTTTGATATCCCGGACGGGGACGCTGCTATAGTTCCGGTGATGCTGTATGATGCGCCTCTCGCTCAGAAAATGGCTGAAAAGCTGATGGATGAAGGCATTTATGTGATCGGGTTCTTCTATCCGGTGGTGCCGAAAGGAAAAGCAAGGATCAGGGTACAGCTTTCCGCAGCCCATACCAGAGAACATCTGGATAAAGCCATTGCCGCTTTTGAAAAAGTAGGTAAGGCACTGAATGTGATTTCTTAAATTAATATATTTCTACCTGAGTGGAATTAAACAGGATTTTCTATATTTGTGGAAATCCTGTTTTTTTTATGAATAAAATACTTGTTCCTGTTTTAATGGTATTATGCATGGCTTCCTGCACAACCAAAATGAATCAGTATATCAAAGACGATCATCATGTCAGTAAAAGGCATGGGAAATGGAAAGAGGAATATTCGGCTGATGAAGGAACCCTGGTTGCTATAGGAAAGTACAGGAACGGAGAGAAAACAGGAACCTGGAAAACATTCCTGGGGAATAGGCTGTACGAAAAAAATAAGATCAGGAAAGACATCACAAAAACCAAACGGTATTTTCCCAATGGTAAGGTGATGGAATCAGGTCAGTCCAAGCTTGAAATTTCGGCCCGTGAAAGGCACTGGTTTTATTTCGGCCCATGGAAATATTATACTCAGGAGGGCAGGCTGTCTTACATCAAGATCTATCATCAGGGCAGTAAAGCAGACAGCATCTCAATGGCCAAAGGTTTGACCGTAGAAACCAACTGATAACTATTTAAAATCTATGATACAAAAATTTACCTGTTTTATTTTTCTTTTACTTGGACTTGGGATTTCTGCCCAGCAGGGTGATTACCGTTCCATTATTACCGTGAGCGGATTCGCTCCGCTCCGAGATTATCGCTGGAATGTCGGGTACATGCACCGCCTGAATGAACGTTGGTGGCTCGGTACAGAAGTAGCCTACGGACGGAAGGGGATGACCCCTTATCATATTGAAGAAAACGACCATACCATCTTTGAGGTGAAGCCGGAAGTCTACTACAGCCTTGCACCGGATTCCAAGCTGAAACATTTTATCTCTGCTGAATTTTCTTACCTTAACCATCAGTCTAAAAAAATCAATGAAGAATACAGTGATGAAACAGGTTCATACTACCATTTCCAGTCTGCGGATTATGAAAGGACACGCCAGGCACTGAGCATCAATTACAGCATTTTGCTGCACAGGGAATCTTCATGGTTCGGTTTTATGCCGAAGGTAGGAATCGGGATTGCCCACCGGAACATCAGGTACCGGAATGTACAAGGCAAAGAATATGGGGTTGAACCCATCAATGTATTTGGTTTCCTGAACGACAGGGACAAGGAACAGGAAGGTTTCCGTCCGCATTTTAATGTAGACATCAAATTTATCTTTAAGTTTTGATATAATTACAGGGCCTGGTTACAGAATCACAGATTCTTAAACCAGGTCTTTTTAAATAAATCTATTGTTACAGCGGAGGCTTTATTTTTTCCTACTTTCTCCGGTAACCCTTATTTTCCCGTCATTTTTTTATATTAAATGCTGAATTTTTGTGAAATAAACTATCTTTGCAAACAAATTTTCAGGATGCTGTACACCATTATCAAAGCACTGCACATTATCTTCATGGTGAGCTATTTTGCAGGGATTTTCTACCTGGTAAGGATCTTTGTGTACTACAAGGATACCGATGCCTTTCCGGAAGACAAGAAACGCATTTTACGGGAACAGTATATTTTCATGGCGCGAAGGCTGTGGAACATCATCACGGTCCCTGCCGGAGTGATTATGGCGGTATGCGGGATCATCATGATTTTCCTGAATACGGGACTGATGAAAACGCCCTGGTTCCACCTGAAGCTTACCTTCCTGGTAGGGCTGGCTGCGTACCACTACTGGTGCTGGAAGAAAGTGCTGCGGCTGAAGGAGCTTAACGGGCAAACCCTTGAAACCGCAAATATCAAATTGAGGCAGGCTAATGAGATTGCGACTTTTATTCTCTTCCTGGTCGTGTTTACCGTGATCCTGAAATCTATGGTGATTGAATACTGGTGGCAATTAATTACCGGATTTTTCGTTCTGGTAGTGCTGATCATGATGACGGTGAAGCTGGTGAATAAAAACAAGAAAAAATAAAATTGTTGAAGAGGTAATGCAGTTGGCTGCAAACCGGTGCATTCCTGAATACATAAATACTTTTTACCTTTTACTATAAAAACTATGTTTGCAATTTTAAAAAAAGAACTCTGGAGTTATTTCGGGAACTGGAGCGCCTGGGTGATTATGGCGGCATTCAGCCTGATCGTTACGCTCTTCCTGTTTTTTTTCGATAACGATTCCAATATCTTCGAAATCGGGATGGCTTCCCTGCAAAGTTATTTTGTGCTGGTGCCGTGGCTGCTGATGTTCATTATTCCGGCCCTTTCCATGAAGACCTTTGCCGAAGAGCATCAGACCGGGACCCTGAACTGGCTGTTTTCGCAGCCTCTGAAAGTTTCGGACCTTGTTTTCGGGAAGTTCCTTTCGGTATGGATCGTGGGTATTCTTTGCCTCATCCCTTCACTGATCTACCTGTACACCGTATATGTATTAGGCGTTCCTGCCGGGAATATCGACCTTGGGATGACCTTCGGGAGCTATATCGGGTTAATTATTTTAATTGCAGCCTTTTCAGGTGTGGGAATCCTGGCTTCATCACTTTCCCAGAACCAGATCATGGCTTACCTTTTGGGCGTTTTCATGTGTTTCATCATGTATTTCGGGATCGAGCAGCTGGCCAGTTACAAGCTGCTGGGCGGTGCAGACTTCATCCTGCAGAGCATAGGTTTTTACCAGCACTTTTTAGGGTTTACCAGAGGGCTGATTGATTTCAAAGATGTCGCCTATTTTGTCCTGATGATCGGTATTACCTTAGTATTGTCCAACCATTTTATCCAAAAAAAGAAGTAAACGTATGAAGAAGATTTCATTCAGGTCTCCGTTGGGCATTGTACTGTTCCTGATCCTTCCGCTCGCCGTGGTCCTCTATATTTCCGGGATCAGGCTTGACCTTACCAAAGAAAAACGCTATACACTTTCTGAGAATACCGTTAAAGTGCTTGAATCCGTAAAGAAACCGCTGACGGTGGATGTGTACCTCGAAGGAGATTTCCCGGCGAGCTTCAAGCAGCTTCAGAGTGAGACGCGTTTCATGCTGGAAGAATTCAGGAAGATCAATCCGAAGATCGATTTTAAATTTATAGATCCCATTAAAAGCAAGATCTCACAGGATACCCTGATGGCTATGGGCATGCAGCCTTCTGTGCTGCCGGATATCAAAGACGGGAAAGTCTCGCAGATCTACCTGTTTCCGTATGCCGTGATCAAATACAACAACAGAGGGGTTTCCATTCCTTTGGTGGTGCAGCAGACCGGGATAGATGCGGATGCACAGCTCAATAAATCCATTGAAAACCTGGAATACAACCTGGTTTCCAACATCAAAAACGTATCGGCTGATAAAAGAAAGAAAATCGGCGTCCTGGTCAATCAGGATGAGCTGAGCCCGGATGAGTTCCAGGGATTCATGCATCTGGCACTGGAAAATTATGATGCCGGACCGATCATCCCTAAAAACCAGAAAGAACTGAGCCTTGCCGATGTGCCTTTGCTGAAGCAGATGAGCGCACTGGTGATTGCCAAGCCCAGAAAAGCCTTTACCGATAATGAAAAGGTGATCCTGGACCAGTACATCATGAACGGAGGCAGGACCTTATGGATGATTGATGCCGTGAATGCCGAAATGGATACCCTGACACGATCCAAAAAGGTAATGCCGTTCCCGGTAGACATCAATATGACCGATTTCTTCTTCAATTACGGGATCAGGATCAATCCTGCCCTGGTAAAGGATGTGAAGAAATTTGCCCTGCTGAGGCTGGTCACCGGTGAAGTAGGCGGGAACCCGCAGTACACCAGCCTTCCCTGGCCGTATTTCCCATTAGGAATCGCTGAAAAAGATAACCCGGTAACCAAAAATATCAATCCGGTAAAATTTGAGTTCCCGACTTCCATCGATACGCTCGGAAGGAAAAACATCAAAACCAACGTACTTTTCGAATCCAGCGAAAGAACCCTGCTGAAACAGGTCCCGAATTATGTAGACCTGAAGGAAATCGCCAGCGTAGACAGTTTAGGACAAATGGAAAAGCCGAGCACTCCGAAAATATATGCCGTATCCCTTGAAGGGAAATTCACGTCTGCCTATGCATCCAGGATTGAACGGAAATCATATCCCGGTTTTAAAGCGGTGAGTCCGGAGAATAAAATGATCGTGATTGCGGACGGTGATGTAGGACGGAATAAAGTCATCAAGGGACAGCCGTTGCCGTTAGGCGTGGATATGCTGACCAATGAACAGTTCGGAAACGAACAGTTCCTCAGAAATGCCCTGGATTATCTGTTGGATGACAGCAACCTTATGGAACTGAGAAACCGCAACATCGAAGAAAGGCTTCTCGACCGGCAGAGGATTACCGAAGAAAAAACCAACTGGCAATGGCTGAATTTACTGCTGCCGCTTGCCATCATCGGACTGCTGGGAGGACTGTTCTTCTGGCTGAGGAAAAAGAAGTTTGAATAAATAAATGATATAGAAAAAGAGAAGCCTGTAAGCTTCTCTTTTTTATTGTCTTTCCTGCATTTTTCCAGGATTTTGTCTGGTATCGAAAACATCAGTAATTTCGATTCTGTCTACTTTTGTGTTACACCAGTAGATAATTTTATAATTTTTATAAGCCAAATATCTGAAATTCTCTTTTCTGGGTAAAAGCAATTCTTCTTTTTGTCCCATTTCTTTTTGAAGTTCGAGCGTTTTTGTCTTTTTCACAATTCCGGTGATAAGATCCTTCGCAATTCTCTGATTCACTCTTACTTTGTAGTAATCAAAAATGTTTTTTAATTGTTCTTTCGCAAAGTCTGTCCAGAATACTTTCATTCCCATTGCCTTATTTCAAAAAGCAATTCATCAGATTCGGTTACTCTATTGTTGTCTGAATCATCTAATGACCGGTCAATTCTTTGATTGAATTCTTCCATAGAAAAAGGCTGAACATAATCTTCTTTCTCTGATTTTGAAAAAACATATTTTTCAATTTTGTCAAAAAACAGCTCATCCTGCAATTGAGCAAGGTAAGTGATCAAATGTAATTTTCTTGTTTGAAGATCCATAACTGATATCTTTTAATCAAAAATACAAATTAATTTTTAATGTTATATTCAATACGAAATAGTCTTTATCAATAAGATATAAAGGCTGTTATCTTCCTTCAGTGAGGTTTTGAGCTTTGTAAATGATAAATCTGAGGTATCGTAAAAAAAAAAAAGAGAAACCTATTGGTCTCTCCATGTTTCTAACTGTTTTTCAGCCTTTCATTTTCCTGTTTCAAAGCCTCATTCTGTTCTCTCAATAAATTAATATAATCATTAAGATTCCCTAGTACATGTTCCGGTACATTAAAATATTGATTGAAGTTTCCGGAATTATCGTGAAAAATAGGATTGTTGTTAACGATATTTAGGGGTTTTTCCTCTTTGATATCATCCACTTCCACCTCCAGTGCTTTGGCCAGTTTTTCCCATTCATCATCATACATTCTTACTTCCCCTCTTTCTTTCCGGGAGTAGTTGGATGGATCTGTTGAGATGACGCTTGCCAGCTTTTCCTGAGAGATTCCTCTTTGTTTTCTTAGATTTTTTAGCTTTTCCATAGTTGCGGTATTCGTGCTTTGTACAAATATAGAGAAAATTGTGTTCATGTAAAATGCATGGCTGTAATTGTCCGGATATTCCGGATACTTTGATTGAATAATAAGTAAAAACCCCCGTTTTTGAAAATCAGTATTTACCCTCAGTTGCGTTTGTGCATTTCCGTCTAATTTTGAGGTAATGAAGAAGGAATTTATAACCGAAAATCTTGTTTATCAGTTTTAACCTAAATCCTAAATATTATGCCAACAATTCGTGACAATGCCTTTATCCTTCATGTAATGGATGGGGTAAGCAATTTACAGATCTCTATTACAGATCATTCCATTACTTCCGGGCAGCCCTGGGAAAATACGCCTTCGGTAACTAATAAAGGAAGCAATGCCTGGGAAATTATGGTGCGGGCCGGAAGAAAAGGCAGCGATGGAGTAGCCGGCTGGTTCAGAAACCAGATCTCAGGCGGCATTGCTATCGGATGCAGCACTTCCGAAAGCATGCCCGCTGAATTGAATTTTGCTTTCACCTGTAATCTTTCTTTTGATTACAATAATAAACATTGCCAGATCAACGGCGTCGTGATCGGACAGGGGCACAACTGGATGTCTCAGAACAACTGGTGGATCGGCAGCCGGCAACTTAAGAAAACCGGGAATGTTTATATGCTTTCTACAGATCCGGGAACCGATTTCAACTGCAATATTGCAGTATCCGGGGTCAACGAGTTTTATTTTTCCCTCAATATGACGGAATGGATGGGCAAGCTCAGCCAGAATACTTCTTTGCTGGCCCTTAGCGTGCCGGGAACCCATGATTCCGGAACCTATAAAATATCTTCCGTAATTGTAGGAGCAAGATGCCAGAATTATGACATTGGAAGGCAGCTTGAAGACGGCATACGCTTTCAGGACATCCGGCTGGTGAACGATTCCAATACTTCAGATCCTCTGGTGCTGTATCATGGATTTGTTTCCTGCGATGTAAGTTTCGGGCAGGTACTCGATGCCTGTGATGCTTTCCTGAAAAGCCATCCATCCGAAGTAATCCTGATGTCTGTAAATAATGAAAAGGGAGGGGAGGATATTTCTGCCAACTTTATTACCTACCTCAAGAAATATGATTCCCTGTATTACAAAGGCAATACAATCCCTGACCTTCAGCAGGCGAGAGGGAAAATCGTATTTTTCTACCGGTTTGACCTGAATGTGGGAACTTCCGGAATCGATAAAAATGCGGTCGGAGTCCGTTTCGGGCCGTGGCAGGATGATCAGACATTTGAATCGGTAAACGCCAACCAGCAGAAATTTTACATTGAAGACAACTACCAGAGCTATGATACCCATAAAAAGGCAGAACTGGTACAGGCTAATTTGGAAAGAGCAGTAAAAACGGATGCCGCTAATCAGCAGATTCTTTATCTAACGTTCAATAGTATTGCCGTCGGATTCATGCATCATACGCCCTACCAGTATGCCTGGGGCGGTTTAGGGATAGATCCCGCCATGGATCCGTGGCTGCGGGATTATACCCGGTATTCCGGGAAGAAACGGTTAGGTATTATTCCGCTTGATTTTTATAACAACGGTGGCGATAACCCTGTTGAAAACGGTCTTATCAATAACATCATCCAGTCGAATTATTAATGGAAATTAAATCATTAAAAAAACAGAAGCCATCCTGGCTTCTGTCTTTTGTATCATGGAGAAACTCAGTGAAACAATTTCCTGAATTCCAGCGGCGATTGACTGGTTTTCTGCTTAAAAAGCTTGCTGAACGACTGCGGATGCTCAAATCCCAGTTCATAAGCAATTTCACTCACAGATAAATTCGTAGTGCTCAGGCGTTCCTTGGCATAATCGATCAGCTTGTTCTGGATATGCTGTTGCGTATTCTGTTGCGTATGGATTCGCAGCAGGCTGCCGAGATAATTGGGAGAGATATTCAGCTGTTCCGCAATGGCGGTGACGGAAGGAATACCATGTTCCAGAAGGCTTCCATTTTCAAAATAACCGGAAAGGACTTCCTCGAATTTGTCAAGCAGCTCATGGCTGGATTTTTTCCGGGTAAGGAATTGCCGTTCATAAAACCGTTCAGAATAGATCAGGAACAGTTCCAGCTGGGCAACTATCAGTTCCTGGGTAAACTTATCGATGTTGTTCCGGTATTCCTTTTCAATATTTTTAAACAGGTCAACGATGATATTCTCTTCTTTTTCTGACAGAAACAGGGCTTCATTGATCCGGTAGCTGAAAAACTCATAGGATTTCATTTTCCTGATCAGGGACGTTCCCCAAAGAAAATCGGGGTGGATCAGCAGCAGGTATCCAGTGGGCGCTACTTCCACATCCAGCTTCATTTCAATCCGAAGAAACTGGAGCGGGGACACAAAGCACAGCACGCCGGAATCAAAATCATATTCCTGCTGTCCGTAATTAAACCGGGCATTCACGTTCCTTTTCAGGCCTATGGAATAATAGTTCTGGATCCATTTCATTTCGTCATCATTGACCGGATACTGCACCTTGCTGTAATCAATGAGGCTGATCAGCGGATGTTCAGGTTTCGGCAGGCCACAGAATGCATGGAAATCCGAAATCGAATTAAAACGGAACGTCTCTTTCATAAGCACTAAGTTATTTAATTAAATTAAAAAGAATGCATTCTTTTATTTTGGATGTTCAATCTAGATTTTAGATGAGAGATGATAGACATTAGACAATCAATTTTGGATTTTAGATTATAGATTTTGAATTTTGAAGGATGTCGATTAACTAACGATCAGAAACGACCTAGGAAAGAAAGGCGTTAAGAAAATGAGGGCTGTAAACGTTAAGAAAATTCTTCTGTCCGAAGCGCGGCACAAGAACTTCAGAGATAGTGCTCTTAGTCAATCCGCACAAGTTTAGAATTTTTAGTAAACAGCCTTTATTTTTAGCCTTTCTTTCGAGTCTTGAGGTGAAATTCACCGACTTTACGGAGGCAACTTATTTCTTTTGTTTGACAATGTCAAATTTTCGATTTCAAGACAAAAGAACATTAAATAGCCGTGGATACCGTCAGGTTCTCCCAAGCTTTTGCATCCTTCGTAATTGCGTCAATCTTATTGTTCAGAAACTCCTGGGTTTCGATGCCAAGCAGGAAATGAACCGGTGGATGATCTTCTTTGCTTAATGCGATCAATGCTTCCGCTGCTTTTACAGGATCGTTCGGCTGGTTTCCGTTGATCTCATTCAGGTGTGCCTGTTCGGAATTCCTGGCCGATTCATACGCTTCGATCGCATGGGCAGGCGTTTTTGCTGATTCCTGGGTTAAAAAATCGGTGCGGAAATATCCTGGGTACACCACGGTTGCATGAACCCCGAACGGCCGGATTTCTTCCGCCAGAGCTTCCGTAAATCCGGCAACAGCAAATTTAGTGGAACAATAAATTCCCCAGCCCGGAAAGTTCCCTGCATAACCGCCAATAGAGGAGATGTTGAAAATCTTCCCTGATCTCTGTTCCCGAAGGTAGGGCATCGCATTCCGGATCACATTCAGGCTTCCGAAAACATTGACCTCGAAATTCGCTTTGGCTTCCTCATCTGTCAGTTCTTCCAACGTTCCCAACTGGCCGTAACCGGCATTGTTGACAATGACATCCAGGTTTCCGAAATGCTCAACCGTTTTGGCAACGGAAGATTGTACATCGGAATTATCCGTAATATCCATGCCCAATGGCAAGAAGTTTTCTGACGCCTCCCCGAAAGAAGAAACCAAAGAACCTACACTGCGGCTCGTGGCCGCCACCCGGAATCCTTCCGATAATAACTTTTTAACCAGTTCAAATCCTAATCCTTTTGAGGCTCCTGTAACGAACCATACTTTGTTTGTTTCCATTGTGAATATTTATTTTGAATGATGGTACAAAGATCAGCAGCGGAAGCACAGAAAAACTAACCCAATCCACCGGTGATGTAACCGAATCGTGAAGGGAATATGATTTTAGATGAGAGATGATAGACGGATAGATGATAGACAGAGAATTTTGAATTTTGAATTTTAGATTTTAAATTATAGATTTTAGATGAGAGATGGTAGATGGTAGACGAATTTTAAATTTGACTACTATTGATTAACAGGCATTACAATCGATCTGGGAAAGAAAGGCGTTAAGAAAATGAAGGCTGTGACCGTTAAGAAAATTCTTCTGTCCGAAGCGCGGCACAAAAACTTCAAAGACAGTGCCCATAGCTGATCCGCGCAAGTTTAGAATTTTTAGAGCACAGGCTTTATTTTTAGTCTTTCTTTCCAGTCTTGATCTTTTGTTTCTTTTGTATCAAGACAAAAGAAAAGAGGGGGGCATATGATTTTAGATGAGAGATGATAGACGGATAGATGATAGACAGAGAATTTTGAATTTTGAATTTTAGATTTTAAATTATAGATTTTAGATGAGAGATGGTAGATGGTAGACGAATTTTAAATTTGACTACTATTGATTAATAGGAATTACAATCGACCTGGAAAAGAAAGGCGTTAAGAAAATAAAGGCTGTAAACATCAAGAAAATTACTTTTTCGGAAACACGGTATCAAAAAAGATGCGCTTAAATAAACGCATCTTATATATTATGATCCCTATTGAAATAGGAGATGGTGCATCGATACCAAATCCCATTACCAAGGACTGATTCCATCCTCATCTTCAATGTCATTGCTGAAATACTGGCCGGTCGGACCATGTTCATCAGCCAGAGTATGTTTGACGATGAAAGATGCAGCACTTTCTACGGAACCCGGCCCGTTGTGATGATTGAAATCCGTTGCGGTATATCCGGGATCGATTACGTTGACCTTAAAAGGAAGATCCCGAAGTTCGTAGGCAAGGACAATGGTGTAAGCATTCAAAGCGGATTTGGAAGGACCGTAAGCAGCATTTTTTACATGATAGTATTTCCATGAAGGATCGCTGTGCAGAGTAAGGGATCCTAACCCGGAAGTGATATTGCTGATTCTCGGCTGGTCAGATTTCTTCAAAAGGTCCAGGAACGTTTGGGTAACGCTGATAACGCCGAAGAAATTGGTTTCGAAAACGGTTTTGATGTCTTCAACGGCCGTATTCTCTGCAGTTTGCGGAATAACGCCTAAAATGCCGGCATTGTTGATCAGGATGTCAAGTTTTCCCTGTTCATTTTTGATGCGCTCTTTGGCATTGAGGACAGATTCCGGATTGGTGACGTCAATTTCAATAGCCCTGAGGTTCTGAAATCCTTTTTCGGTAAGATCTTCTATAATCTCTTCTCCTTTGGTAAGGTCGCGGCTTCCTAAATATACAAGCAATCCTTTTTTGGAAAGCTGTTTTGCGGTTTCGAGCCCGATGCTTCTGTTGGCTCCTGTAATCAGTACGGTTTGCATGTCTTTTTTAATTTTAATTAATGTTGAAGCAAAATTCCATCAATTTCCCGGACTGGCATTTGCCATTTGACAAAAAGAACAAAACACCCCTAATTCTAAAACTCTAACACCCTAAAATCCTCCAACTTTCTTTCTAACCTGCCCGATTCATCGTACTCCTTTCCTGATCCTGCTCAGAGAAGACTGGGTAATGCCCAGGTAAGAAGCGACATAGGAAAGCGGAATACGGTTGACTGCATTGGGATAGACGTCAAGGAATTTCAGGTAGCGGGTTGTGGCATCTTCAGAAACCAATGGACTGCGCCGTTCTACTTTTTGTATCAGTGCCTTTGAAATGATCTTATGTACTATAGCATCAAAACCAACAATGGTCTGCAGAAGTTCCGTCCAGTCTTTCTTTGAAAAAACAATCATCCTGCAGTCGGTAACGGCCTGTACATAGGCGCTGGAACAGATTTCATGATCGAAGCTTTCCAGGTCTACAACGAGATTGTTTTCATCAATAAAATACTTTGTGATTTCGTCACCCGTGTTATTGTAATAGCATACGCGAAGGATACCTTCATAAATAAATCCGATTCTGCGGGCTACTTTTCCGGCTTCTGAGAAATATTCATCTTTTGGGAGGCAGATTTCCGTTGCTTTTTCCGCAATAAAATCCATCTGCTGCTGATTGAGGTTCCCAAAGGTCAGGATAAAATCAAATAATTCTTTCATGCGTGCAATTTAGAGAAAGATAAGGGACCGGCTTTTGCCATTTGGTAAAAAATAAAAAGAGGAAGGACTAAAATTTATGATACACCTTTTGAATCGTATCCCATAAGGAACGGAAGGCAGATTCTATCACTACCTGACAAATAATCTCTGCAAGAAACCTGAGGATTCCTGCAGCCATATGGATCATAAATTCAACAATAATTTCCATAGCTAAACATCCTTGATGAAATCTTCATATTCATAATAGAACCTTTCGAAGCCATCCATCTTGTCCATGAAAAATTCGAAGATCTGCTGCCAGGTATTTTTATTGAAAATTGAAACACCATGGAGCTCGACCCAGATTTTGCTGATGACCTTTCCGTTTTCCATCGTAAAATATTCTTCTTTGTGGAAATCACCGATGAAATCTTTCAGCATGTCTTCCAGGGACCAGATTTTTTCATAGTAAGCATTACGGAAAACCTCATCTTTCATTTCGATATCCAGCGAAACTTCGGCCTTTTTGTTGTCTGCGTAAAACTTAAATGACATATCCTTGATCTTGGTATCATACAAGATCCATTTCCTTGGGAAAGACTTTCCGAAAGCCGTCCAAAACTCCTTTTTTAACTGCTGTGCTTCCTGTTTGCTGAACATAAAACAAACTTAGTGATTTGAGGGGAGAAAAGCAAAGGAGCAAATGAGACCGCTCATATGATGAGGAAAAAGGTTAGCGATGGTAAAGAATGGTGCTTTCGTCCTTCTCCTGATCATCTTAGCCATTCCGTCTTCGAAATTTAAAGGATTCTCCCGTTGCTCCATCAAAACAAATTTCTTAATTTTGCTGTAATGCTGTCCAAAAAATCTCAATATGCTTTTAAGGCCCTTTCATACCTTGTTGAAAAAAGGAATGAAGGACCTATCCTGATCTCAGAAATTGCAGAGCACAAGAAAATACCTCTGAAATTCCTGGAGAATATCCTGCTTGAACTTAAAAAAGCAGATATCCTCGACAGTAAAAAAGGGAAAGGAGGCGGATATTTTTTCAGGGAAAATCCTGAAAATGTGAAGCTGGCAAAAATCATCAGGCTGGTGAACGGACCCATTGCCCTGCTTCCGTGTGTAAGCCTTAATTTTTACGAAAAATGTGATGACTGCAATGAAGATCATTGCGGACTGCACGACGTGCTGATCGAGGTTCGCGATGCCTCGCTGAATATTCTGGAGAAAAAAACACTGATGGATTTGATCGACTGATTTAAATCCTTTTTTTTGAATAATTAGTCTACTTGTTTGGTAGGATAATTATTTTATCAGATATTTGTGTCAGTCTAAACGAATATCAATGATTTCAACAGAAGATGCAGACATACTGAAGGAGCTTCCGGCAGAGGAGGGGCTGAAGTTTATCGCTTCAAGGTTTCATTCCGGAGTAGTTTTCTCCACTTCACTGGGGCAGGAGGACCAGGTCATCACTGATATGATCTTTAAAAACCAGCTTCCCATACAAGTCTTTACCTTAGATACGGGAAGGCTTTTTTATGAGCATTATGAACTTCTTTCCAATAACAATTCAAAATACAAAACCAGTACGAAGGTCTATTTTCCGGAATCGTCTGATGTGGAGCAGTTTGTGAATGAAAAAGGCATCAACGCATTTTACCATTCTGTAGAGAACAGGAAAGAGTGCTGCTACATCCGCAAAGTAAAACCCCTGAACAGAGCCCTGGAAAATGCAACGGTATGGATTACCGGCCTCCGTGCGGAACAGTCGGAAAACCGCGGCCATATGCCTGTCCTTGAATGGGATGAGGAACGGCAGCTGTATAAATACAATCCGCTCATGCACTGGAGTTACCAGGATGTGCTGGATTACCTTCAAAATCACGGCATACAGGAACTTTCCCTGCATAAAAAGGGATTCATCAGCGTCGGATGCCAGCCGTGTACACGAGCCATCGCAGAAGGGGAAAATCCCCGGGCCGGCCGGTGGTGGTGGGAAGCCTCACAGAAAGAATGCGGACTGCACAGTTAACGGATAAACAACCTTCAAATCATGAACGACCAACTTAATTACCTGGAACAGCTGGAGGCTGAAAGCATTTATATTATGCGGGAAGTCGCAGCACAGTTTGAAAAACCTGCTTTGCTGTTCAGCGGAGGGAAAGATTCTATTACCCTCGTCCATCTTGCTATAAAAGCTTTTGCACCGATGAAAATTCCGTTTCCATTGGTCCATATCGATACCGGGCACAATTTTCCGGAGGCATTGCAGTTCAGGGACCAGCTCGCTGAGCGTATCGGTGCCGAAATTATTGTAAGAAACGTGGAAGATACCATCAGGAATAAAAAACTGACCGAGCCTAAAGGGAAATTTGCTTCCAGGAACTGGCTGCAGACCCATACCTTACTGGATACCATTGAAGAGTTCCAGTTTGATGCCTGTATCGGGGGAGCAAGAAGGGATGAAGAAAAGGCGCGAGCCAAAGAGCGTTTCTTCTCGGTACGGGATGAATTCGGGCAATGGGACCCGAAACTTCAGCGGCCTGAATTATGGGACATCTACAACGGAAGGATCAATAAAGGAGAAAACGTCCGTGTGTTCCCCATTTCCAACTGGACGGAACTGGATGTATGGAATTACATCAGGAAAGAACAGATTCCGCTTCCGCCAATTTATTTTGCCCATGACCGTGAAGTCATTGAATACGACGGACAGCTCATTGCCGTCTCAGATTTTATCCGCATCGACGCAACTGATGAGATCATCCGCAAAAAAGTACGGTACAGGACCGTAGGAGATATGACGTGTACAGCAGCGGTGGAAAGCACAGCAGAAACTCTGGATGAGGTGGTCAGTGAAATTACTGCCTCCAGGATTTCTGAACGCGGAGAAACCAGAATTGATGACCGCGTAACGGAAGCTGCTATGGAAGACCGGAAAAAGGGCGGTTACTTTTGATGGGGAAAGGTCTTGAATTTAGATTTTAGATGAGAGATGATAGACGGATAGATGAGAGACAGGGAATTTTGAATTTTAGATTTTAGATTAAGATCGTTGACGGATTTTAAATTTGACTACTATTGATTAACAGGCTACCTAGGAAAGAAAGGCGTTAAGAAAATAAGGACTGTGAACGTTAAGAAAATTCTTCTGTCCGCAGCGCGGCTGGAAAGTTAAAAGACAGTGCTCATAGCTGATCCGCGCAAGTTTAGAATTTGTAGAGCACAGGCTTTATTTTTAGCCTTTCTTTCCAGTCTTGAATTTTTGTTTCTTTTGCTTCAGGGCAAAAGAAAAGAGCGGGAAATTTTTAGATTATAAATTTTAGATTTTAGATGAAAGATGATAGACGGAAAGACGAGAGACGTTGATAATGAATTTTGGCAGATGTTGATTAACCAACGTTAAAAATCGACTTAGGAAAGAAAGGCGTTAAGAAAATTCTTCTGTCCGAAGCGCGGGCTGGAAAGTTAAAAGACATTGCTCACAGCTGATCCGCGCAAGTTTAGAATTTTTAGTGAACAGGCTTTATTTTTAGCCTTTCTTTCCAGTCTTGATCTTTTGTTTCTTTTGTATCAAGACAAAAGAAAAGAGCGGGAATGTGATTTTAAATTATAGATTTTAGATTAGAATGGTAGACGGATTTTAAATTTGACTACTATTGATTAACAGGCATTACAATCGACCTGGGAAAGAAAGGCGTTAAGAAAATAAAGGCTGTGAACGTTAAGAAAATTCTTCTGTCCGAAGCGCGTACTGGAAAGTTAAAAGACAGTGCTCATAGCTGATCCGCGCAAGTTTAGAATTTTTAGAGCACAGCGTTTATTTTTAGCCTTTCTTTCCAGTCTTGAATTTTTGTTTCTTTTGTATCAAGGCAAAAGAAAAGAGCGGGAATGTGATTTTAAATTTTAGAGGAGAAATAATAGACGGATAGATGAGAGACAGAGATCTTGAATTTTAGATTTTAAATTATAGATTTTAGATTAAGATGGTAGAAGGATTTTAAATTTGACTACTGTTGATTAACCGACGTTAAAAATCGACCTAGGAAAGAAAGGCGTTAAGAAAATAAAGGCTGTGAACGTTAAGAAAATTCTTCTGTCCGCAGCGCGGCTGGAAAGTTAAAAGACAGTACTCACAGCTGATCCGCGCAAGTTTAGAATTTTTAGAGCACAGGCTTTATTTTTAGCCTTTCTTTCCAGTCTCGATCTTTTGTTTCTTTTGTATCAAGACAAAAGAAAAGAGGGGGAATGTGATTTTAAATTAGATTTTAAATTATAGATTATAAATTTTAGGTGAGAGATAATAGACGGATTGATGAGAGACAGAGACCATGTATTTTAAATTTTAGATTTTAAATTTTGAATTTCACTTACCATGGATCAGTTACCTTTCATAACTCATAACTCATAACTCATAACTCATAACTTATAACTTATTACCCATTACTCATTACTCATAACAACAACATGGATATACTACGATTTATTACTGCGGGAAGCGTGGACGACGGGAAGAGTACCCTGATCGGAAGGCTCCTGTACGACAGCAAAAATATATTGATTGACCAGCTTGAAGCGCTGGAAAAGCAATCGAAAAACAAAAACGCGAACGGGATAGACCTGGCCATTTTAACCGACGGCTTAAGGGCGGAAAGGGAACAGGGAATTACCATTGATGTGGCATACCGTTACTTTTCAACCCCGAAAAGGAAATTCATCATTGCCGATGCTCCGGGACATATTCAGTACACGAGAAATATGATTACCGGTGCATCCAATTCACAGCTTATTGTCATCCTCATTGATGCAAGGCAGGGAGTGATCGAGCAGACTAGGAGGCATTCGATTATTGCATCGTTATTGAAAATGCAGCAAGTGGTGGTAGCGGTGAATAAAATGGATCTTGTGGGCTATTCTGAAGAAGTGTTCAATGACATTAAAGCACAGTACGGACTGGTAGCAGAGAAGCTCGGATTGCCTGAAGTGGCTTATTTCCCTATCTCGGCATTTGAGGGAGACAATATTGTTGAATATTCCGAACACATGCCCTGGTATAAGGGAACAACACTTCTGGATTATCTTGAACATGTCCCTATCCACCAGCAGGCAGATTCCGGGAAAGCGAGGTTTCAGGTACAGTATGTTATCCGTCCTCAGACTGAGGAACTGCATGATTACAGGGGATATGCCGGGCAGGTTATTTCAGGGGTTTACCGTAAGGGAGACCCGATTACTGTGCTTCCACAGAATGTAACGACCCGGATTTCAAAAATCGAGACCGGTGGAAAAGAAACGGATTCGGTATTTGCGAACCAGCCGGCTGTGATTCATGTTGAGGATGATATTGATATAAGCCGCGGGGATTTCCTTGTGCATTCAGATGACCTGCCGGAAGTCAGCCAGGAAGTGGAAGCTGTAGTATGCTGGCTGGATAAGAAAGAACTGACGGAAGGCAACAGATATTACCTTCAGCATAAGAGCAAAGTGATTAAGGCAATGGTTAAGGAAATTGAATATCAGATTGATGTCAATACCCTGGAACAGACTCTGGCAGGATCGGGCATCCGGCTGAACGAAGTGGTAAAGCTGCGCCTGAAAACGGCTTCCCCGTTGGTTTTTGACCGTTTCGGGGAAAGTAAAGCTACCGGAAATGCTATTCTTATTGATGAAACCAGCCATTCTACCGTGGGTGCCGTAATGATTGTATAAGATGGTGGTCTCAAGAAAAATACAGATCAGGCTGAACATACTTTTTGTTACCCTCGCCATTTTATCCTTAACCGTTTTTATCTTATATGAAACAGGATATCTGGATCAGCTGGGCACTGTTCTGGCTAAAGACCATTATATTTTCTACTGGATGATGCTTGTAGGCTTCCTTGCTGAAATCGTTGCAGGATCTATGGGAATGGGATATGGTGTCATCTGTACTACGACACTGCTGTTCCTGAATATTCCGCCGCATGTTGTGAGTGCAAGCATCCATTCTGCAGAGAGTTTTACAACGGCGGCAGGAAGCATCAGCCATGTCAGGCTTAAAAACGTAAGCAAAAGTCTGGTGAAAAAACTGGCGATCCCCGCAGTTATCGGTGCCATTATCGGTGCGGTGTGCCTGACTTACCTGGGAGAGTATTATGCCAGGCTCACCAAAACTATTATTGCGTTTTACACACTCTACCTTGGTTTTCAGATTCTTTCCAATGCGTTCAAAGAAAAACAGAGCAAAAAGCTGAAGCGGAAAACCAATCTTACCCGGCTGGGCGTGATCGGAGGTTTTATCGACTCTTTTGCCGGCGGAGGATGGGGGCCTCTGGTTACCGGGACGCTGATTAAGAATGCTTTTACCCCAAGGTTTGCCGTAGGAAGTTCTACAGTGGCAAAATTTATTCTTACCCTTACGGCTGCGATTACCTTTTTCATTACGCTGGGCGTCCAGCACTGGAATATCATTCTCGGACTGCTGATCGGCGGGATTGTTACCGCACCCTTTTCTGCGATGCTGACAGCTAAATTGCCGGTGAAGAAAATGTTTATCATTATCGGTACCCTGGTTATTGTCATGAGTTCCATAACCATCTATAAATCAGTCTTCAGTTAAGCACTATTTTGATCGCATAAAAATACCGGGATAAAATCATTTTCTGCCTGAAAATATTCTACTTTTACAGCACAAAAATTTAACAATGAATTTACATATCGTGGCGCTTTTTAAATTTAATGAAAGTGATCTCATGGAAGCTGTGGAACTGTTCCAGAACCTAGTAAAAGAAACCAGGAAAGAAGAAGGCTGCCTCCAGTACGACCTTATTGAGGATAAGGATAATAAAGGGACTTTTTTCCTGATCGAACTGTGGGAAACCGTAGAGCACCATAACCGGCATAACGGCCAGGACCACCTGCTGAATTTCAGGCGCGATGCCTCAAGAATCCTGGAAAGTTCCATACAGGTCTACAAAGGTTTCAGAATCTATTAAAACAGCAGATATCCTGTATTTGTGTCTGAAATCTGATGTCTGAAATCTAACATCTGATATCTACCATCAAAAAAAGGCTGCCTATCATCAGATAAACAGCCTTTATAGAAAAATAGAAAGTATTATAATTTAAATGAACTGCGGATGTGGTTTATTTTACAATCAGCTTTTTGGTTTCTGTTTGTCCTCCGTATGTTATTTTTACGAGGTAATTTCCGGATGGTAGATGGGATAAATTCAGGTCTTGTCTATAGAAGCCGGATTGATTGGTCAGTTCCGAAGCATACACTTTTTTCCCGGTCAGGTCGTACACTTCAACACTTCCTTTATTCCCGGTTTTTTCTTTGATATCAAACAGTACAGTTACTCTTTTGTCTGCCGTGGCCGGATTGGGATAGATTCCGAAAGATGCTTTTTTACCGATTTCCGTAATGCCCAATGTGGAAGTGATATTTTTATATTTGAAATACATATTCCCTGTACCGGTTCCTCCGTTGGAAATAAAATACATCCTGTAGTAATCTGATCCCTGCTTTACATAATACACAACATCCGAATACACCCCGCTGGTCGGTTTCCATGAGTGTCCTATGGTGGTAATGGTTGAGGAAAATGCGATTGATGCAGGAAGGGTAGAGCCTGAGGTTTCCTGGGTTTCCGGCTGTACTCTGGCTACGGAAACATTAGGTCCCTGGATGATGCCTGCCATCCTGTACATCATGGTGTTGGCATAGAAAGTCCAGTAACGGGTGAACATCAGGTCCCAGTTGGCTTTCGGCGGTTCCATATTGCTTACCTTATCATTGGTGGCAAATGAGAAATAGTTGAAATAGGCATCATCGGTACCGTTCGCAATGGTTTTGGTCTGTGTCGTATCCCATGCGGAAGTAGCTGTGTTCCATTTGGCATATTTAAAAGTATAGCCTCCGAAATAATCATCAATCATGAATTTGTAATAATCGCCGGTCGCGTATTTCAGGATAAAGATCACTTTTCCTTCTATGTGATGGTTCATGGAATTATATTCTCCCCATCCGTAGGTTGCTGTTCCCAGTTCAAAAGCCCCTTTCTGAAGTACCGTACTGTTATCCGGATTATAGAGCGGTGAACCGTAAGTAGCCACGGAGTTTGAGGTAATGGAATTCCAGTCGCTTGGGTTACTCGATGCCTGGTAGACTTCAATATTCTGGGCATCGTTAATCCTTGTTCCAAAACTCATATTTGAATTTCTGTAAAAAGCAATGTCCCACGTATTGGCAGGTTGTGAAACCGTTGCATTGGCACTTAGGTCAAAGAATACACGGTTCTGATAGCTAGGCCCCATTGTCATATTTACGGTGGTATAGCCGTTGGTATCCACTTGAGCTACTGTGGTCTGCTGTACACACAGGGCCAGCATGGCAGTAAGAAGTAATTTTGTTTTCATAATCTGTTTGTTAATTTATTATTTAGAATTATTCTACAAAACTAAATAATTATTTTTAATAGTTCTAAATAAAAATATGATTTTTGTCGTGTTTTAAAATTTATATCTCGTAGTCAGGTTCAGAATTTTCCAGTTTGAATCAGTACAGATGCCCGTAACCAGGAATTCAAGACATCTAAAAAAACAGCCCGTAAAAATCACGGGCCGTCTCACGTATGTGGGTCTGATAAATTATTTTTTGATAAACTTTGATTTTACTGTCTGACCTTCCGCCGTTTCAATAATAATATAATAAACTCCGGTTTGAAGGGTGCTGATATCATAATTTTTATCTGACAGTTTTCCTTCACTTACTTTTTGCCCTGCCGCAGAATAGATCTGAATCCTTCTCGGATCTTTGCTGGTTACAAAATGTAAAGCTGTATGGTCTGTATTGACTGCAAATCGTACATCATTTTTAGAACCTGAGAGATCTGAAACCCCTAAAGAGGTGGAAGTGGTAAAAGATACATCATCAATAAGGATCGCAGCATGGGCAACATTTCCGATAAATTTGAAAGCGATGTACTGGGAGGAGGATGCAGGAACGCTATAGGTTAAGGTCTGGACTGTAGTTGAAGAAACGGCTACCACACCGCTTATGGGGGTAAATGTTGCCATATCTGTATTACTGGAAACAAGTCCGGCCTGTATTGAACCGGATCCTCCGGATCCGGTGGTCAGAGCCACTTTAAAAGACAGCGTCTGATTGCCTGTAGGAGCAATAATCTGTGGTGTAATGGCATAAAAAGGTACATTGGGAGTAAAGAACGTGTAGGCCTGGAGATATTTATTTCCATTGGAGGCATCCGGATACATTCTCTGTCCTGCCAGTACACTTGTCCATCCGTTTTGTGGCAACGGGCTTCCTGCTCCTGTATTGAACGATTCGAAATTCTCATTAATAGAAGCTACCTGTGCATGCGCCGTAAGTGCTGTAAGCATCATAGTTCCAATAAGTAGTCTTAGTTTCATAATATTATTTTTAATTAGAATTATTCCACAAAATTACATATTTATTTTTAACTGTTCTAAATAAAGCATTATATTTGTCGGAAATTTTTTGAATCTATGAAGAAGAAAGTGCTCTCCATTCTATCCGTATCCGTTGTTCTATGGATGAATGCACAGGAAAAAGATTCTCTCGGCCAGAAGAAAATAGAGGAGGTGGTCATCACCGGACAATACATGCAGCAGTCCATCAACAAATCGATCTATAAAGTTGAGGTGATTGATGCACAGCAGATTAAAAACATGGCGGTCACCAATGTGGCTGAAGTCCTGAACCAGTCGCTGAATATCCAGATTACGCCGGATACCAATTCTGGGAATTCCACGGCGAATATTTTAGGTTTGGGAGGACAGTATGTTAAAATCCTGATCGATAATATTCCCGTAGTAGGAGACACCGGACTGGGAAGCAATATTGACCTGACAAAGCTTAGCCTTACCAATATAGAGCGGATTGAAATCGTCAAAGGCAGCATGGGGGTAGAATATGGTAACGGAGCTCTCGCCGGTGTTATCAATATTATCACTAAGAAAAGCAGCTCCAAAAAACTGAGCATTCGTGCAGGCCTCCAGGAGGAAACGGTACGTGACAGCTACAATCTCAGGAAAAAAGGCCATGGCAGGCATATCCAGAACCTGAATGTTGGATATAACTTCAATGACCACTGGTTCACGAATATCAGTTTCAACCATAACCAGTTTATGGGCTACGAAGGAGAGAAAAAAGGATACAAATACTTTGAACAGGACAACCTGCGGGGGTACGACTGGAATCCTAAAGACCAGTATGAAGCCAACGCATTGATCAGATATTCCAAAAATAAGACTTCATTGTATTATAAAGCTTCTTATCTGAATGAGACGTTCAATTACTACAACCCGAAAGTAGACCGGATCCCATTGAATGACGGAGCAGGAGGTGTCATATATAAAAGCCTTGACCGGAATTATGATACGGAGCGCTGGATCCATCAGTTCAATATCCAGACCCAACTGGGGCAGATCCGGTATATGGGAGACTTTTCCTATCAGAACCAGAACAGGAAATTCTACGACTACAACTATGATATTCCCAACAGGAAAAAAGATCCCAATTATAATGAACAGTCGTACTATAAAACAGATGTGATCTACTCCAGGGGGATGTTCAGTAATTTCCTGGATAATAAGACATTCGATTTCCAGTTAGGGTATGAACTTGACCATACAGATGGCTATGCTGCGCTGATTGCCGGGGAATTTAACGGGAACAACATCAGCAGGAAAATTTTTACTTACGGAACGTTCCTTTCCGCTGAATGGAATATCTCCGATAAATTTTCACTGAGGCCGGGAACAAGGTTCTCTGTGAGCAACAGGTTCAACAATCAGTTCAACTATTCACTTTCTGCAAGGTATAAGACGTCTGAAAACTCTAACATAAGAGGAGTGTTTGGTACGGCTAACCGTTATCCTACCTATGATGAGTTGTTTACCTACTTTGTTAATGTCAACCACGATATCCAGGGAAATCCGGACCTGAAGCCTGAAACAGGGTACTCAGCAGGGTTATTCTGGGACCAAGGCTTTGGCCTGGGGAACGGGTGGAAATTCAATTATAACCTGGAAGCGTTGTACGTAGACCTCAACGACAAGATTGAAAACGTCATGATTGTCCGTCCATCCACCTATAAATACATGAACCTGGATAAATACAGAAGCCTTCTGTTCGGAGCGAATGCGAATATCGTCAAAGACCAGTTTTCACTGGGAGTACGAACCTCACTGAATGGAATTTCGGTTTCCAAGCAGGAAATGGATGTAAGGACCCCGGAAGATTTCCAGTATAATTTCCAGGCCGGGGCAAATGCCGGGTACAAAGTAAAAGGTTCCAATACCGCATTCAACCTGTATTACAAATACACAGGGCCGGCAAGGCTTTATGTGATAGAAAATGAAAGTTTCCGGCTGGCTAAGACAGACGGGTTCCATATGATGGATTTTATCGTAAGCCAGCCGTTCTGGAAAGACCGCCTTGAACTTTCAGTCGGGATCAAAAATATATTCGATGTAACGACCATCAACAGTACCAATAGCACGGCAACCGGGCATAATGCCGCTACAGACCGACTTAACCTGTATTACGGAAGGAGCTATTTTGCAAGATTAATGTATCAATTCTAATAAAACTACAGCATGAGATATTTAAAACTATGGTCTATCGCTTTAATCATTGCGGCGCAATCCTGTCTTTCAGCGGATGAAGACCCTGTCGCTGTGCCGCCTATGACGGGAGCCACAGCCAAGCCTGCTGTTGGGGGAGCCAATCAGCCTAATCAGGTGTGGATCGATTTAAGCGATATAGATCCGGTAACGAAAGAACCGAGACAAAAAACGAACCTAAGGACCGACTGGGAATTAGGATTTTATAATGGTGATGAATTCCGTGTGATCATCAACGGGTCCATCGGAATGGCGGTGGCTAAAATTCCCGGCGCTACCAATATCAATACCGTAAAAACGGGAGATGTTTCTTCTCTGATGGGAGTGGTACAGATCGGTACTTTTACCGCAAGCAATCTTGAATACATTGATAACCCTAACGGCAATTTTCTTACCCAGACCACGGGAATTGCAGAAATAAAAGCCAATGATGCAGATAATGCGGTTTACCTGGTGAACATGGGCAAAGCACTTTCTACCGCTACGGTTGCTCCGGGTTCCGTATCATTGACCGGAGATTCCAGGGGATGGAAAAAAATCCAGATCCTGAGATCGGGCAACGGATACAAACTGAGATACGCAGACCTTAATGATGACCAGTATAAAGAACAGATCATTAACAAGAATCCGGATTACAATTTTAATTTCTTCAGCCTTCAGAAAGGCCAGCCGGTTCAGATCCAGCCGCAGAAGCACAACTGGGATATGGCATTCACAACCTTTACCAATGAAGTCTTTATGGGACCCGGGCAAAGCGCCGGAAGCTATTTCTATGCGGACTTTATCATCACGAATACCGTAAGCGGTGTAGGGGTATACCAGGTAGATGTTCCTGCCGGAAAAACACTGGATCAGGTATATGGAGAGTTTAAGCTGAATGATGTCAGCCAGTCCAAATTCATCTTTAACGACCAGAGGGCACTGGGGGACAAATGGAGAACGACAACAGGAGCAAATGGCCCTCAGACTTATAGCGACCGGTTTTTCGTCCTGAAAGATGCAGAAGGCTTCTACTACAAAATACGCTTCAATGCCATGACCCAGAACGGTGTGCGCGGGTATCCTAATTTTGAATTCGCTCCTCTATAAATCAATCAAATAATACGTATATCATGAAAAAATTCATTCTTGCCGCTTCTGTGCTGGTTGCTGTGTATTCATGCAAAAAAGAACAAAGTACTGCAAAGGAAAATACCACTGAATCTGTTTCGGAAAGCCCGAAATCCAACAACAAAATAGTAACTCTGAATGGAGGTATTACGGAAATCGTAAGTGCTTTAGGACATGAAAAAGAGATCGTGGGAACCGATGTAACCAGCACATATCCGGAATCCCTGAAAGCTACGGCTAAGGATCTGGGGCATGTCAGATCCATGACGATTGAACCGATTATGGCAGTCAGCCCAACCCTTATATTAGCATCCGATAAAGACATCAATCCTGAACTGATGGGTAAAATCAAGTCTTCAGGAATCAAAACGGAGATCTTCAAACAGGAATTTACTGTTGACGGAACTAAGAAATTAATTGCTGACGTGGCTAAAGCCCTGGGTAATACAGATTACCAGAAGCTGAATGACAAAATTGATGCTGACCTGAAGCAGATCCAGCCTATCTCTAAAAAACCGAAGGTACTTTTCATCTATGCAAGAGGCAATATGCTGATGGTTGCAGGAAAAAATACACCGATGGCCTCGTTAATACAGTTAGCTGGCGGTGAAAATGCAGTCAATGACTTTGAAGATTTCAAGCCACTGACTCCTGAAGCCGTTGTTAAAGCCAATCCTGATGTACTGTTTTTCTTCACTACGGGACTGCAGGGAGCCGGAGGCAATGAAGGAGCCCTAAAAATGCCGGGTGTGGCACAGACCAATGCCGGGAAAAATAAGAAGATTATTGCCATGGACGGAGGACTGGTTTCCGCATTCGGTCCAAGGTTAGGAGAAGCCGCAGTAGCATTAAACAAGCTTTTAGTTGAAAACACAAAATAAACTTTACCTGTATCTCATTTTAAGTGCCGTACTGCTGATCCTGATCGCAGTAGCGGCACTTAATACCGGGGTGTATGATTTCGGAGGGAATTCTGCGTTCAGCACATTGTGGCAGTATATCAAGGGCGATCCTGCATTGTCTTTGAGCCATAAATATGTGATCTGGGATGTAAGAGCGGCCAGGATTGTTATGGCCATCCTTATCGGAAGCATGCTCGCCGTTTCAGGAACAGGCCTGCAGGGAATGTTCAAAAATCCTCTGGCTACCGGCGACCTGATCGGGCTCACTTCAGGAGCAACATTACTGGCTGCTATTGCCATTGTTTTAGGAGGGTATTTTAAACATTACCTTCCTGAAACAGTACAATTTTCACTGGTCGGTATTGCTGCTTTTACAGGGGCTTTTTTATCCATGATGCTGGTATACAGGATTTCTACCAGCGGTGGTAAAACCAATGTGGTGATGATGCTGCTCACCGGCGTTGCCATTACTGCCATCGGCTTTTCCGTGACCGGCTTCCTGATTTATATCTCCAAAGATGAGCAGCTAAGGGACCTCACTTTCTGGAACCTGGGCAGCCTTGCTGCCGCCACATGGATGAAGAACGGTATTCTGGCGGTGGTCCTGTGCATTTCCTATACCATGATCCTCCCGCAGGGAAAAGCTCTGAATGCGATGATGCTGGGTGAAAAAGATGCGCAGCACCTGGGAGTCCACGTAGAAAAACTTAAGAAACAGATTATTGTGGTTACAGCACTGATGATCGGGACCTGCGTCGCATTTTCCGGGACTATAGGATTTGTGGGACTGATTGTTCCGTATATCCTCAGATTGCTTTTTAAGTCGGATTATGTATTTATACTGCCGTTATCCGCTGTCTGCGGGAGTATTTTGCTGCTGACGGCAGATACGTTCAGCAGGAGCATTGTAGCTCCTTCGGAACTGCCAATCGGTATTCTCACAGCATTAATGGGAGGGCCTATTTTTATTGCCATACTGGTGAAATCCAAAAAATCATTGTCATGATCACAGCCCATCAGATTAACTACAGGCATAAGGATTTTCACATCCTGAAAAATATCGATTTCTCTCTGGAGTATGGTGAATTTTTGGCTATTGTCGGACCCAACGGAGCAGGAAAGTCAAGTTTGCTCAGTATCCTGGCCAACGAGGTGAAATCTGACAATCCGGACATCCTGTTTAAAAATAAACCGGTCCACGATTGGAAAATTTCCGAACTGTCCATGCATAAAGCTAAATTTTCCCAGCACAACAGCAATGATATTCCATTGGAAGTAAAAGATGTGGTCATGATGGGACGGTATCCTTATTTTGATGCACAGCCGCGTGAAGAAGATTATGACGCTTCAGACAGGATGATGCAGGAAACCGATGTGATCCACCTGAAAGACCGGGAATACAATACCCTTTCCGGAGGTGAAAAACAGCGGGTGCACCTGTCCAGGGTGATGGCACAGCTTCAGAATCCCATTGCGCACAAGGTTATATTTTTGGATGAACCGCTGAATAACCTGGATGTAAAGCATCAATACAAGGCATTGGAAATCATAAAAAACTTTACCCGTAAAGGCAACAGTGCGGTGGTCGTGCTGCATGACCTTAACCTTGCTGCGCAGTATGCCGATAAAGTGTTGCTGATGAAATCCGGTAAGGCTGCTGCGTATGGGAAACCCGGAGAAGTGTTTACTGCAGAGCATATCACGGATGCCTACAATTTTCCATGCACCATATGCCCGCATCCCATACACCATAACCCTATGATTATTTTTGGCTGACATGGAACAGGAAGAACTAAAAAAACTGGCGCAGAACCTGGCCAGGCCCGAAGGGGAAACCGGCATTGAAGTCGGTGAAATGATGCACCGGACAAATATGGGGATGACCATGGAAAGCATCCATGCCCTTCTCATCGAAGATCACGAACACATCCTGGAAATCGGTCACGGAAATGCAGCACACGTAGAGCTTATCCTGGATAAAGCGAAGGGTATACGATATACAGGGATTGACATATCGGCAACCATGCATCACGAAGCCAGAAGCAAGAATGCAAAATTTGGCAGCCAGGCGCAGTTTATCCTCTATGATGGAAACCGTTTGCCGTTTGAAGACAAAACCTTTGATAAAATATGTACGGTCAACACCGTTTATTTCTGGAAACAGCCTGCTGCATTCCTGAAGGAGATCTACCGGGTCCTGAAAAAACACGGAACTTTTGTCCTCACTTATGGGCAAAGGCATTCCATGGAGCAGCTTCCGTTCACAGAATACGATTTCACCTTATACAGCAATGATGAAATGGAAGAGCTGATTTCCGGCAGTCCGTTCAAGAGGATGAAAATCTCTGAAAAGGAAGAACAGGTATCCAGTAAAACCAGCCAGAAAACCATAACAAGAACATACACAGTTTTAACCATAAAAAAATAAATAAATGAGCACATTAGTGAACGATCTGAAAGAAAAATGGGAAGCGCTGAAAGCGGAAAATCCACATATGAGAATAAGAAATGCAGCAGCACAGCTGGGAGTAAGCGAAGCGGAACTGCTGGCTACCAATATCGTTGAAGGGGTAACGGTCCTGAAGCCGGAATTTCAGTCTATTTTAACAGATGCGGAACAGCTTGGAAAAGTAATGGCGCTCACCCGTAATGACGAATGTGTGCATGAGAGAAAAGGAGTCTATCAGAATCCTGATTTCAGCAGTCCGCATGCTCAGCTTTTCGTAGGGGAAGATATCGACCTGAGAATCTTCCTTAACCACTGGAAGCTGGCATTTGCCGTGGTGGAAGGAGATAAAAAAAGCCTGCAGTTCTTCGGGAAGGACGGACTGGCCCTTCATAAAATCTACCTTACCAAAGACAGCTCTGAAGAGGCATTCGATACCCTTATAGAACGATATAAGGCTGATGAACAGATCCTCAGTTTTGAATATGAAGCGGTAGCAGCAAAAACTACTGAAAAATCAGATGAAGAAATAGATGTGGAAGGATTCCAAAAAGCATGGAAAGAGCTGAAAGATACCCACGATTTCTTCATGATGACCAGAAAATACGGTGTAAGCAGGACCCAGGCATTAAGGCTGGCTCCGGAAGGATTTGCCAGGAAAATAGACAATGCAAAAGTGGTAAATGTTCTTGAAGACGCTTCTGAAAAGAAACTTCCGATCATGATCTTTGTCGGTAACAGAGGGATCATCCAGATCCATACCGGGCTGGTGAAGAAAACGCTGTGGCATCAGCAGTGGTTCAACGTGATGGACCCTGATTTCAACCTGCATCTGGATGTAACCAAAATTGCCGAAGCCTGGATCGTCAAAAAACCAACGGAAGACGGTGAGGTAACGGCTATTGAAGTGTTCAACAAGCAGGGAGACTTTATCGTCCAGTTTTTCGGAAAAAGAAAGCCGGGAATCCCTGAATTACAGGAATGGAAAGACCTGGTAGCAGATCTTGAGAAATAATAGTTAGATGATTTGAATGAAGCCGTTTTGTATTGTGCAAGACGGCTTTTTTGACATACTGCTTAAGGAAAATACGTGAAAATAGATGCTATTCACAGATAGTTCTGTAACTTGTGTTTAATAAATAAGAATGAAAAAAATATTAACCATCATATTGATTTCCGGGTTCTGCCTTATAGGCGCCCAGGACTTTAAAGCGTACCAGTTTTACAACCAGAAAGGCAAGAAAATCAATACGGATAAGCTCGTCAGGGAACTGGCGGATTATGATGTTGTCTTCTTCGGTGAAAACCACAACAGCTCAATCATCCACTGGCTGCAGCTGAAGGTTACCGAAGCTGTATATCAACGGAAGAACGGGCAGCTCGTCCTGGGAGCCGAAATGTTCGAACGGGATAACCAGCCTCAGCTGGATCAGTACCTGGCGGGAAGGATTGATCCTAAAAACCTGAAGGATTCGGTGCGACTGTGGACCAATTATGCTACCGATTACAAGCCTCTGCTGGATTTTGCCAAAACAAAGAAACTCCCGTTTATCGCAACCAATATTCCAAGGAAATATGCTTCTAAAACAGCTAAAGAAGGCCTTGAATCACTGGATGCCCTTACGGCAAAAGAGAAAACCTATATCGCAGAGCTGCCGATAAAAGTAACGTTGGATACTCCTGGATATACGGAAATGAAAACCATGATTGGGGAGCATGCGGAAGGTACCCGGGTGATGAACTTTATTTCCGCACAGGCCGTTAAGGATGCCACCATGGCAGAATCCATACTCAGGAACCTGGGGCCGGGAAAAACTTTCATCCATTATAACGGGAACTACCATTCCAAAGAATTCGGAGGCATTTACTGGTACATCATGCAGAAAAGGCCTGACCTGAAGATGGCGGTAATCTCCGTTTTCGAATCCGACTCTCCCGAACTTAAAATCCCTGAAAAAGAGTATATACCGACCACATTCAATCTCATCATTCCTTCCGATATGACCAAAACATATTAAAAGAAACATAGATAACATACAGATCCGGGCTTAATGGTCCGGATTTCTTTTGGATGCATATTGATAGTGATCGATTTCTGCGGAATTATAGAACCTGATTTCATCATTTCTATATTTTTTTTTGAACTTTTATAATTGGTTTAATTTCAGTTGTTTATACTGGTTTAAGCCTGATCTGACAATGAATATTTTCCTACAGGGATAAAATTAACAGCAATATGCTGATACTTCAGGAAAAATATTTTACATTCATTAAAGTAAAACAAAACAGACAGCCGTCTTACCCATATGGAGGTTGTCGATAAAATAACAATGCCACAGAAGGAAAAGGAAAATATCATTTCGCAGACCGTATCCAAATACGGGGGCAAGCTGATGTCATACATCCGTCCTAAAGTGAAAAATACCGAAGATGCGGAAGATATTCTGCAGGAAGTCTGGTACCAGTTCAGCAGTCTCACCAACCTCTCGGAAATTGTGAATGTAGGAGGATGGCTCTACAGGGTAACCGCCAATAAGATTACCGATAAGTACCGCAAAAAGAAAACGGAAAACCTGGAAGACTTTGTGTACGAAGATGAAGACGGTGATTTTTCCATTAAAGATATCCTGCTGATGGATGAAAGTGCCGGACCCGAAATAAAAATGTTCCAGGATGAGATCTGGAAGAAGCTTTTTGAAGCCCTGGACGAACTTCCGGAAAAACAAAGGCTGGTGTACGTTGAAAATGAACTGAATGATAAGACACTACAGCAGATTGCGGATGAGCAGGGAGAAAACATCAAAACCATCATCAGCAGGAAGAATTACGCTGTGAAGCATCTGAGGAGCCGGTTAAGAAAATTATACGAAGATTTAAACAGTTAGAAAAACAACAGATATGAATCATAAACATAAAAAAGGATGGATCTTTTTACTTCTTTGCCCGCCGTTGATTTTGTTGGGGATTACCTGGATCGTCATGGCCTTATGGAATTCGCTCCTGCCGGATATTATCGGCGTCAGGGCAATCACTTTCTGGCAGGCCATGGGAATACTGGTCTTAAGCAAGATCCTTTTCGGGGGATTTCATTTCGGAAGAGGGATGAGAGACTTCAAAGAAAGAAAAATGAGGCATAAAATGATGAGCCTCTCCCCGGAAGAAAGGGAGAAATTCAAAGAAGTATGGAAGAACCGCTGCGAAAACGGATTCTTCGGCAGGAACAGAACGAACAGGGAATAAGCGGAATTTCAGAAGTAGTAAAGTAAACATCCGTACTGACCCTCTCAATATAAGAAGTAGTAAAATTTAAAATTTTGAACAATGAAAAATTCAGTCGTTAAAGGAGCTCTGGGAGCATTAGCCGTAGCAGGCGTCGCTTTGATCGTTAAAAAAGCAGCCAAAAGAAAAAGATTTGTAAAAAGTATCTTTGAAGAATACGGGATTAAGGAAAGATCGCCTTTCGGGCTTGCTGATAAGATCCGTGAAATGGATGAAGATCAGTATCAGGAACTGAAAGGGAAATTCAGGAAAGAATTTGCATCGAAATGCTGCAGGAGGGAAGATCAGAAAGATCAGCTTACCGAGGCATAAAGGAAAAATACTAAATTGAAATTGTTGGTTCCGGGGCGGGAAAGCGAAGCTTTCTGCCCCGGAACTTTTTTATAACCAACAAGGCCATTGAAGATTCCGAATCCGGGACAACCATCAAGCCGTAATCCTGGTAGGAGAATACGAACAATAGGCAGTCCTAAATAAACATCATGTCAGGAAACAAGCCTCGACCTTAGTGAGACATTATTAATAAGGACTATTGATTAGGTAATCTTGGACCCTGACCGGTTGTATTTCTCAATTCATATTCACTTCGCTGATAATAAACTGAAGGGGCTGGCTGTAAAGTCAGCCGCTTATTGTTTTCTCCTTATCAATATGAATGCTATTTCTACCATTATTATCATTTCCGGCAGGCAGAAGAAAATAAAAATCCTTATTTTTGCATAGGTTCATGAAAGATTACTACTATTTTCTCGGTGTTTCACAGGATGCTTCGGAAGAAGACATCAAAAAGGCCTATCGCAAGCTCTCCTTAAAGTACCATCCCGATAAGAATGAAAATGACGAATTCTTTGCCGGCCGGTTCCGGGAGATCCAGGAAGCGTACGAACTGCTCAGTGATAAAGCCAAACGCCGGACCTATGATGAGAACCTGGACAGCCAGCAGAAAAGTTTCAGGTATCATGTTCCGCCTTCCATAAAAACATTTACATCCAATAAAATCCATGCGAAAAAAGGGGAGGAAATCATCATCAGCTGGCAGACGCAGAATGCCGATGTGGTAAAAGTTTTACCGTTCGGCCTCGAAAAGCCGTATGGGGAAAGGATTTTTAAAATCACGGAATTTAAAGACGGTAAATTCCAGCTGCTGCTGCATGCAACCAATTCATTACTGCACAAAACCGTAGTACAGGGAATCACCATTACCGAAGTCTTTGAGAGCGGAGGTGAAAAGTTCAGGGATCAGGCAGAAGAACTGTTCAAATCACAGCCCAGAACTGTTGCCAATCCTCATGGGCAGCCTAAAATCATGAAGATCATGATCGCCGTACTGCTCCTGATACTGGCCGTTTACTTCCTGATCAAAAATGTGTAGATCCTAAGAAATTTTCTTATTCCCCGGACATTTCTTACATCTTTTGCCTTTTTTGAATTTTTTACAGCATGATTTCTTTTCACAGTGCATTTCTTCCGGACGGTAAGAAAAAGCAGGAGCCAATGGCGGTACTTTGAATGGAACGATCATATTCATACTGCAAATATATTAATTTAGAATAAATATAATTAATAATTTTTTATAAATAATTAGGATGTTGGGGTTTAGTGAATGTGGCGTGGAAAATGTTGAGCATTTAGGATTTAAGGATTTCAAAATTTAAAAGATTTAAAGATTTGATGACTTGATGACTTTTATCAGTTATTATATTTGGAAGGGTGATGAGATGATATTTGACTGTAGGCCTGAAAGGCGTTGATGCTTTAAATAAAACCTTTGAAAACAGCGTTCTAACAGGACAGATGGCCGGATGTACGCTGCAATAAAATAATATTAACTTCCTGATAGCTTAGAGCAACATTAAAAACCCATTAATTTCTAATCAGATAGAATTACTTTTCCGGATGACAGAGTTACGGTTCAGGCTGTTGTACAATCGTTCAGAAAATCGTAATTTTACCCATCTTTTTTACAAACAAAATCTAATAAATAAAAATGAATACAGAACAGTTTGTGAGCCGTCACATTTCCATGAATGAAGCCGATAAGCAGGCTATGCTGGAAAAAGTGGGCGTTTCAAGCATCGAAGAGTTAATTTCTCAGACTATTCCTTCTTCCATCCGTTTAGAGAAAGACCTGAATATTTCCGAGCCGCTTTCAGAATATGAAATGCTGAACCACTCGAAAGAACTGGCGTCTAAAAACACGGATTACACAAGCTACATCGGTTTCGGGTACCACAACACCATCCTGCCGGCAGCTATCCAGAGGAATATTTTTGAAAATCCGAGCTGGTATACTGCTTATACGCCGTATCAGGCAGAGATCGCACAGGGAAGGCTGGAAGCACTTCTGAACTTCCAGACTGTAATATGTGACCTTACCGGTTTTGCCCTGGCCAATGCTTCATTGCTGGATGAATCTACGGCCGCTGCGGAAGCGATGCACATGTTCTTCAACAACAGGACCAAAGACCAGAAAAAAGCAGGAGCCAACAAGTTCTTTGTTTCAGACCTGGTATTGCCTCAGACCGTTTCCGTCCTTAAGACAAAAGCAGAAGGACTGGAAATTGAAATCGTTGAAGGAGACCACAAAACGCACACATTCGACGGATCTTACTATGGTGTTCTGTTACAATATCCGGGGAAAAACGGAATTGTACTGGATTATACGGAAGATATTGCAGCATATAAACAATCAGACCTTCAGGTAGTTGTTGCCTGTGATCCGATGGCGCTGGTAAAACTGAAGTCACCGGCTTCCATGGGGGCAGACTGCGCCGTGGGAACAACGCAGAGATTTGGGATTCCGTTAGGTTACGGAGGTCCTCACGCTGCATTCTTCTCCTGTAAGGAAGAATATAAGAGAGATATTCCGGGAAGGATCATCGGGGTTTCCCAGGATATGTACGGAAGACGTGCTCTGAGAATGGCACTTCAGACAAGGGAACAGCACATCAAGAGAGAAAGAGCGACTTCAAACATCTGTACCGCTCAGGTTCTCTTAGCCGTAATGGCCGGGATGTATGCCGTTTACCACGGTCCGAAGGGGTTAAATTATATCGCAGACCAGATCCACTTTAAGGCCAATGCCCTCAAAGGCGGCCTGAAAGCCTTAGGATACGAAATTGTTGAAGAGCCGATCTTCGATACGGTGAAGATCACCATCAGTGAAGATGACAAGAAAAGGCTGATGAGAATGATGCTGGACCACAAGCTGAACCTGAACTATTTCACGGAAGGCGTAGTAAGCATCGCGATCAACGAAAGTACGACTTTGGATAAGCTGAATTATCTGATGGCTTCTTTTGCCCAGTTCAAAGACAAGCAGACGTTTAAATTAGAAATCAAAGAAGGATACAGCATCCCGGAGGAGAATTTGAGGAAAGACGAAATCCTTACCGAAGAAGTATTCAACAGATACCATACAGAAACAGAGCTGATGCGTTACATCAAGCGTCTGGAAAGAAAAGATTTATCATTGACCCATTCCATGATCTCTTTAGGGTCATGTACCATGAAGCTGAATGCAGCAACGGAAATGCTTCCGCTTTCATGGGATAACTGGGGTGCAATCCATCCTTTCGTGCCGGTTGACCAGGCCGGAGGATACCAGGAAATGATCCGTGAGCTGGAAAAAGACCTTGCGGAAATCACCGGTTTTGCAGGAACTTCCCTTCAGCCGAATTCCGGAGCACAGGGTGAATATGCCGGATTAATGGTGATCAGGGAATACCATATTTCAAGAGGTGAAGGACATAGGAATGTTGTATTGATTCCTCAATCTGCACACGGTACCAATCCTGCTTCCGCAGCGATGGCCGGAATGAAGATCGTAGTTGTGAAAAACCTGGAGAACGGGGAGATCGATTTCGAAGACTTAAAAGCCAAAACAGAACAGCACTCCGAAAACCTTTCGTGTGTGATGATCACATATCCGTCTACGTACGGATTCTTCGATGCTAATATTAAAGAAATTACTTCCCTGATCCACAAGCATGGCGGACAGGTATACATGGACGGCGCCAATATGAACGCTCAGGTAGGTTACACCAGCCCGGGGAACATCGGAGCAGACGTTTGCCACCTGAACCTGCACAAGACTTTCGCAATTCCTCACGGAGGAGGAGGCCCTGGTGTAGGACCGATCTGTGTGGCTAAGCACCTGGTTCCGTTCCTGCCTTCCAATGCCAATATTAAAGTAGGATCTAAAGATTCCATTGAAGGAATTTCTGCAGCCCCTTACGGTTCCGGATTGATTTTAAATATTTCCTATGCCTACATCAAAATGCTGGGAACTTCCGGACTCAAAAAAGCAACAGAGCATGCCATCCTGAATGCGAACTACCTGAAAGAAATCTTAGCCGAGCATTTCCCGATCCTGTATTCCAACGAAAACGGAAAAGTGGCTCACGAGTGTATCGTAGATTTCAGACAGTTCAAGTCATTGGGTATTGAAGTGGCTGATGTAGCGAAGAGATTAATGGATTACGGATTCCACGCACCAACAGTCTCTTTCCCGGTAGCCGGAACCCTGATGATTGAGCCTACGGAATCTGAAAGCAAAACTGAAATCGATCGTTTCGCAGAAGCATTGATCGCGATCAAGCATGAGATTGATGAAATTGCCAACGGAGAAGCCGATAAGGATAACAATGTCCTGAAAAATGCTCCTCACACAGAGCAGATCGTAATTTCCGATTCCTGGGATAAACCGTACAGCAGGGAAAAAGCAGCCTACCCGCTGGAGTGGGTGAGAGACCACAAATTCTTTGCTTCCGTTTCCAGAGTAGACGAAGCCTACGGAGACCGAAACCTGGTTTGTACCTGTGAACCGATTGAAGCCTATATGTAATTCAATCTCATATAATATAACGAATCCCTTTCAGCAGTGAAAGGGATTTTTTTGATCTGAATCACAAGTTGGCAGTGATTGTCAGAGATTAATTTCTGCTTTCGTCAATTCGAGTGCGCAACGCAGTGGAGTGTATCGGGAACTTGTTGAAAAGAATCACACTTCTGTTTATCAATCATCGGTTCTCGATACATTTTCTCTGCTTCGCTGCGAAAAAAACTCGAACGGACGGTGCCGCAATGTTGGTCAGGGATAGATTTCCGTCGTCGTCCGTTCCGTTGCGGAACGAAAGTGGAGCGTATCGGGAACGTGTTGAAAAGAATTACACTTCTGTTTGATACTCACCGGTTCTCGATACATTTTTCTCCGCGTTGCTTCGAAAAAAACTCGAACTGACGGTGCCGCAATGTTTGTCATAAATTGATTTCCGTCGTCGTCAGTTCGAGTGCGCGACGCAGTGGAGAGTATCAAGAATTTGTTGAAGAGGATTACATTTTTGTCTGCTACTCACCGGTTCTCGATACATTTTTCTCCGCGTTGCTTCGAAAAAAAACTCGAACTGACGGGGCCGCAATGTTTGTCATAAATTGATTTCCGTAGTCGTCGGTTCGAGTGCGCAACGCAGTGGAGCGTATCGAGAATTTATTGAAAAGAATTACACTTTTGATACTCACCTGTTCTCGATACATTTTTCTCCGCGTTGCTTCGAAAAAAACTCGAACTGACGGTGCCGCAATGTTTGTCATAAATTGATTTCCGTTGTCGTCCGTTCGAGTGCGCAACGCAGTGGAGTGTATCGAGAATTTATTGAAAAGAATTACACTTTTGATACTCACCGGTTCTCGATACATTTTTCTCCGCTTTGCTGCGAAAAAAACTCGAACTGACGGTGCCGCAATCTTGGTCAGGGATAGATTTCCGTCGTCGTCCGTTCGGGTGCGCAACGTAGTGGCGCGTATCGAGAACTTGTTGAAAAGGATTACACTTTTGTCTGTTAATCACCGGTTCTCGTTGGTGTAATCATCAGCAATCAATTCAAATAAGCCTCCTCAATATTTCGATTCCATTCCTTAATCATTTCTTCCGTGGCCTTATCCGCTCTGTCAAAAAACAGATGCCGGTTAATTTCCAGGCCGCAATACGTATAAATACCTTTGTCAGAGGTCAGGCTTAGCGCCCGGTCCATTCCCATGCTTTCATATTCTGCCTTGGATTTTCCATGTGTATTGATGATGGTTGCCCTTTTCCCTTTTAAAAGGCCTTTCTGGATGCCCTGATCATAACGGTAGGCAAAACCATAGCTGAAAACACGGTCGATGAACCCTTTCATTATCGCAGGCATTCCGGTCCACCAGATCGGATAGATGAAGGTTATATGGTCTGCCCATAAAATATGCTCCTGTTCTTCTTTTATATTCTCCGACAACTGGCCGGACCGCTGATCCTTAAGGTCTTGCCGGGACAGGACAGGATTGAAATCAAGATGGTATAAATCCCTGATCCTAATCTCATGGTTTTGTGTTTGCAGGATTTCTGTAACGGTGTTAAGAAAGTGGTGGTTTAAACTTTCGTCATTCGGATGACTGTAAATAATTAAGTGTCTCATTGTTCTGTTTTAATTGTACAGGACAAAGATAAAATGGCAGTCGGTGGTAAAATTGTAAGAAAACGAAACGAATCACCGGTTTTCGGAGATACAGATGTCCTCCTGAAACTTCAGGTACCTGGTAGGGCTGATGTGGAGGTAGTGGTTAAAATCATGGATAAGCTGGCTCTGATCATAATAGCTGCATTCGGAAATAATATCAAACCATTCAACTTTGCCCGAGGCTTCCAATACATCCTGAATGTGCATAACCGCTTTCAGGAATCTGCGGTAACGGTTGGCTTCTTTAGCAGTGTAGCCCAGGAATTTTTTATGGCTGAGCTGTACCGTTCTTTCCGTCTGGTTTTGTAAGGATGCCACCGCTTTAACCGGATTAAGGCTTTCATGACTAAAATCAGACAGCGCTTCTGCAACGGTATTTCTGGGTCTCATATATGGTCTGCAGTATTCAAGGATATAATGGATTCTTTCGTGAGTATCTTTCAGGGTGCTGAGTTCGGTCCATAAATCGGTAAAGCAGTTTTCTCCCAGCAGATGGTCCGGATGGACAGAAAAATGTTCCGCAATAACAGCCTGTCCGAAGAAACGGAAGAAAGCATCATTCTTAAAATTGGCAACAAGAATATTCGAACCTGGAGGAAGGGAATACCGGAATGCCTTTTTAACCGGGCCTAAAACCAGGCAACGTTCAATATCTATCCGGGTATCAGTTAAGGTATGAATCATCGTTGGCTGTAATCCGAAACTGAAAATCAGAATGGTCTGGAATGACGGCAGCAGCATCTTTGAGATACTTTCAGAAGAAGTATTTTGTGCCTGGTAAAAGTGCGAAAAAACATCACTGAATTCTTCCGGGGCTTCTATTCTGCTGCTTGTATAGAGATTACTGTTTTCCTGCATCATTTTTAATTTCGGTTTAGATTATCTGTCCGCTATGACATGAAGGGTTGAAAGTAAAGATAAAGAAATATGTAATAAGCAAAAATATACTTCGGGAATAAAATATAAATCCGTTAGCAACGGCTTAATCTTCGAAACCCTCATAAAACCGCTGCTTATGCACCAGGATAAGCAGCAGGATAATCAAAACACAAGGTCATATGTACTCAATATAAATCCAAAATGCCATAATTCCAATTACGTGCAGAATTCCTTGCAGCTCTTTATAATTTTGCCGCAAATAAAAGCAATTGTATGAGCAATAAAACTGTAGCAATCTTATCTTATGTAACCATCATAGGGTGGATCATAGCGTATGTAAAAAGCAAGGACCTGAATCCTAAAAGTGACCTGGCGGTGTATCACCTGAAGCAGGGGCTGGGCCTTTTCATTGTATCTTTTATCGTCAATATTCTTATGTCAGTAGTGGTGGCTATCGTTCCGTCGCTGGGTTTCATCAATTTCATCGGGATCATTTTTTTAATTCTGCTGATTATCGGCATTATCAATGCAGCCAATGAAGAGAAAAAGCCGCTCCCGGTCATCGGGCATATGTTTGAAAATGCTTTCGGATTCATAGACAAATAATTCTTTAATACAACTTTCCAATGCGGATGATCAGAGTGGTCATCCGCATCTTATTTAATCCTTACAGGAATGAAAAAAAAATTACTCACAGTAGCGGTAGCTCTACCGATTTCTGCATTTTCCCAAGTTGGAATCAATACGACCAATCCCCAGGGAACCTTTCACATTGACGGAGGTAAAAATAACCCTTCCACAGGTATACCTTCGGCACTTCAGCAGTCGGATGACGTTACGGTCACGGCTGCCGGATTTGTCGGTTTAGGAACCGTTTCACCTTCTGTAAGGCTGGACATTAACAGCGGGACAGGGAACGGAGCTGTAAAAATAGCTGATGGCACACAGGGAAGCGGGAAAGTACTTACTTCCGATGCCAGCGGACTCGCGACATGGCAGAGCATACCGGCCTGGGCAGTGACTGGAAACAGTGGTACTGACGCTACGGCGATCAATGCTTTGGGAACAAAATTCATCGGAACTACTGATGCGCGTTCATTTGTGATCAAAACCAACAGTAATTTAGCGGGTTATATCGGGACAGCAGCTTCGGATAACCTTACGCTTGGGGTTAATGCCGGAAAAGCCACTACCACAGGCAACCTGAATGTTTTTATAGGGAATAACGCAGGTTCCGCCAACACTGTAGGAAGCTCCAATGTCTTTGTCGGACCCTACTCAGGGACTTCCAATACCGGCGGCAACTCTAATGTACTTATGGGATATAATTCCGGAAGCAATACCACCGGTGATGCCAATGTTTTTTTAGGAACCTGGGCCGGAAATGCTAATACTTCGGGAGGATACAACGCTTTCGTGGGTTATCGGGCCGGGGAAGGGAATACTACAGGCGTTAGAAACGTTGCGGTAGGAACTTTGGCTGGTAAAACGATTACTACCGGTGACAACAATACTTTTGTTGGAAACGGCGCGGACGCAGCAGCAAACAATCTCACCAATGCTACAGCGATCGGTTACGGCGCTATAGTAAGCACCAGCAACAGCCTTGTGTTAGGCGGTACGGGTGCTTTAGCGATCAACGTAGGGATCGGAACCACATCTCCTGCCTCAAGACTTGAAATTGACGGTGCTTCCACCAATAAGTCTGCTTACAATGCGGCAAGCAGTACGACCATCGATTACAGCAAAAGCAACCTGGCGTACACTTCGGCTTCTGCGGGGAACTTTACGCTTCAGAATATCAAGGATGGCGGAACCTATACCTTAAGCGTAAGAGGAGCCGCTTCAGGAACCTCTGCATTTACAGCTACGGGATTTACCGTGAAGTATGTGCATAATACAGCAACCATAGCCGATAAAGAGACCCTGTATACGTTGATGGTGATGGGAAGCACAGTATATGTCCATATGATTTCAGGATTCTAGACATGAGAAATAATATGATAAAAAAATACGTCCTTACCTGTATCTTTTATGCTGTAATGGCAGTAACGGCACATAGTAAAGCACAGATGGCCGGGAGCCCGCAAATGTCTTTTTATGCGGTTACGGCCAGGTATGGTGGGACCGACCAGGATTATTTGTACTCCGTGAATAATACTTCAGACGGAGGCTTCATCATGGGTGGCTATTCTGCTGCGGCATCATCCGGATCACAGGATCAGACAGGAAGCACCGGCAAAGGCGGACTGGATTATTGGATCGTAAAAACGGATACTACCGGCAATATCCAGTGGCAGAAACGATATGGAGGAACCGGAGATGACCAGCTGTACAGCATTGTCCAGACCAGCGATAACGGATATGTCATGCTGGGAAGGTCAGACGCCAGTTCTGCATCTACCGGAGACCAAGCCGGAACTGCAGGAAAGGGAGGAATAGATTACTGGCTCATTAAAACCGATGCCTCCGGCAATATCCAGTGGCAGAAAAGGTATGGCGGAGCAGGGGATGATGTAGTGAATGGTGCTAATTCCCTTGTCCAGACTTCTGACGGAGGTTTTTTCATCGGTGGGTATTCCGTGGCAGCCTCAGCGAATACGGGAGACCAGGCAGGAAGCACCAATTACGGAGGATATGATTACTGGGTACTGAAAACTGATGCATCAGGAGCCATTCAATGGCAAAAAAGGTATGGAGGCAATAACGACGATTATCTGTATTCTGTAAAGCAAACACAGGACGGAGGATACGTTATAGGTGGAAATTCTAATGTAGCAGGAGGTAATCAGTCCGGGCTAAACACCAACGGAAATATGGATTATTGGCTGGTAAAGGTTAATAATGCCGGAGCGATACAATGGCAGAGAAATTACGGATCTATGGGTGATGATAATCTGAACGATGCCAGACAAACCAGTGATGGCGGTTATATCATGGCAGGGCATTCATCTTATGGTCTTGGCCTGTCTGGTGACCAGTCTGGTATTACACCATATGGAAATACTGACTACTGGATTGTTAAAATCAGCAGTACCGGCGATATTCAGTGGCAGAAAAGGTATGGAGGTGCATCTACTAATTATTGTTATGCGATCCGGCAGACTTCAGACGGCGGCTATATGATCGGAGGATTCTCTGATGCCAACTCGGCCAACACAGGACTTCAGGCCGGTTCTCCCGGATACGGCGGCAACGATTACTGGGTGTTGAAGACAGATAATTCAGGAGCCATCCAGTGGCAGAAGAGGTATGGAGGTGCTGCCGATGATTTCCTCTACAGCATTTCCGAAACGCCTGATGGCTATCTGTTCGGAGGCTTTTCTGCGGAAGGATCGTTCAATACCGGCAATCAGGCAGGAACCAATAAACAGGGCGGATTCGATTTCTGGGTCGTGCGGACTGATAAAAATGGTCATGTAGGGATGGTGCGATAAGAGTAAAATCATACCGGAAAATTTTCGTTTTGCCGGCCAAAATGTTAACTTGCATCCCTAAACATTAAAAAACACAAATGATGTTCAAAGACATTCACATCGGCAAGCTGATCGTGAGGAAAGTCCGTGAAAGTGGTATAGAGATGCCCAGGATCATGAATTTCCTTAAAAAGACAGAGGCGGAAATTTTAGCAATGTACGATTCCCCGGATCTGGAAACCGGGATACTGCTCCGCTGGAGCAAGCTTCTGGAATATGATTTCTTCAGGCTGTACAGCCAACACCTTATCCTGTATGCTCCGCCATCCGGAGCCGATAAAAAGAAAAATGCTTCGCGCAACACTGAAGAGTCGGGTCTGCCCGTGTTCAGGAAGAACATTTACACCCAACAGATAATCAGCTTTATCCTTGAACAGATTCAGACCGGAAAAAAGACGCCTAATCAGGTGATACAGGAGTACAAAATTCCCAAAACCACATTGTACAAATGGATCAGTAAAAACAAATAATATGGTATAGAAGATGAAAAATACACCTGACTACAAGAAGATCTATCGTGATATGATCGCTTTGAAATATCCTGATAAAGAACAGCTTTGCCAGCCTATTTTAAGCAAAAAGCAGATACAGATTATGGATGTCATCCGGCTGGATGAAATCCTCTCAGAAAAAACGGATACCGAACAGGTAAGGAATAACCAGAAACTCAAGGCCTATGATTTAAAAGCCATCAGGGATATTCTGCAGTTTCAGAAAGAATCCGGGTTTAACAACATGCAGCTTGCAGCCCATTTCAGGCTCAGCAGGAATACGGTTTCCCGATGGAAAAGAATGGTAGAAAACAAAAGCTGATGATCAGTGATGATGCATAAATATTGCAAACGCCGGACAATACGTCCGGCGTTTGCAATATTTTTAATTTCAAGTTACAGTGTCACAGTTTGATCAGCACCCGGACCTGAAGTCTTCCGTTCCCCAATCTGCTGCCGCCACATGGCATAATACAGCCCGTTTAAAGCCAGCAGGTTTTCATGGGATCCCGTTTCAATAATCTGCCCGCGTTCAAGCACATAGATCCGGTCTGCATGCATAACGGTACTGAGGCGGTGGGCAATCAGCACGGTGATCTGGTCTTTTTCCCGGGAGATGTCTTTAATGGTAGAGGTAATAGCTTCTTCGGTGATACTGTCCAGGGCAGAAGTAGCTTCATCAAAAATAAGGAGATGTGGCTTTCTGAGCAGAGCCCTGGCAATAGCAATCCTCTGCTTTTCGCCTCCACTTAGTTTCAGTCCTCCTTCTCCGATAACGGTATCAATGCCTTTCTCAGCCCTTTCAATAAGCGCAGTACTGCTGGACCGTTCCAGGGCCAGCTGAAGATCTGCTTCTGTAGCATCCGGATTGACGAATAGCAGGTTCTCCTTGATCGTCCCCGCGAAAAGCTGGGTATCCTGGGTAACAAAACCGATCTGGTTTCTCAGTTCATCGAAATCAAATGCATTGCCGTTGATATGATTATAGAAAATGGCCCCCTCTTTAGGCCGGTACAGCCCCACCAGCAACTTGACCAGAGTGCTTTTTCCGGAGCCGCTCGGCCCTACGAATGCTATGGTCTCACCATTCTTTACGTTAAAGGAGATGGCATTCAGGGCTTTATAGGATGCTGTCTGGTGCTGAAAAGAAACTCCTTTGAATTCAAGTTCGCTGATCGCTCCGATCCTCTCTGGGGTAAGCGGTTTTTCCTCTACGTCTTTCTTCATGAGGCGGTCGAAATTATTCAGCGATGCCTCTGCTTCACGGTAAGAAATAATGATATTCCCGATTTCCTGCATCGGCCCGAAAATAAAGAAACCGTAAAACATCAGCGACAGGTATTCTCCCGGCGTCACGATGTTTTTGAAAATCAGAAGCAGCAAAGTCAGGGTGATCAGCTGTTGCAGGAAATTCACCATGGTTCCCTGGATGAAACTCAAAGACCGGATGCTTTTTACTTTCCTCAGTTCAAGACCGAGGATTTTGTAGGTATTATTGTTCAGCCGCCTGATCTCCTGCTGGGTCAGCCCTAAACTTTTTACGATTTCTATGTTCCGCAGACTCTCAGTGGTGCTTCCGGCAAGCGCGGTGGTTTCAGAAACTATGGTCTTCTGGATGTTCTTGATCCTCTTGCTCAGCAGGTTGGTGATAAAGGCAATCAGGAAAATCCCTACCACATAGACCGGCATAATTGACCAGTGCAGGCGGATGGCATAAATAGAGACAAAGATGATGCTTACCAGGATCCCGAAAAAGATATTGATAAAATTGGTGATGAATTTTACACCGTCTTCCCTTACTTTAGTCAGTACGGAAAGCGTTTCCCCGCTTCGCTGGTCCTCAAATTCCTGATAGGGAAGTGCCATTGAATGCTTGAGTCCGTCTGTGAAAATGCTGGCCCCGAATTTCTGGGTAATCACATTCACCACATAATCCTGAAAGGCTTTGGCAATCCTGCTGACCATGGCTGTGGCAATCAGAAGCCCCAGGAAATAAAATACACCGTGATAGATATCCGTACCGTACAGGTAATCATTCAGGCTTCTGGGTAGAGTTTTTTCCTTATCGAAAAAGTTAGGATGCGTCACCAGCTGATCCAGGATCTTTCCGGTAATGGCAGGGCCAAACAGGGAAAATACCTGGTTCACGGTTGCCAAAAGTAAGGATAAGATCAGCAGCCATTGATGGGGCCTCAAATATTTTAGTAATGTCTTCATTTCAATTGTTATAAGCAGCCGTAAAAGTACGGATATAAAAAGTAGGAAATACAGATAAATGCAGGCTTGTGGCTACCTAAAGATCACCTGGCCAGACCCTATATGAGAGTTTTAAACCAAAAATATCCCGATCGATCAGAATCTCAGAAAAGTAGCGGAATTAACCCTTTGTATTTTCTTCCAGCTTCCGGATCAGGTTGCCTTTAACCATGGTCAGCGCGTAATCTTTAGCTTCAGCGAAAGAAATACCGTATGTACGGTCTACAGCTCTGAGGTCTTCCGGAAATCGCGTAAGGAGGTGATCATAATAACGGTCCAGGAATGCTTCTGATGGCAGTTCATACCTGATTTTAAGCTGAAAGCGCCTCAGCAGGGCGGTGTCTATGATCTCAGCGTGGTTGGTCGCACAGATCAGCAAGGCATTGTCCGGGTAATAATCGATCAGCTGGAGCAGTGTATTGACCAGCCGCCTCATTTCGCCGACATCTTTATCATCACTTCCCCTTGCTTTCCCGATCTGGTCCAGCTCATCGAGGAACAGGACAGACCTTTCCCGTGCTGCTTTGTCAAAAATCATTTTAATATTCTGGGAAGTTTCACCGATCCTGGAGGAAACAATATTGCTCAGGTTAAGGATAATAATGTTTTTTCCCAGGGCATGGGCAATCGCTTTTGCCGTCATCGTCTTCCCGCAGCCCGAACTTCCTTCCAGGAGTACCTTGGTGTTGACAGGGAGCCCGTATTCCCGGAGCTCATTGATATAAGTGTGTTCCTTGATCAGCTGCCGGAACTGATGATGATTGCCTTCACTGAGGAATACTTCATCTAATGCGATCTCTTCCTTGTCCTGGATGATAAGATTGTACAGGTTCATTAAGTAAAAATAAATTGGTGTACAAAGATAAGGGGAAATAAAAAAAGCCGGACCTGGGATCCGACCTTACGGCTATAAAAATTAAAATTGTTCTGTATGGGTCTTTTGCAATGTTTTGTATGCTCTTTTACTCCCTGAGTAAAAGAGCAGCCTCCGTAAAGGCTAAAACATTAACAATATAATTTCATATGGAGGCTCTTAAGAAGGCTCAAGAGCAGCTCACTAGTTTCTTTCTCTTCTTACGGTAGTAAAATAAGAAGCAAAAACTACTAAACAAGTTGCGATTCCGATGTAAGTGATCATTTTGATTAATTTTTAATTATTTGACTTTTTTTTATCATTTTTTCAATGACAAAACTACAACTTTCAAATGGGATGCCAAAACGTATAATGCTGATGTATATCAGTTTATTACACTATAGTAATGTTAATATGCAGTGCATTTTGTTTACATTAATTTAATGTATTATTAAGAAATTATATATACTTTTATTGTCTTATCTGTAAAAATTATTGATCTGTTAAAACTTTCACAGACTCTGTTTGATAATTGATAAATCTCAAATCCGGCAGATTTCAATAAATTACATCGTTATAGGTTGATAAAAATCATGTTTTAGGTTCCATATGAACAAAATTTATTGTTCTTTGTCCTGACAGTAAACGGGAATAAAGGTGCAAAAATGGCCGTCAGACGCATTATGACAGCATTTGCTGTCGGAATTGCTTATTTTTGTCAGTAAGAAAACTGATATGGGAAAAAGTTATGTATATCTGTTGCTGGCTATTGTGTGCGAGATTGTAGCCACAACATTTCTTAAGAAATCGGAAGAGTTTACCAGGCTGCTGCCTTCTGTAGTAACGATTGTCGGCTATTCTGCAGCATTTTATTTCCTGAGCATTACGCTCAGGCATATTCCGGTGGGAATTACATATGCCATCTGGTCAGGAGTGGGTATTATAGCGATTACCGTTATCGGAATTATTGCATTCAAGCAAATTCCCGACGGGCCTGCCATTATAGGAATGGCGCTGATTATTATTGGCGTGATCATCATTCATCTGTTTTCAAAAATGGGAACACACTGATATATAGACCAGATATATTGTGCTGATCTGATTTTGTAAACGGTTAATTATGAAGTGAAATATAAAGTACTATACAACTGATACATCAGATGGAGATTCAATGATAAAGCTTCTGATCTTTCTCACAGTAGAAACTCCTTCTCTTTCCTAAACCGGTCTGTTTATTGATCATTTTTCCACCGCAGATCGGACAGGTTTTCTTGGTATGCGCGAGCCAATGCTGTTTCAGGACAGAATCCCTTTTCCAGCGAAGGAAATCAAAGCTATAGTTCCGGGCCTCTTCCATCAGTTCTTTCAGTTTTTTATCAGGCATCTTTCCCAGCAGGCTTTCAGGCTGTACACCGATGCGGAACAACACTTCATTCTTAATGATGTTGCCTACGCCTGAAAAAATGTCCTGGTCCATCAGCGCATCACAGACCATCATGTCCGGATTGGACTTCAGTTTCTTTTTGGTCTTTGCAGGATTCCATGAATCGCTCATTACATCCGCTTCCCAGTCTATCGTATCCAGAAATTCCGGATCGACCAATTTTACGGAGCAGGTATAAAAGTACATGGAATCTTTCCCGAAAAATAAAGACAGCCTTAGGCGTGCATCAGGCCGGATCTGCTCATCGATGCTGAATGAGCCGAACATCAGCAGGTGGATCCTCACGACCATGGTATCAAATACAAGGTAGGTCTGCTTCCCGAACGTTCTGATATCCTGTAAAGTCTGCCCTGTTAAGGGTTCTTTATCAAATTTTGCATCGCCGCCCGCATCGGTAACGGTTTTACCTTTAAAGGGCTGCAGGCATTCTTTCATTAATAGTATGGTAGGACCTTCGGGCATGATCTGGTTTTTCTACAAATAGTCAAATAGTGTTCCGTAACAATAAAATTTAAAGTATTTTTGAACAATGATGAATTTAAACCAGATTTTCACCAATCAGCGCACCGGCAATAATCCGCATACGAAAGCATCCCGAACAGACTTTCAGAGGGATTTTGACAGGATCATTTTTTCATCCCCTTTCAGGAGGCTGCAGAACAAAACACAGGTATTCCCGTTACCGGGGAGTGTCTTTGTGCATAACCGCCTTACCCATTCACTGGAAGTATCTTCCGTGGGAAGGAGCCTGGGAAGTGTGATCGGGGAATTCATCGCTGAACATTATGCTTCTGAGCTTACCGAAGATTCCAAAAGCTTTTACCTTCATAATTTAGGGAACGTCATCGCTGCGGGGTGCCTTTGCCATGATGTGGGCAATCCTGCATTCGGGCATTCCGGTGAAGATGCGATTGCGAGTTATTTTGAACGCAATGAAAACAGCCTGAAGCCTTTGTTTTCAGAGAAAGAATGGGCAGATCTGGTGAATTTCGAAGGGAATGCCAATGCGATCAGGGTGCTGGGGCAGCAACAGCAGGGTAAAGATGCCGGCGGGATCCAGCTGACTTTTGCCACACTGGCCAGTATTGCCAAATATCCCTGTGAGGCAGTGGCACGGGACAAAAAGATCCTGCACAGGAAAAAATTCGGGTTTTTCCAGAATGAAAAAGAGATATTCCTCGATATAGCCAAAGCCGTTCATCTCATCACCGAAAATGAAGAACCCTACATTTTTAAAAGGCATCCGTTTGTATGGCTGGTGGAAGCGGCAGATGATATCTGTTATAATATTATAGATATGGAAGATGCCCATCGCCTGGGTATCGTTTCTACCGCCGACTGTAAAAACCTGTTTTTTGAACTGGTGAAATCTGAAACTGATGATGCAGCAAGAATAGAGCGCAAGCTGAGCTCCATTTCCAATGAGAATGAACAGATTTCCTATCTGCGTGCAAAGGTCATCAATGCACTGATTAACAAATCCATTGAAAGCTATAGACAGAACTTTGATGCGATCCTGTCCGGAACACTGGATAAAGCCCTGCTGGATATGTATAAATGTGAGAACAACAGCCTGAAAGACATTGAAAGCTTCTCCATTGAAAAGATTTACAACCACAAAGCAGTGGTGGAAATTGAGAATGCCGGCTATAATGTTATGTATGAACTGCTGGATCATTTTATCCCGTCAATCGTTAAGCCTGCACACCAGCTGAAGTCCTATGATACAAAAGCCCTGAAGCTGATTCCGAAACAATTTATTTACCAGGAAGGCACGGATTACCAGAAGGTGCTTGGAGTGGTCGATTTTGTTTCCGGCATGACCGATAATTATGCTACCGACCTGTACCGGAAAATCAAAGGGATCGATATCGGGATGACAGTCTAAGTTTTAAAATAAAATGGGTATCTTTAGGGAGCATACAATATTTTAATCCAAAATTTAAACTATGACTTACCTTTTAGTACCCGTCTTTTTCTTCGGACTCATTATTTTCTTTGCTTCTTTTTTCGTGGTAAAGCAGGAAACGGCAGCCATTGTGGAGCGTTTCGGAAAATTCCTGGCCGTACGGCATTCCGGCCTGCACCTTAAGATCCCGATTATTGACCAGATCGCCAAAAGGCTGAATCTGAGGATCCAGCAGCTGGATGTGATCATCGATACCAAAACCCTGGACAATGTTTTCATCAAAATGAAAGTTTCCGTCCAGTACCAGGTGATCAGGGAAAACGTGAAAGATGCCTACTACCGCCTGGAAAACCCTGAAAACCAGATCACATCGTATGTATTTGATGTGGTACGTGCTGAAGTCCCGAAAACAAAGCTGGATGATGTTTTTGTAAGAAAGGACGATATAGCCATTGCCGTGAAAAGCGAGTTGCAGGATGCGATGCAGAGTTATGGGTATGATATCATCAAGGCCCTCGTAACGGATATAGATCCTGATGAGCAGGTAAAGCATGCCATGAACAGGATCAACGCTGCGGAAAGGGAAAAAACAGCCGCAGAATATGAGTCTGAAGCCCAAAGAATCAGGATTGTAGCTGTAGCAAAGGCGGAAGCTGAATCGAAAAAACTTCAGGGGCAGGGGATTGCTGATCAGCGCCGGGAAATTGCCAGAGGTCTTGAAGAATCCGTACGCGTACTGAACAGCGTCAACATCAATTCACATGAAGCCTCTGCATTAATCCTCGTAACGCAGCATTATGATACCTTACAGGCAGTGGGTGCGAGCAGCCGAAGCAACCTGGTGCTGCTTCCGAATTCACCTACAGCGGCCAGCAATATGCTGAATGACCTGGTCGTGGCGATGACTACTGCCACCACAGTAGGAGAGGCCAGCAAAGGCAACTATCCTGCACCGGAGAAAAAAGACTATGAAAAATAATACGGAATTCTGCTGTTTATAATGCTGAAGAAGAACTGGACTTTAGAACGATACAATCTGCACCATCATTGAGTATGACGTACATATGACCGCTATTCAGCATTACTTCAGTGAACTGACAGATATTTCCGATCAAGACTAGCTTCTGTTCTGCTCAAAACTGCATAGGGATCAGTTTCCGCGAAAAGCGCTGATCCTGGAAAGCGGTAAACAGAGAGAAACCTTTCATTTATGGAAAAAGGGATAGTCCGGTTCAATATACCGGAACCGGATTATGACCTTACTTTTGCCTTCGCCTTCGAAAATTCTTTCGTTAGTGCGTACAATTCTTTCTTTATTAACAAAACATCATTCAGATATAATTTTTCTATCTGATAGAAACTCATTTTAATGTATTAATTTTATTGCAACTTTATTGCATTAAAGAAGATTAATTTTTATTTTTGCCATGAATTGGCCTGGTCGGGATGCTTAAGAGTTCGGACAAAATGGATCTGGATATCCTGAATTCTTCCTGTGTCTTTGATCAGTCAATCATTGTTAAATAGAAAATCAACCTCAAAAATGCAAAAAAGAATTCCTGTAACCGTACTGAGCGGTTTCCTGGGGGCTGGAAAAACAACCCTGCTCAATCATGTCCTCCATAATAAGGACAACCTGAAAGTTGCCGTTATCGTCAATGATATGAGCGAAGTGAACATTGATGCACGACTTGTTAAAAATGAGAATTCGCTATCAAGGACAGAAGAAAAGCTTGTGGAGATGAGCAATGGCTGCATCTGCTGTACGCTGCGGGACGACCTGCTGTTGGAAGTAGAGCGCCTGGCCCGTGAAAACCGTTTTGATTATCTGCTGATTGAAGGAACCGGAATCGCTGAACCGGTTCCCATTGCCCAGACATTTTCGTATATCGATGATGAGAGTGGGATCGACCTGTCAAAGTTCAGTTATATCGATACCATGGTAACGGTAGTCGACTGCCTGAATTTCTTTAAGGATTTCGGTTCGGATGAGTTGCTGATGGACCGGGACCTGACTGATATGGAAGGGGATTACAGGACTATTGTCAACCTGCTGACCGACCAGGTGGAGTTTGCCAATGTGATCATCCTTAATAAAACCGATCTGGTAAACGGAGAAACGGTGGATTTTCTTAAGGCTGCCCTCAGGAAGCTCAATCCGGGTGCAAGATTCATCAAATCAGAATTCGGAAAGATAGACCCGAAAGAAATCCTGAATACGGAGCTGTTCGATTTTGAAACGGCACAGCATTCGGCCGGCTGGCAAAAAGAACTCCGGCAAGACCATCACACACCTGAAACAGAGGAATATGGAATAGGGTCTTTTGTATTCAGGCATAAAAAACCATTCCATCCCATACGTTTCTGGAACTACCTGAACAGTGAGTATCCTACAGGAGTCATCCGGGCTAAAGGGCTTTTCTGGCTGGCTTCCAGGCCGGAGGATGCCTTGAACTTTTCGCAGGCAGGCGGGTCTTTCCGGCTGGAGAAAGCAGGCGTATGGTGGTGCAGCATGCCGATGAGCCAACGCGCCAGGTATGCTTCTTTCGCAGAAAATCAGGAATTCATAGAAAGCAGGTGGGACAAAGACTGGGGCGACCGGCAGAATGAAATGGTATTCATCGGCCAGGATCTGAACCCGCAAAAAATGATTGCCGATCTGGAAAACTGCCTGTTGCGAGAGGATGAAAAGTACCTGTTTGAGCAGGATAGGGCGTTTGATGACCCTTTCCCCGCCCATATCTGAAACTGATTTGTACATATATCAATTGAAACGGTCCGGATGATCATTTTGGGCATGATGATCATCAGTTTTTCATAAGATACCGCAGTTGGTATTTGGTTTGTATTTTTTTATTAAGTAATTTAATAGTTTAAAATCAACATCAACAAGAATCAACTATTATGGAAAATCAAATGGTGGCGGAAAATTACAGCATTGTGAAACCTGCAGTGTGGGCGGGAAGTATGGAAGATCAGGAAATTGCAGCGGCGATCAGAGATTCTGACTTTGCGCAGAAGCAGATGGGTGAAGGTAGGGATTACTGTTATTTCCTCAACAGGATTCACTATACCACCAATCAGGAGAACAGTGAATACAGCTGCATGGCCTATACGCTGAATGAACCGTCCAACCTTGAAAGGGCTTCGGTGATGGAGATCGTGGTAGAGGAAAACGAAGTATACCAGATCCACAGGATCAGCGTACTCAGGGACGGAGTTCTGATCGATAAGATCCCGGACACGAAGATCAAAGTCCTGGACAGCGAGAATGAAAGCAGCGGGGGAATCCTGAGCAGCAATAAAAAAATCAATGTTACCATCAGGGACCTCAGGCTGTATGATATCCTGATCCTTGAAGACTCAAGAGTCAAAGTATTCACAGAACGTGATTTTATGCGTAAAAAGTTCTCAAAATATGTTTGGGTAAGTCCGGACAATTATTGGGGATATGGAAGTTATAAATTTACCTTCATTAATGAACGTGAAGAACCGGTAGCCTATAAAAAAATGTTCTTCCGGGATGAACAGGGCCAGGTCGCCGAGCCTGAACTTAACCGGCTCGAAAAAGGAGCTCGTTTTACCTTTGAGGAAAAGGATTACATCAATACGGTAGATTCAGGAAGGGAAATTTTTCCGTTTATTGATTTTGCGACGGAAAATTCGTGGAAAGACCTGTCAGGTTATATTGCCGGCATTTACCAGGACATTTTTGATACTGCATCCCTGGAAGCATTTGCTCCGGATCTTGTACAGAAACTGGATGCCATCACTGACCTGGATGAAAAGCTGCAGTTTGCCATCGAATATGTACAGAACAACATCTATTATATCTTCAATGCCGATGAAATGAATGGGCACTGGCCGCAGGATCCTGCTATTACGTATCAGAACAAACAGGGCGACTGCAAGGCCAAATCCGTGCTTCTTAAGGTAATTCTTGATTACATCGGTGTGGAATCATCCGTGGTCCTGGTAAATTTCCGGGTAGACTACTATATGAAATATTACCTGCCGTCCCTGCTTTCCTTCAACCATGTCATCAATAAAATCAGCTATAAAGGGGAAGATTATTTTGTGGATGCGACGATGCGGGATGAATTCGGAAGGATTGAAAAAAGAGGGTTTATCTACTTCCTGTATTATCTGGAAGTGAAACCCGGACTGGAGCTTCAGCAGAGGAAATCTTACCGTTTCCCGTATTACAGCATTGATGAAAAAGTGGATTTCAGCGTTCAGGGCAATACGGGAACATTAAAAATGGATACTATTTACAGGGGAAACCGCGCCAACAGCTTAAGAAGGTATTTCAAGCACACCAATAAAAGGGAAATCATTGATTCCTGGAATAACTCCCTGTTTTATACCCTCAATTACTCCGGTGACCGCAACGGGACAGATGTAAGAGGTATTTTTCGTGATGCTGCAATCGATATCGTCAGTGACGATAAAGTGCAGAACGAACTGAAGATCCGGTATACCGCAACCATCGATAACCCTTATTTTACCGATGCGCAGAACAACCGTTTTCTGATGTACTTTGACCGGAGTGTAACTAAATCCACCGTCAGGGATTATACGCATAAGGATTTCCTGTTCTGGCATAATTTCGATAGTGAAAAGTATGAAATCCATCTCTCTACCGATCAGAAGATTGATACGGAAGAAAAATATACCGTACAGGAAAGCAATATCAATAACCCGTATTTCACTTATACCAGCCGCAAAAATATCAGTAAGAACGGCGGTACCGTATTCATAGAATACCAGCCGCTTGTTAATGTTGAAATTCCTGCCGAAGATTTCGAAGAATTCAGAAAAGCCCACCATACGGTAGCAGACAGTAATTTCGGATTAGGGCTGGATATTATCGAACCCGGATTCATGAATATGCTGAAGTTCAATTTTAAAAAGCGTTTTAAGTAAGCTATAGATTTGATAAGGCGTTAATCCTATAGCATATAATACACAAGGCTGGCCTGTTGGTCAGCCTTCTATGTTCTTTTGAGATTGGTTAAGGATACTGCTAACCTGCATAGGCGCATAAAGGAGCGGTATTAATTGGCCTGTATTTGCAACAGAAGTTACTATGCCAGCTTAAATGTCCGATGAAAAAATGCTTTTAAACAAATATTCCGGGTTTGCAAAGCAAAACCGGAATATCTTATATTTATTAATGTAATGCGTCTTAATCAGCATAGGCTTCAACATGCCTTACCGTATCTTTTGGGATTTCGTGACCGGCATTGAATTTCTGTTTTCCGATCAGCAGTTCAAAAAACAACCTGAAATCTGAAATCAGGGACCAGACAGGATATTTAAATGTAGCAGGTCTGTTTCTCTCAATAACTGCGTGGCTGAACCATGCAAACCCGTATCCGAAAATCGGGACATACCATAAAAACCGCTCTTTTCCTGAGCTGATGACATAAGCGATCACAAAGAAAACCAGCAGTATTCCGATAAAATGGAATATCCTTGTACCGGTTTTATGGTGCTCAGAGAGGTAAAACTGGTAAAACTCTTTATAGGTTTGTATTCTTGCGGACATGACACTAGTATTATAATTATGAACTACCAGTGCAATAAGTCAGCCAAAAGACGAATCAGTTCAATAAAAATACCGTTGCATACCCATCGGTAACGATGGCCTTTTAAGACTGTTTGCCCAGTTTACTGTTCCGGTATCCGTAGCAGAAATAAATAACCAACCCAATGGCAAACCAAAGCCCGAACCAGAACCAGTTGTCATGGCTCATCCCTGTCAGGAGGTACAGGCATGAACTTAAGCCGATCAGAGGGATTAACGAAAGTTTTTTTACAAATGCAATAACACACAGCACCAGGTTGATCAGGATAAAGAAAAATATCGAGGCCCTGAATTCGCCTTCAGCAGGATCTTTCCAGTCCATCAGGTTTTCAAAGAAAGATGGCTGCAGGATATAAAAGCCAATCAGCCCGCCGATAAAGATCACCGGGAATAGAAACCTGCCGTTGATGTACGGAAGATGGAACCGGCCTTTGATCTTCTGTTTCGCAGGCAGCATCAGCACGCCCGCACACACCAGTACAAAAGCGAATATGGTTCCGATACTGGTAAAGTCAAGGATAAAGCTTTTATCGGTAAACAATATCGGTACTCCAACGACAATTCCCGTAATGATTGTTGCGAAGGAAGGTGTTTTATATTTAGGATGCACGGTCTGGAATTTCTTAGGCATCAGTCCGTCACGGCTCATCACATACCAGATTCTCGGCTGTCCCATCTGGAATACCAGCAATACGGTAGTAATGGCAACAATCGCAACAAATGAAACGGTCAGCTCCATCCATGCTACATTGGCATTTCCTTGTTCAAAAATGAAGGACAGGGGATCACCTACACCGTCAAACTTCCTGTAATCAACCATTCCTGTTAATACCAGAGTGAGGGCAATATAAATGACAGTACATAAAACAAGAGAGATAATCATTCCTTTCGGAAGGGTTTTCTGAGGGTCTTTGGTCTCTTCCGAGAGTACGCTCAGCGCGTCAAACCCGATATAGGCGAAAAAAACTCCGGAAACGGCACTCATGACGCCTGCAAAGCCGTTCGGCATGAAGGATTCCACATGGGTCTGCGGATTTACCGGTGTCCAGTTATCGGTGTTGATGTAGGCGAAACCTACCAGTACGACAAGAATAATCACGGCAAGTTTCAGGATCACCAGGACATTGTTGAAATTTTTGCTCTCTTTTACTCCTACGTAACACAGCCAGGTAATCAGACCGTTAATAACCAGTGCAGGAATATCCACAATGAATTTCAGGCTCCCGATCAGCGGTGCGGTCTTCCAGGCATTAATCAATTCCTGGTTTTCGGAGCCGTTCATAAATGCCTTCTTGGCTTCGGTATAGCTGCAGGTCATATAATCCGGGATGTGCATGCCCATGCGTTCCAGAAAGCTGGTAAAGTAATCCGACCAGGAGAAGGCCACATATATATTTCCGAAAGAATATTCCATAATCAGTGCCCAGCCGATGATCCAGGCAATCAGCTCACCGAAACTGGCATAAGCATAGGTATAGGCAGATCCTGCCGTAGGGATCCTGCTGGCAAATTCTGCGTAACAGAGGGCTGTAAATCCACAGGCAAAACCGCAGATCAGATAAAGTAGGATTACTCCGGGTCCTCCTCGGAAAACAGCTTCTCCCAGACTGCTGAAACTCCCTGCTCCGATGATGGCTGCAATGCCGAAAAAGACGATGTCCCAAACACCCAGAACCCTCGATAAATGAGTGGATGTATCGGTCTCAGAATAAACTTTTCTCTTAAAAAGATGACCCATTAATACCTGTTTTTGTTTGAAAAAAACAAATGTAATGATTCACGGCAAAAGTATGTTAAAAAATAGCTAAATTTTCTCCTTTTTTCCTTTAAATCCTCCATTGCGCTTGTTTAAACAATAAGTTTTCAATACTTTCGTTGACATAACAGACTAATTTTTTTATTCAAAAAAGAATGAAATCAGAAAAAATACTTCTAGCGGCTGCCGTATTCTATTTCGGGATCGCCGGGGCGCAACAGTCTCAGTACTTTGCGCAAAGAGAAAACTACCGATTCAACTTAGCCGAAAACCTCTACCAGACCAAAATATACAATGCTTCCCAGTATGAATATGCGCGACAATATTTCTACAATCAGAATCTGTCCAGGTCCAAAAAAGAAGCTGCTCAGTTTTTTGATCAGGTAATTGGGGTCATCCTTCAGAAAAACCATGCGGAAGAAGGGCTGACTGCCTTTATCAAGGAATATCCCAATTCAGCCTACTTTGCCCAGGCGAATTTACCGCTGGCAGATTATTACCTGGCTAAAAAGGATTTTGAAAAGGCTCTGGAAACTTTAGGCAAAGTGAACCAGTACCAGTTATCTAAAGAGGAAAATACGCAGTATATTCTTAAACTCGGTTATGCCAAATTCATGACCGGGGATTCCAAAGGGGCTACCGATGCCCTGGAAGAAGCCTATAAATCTGCAGATGAATCCCAGAGAGGCGATATCGCTTATATGCTTGGCCACCTGTACTATTCCAACCGTCAGAATGACCAGGCGTTCCGCTATTTTGATTCTATAAAAGACCAGCCGAAATATTCAAAGCTGGTACGTCCGTATTATGTACAGATGTACTATAATGATAAGGATTATGACAAAGCCATTGCAGAAGGAAATGCCTTGCTGAACGAAGATATTTCTGAATCCTACAAAGCTGAGGTCCACAAGATCATCGGGGAAAGCTACTTCATGAAAAATGAATATGCCGAAGCGTATCCCCACCTCAAAGATTACCTGAGCGTTCAGCAGAACCCTTCTGAGAACGACCTGTATGAAATAGGCTTTGTAGCGGCACAGCTTAAAAAGTATGATGAAGCGGTTTCATATTATAATCAGCTGATCAACAGCAATTCCGCTCTGGCTCAGAATGCTTATTACCAGCTGGGAAATGCCTACCTCGCAGTAGACAAAAAGCAGGAAGCCCTTTCGGCATTCCGTTCTTCTTACCAGATGGATTACGATGCCAAGGTAAAAAGGCTGGCCCATGAGCAGTATGCTAAGTTGAGCTATGACATCGGTAACCCGTTTGAAAGTGCGTCAACGGTTATCCAGAATTATATTACCCAGAACCCGAACGCAGCCAACCTGGCTGAAATGCGGTCTATGCTGGTGAAATCCTACCTGTATTCCGGGAACTATAAAGAAACCCTGAATGCGATTGACAGGCTGCAGAATTCATCCCGTGACATTGACAAGATCGATCAGGAAGTGTCCTATCTTCTGGGTACGGAGGAATTTAACAAAGGCAATTACGATGAGGCTGAGAAATACTTTTTAAGAAGCCTTGAATTCAATATCAATAAGGAATTTTATAACCGGGCTCTGTACTGGCTGGCCCAGGTATACTATCAGAAAGGAAACTATCCTTCAGCGATTGCCCGTTATGAAAAACTTACGAATGAAAATTTCCCGGAAAAACAGCAGCTGCCGTATGACCTGGGATATGCTTATTTTAAATCGAAGAAATTCGATCAGGCGCAGACGTATTTCAAGCAGTACCTGAACAATCCGAAACCTGAATTCAAAAACGACGCAGAACTCCGTCTGGCAGATATTTATTACGCCAATAATGACCTGAATGACGCTATTGCCATTTACGACAAGACCGAAGATGCTACAGACTACACGCTGTTCCAGAAATCGATGGCACTGGGCTTCAAAGGCGATACGCAGGCTAAAATCAACAGCCTGAAAAACCTGTTGTCAAAATATCCGGATTCCGAGTATTATGACGATGCATTATATGAAATCGGTACCGCTTATGCGGCGCAGGATGATTTCTCCAATTCCAATGACTATTTCGGAAGAGTGATCAAAACGTCCTCCGACCGTGACCTGGTAGCGAATGCATCGATCTACAGGGCACAGAATTATATCGACCTGAACCAAAATGATAAAGCACTTTCCGAACTGAGAGCTTTGGGAGAGCAGTATAAGAATACAGCCTACGCAGAAAAAATTGTGCAGGCAGCGAAACCAATATTCACCAAGAACGGTGACGTATCAGGTTACGAAACCTTTGCTAGAAACTTAGGCGTAAATGTAGACGCTTCTGAAATTGATGAGATCAACCTGTCTACGGCCAAGCAGTATTTCACGAAGAAGGATTACAAAAATGCCATCCAGTATTACGAAAAATACCTGACGCAAAACCCAACCGGAGAAGGACTGTACCAGGCCAAATATGAGCTGGGCGAAAGTTATTACCAGACCAGCAACAGTACAAAGGCATTACTGGTCCTACAGGAAGTGGCAGGTGTCCAGAACGACTATCAGGATGATGCGCAGACCCGTCTTGCCCAGATCTATATGGCCCAGGGAAATACAGCTGAAGCCAAAAAGTCACTGGAAAGCATCAGGAATTCTTCAGATGTGAGCATCAGGAATTACGCCAACGTAGAGCTCATGAAAATCTATGCAGAGGAAAAAGATTTCTCCCAGGCAGAGAAGCTGGCGGATGCCGTTATCGGAAATGCGAAAAATTCCGCAGCTGTGATCGAAACCGCTAAAGCCATTAAGGCCAGAAGCCTGATGAATGCCGGAAAAGATAAAGATGCACAATCTGCTTATGCAGCGCTTGAAAAATCATCCAATACTTCCGTAGCAGCAGAATCACTGTATGCAAAAGCTTATTACCAGAATAAGGCAAAAGCATTTAAATCTTCCAATGAAACCATCTTTAAGCTGGCCAATAACTATGCTTCAGAAGAATATTGGGGAGCCAGGGCGCTGGTGGTGATGGCGAAAAATTATCTGGGTCTTAAAGACAACTACCAGGCCAGTTATACCTGTGACCAGATTATCGAAAACTATAAGGATTTCCCTGATATCGTAGCGGAGGCCCGGGAAGTGAAAAAACAGATTAAAAAGTAATATTGTACCCTGTACCATACAGAACGCGGAGCACCAGATTTAAGATGATATGCAGTGCGCATCTGACATGATACATTAATACAACCAAAGAAATGAACAGAAAGATTCAAATTTTATCCATCATATTTTTAGGGGTTTCATCAGCAGCCTTTTCCCAGATCAAGGAAGAGAAACTGATTCTTAATAAAAAAAGGGAACCGGAAGTAAAGAAGATCGAGAAAAAGAAGACTTCCGTGGAAGTGATTAAAAACTACCCGCCGGAAGAAAAATCCCAGAACCCGGTACGCTATACCATTACAGATGTTCCTACGGTTTCAGACTTTAAGACCTCAACCATTCAGGGCGAAGATGTGGCACCTAAATTTGATGCTACGGCCCAGAACAATTATTTCCAGTTCGGAATGGGGAATTACGGTAAAATCCTGGGGGATGCCAATATTTCCAAGACCCTGGAAAATAAACTGGAAGTAGGAGGGGATGTACACGTGCTCTCTACCAACGGCCTTAAGAAAGATTATGACTGGAAATCAGGGCAGAGCACCGCTACTATAGGGGCATTCCTGAACTCCTACGGCGATAAAGGTAAATTCAATCTTAATGCGGAGTACGATCTGGACAACTATAATTATTATGGAATTTATGCCTTACAGCCTTCTGCGGATGTGGACCTGAAGCAAAAAGTCAATCAGTTTAAGGTGAACGGATACTATGATTTTTATTCCAATGAGATCCTTAATGACGTACGGGTAAAATCATCCTTCGTAAAAGACCATTTCGATGCTCAGGAAAACCAGGTTTCTATTCTGGCTAATTTCTCAAAGCACGCAGTGGAGCTGGGTAAATCCGGCATTGTGATGAATGCGGACCTTGGGGTAGGCCTGGAAACCGTAAAGACGGATTTTGCTATCAGGGATAAAAATTCATCCAGCTTTTTCAACACGAACCTGACACCGAAATTAACGTTCAGAAAAGGCGAATCCTATCTGATGCTAGGTTCATCATTTACCTTCCTGAATGCCAAGAACAATAATGCCCTTATGGCTGAACAGATGAAGAATAACAAAGCCTACTGGTTCCCGCAGGCTGAATTCCAGCTGGCTGCAGCCCAGGAGTTCAAGTTTTACGGTGGAGTAGACGGCGGCCTGAAGCTCAATACCTATTCAGACCTTTTGCAGCAGAATCCTTTTATTCTTTCTGACCAGTATCTGAGGCCTACGGAAACCCAGTACCATTTCTATGCAGGTTTAAGAGGGGATTTTGATGAAACGGTAAAATACGATTTCTCCGCAGGCTACGGAAAAATAAGAAATATGATGTTCTTCCAGGCTAACGGGCTGTTCGATAATGATTATACCCTGAACCGTTCAGCATACAATTTTGCCAATACTTTTTCGGCTGTTTATGACGACGGAAATGTGAGTGATATTAAGGGAAGCGTACAGTATTTTCCGCTGGCCAACCTGAGTTTAGACGGAGAAATCCGATTTCAGAAGTACGATCTGAAAAATTATGAAGATATTTATAACGTTCCTTTGCTTACCGCAAGCATAGGAGCCAAGTATACCATGCTGGATAAAAAACTCTTATTAGGCTTCAAAGGAATTTTCGCAAGTGACAGAACCACAAATTCTTATGCCATAGAAGCGGTTCAGACTCCAGCGGCACCTTCCGGGATGATCTTCAGGTCTACGGAAGACCGGAATGATAAAGTTGGCGGTTATGCTGATTTAAATCTTTCCGCAGAGTATAAAATTCACAAAAATTTTAGTATTTTTGCACTCGGAAATAATCTTCTGAGCTCAAAGTACCAGACGTACAAAGGCTATAAAGTTTTAGGTGCACAGGTACTGGGAGGGGTGAAGATTACATTCTAGATATAATTGATAGATGATGAATGATCATTTATAAATCATCAATCATCATCTATACAAAATGGCTCCGTAGTTCAACTGGATAGAATATTGGATTTCGGCTCCAACGGTTGGGGGTTCGAATCCCTCCGGGGTCACTTGGGACAGTCTTTAGTAAGGACTGTCCCTTTTTTATTGCTGTATGAACTGGATGGAGGATCAGTTACAGAAGTCGGATTAAGGGCAAAAGTTGGGGGCTAAGCAAAAAGTTGAGTTGATCTGAACAGAAAGAATGCTGTGTCCATAAAACCTCTCAGCTGCGCTCTGAAGTTTTGATTTTAGCATTAGAAGATTCAGCGGCAGTATTGCAACATCTTCCTGAATCAGGGCATTCAGGTTCCATGTGAGTTGATAACAATCTTCTTTAATGTAAAAGCGCAGAGTATTAAACCCAATCCCTGATCATGTATCAGACAGCATTCTAAAAATTAAGGATTCACCGGTTGTATGGCTGCATAACGAAGTAAAATTTCTAATACCAATCCTCAGAAGTTCAACAGCCTGAAATAATTCTGGTTCAGCATAAAAAATAAAGTAAATTAGCCTGATTGCAAATAAGGAGATTGCGGTCGGGAATTTCAATAATATCACCATTGCCAATACACATCTGGAAGACTAATGAAAAAAAGAAATTACATTATTATAGGAATATTAGCATTGATCGCTTCATTAGCGATTGGAGTTCTGCTCATGCTGGAGGGGTTGAGGAGTATGGGAAACCCGAACGGAAGCAGGGCGCCTGATTACCCTTATTTCATGACCACCGGGCCTTTGACGGTTAAAAATTTAAAATTGCCGAAAGGAACGAAACTGACCTATGAGGAACAGCTTTTCCGGAAAGGACAGCAGGACCGGATTATGGATGAAAAAAAACTGATTGTTATTGAGCTGCCGAAAGGGAAAACGATCGATTGGGGCGGCGTCCCTGTGTATATGATCATGAAATTTTCCAATCCTGAAATGAAGGGATATTCTGTCAGCCCCGATTTTGGACAATTACGTGATGAAAAGAAAACCCGGTTTTCGGAAATGTGGCAAAGTTGTGAGGGGGAATTAGGAGTTCTCGTCAAAAATCCGGATGACTGGAGCTTTAATGTAAAAAATATTGCTGATATCTCGGATTGCAGTGTAATTTATCAGCGCTTTTTTAAGGACGATGTACAACAGCAAAGCTTTCTTGATCAACTTTTAGGTGAAATGAAAAAAAACAGCCAAAATCAAACGAAATGAAAATCATCTGCGTGTACTCCTTATTCCTTTTTATTTCAGTTCCGGTGAGTTTACCAGCCCAAAACAGTAAGATCAAAAATAATTATACCCATCTGGTCAGGGAAGAATCTGGTGATTTGAATAATGATGGAAAAGCGGATAGGGTAACGGTTAAGATGGATACCGTTGATAAGACAAGACCATTACAAGTACAGATTTTCCTGTCTCAGCCTAATGGAAGATTAATTTTGGCAGTATCTTCGTCCAAGATCATAGAACCGCAATATCCTGTGGAGAAAAAAGGAAAATTCAATGGCTATCAGATTCCCAGTTTTATGATTGAAGATGGAACTCTAAAAATGTGGAGTGAAATCAAAGGTGGAAATATAACCTGCGATTTCAAATATAACCATGGTAATTTTGAATTGATTCATGTTACCAGGATCACTAACAATGCGACAAAAGGATATACCGATGAAAATACAATATTCACGGAAACTCAATTTGATCTGGTTACAGGGGTCAGGATCGAAACTGATGAAAAATTACGTTCAGCCAAACCACTGAAAATAAGAAAAAAGAGAGTTATCATAAGACCGCTGCCTAAAATACAGGATTTCAAATTTTCTGATAAAGCGTTATATTAAGAACCGGGTCCTGCTGTGAAACAAAAGCCCTGTCTTCCGGAGACCAATAATAACGGGCGATACAATAATTTCAGCACCATTTGTACGATTAGACTTATTCCGAAAGCAGTTTTTTAAGTATTTTTTTTCCATTTTCATTTTCCGGATTTAATTGGATGGATCTTCTGTACATCTCAATGGCTTTGTTTTTATCTTCCATCTTCAATAAAATTTCTCCATAACTGTCATATACATTCCAGCTCTTCGGGAATAGGTAAACATTGAGCTTGAAAATTTCCAAAGCCTCTTTTTCTTGCTTATTGGCCATCATTCGGTAGGCCCAATCGTTCAGCTCAGATTCGTTGGGAGTAAATGAAGGATTTGTTTTTCGTTCTGTTTTTACAAAATCGATTACTTTACCGAATCCTATTTCTCTCAGATTTTTTCTTAAATAGGTCAATGGATCTGCCTTCACAATATCAGGATCGTAGCAACCTGCAATTTCTTCAACAAAGTCTTCGGGAGCGCTTCCTGCGAGGTTGGTTAATACGATAATGGCCATATGATCATCAGGATATACCATTATGACAGATCTGTTACCGCCGGACATTCCGACTGCTCTGTGGTTTTTTCGTGGTTTTGTAATTCCCCAGCCTCTTGCCCAGTTGGTCGGTGTTCCATTATTGAATTGACCTGGTGACCACATCATCTCTAAAGTGGCCGGGTTTTTGAAAAGACGGCCGGCTTGTAATGCGATGAACCAGTTCGCCATATCTTCAGCAGTACTGTTGAGGCCAGCTCCGGTCCGGACGAAATCCGGAAATTCTGTGTAGGTATTGGTAAGTTTTGCCTCTCCTTTTCTGCCATCGAAAAAATTGTTATAGCGGTAAGATGCCGAATAGTTGGGAATAATGTCCCTCGAATCTCCGAATACTGTATTGGTAAGATGAGCAATCTGAAACTGATTTTTTTTGAAATCGGCGCTAAAAGGTTCTTTGGAGATTTTTTCAATGATTTTCCCCAACAGATAATAGTTGGTTTGATTGTAACTGAATTGTTCGCCTGCTTTAAAATCCAGGGGGAGTGTTCTCAATTTTTCCCAAATTGCTGATTCATTCTTCAATGGTCCAATATTACCCGTGGCTGGATCAAGAAGTTGCAGGATGTCAGGCAACCCTGAAATATGGGTCAGGAGCTGGTCAATAGTGATCTTCTGCCATTCATCGGGAAGATGATCCAGATATTTACTGATCGGATCATTCAAATTAATTTTACCCTGTTCAACCAATTGCATCACCGCAACCCCGGTGAAAACCTTTGTATTGGAGTTGATCGGAAAAATGGTTGTATTGGTAACCGGAATAGAATACTGCAGATTGGCAGCTCCATAGGATTGGCTTAAAACAATTTTTCCATTTTGTACAACGGCAATCTGCAGGCCCGGGATCTTCCGTTCTTTCATTTCTCTGTTAATGATTTCATCAACACGGGCCCTGGTCTGCTGGGCGCAAACCTGTAATGAAATAAATAACAACAATATGTGGATTTTCATACTATAGAGACAAACAGAGTTGACTTTTTATTACATGGATACAAAGCATACATTTTTATAGGTAATCAATTGATTCCTTTCCTGGCGTTGATCAATCGTTCACCAAACTGTATTAAGACTACTGTAACGAGAAAAAAAATACTTAAAAATCTGTAGTGCAGAAAAACAGTACATAACATTGAAATAAATTCTGTATTGAGAAAACTGATCAATAAAGAAATGCTTATTAATACTAAAATTGAGATAAGGGTATACATCTTTATATTCAACTTACGCTGTTGTTTTGTTTCAATTTTACGGATGATATTCTTTGAAAATCCTGATGAAAATCCATTGGGGTTTCCCTTTTCCAATTCGCTGTCCAGAAAATCGTAAATTTCTGAATCAACTTCTGAAATTTGCTGATTGGCCGTATTTTCTTTTTGATCTTTGCTGATCTTTTTTTTAGGGATATCCATCTTTCTGTAATTTTTCTTTTAATAATTTTCTGGCCCGCAGCAGATATACTTTTATGGTTCCTTCAGGAAATTTTGTAATTTTTTGAACCTCCTGAACAGTCAGCTCATCCAGATGATACAGCGTGATCACCGTTCTGTACTGCAACGGAAGTTCACGGATCAGTTTATTCAGATAGGCATCGAATTCTTTTCCGATCAGCCTAGATTCCGGTGTTTCTGAAGAAAACTGAAAATCAATACTGTGATCCAAATTATCATACTTTTTATTAACTTCTTTTTTTAGATAATTAATGGCGATATTATAGGTGATCCTGGCAATCCAGGTTGATAATTTGGATTCTTTCTTAAATAACCTCAGATTCTCGAAAACCCTCATAAATACTTCCTGACCGATATCCTCGATATCCTCATCATTTGTCAGCATCCTGTTCAGAATAGAGTAGACCAGGTTCTGATACTGTTTGACAACGATCTGAAAAGTATTCAGATTGCCTTTTAAAATATCAGAAATGACTTTGTCTTCATCGAACATATTCTATTAGACAGCTGAATTGGAGATCGGTTACAATTTTCTAATATATTTAAAATTTTGTAACCTGAAATGCATTTATTTGTCTATTGGTTAAATCATCCACAATGAAACATCTTGCACCCTTTATAGTAATGATCGCAATATTAATTGCAATCTCCGTTGTAATCGTAGTCTTAACAAATTATGACCTTAAAAAGAAGATACTGAACAAAGAAAATATAGATGATAAGATGTTCATTATCCTCAATAATCTGACAGACTTCGGATCTGAAATGCTGAAATGGGGGATCATCCTATTGTTTGGAGGAATTGGTTTAATCGTTTTGGAATTTCTTCCTTATAATGAAGATTCGCCGCTTCCTTATGGTGTGATGACTATCTTCGTCTCACTGGGTTTCCTAAGCTACTATTTCCTGATGAAAAATAAGAAGAAATAATTTTTCTCTTTAATCAATCTTAACATTCCACTTTTTTAAAGAACAAAATCTTGTTCTCAGGATACTTATGCCCAAATTTTAAAATAATAATTATGAAAACAAAAATAATAGCAGTACTATCTTTTATCTTTTTATTCAACAGTTTGAATGCTCAGGAACAGGTAAAAGATTCTCTTATATCAAATCAGGAATCTTCGATTCAGGAGGTTGTTATTGAAGGAAAAAAACCTTTGATCAGAACAAAAATTGATGGGTTGGTCTACAATGTGCAGTCGGATCCGGAAAGCAAATCCAAGAATCTGCTGGAAATGATGAGAAAAATGCCTTACCTGTCTGTGGATGCTGACGAAAACATCCTTTTCAAAGGAAACACCAACTTTAAAATTCTGATCAATGGAAAAGAAACACAGCTTCTGACGAACAGTCCCAAAGATTTTTTGAAAAGTATGCCTGTCAACACGATTCAGAATATCGAGATCATAACTAATCCTTCCTCAAAATATGATGCTGAAGGAGTATCTGGGCTTATTAATATTATTACAGCTAAGAAAATGAAGGATGGTTACAATGCATCCGTCAATCTTAGCTCAAGGTTTCCAAAGCAGGAAAACAATGCTGGGTTTTCAATGAATCTTCAACGCAATAAATTTGGGATTTCTGTTTATGGCGGTGGTTATCTTAAAAACAGTCCTGAGATCAGTTATCAAAATTCCCAATACACCGTATCCAATAATCTATTTCAGAATGGAAGTACTTCAGGCAAAGGAAACGGAGGCTATTTCAATGTTAATGCGAGCTATGAAATCGATAGTCTGAATCTGTTGAACATTCAGCTGGGTTCAAATATTGCCAACAACACAGCAAAAGACCATTTTAATTCAGGTTTTTTCCAGCAAAACAATCTCAAAGAAAATATTAATTCTATCAGCAATTCAGACGGTAACGGAAAAGGTTTTGAGGCTTCTTTCAATTATCAGATGGGGTTCAGAAATGATAAAAGCCAGCTTTTGACGTTGTCTTACAGGTTCAACAGTTACGATTATGGTATTAACAGTGTTACGGATTTTCAAAATAGATTGAACAATATGTCCAATACTATCAATCAGAATAATGATAATCAAAATAATGAAAATACTTTTCAGGTCGATTTCGTAAAGAACATTAAAAAAGTCTATCTGGAAACCGGTATAAAAGCCATACTCAGGAAGAACAGCAGTCAATACACAACCGTTCCGGAAAGCCTTCTAAATTCGGATGAATTTTCGAACCAACAAAATATTTACGGAGCTTATGTCACCACAAAGTTCAGTTTTTTAGAATGGAATTTCCAAACGGGATTAAGAGTGGAAAGCACGGTTACGAATGTCAATTTTACTTCTACCGATACCCTGGTTAATCAGAATTACTTGAATCTGATTCCGAATATATCCATCAGTAAAACCTGGAAAGAACATCACGGTATCAACTTCGGATTTTCACAGCGAATTAAAAGACCGGGCATCAACCGTCTGAATCCATTTGTCAATCAATCGAATCCTTATATCCAGGTCAGTGGAAATCCTTACCTGAAGCCTGTTATCAATAATGATCTGATGGCGAATTATTCCTACAACCACAGGATCAGTCTGAATCTTGGATTGGGGTATTCATTTTCTAATAAAACTGACCTTAAAGTTTCAACCTATAATCCTACGACAAATATTACCAACACCACCTATGAAAATTCAAGCAACGTAAGCCGGCTCGGTCTGGATTATAACCTGAATTATCCTGTTACCAAGAAACTTACTTTTGGGGTCAACGGAAATGCGGCCTTCTTCTTTATCAAGGGTAAAATCAACAATATTGAAGTTGAAAATAATCTTTTTACATACTATGTTTATCTCTCAGCCAGTTATCAGTTTGAAAATCATTGGAATGCCAGTTCAAATCTTGAACTGAACAGTAGAATGCCTGCCGGGCTTCAAAGCACGACCAATGCTTTTACAGGCTCATCGTTCAGTTTCAGCAAAAGTATTCTAAATAATCAAATGTCATTTTCAGCATCCGTTAATAACCCTTTTAATACATTCAGAAAAGCCGTTACGGAAACAATCGGAACTGATTTTTATCAGAATAATTATGTCAGGGATTATTACAGGTCATTTAGTTTCAATATCACGTATAAATTTGGAAAGCTTAGGGATGAGATTAAAAGTACAAGGAGAAAAATTGAAAATAACGATTTGGCCAATTAGATGATCGAAGACATTTTTATATCTGCTTTTCCTTATTTTAAATACGGGTAAAACAGAAGATTCAGATCACAAAAAAGCAGCAAGCAAGCGTCTTTGTCTGGAATTTTGCCAGAGAACGCCAGGATAGGGTTGTTTTATGGAGTTCAGGTCATTTAATTAAATTTAAAAAAAATTAGGTTTTGCGGAGATTTGCTATTTTTTGTTTGTAATTTTAGGGTATAAATGATGTTGTAATTATTGACTATGAACGCCGTACAAAAACCAAATGTTAAAGCTGTCTTTTTCGATATAGACGGTACTCTTTTCAGTTTAAAAACCAAGTCCATCCCTGAGTCGGCTCAAAAGGCTTTAAAAAATCTGCGCAAAAAGGGAATAAAAGTTATTGTTGCGACCGGTCGTTCCATCAATGATCTTCATCATATCAGGCATTTGGAGTTTGATGGATTTCTTACCTTCAATGGAGGATATTGTATGACAGTGGACGGTGAAGTGATGTTCCGTCAGACCATTCATTCAGAGGATATCAAAAACCTGATCAGGTTTTCTGAGAAATCGAATGTCAGCTTTTCACTCATGTATGAAGATAAAGTGAGAATCAGCCACGAATCTCCAGAAGTGCTGGAGTTATATGAGCACGTCAACCTTCCTGTTCCTCCATTATACAGCAAAGAAATTCCTGATTTCGAAAATGTTTTGCAGGCTAACGTTTTCATCGGCCCTGAATATGAAGATTCTTTTATGAAAGAAGTGATGCCGAATTCTTTATCATCCCGATGGACATCCTTATTTGCTGATGTCAACCCGGGAGGAATCAGTAAGCAAAACGGTGTGCAGCAGTTTTGTGATCATTTTAATATCGATATTTCTGAAACGATGGCTTTCGGAGACGGAGGAAACGATATTTCAATGCTGAAGTTTGTAAAAACTGGAGTTGCAATGGGAAATGCCGGAGATCATGTCAAAGAAGCAGCAGATTTTGTGACGGATGATGTGGATGATCATGGTATTGAGTCGGCTCTGATTCATTTTGGCCTGTTGGACTAGGGTTTAAATCTTCTGTTTTGTCATCGCCGATGTGTCTTAAAGATGTACCCATCTAACCCTTTAGATGATTTTTAACGATTTAAAGTTTAATGGCTTCTTTACAATCAGTTGATCGGCGTTTTCCAGGATATTTTCGCCTGCCAGTTTTTCTTTAAGAAAGGCATCACCAAAAACTATAATCAGAGATTGATCGCCGGTACTGATTGGGAGAAACTGTTTCATAATGCCTTTTTTCGAAAGTAGATAATTCAGTTCCAGTATCAGGTCGAAGTCGAACCATTCTTCACATAAAAGTCTGATCTGATACTTTTCATTACCTAATGCAAAACTTATTTCAGCGATATAATGTTCACGGTTGCCAGTCCAGCCTTCGTTTTCAACGGCGAGATTTTGAGGTGAAAATATACCTTTGCTGATGGATGATAAATTTTTAATCAATTCAACATAAGCCTCAACTTCTTCAAACCTTTCGCAATCGAACAGGATATAGTCTTTTCCGGCTTCTACAATGCCATATTTTTCAAGAGTTTCCATATTGTTTTATATTAATGATGAATTACCGCAGACTTTTAGCTTTTTACACCGTGTGTTTACATAACATCTGTTTTGCCGAAAATACATCATTGCATCCACATACGTTTAATCTGACAGCCGTAAATACAGATTCATTATCCATCAGTGCAGAGTTGTAAGCTAGTAGGCTTTTTGTTTTTCTTTGGTTTCGATTCTGTACAATGAAATGTCGTAGCTCATTTTTTAGGTATTTTGGTTAAGGTATCAATGCTTATTTTATCCTTTTCAAACAGTTTATCTTTTGGTTCGTCATTCAGAAAAATGGTGTCATCCTCAGGGAAATTCAATTCTCTGTCCCAGTGATTTTTTCAGTTCTAATGTAAGGATTATTTTGTTCTGAGATCAATTCAACAACATAGATAACCTGATAATAGCAATGATGAGCCATCTGCAATGATACTTAGTTTTGGAGTATTCCTAGTTACAGGAACTGATTTGAATGAGGATTGTGTGCTCAAGATTCGTCATTTTACTTAACGATCGTGAGAAACTGAAACAGATCAACTTGCGCTACTTTAATTTTTCAATCAGGTAAAAAATTGGTTGAAACAAACCAGCATTAGGAATCTCCACAAAATTGTAAAAGCGAAATCGGCTCTTCGCATCATCTGGTTCTTCTGCAATGTTTTAAATTGAACGTTTAATCTGACAGGTCATAGTTTCTGTTTATCCAGCATATTGCTTTGGTTCATGGTTTGAAAGAGTATACATACCGTAACATTAATACCGACAAATCATGATTCAGCTTATCCCGGAACCATACAAACGCGCTTTATTATCTGCAATTGACAATGCAGATATGGATAGCATTCAAAAGATTATTGAAGGCAACCGGATTGATGTCAATTCTTACAACGATGATTCATTTTCGCCTGTCATCATGGATGTTCTTACTTCATTTGGAATAAAAAATGAAGAGGAAAGACTGAAGATACTGCTGTTTTTTCTTAATCGTGGAGCAGATCCGAACCTGAACTGTAAATCGGGGTATAATTCGTTACATATTGCGGTACAGCAGAAAAAGTTGGTTCGATCTCTCGACCTATTGCTGGACTTTGGTGGTGATGTAAACGCTACAGATCAGAATGGAAGCTCTGTTGCTTATTGGGCGATTCAGAGTTTTCCGTGGAGAACGGAAGGTGAAGTCAGGCAGCAGCATTTAAAAGTTATAGGAAAAATAATGATGTTAGGTGCTGATCTTGATCAAAAAAATAAGTTTGGCGTTGCCCCAAGAGACTGGCTAAAGCGTTCACCTGAAGACCTGAGGCTACTGGTAGAGCAATGCGAAAAATTAAACCCAGGGTATACCGAAAGTTCCACCGTCCAGCCGGATTTTCCTACAAATTATAGATTTCCGAAAATAGTCCGCCATATCCGCACAAACTTAATCCCCGTTAGAGGAGAAGCAGAAACGATAGAAGGAGAGATGCTTCGCGGATTGGATATTTTGCAGGATGAAGCATACAGAAACGGAAATGCCAATTATTCAAAAAACCATAAAGCTTTTGCGGAGTTTATTTTAGAAAACCTGACTACATTTACGAAGACCAATAAGGATGACATTAAAAGAATAACGGATGCAGTTAAAAAGCTAATGAAAGCAGAATATCCCTGTCTGGAAGATGATGTCTACGATTATTTAACAGACCAGATCTGCATCTTCCATCTAAAAATAAATAGCAATGAATTCGGAACTTCCAAAAAATGGTGGAAGTTCTGGTAGTAAAACGTACCAGATCAGGAGAGGGGAGTCAGGACATTTTGGTTTCAGGGCAGGTATCAAAATTCAAAAAGGCCAAAATGATGTAAAGTCCTTTACAAAGTAAATCCTTATTGCATTATAAAATGTTGTAGCCTGAAGTGATTTTTCAATATTTTTTTCTTTCATTTTGGTATTTTGTTTAACTTGTAGAAAAATAAATCATGATTACAATAGGAATTATCGTTGCCATTTTAGTTATTGCTATCATTTGGGCTGTTTCGGTTTACAACGGATTGGTCAATAAAAAGGTCAGCGTGCAGGAAGGATGGAGCTCAATAGATGTGTTTCTGAAAAAGCGGAATGATTTGATTCCCAATCTTGTTGAAACCGTAAAAGGCTATGCAACGCATGAATCGTCTGTTTTACAAAATGTAGTGGAGGCCAGAAACCTGTCTGGCAAAGCGCAGTCTGCAAAAGAGCAGGGCGTGGCGGAATCTGCAATGCAAAATGCTATGATGAACCTGTTTGCAGTGGCAGAAAATTATCCCGACTTAAAAGCCAATGCTAATTTCATCTCTCTTCAGCAGGATTTGAATGCCCTGGAAGATGATATCGAGATGGCGAGAAGATACTATAACGGCACAGTGAAGGAAAATAATGTTGCGATAGAAGTTTTCCCTTCCAATGTGATTGCCAATGCTTTCAAATTTGAGAAAGCGGAATTTTTCGAAATTCAAAATGCAAGTGAGCGCGAGGTGGTGAAAGTTAATTTCTAACTTCGAACAATGAAATCCTACTACGCCAGTTTTGATGCTTTCCCTACCAGCAAAGGGGCATCCACACATATCTGCCACAGTTTGCAGGCTCTGTCCGGAATTGCGGATAAAGTAGATGTGTATTGTCTGCAAGGTAATAATTCTGCCATAGATACCAGGCTTGCGGAGAATGTAAAAATTTATCCTTTCTTCTACGAAAACGAAGCTCAGAATTACCTGGAAAGAGCGCGGCTTTTTTCTGAAAAGGTATATTATTGTACTGCACTTTCCCATGAGAAAGGAATTGGGCAGTTTCGTGATATCTGGAGCGGGCTGGGAATGATAAAACAAACCCATCTCAAAACGGTTTTTGAAGTCAATGCGTTAACATCTGTAGAATTGCCGGTGAGGTTTCCTCTTTTAACGCCTTCTCTCATTGCTGAAATACAGAATATTGAACTGGCTTGCCTTGAGGCCTGCGATCATATCGTAACACCGTCTGCCGTCACAAAAAAGTATCTGACACAAAAGTTTTCTATTGACAGGGAAAAAATATCCGTTATCCCCAATGGTGCGGAGACTATCTCAAAAAAGGATAAACCCATTGACCTTCCTGCAGAATACATCGTTTATTTCGGTGCCCTGCAACCCTGGCAGGGATTGGATGTTCTGCTGAAATCTTTCCGGTATCTGAAAGATTATGAAAGCCTGAACCTGGTCATCTGCTCTTCCGTGAAAGAAAAGGCAGCAAGACCTTATCATAAATTAATTGAACATCTCGGCATTCAGGATCAGGTCATTTTTATGTATGAACTGGAAAAAGATGATCTCTATGCCATCATACAACACGCAAAAGCATCGGTTGCTCCGCTGAAATTTGGAGACCGAAATGTGGTACAAGGCTGTTGCCCGATCAAAATACTTGAATCTATGGCCTGTAAAACACCGATTATTGCAGCAGAACTGCCCGTAACCAAAGAATTGCTGGCAGAAGGAGAAGCTTACTTTTTCTGGCCCGAAGATGAGCAGGACCTCAGCCGATGCATCCGTTTCGTTTTAGACAATCCCGGACCGGCAAATGAGAAAGCCGAAAATGCATTCCACAGATTCCAACAGCAGTTTACCTGGGATCATCATAATGAACATTTACAAAAAGTATATCACAATCTAATGTAAAGCTATGGCAGAATATTATAATATCCAGTTGACTACGGAAGATATGGCGCCTATTGAAAGAGCACATCTGCACCGTGGTTTCAGTTCAAAAAAAACGCCCCTGAAATGGATCAGGTTTTTCAGAATGTGTGTGTTACAACGTGAACTGTCCCTGAAAAAGAGAAAGAAAAACTCGTATACCCTTTGGATTGCCTATTTTATCATTGCCGCGGCAATGATCTTTCTGGTTCCGGGCTACTGGATTGCCGTCAACATCATCTTATTTGTGGTGGCTTTGATAATGGATGCCAGATACCGGAGAGAATTCAGAAAGAATTATACCGATGGCTATGACTTTTTCTCGGATTATTTTTCCGCCTTATTTACATTGATAGAAGAAGAGCTTCCGCAATTGGGAACGATCCACTTTACGGCGAATGTCAAGGAAACACTGGCAGGCGTAGAATATTTGAAATCCTCTGAGGACGCTACATTTGAAACACGCGGCTTCATCTCCGGTAAAGAAGAGTTTTATGAAAAAGAAATTGCACAGGGATACTGCACACTGAAAGATAGTGCAGAGGTTAGCTTCAGCTTTGTGGAAAAAGTGAGAAAACGCATTATCAAGAAGAGAGGAACCAGCGGGAAAAGGAAAACCAAACAGAAATACAAATCCGTCTATCCTTTTATTCTGAAATTAAAGCTTCCGAAATCTGTTTATCAGCTAAAAACGGACATTGATAAAGCGGATATACAAATGGAAGAGGATGACTCTTTTTATTATATGAAAGCACGGAGGAAATTTGATATCAAAGACGAAAATCCTGATGGTTACAGTGCTTATCAGTACCGTTCCACTCCATTATTCTCTGTAGAATATTTTTCTTTGGAAGTGGTTAATTTGTTTAATATCTGTTATGGATGCTTTACCCTGAAATAAGACTGAGACTATGGACCAGAATATAAATTGCCAGGAAAAACTAGGCCTGTTTCTTGTGGACGATTGTCCTGCTGTCGCCACGGAACAATGCGCAAACTGCAACAAGAAGGTTTGCAAAAATCACATCTTCCTTCAGAATGAAAATGGGAAAAACCAAAAGCTTTGTCTGACCTGTAAAGCCGTTCTGGATCCCAGATTGACTTCCAGGATCGAATTATACTCGCCCGACCGGCCTGTCTGGAGAAAAAAAATGATGAACAGGTTTCATACGGAATATCCGTTTCTGGTGACGATGGCAAGCCAGTACGGTGCATTGTTTGACACGGTTTCGTTCACAGATTTTTCCAATCACTCGGGTGATTCCTCACCTTTTGACAGCTGAATTTTATGAAAATTTTGCTGGTAACCCAAAACTATCCTCCGTCCAGAGGTGGAATGGCAGAATCCTGCGGAAGGATTGTCCGGAACCTGAAAAGAAAAGGTTGTGAAGTCCATGTCCTGCATTTTTCCAACCGGCAGAAGCCTTATGTGATAAAAACGGAAGCCGGCGGAAACTACAGTGCGCTCGGGATCTATGATACAGAAGAATATACGCTGAATCTGGCGGCATTATTCCTGGAAAAGAAAAAGGAATTTTTAGAGGTTGATGCGATTGTTGCCTTTGGCGGATATCTGCCTATGATGTGGACGCCTGTCATCAGTCAGTTTTTCGGAAAACCTTTGTACACCTGTATCCGGGGAAATGATTTTGACGAAGGTTTATTTTCCAGGAAGAGGAACTCACTTTTTTATGCCCTGGAACATTCGGAGGCTATATTGTCTGTCTGTACAGAGAAGCAGGGAAAAATTGCAAAATTGTTCCCTTCAAAAAAAGTCGTTTATACACCAAACGGAATTGATGCCTCTTTCTGGAACCTGAATGAGAATGAAATAAGGAAGACTGATGAGAGAAAGCAAGGCCTAACGGACAAAAAGGTTATCCTCATTGCGGGACAACTTAAATTCAAGAAGGGAATCCGCCATTTCATTGAGTCCTTTGATCAATTTCATTTTAAAAGTGACTATGAACTCTGGATGATCGGTGATCTGCCCGAAGAAGTCAAACTTTTTATCGGTAACTTTGATTTGAATGTCAAACTCTTTCCGTTTGCCTCCAAATACGAAATGCGCAGCTTTTACGCGATGGCAGACCTGGTGTGTATTCCGTCTTTGTATGATGGGATGCCTAATGTTTTATTAGAAGCCGGTGCTTCAAAAAAGCTGATTATTGCTTCTGAAGTTGGCGGTATTCCGGATGTCATCATACATGGAAGATCGGGACTTTTATATCATCCTTTGGAAGCCAACGCATTGCTGGATGTTTTGATTCAACATCATCATTTAGCTGAGGATAAAAAAGAACTGATGAAAAATGAATTGTATAACACGATTAATCAGAATTTTACAGAACAAAACGAAATACAGAACTACCTAAATCTATTCTTATGAAAAAAATTACCATCCTGTTTCTGGTGTCTTTTTTAAGCCTGAATTCCTGCAAGAAAGAAGCCCCGACCGCTAATCCCCCAGCTACTGAGAAAACAGCAACCAAAGCTGGCGGCTACACGGCAGACTACATTATTTCCGATAAAGACGGGAAGGCAATCGCTGGTTTTACGGTGAATCCTCCGAAAGTTCAGCTCGGATCGGAAACGTATACCGCAAAAGAAAAAGAAGATAAAAGGAAATATTACAGCAATGGTACACAACGCTACGAAGTGAAGCTGAAAGATGATACCTACAAGCTGAGAGATGCAGGTTCCAAACTCCTCTGGAAAGTAAAAACCTATCCGGACAAAATCAAAATTGCCGATAACGAAGAGAATCTGAATCCTTATGAAGTTAAAAATAACAACGGCGCAATCGAAGTATCTAAAGACGGAAAAGTCATCAATACCATGAAGGTGACAGGAAATGAAATTTCTGTCAACGGGCAGCCTGCCTACAAAATTTCAAAAACGTCTGACAGTTTTGCTTTGGGAATATTGAGTATAGATCAGATTCCTATGGATCAGAGATTATTGCTTCTTACCGAATTTCTTTACCAGAAAAAGTGATACTGATTTATGCATATGGTTCAGGATTAGGTCATCTCAAAAGGGTGACCTCTTTTCTGAAACGTCAAAAGTATGCTCCGGAACACTGTATTCTGTTGACCAACTCCGAGTTTTCAGAATTCTGGGAATCGGGCTGGACTGTAATTCAGAAAGAAAGTTTGTTTTTTTCTTCTGCGGAATTTTTGCCTTTTATCAGAAAATTAATCTCTGAAAATAATGTCCACACGTTTATTGTCGATGTTTTCCCCACAGGATTTTATGGCGAACTGTCTTCATCACTAAGTCATTTTGCAGGAAAAAAAATATTACTGTTGAGGATTTTATCAAATTCTTATTTCGACAAAAATCCTAATCTTCCTGATTTTGATGAGATCTACATCATGGAAAAAGGGGCATACCTCCCCCGGCTTCGATCCCGAAAAATACTCTGTTTAGATCATCAGGAAAATGTTTCAGAAGGAATTCCTATACCGGTTGAAATACCGTATTACCTCATTATCCATAGTCAGCCTTTAACGGAAGTGCTTCATCTTTATAAGCTTGCAAAGATGTACAGGACCCATCAGAAAATTATGATTTTAACGGCCACTGATATTCCTCAGGAAAACATCAGCTCTGAAGACCTGGTTCTTTACCATCAGAAACCTTCTCAATCCTTATTGGACCATGCGGAGAAAATATTTTCCGGTGCAGGCTTTAATACCTTTCATATGTTGGTTCATTATCATAAAAAATGGATTTGCAATCCTTTTCCGAGGACATTTGATGACCAATTTTTAAGAAAGGCTATCCATCATAAAGACGGATTAAATATTTAAATTTATATCAGTACATGTGATGCATCTGAGGTGATAAAAAACAACCGTAGTTCGATACATAATTAAAATATAAATTAGGCAGCATACCCGGCAAAATTTTTGTTATTTTACAAACCATTTAATTTTTAAATATAACTATGTCGAAATTCGATGAGATCAGGCCTTATGATGATCATGAAGTGAATAATGCTTTAAACAGTATAGCAAGGCATCCGATGATGAAAACACTGATGCAGTTCACGTTTCCGGGTAAAGAAGAAGAATTTTGGCTAAATCAGTTTAAAGACATCCATTCCATAAGCGATTTCCAGCATCGTTTTATAGCACAGACCGTACGGCAGATCATCCGCCAGAGTTCGGAAGGTTTGTCAACATCAGGATTTGATCAGCTGGATAAAAATACCGCTTACCTGTTCATCTCCAATCACCGGGATATTGTCCTGGACACTTCATTGCTGAACCTTGTCCTGCTGGATAAAGGACTGATCATGACTTCTTCCGCTATCGGAGATAATCTTGTTCAGAAGACCTTCCTGCATGTGCTGGCGAAACTGAACCGGAACTTTTTAGTCCAGCGCGGCTTATCCGTGCGGGAACAGCTGGAAAGCTCCAAACTGATGTCAGAATATATAGACTATCTGCTGCATTCCGAAAACCGTTCTGTCTGGATCGCCCAGCGGGAAGGCCGTACCAAAGACGGTAATGATGCAACACAGCAGGGCGTCTTAAAGATGCTGGCAATGGCGGCAGAAGGGGAGCCGCTTCCTGAGTTTTTCAAAAAGCTCAAAATTGTTCCCCTTTCCATTTCATATGAATATGATCCCACTGATGCGCTTAAAATGCCGCAGATTATGGCCAAATCCAAAAATGAAGTCTACATCAAAAGCAGTGATGAAGATTTTAAAACCATGCTGAGCGGAATCCTGGGCCAGAAAAAACGCATCCATCTGCATGCCGGTAAGGTCCTGGAATCAGAGTTTGATCAGCTGGCCTGTGCATCCGAAAGTAAAAATAAGCAGCTCCAGGCGATTGCAAAACTGATAGACCATTCTATTATTCAGCATTACAGGCTCTGGCCGACGAATTACATTGCTTTTGATTTGCTCAATAATACGGATCAGTATTCAGGACATTATACGGAGGAAGAAAAACAGCTGTTTGAGCGCCGCCTTGAAATGCGGATCGACAGCTCAGATGCAGAACTGAAGAAGAGTTTTCTCGGTATGTATGCCAATCCTGTGGTCAATAGCAGCAAAGAGCGCAGCATAAGTTTGCCATAAGAGGCCTGTAGTATTCATCCGGCAGTATGGCCGGAGCCTTGGAAATGATGTCCGTATCAATCTGATTTAAACAAAAAATATATTTATGCTTTTCAAAGGAGTACATTTGAAGGGAATCAGAGCAGGAAAAATTACACTGGCATTCCGTAAGTGGCAAAAGGCATCCGTTAAAAAGGGGAGCCTCTTAAACACATCTGTCGGGTTATTGGGAATTGACAACATTGAAACGGTTAACGAAAATGACATTACAGATAAAGATGCGCAACAGGCAGGATTCACGGATAAAGAACAGCTGTTGAAATCGTTTCCTCATAACCATGAAGGTGAAATTTTTAAGATATCCCTCCATTATCATTCCGAAGACCCACGGATTAAACTCAGGGAGCAGGCAGAACTCTCGGCTGAGCAGTTGGAAGAGGTCACGACAAAATTAAAACGTCTGGATCAGTACAGCAAGAATGGGCCCTGGACAAATCAGGTTTTATTACGTATCAAAGATCATCCCCATCTCCCTGCTGCCGGTATTGCGAACCTGACCGGTTTTGAAAAAGAATGGCTGAAGATTAATATCCGGAAACTGAAAAATATGGGTCTGACCATAAGCCATACGATCGGTTATGAGCTATCTCCTTTGGGAAATGAATACCTGAATAAGCTTACGGGAAGTAAAAATAAAAAGTAAGATCATCCGTCTGATATCATACAATCATATCTGCTTATAAAACAATCTGCTTTGGTACAGCAGATTGTTTTGTTGGGTACATATAACAGGAAAATTACTTTGTTTTGCTATAATGCCTGAATTTTTCAGCAGCCGCTTCTGTTATAGGAGTAAAGAAGTTGACCAGGTTACCATCCGGATCCCTGAACAGCAGCGATTGATTTCCCCAGGGCATCACCGTAGGCTTTTGTATCAGATAAGGAATCAAAAATTCTTCCAGTTGTCCGAAAATGTGTTCTACATCACTGACCAGGAACTCTATGATAGCCGTCCGGTTTTCAGCAGGCACAGCAGTAGATCCACCACCAAAAAATTGCACCGTTCTTGTACTTCCGATGGCAAGCGTAGCAGTCGGCGTTTGTAACTCAGCAAAATCAGGAGTATATCTGATGGCTGATATTCCGGTGATCTGCTCATAAAATGATACCAGTGCATCAATATCTGCTGTGATGAGTCGTATGGACACTAAATTCATATTCATAATTTTAAATTTCCTCAAAGGTAACGGAGGGTAGTGACAGCAGGGTGGCAGGAGGTTTGATTTTGTTAAACGTTTTTTAAATCTTTCATCAGGTATAATTTGACACCGGTTAATCGGTTTTTATATCATCATTATACAAACAATCATCTGTTAAAAAATATTTTGGCGGATATTTTGATTTACAGATATAAGAAAATAAAGAAAGTAAAAGTGATGAAACCCATGATTATTCCCATGCAAGGCATAGAGCCATTCCATATAGACCCATTAACATTACAATGCATATCCGATATTTTAATGATTATCACAGTTCCTTTGGTCATTGTGATCATTACCCAGCTCATTCATTCTGTGAGCATCCGGAAAAAACTCAAAATTTAAGATTTGATGACTTCTGCATACATACCGCTCCGTGATATGATTGCTAAGCTGATCGGTAACAGTTGTTTACCAACCTTATAAATATTTATTTTTTAGCAAATAATGGCTTGATTTTAGATGGTGCTCTACAACACTAACACAAATAGATATATTTCTCATCTGTTAACTATCTGCAGGATATTGTAACTGGAATATGGAGAACGTCAAATGAAAAAGAAAGGGTACAATAAAACGTTTGCTGTATGATTTTAAAACCTTCAAAAATAGATCTAACTATTGAACAGATTCATGTGAAATCATTTGTTCATTTTCTTGTGGAGCTTCAGAACCTTCTGGAATTCATAGGGGATGAGCTGATTGCATTGAATGAAACGGTTTCTGTCGCGGAAAGCGTTACTTCAGGTTTTTTACAGTTTTCCTTTTCTCAGGTGAAGGATGCGGCCCGTTTTTTCAAAGGGGGAATGACGGCCTACACGCTTGAAGAAAACATCAGCCTCTTCCATATCAGCGATGAAGAAGCCTCATTCTGTAACGGGGTATCCCCGAATATTGTAGAAGAAATGGCTCTGGAGGTAGCATCCAGATATGAGAGCGACTGGTCAGTTGCGGTAACAGGCTATACGGTTCCTGTTAAAGAATCCCAGAATAAGCTTTATGCATTCTTTTCCATATCACGTCATGGAAAAATTATCGTTTCGGAAAAATTAGATCTGCATTCCAGAACTCTTCCACTAAAGGCACAGCTTTATTACAGTGAATTCATCCTAGGATGTTTCAAGCTGGAGCTCGATAAAATAAAACTTGACCAGGAAGCGGTTTGATGCCCATAGTGGAAATATTTTAAGTCATCCCGACTGTTCTATTAAATTCCCCTGATCTATTATTCGACAGAAAAATTTCTGTGATGCCTTTACTGCATCATCTGCTATTATAGCTGATTTCGTATGATAAGTTATCCCTTACTTCTGAATGGTATTCAGGTTTGTGCAATATTTATATGGACAATCAATTAGAGGTTCTCATATATGCTTTCGTATATATTCCAACCAATCATATGCATAGAAAAATCCCCGGGTGGGCCGGGGATAAAAACTAATAACCATGAAAACTCAAATTAAACATGAGTGATTTGATATCAGTCAAAATTGTGCCATAGATATGGTAAAAATTACTTTTAATATTATTTTAAGAAATGGCCGGTTTCAGTAATTTATGATGGTTTTGTTTTTATGATATGAACTCAGTTTTAACATAACAGATATGTTGTGCACAATCTGTTAAAAGACAGGGAATACTTTTTAAGATGACAAATCAGGATCGAAGTGGTTCTGTTAAAAATTATGATTCTTTTGCAGTTTTGAGCGGTTAGGATGGGTGATAATCCTGCACTTTGTCAGAAACAGCCCTGATCATGCATTAAATTTTATTAATTATACTAAATTTTCCCTCTACTATTAGGCTGGAATCACCATAAAACCTATATTTGCAGCCTAAATTTTATAAATAATGAAAGAATTAATTGAAAAAATCAATGCGGAATTTGAAGCTTTTACCACTGAAGCTAACCAACAGGCTGAAAAAGGAAATAAAGCAGCAGGGACAAGAGCCCGTAAGTCAGCTTTAGAACTTAGCAAACTGTTCAAGGATTTCAGAAAAGTTTCTGTTGAGGAGTCTAAAAAATAATAATGGAGCCGGCTGCTAAGCCGGCTTTGTTGTTTAAATAATGACCGGGTTGAAATTTTATATAATTCTATAAATTTAATCTCCCGCTTTATACATCAATGTCATAAAATCATGCTCAGCTGGATCCTCTTCCTGGCTTCATCGATGTCAGTCACTTTTACCTGGACATGCTGGTGCATTGTAACCACTTCATTGACATCGGATACAAAACCATCCTTTAGCTGGGAAATGTGGACCAGGCCGCTTTCTTTGATGCCAAGGTCGACAAAACATCCGAAAGCCGTAATGTTGTTGACGATCCCTGGCAGGACCATACCGGGTTTAAGGTCTTTAATGCTTTTTACGTTCGGGTCAAATTCAAATACTTTGGCAGCTTTCCTGGGATCAAGCCCTGGTTTTTCAAGTTCTTTCAGGATATCCCTGATGCCCAGGATACCGATGGTTTCAGTTATATAATGTTCCGGCTTAACGGCTGCAATTTTCTCTTTATTGGCAATCAGCTCATGGGTTTTGATGCCGAGATCCCGGGCCATTTTCTCCACTAATCCATAAGCTTCGGGATGCACAGCCGAATTATCCAGCGGGTTTTTGCTTCCCGGGATCCTGACAAACGCAGCTGCCTGCTGAAAAGCTTTTTCGCCCAGCCTGGGAACTTTCTTCAGTTGCTTGCGGTCTTCAAATGCTCCGTTTTCACTTCGATAGTTCACGATATTTTCGGCCATTTTTTCTCCGATTCCAGAAACATATGACAACAATGATTTGCTGGCTGTATTCAGATTGATCCCGACAGCATTGACGCATTTCATAACTGTTGCATCCAGTTCGCTTTTCAGTTGGGCCTGATCCACATCATGCTGGTATTGCCCAACCCCTATGGATTTCGCGTCGATCTTTACCAGTTCAGCCAGCGGGTCAGCCAGCCTTCTCCCGATCGATACCGATCCACGGACCGTCACATCATAGCCCGGAAACTCTTCCCGTGCGATCCTGCTCGCTGAATACACGGATGCTCCGGCTTCCGAGACCACAAAGACCTGTAACGGCCTGTCGAATGCAATTTTTTTGATAAAGAATTCCGTTTCGCGGCTGGCGGTGCCGTTTCCGATAGAGATGGCCTCAATACTATACGCATTGACCATAGAGCGTATTTTCTTGATGGCCATTCCCGTCTCATGCTGCGGAGCGTGAGGGTAGATGGTTTCATTATGGAGCAGGTCTCCCTTTTCATCCAGGCAGACTACTTTGCATCCGCTTTTGTATCCCGGATCTATGGCAAGGATCCTTTTCTCTCCTAAGGGTGGTGCAAGAAGGAGCTGTTTCAGGTTTTCGGAAAACACTTCAATCGCTTTATGGTCGGCTTTCTCTTTGGCCTCCTGTAAGGTTTCATTGGAAATGGCAGGTTCCAGAAGCCTTTTATAGCTGTCTTTGATGGCTAAAGCAATCTGTTCCGAACATTCATTCCTGGATTTGATAACCGCCTGTTCTATGAAGTCAATCGCTTCTTCCTTATCGATACCCGTATTGACTTTCACAAAGCCTTCGGATTCCGCTCTCAGCATGGCCAAAAGCCTGTGGGAAGGTATTTTGCCTAATGGTTCCCCCCAATCGAAATACTGGGCAAACTTCTGGGCTCCTTCCTCTTCCTGTTTAGCCTTCACAACTTTGGATGAGATCACCGCCTTACGCTGGAATATCCGGCGCAGGTTCTTGCGGACGTACATATTTTCATTGATCCATTCCGCCATAATATCGCGTGCGCCCTGGAAGGCTTCCTCTTCGGAAGTTACCTGATCATTGATGTATTTTCCGGCCAGTGACATCAGGTCATTGCCTTTCTGGCTCATGATGATCCTGGCTAAAGGTTCCAGTCCTTTTTCTTTGGCTGCATCAGCTCTCGTCTTCCTTCTCTTTTTATAGGGCAGGTACAGGTCTTCCAGCTCCTGCAGGCTGAAACTGTCCTGTATCCTTTTACGAAGGTCATCACTGAGTACATTCTGTTCCTCCATGGATTTCAGGATGCTTTCTTTGCGTTTCACAATGTCCTCAAACTGCTGGCTGAGCTTGGATATCTGTTCGATCTGGGTTTCATCAAGGTTCCCTGTAGCATCTTTCCGGTACCGGGAAATAAATGGGATGGTACAGTCTTCGGATAAGAGTTTCAGGGTAGCCTGAATGCCTTTTTCAGATATCGATAAGGATTGTTGTATAAAGCTTGTGGCGGTCATGGTAAAAATTAAGCGGCTAAAATACATCCTTTTTATAAATAGATCCGGTAATCTAATAAAAAACACCACATTTTTGCGGTGTTTTTTTATTAGATTTTCAATTTTGTAAACTACATTAATCTGTTTTAAAATTATTTAATGATTTCATTATAATAAATCGGCATATAATCTTTTTCATCATAGCCTATTATGATCACTTTAAAGTCTTTACTGTCATCATTATTGAAAAACTGGACTTTTGCCTTTTCATTCGGCTGTAGTGAAAAATACGGATTCCAATAAAGAGTCGTACGCAAATCCTCGGAAACTGTTTTGAAAACATCATTATTGTAAGCAGGTACTAAGAAAGGTTCTTGTTTATCAAATCCGTTTAACGTAATTCTTTTTAGTTTGGTAGGAGCCGATACATCTGAAAGTGATCCTGTTGTACCACCACGTTTCGTATAAATAGCAATAGCCCCGTTTCCACCACCAGACCCGCCAGCAAAAGTACCTTTGATTACTTTCACCATAGCAATATCTGATGTTGAGATAGAACTGATCGAAGAAGGGTCAACCACCATCTCATCCAAGTAGATATTTACGGCACTTCCTCTCAATTTCGGACTGTAACTGCCCATCTTAGATTCTATGGTCAGTCCGGCCACTCTTCCCTGAAGCCATTGAAGGATGTTCATGGAGCTTGATGCGTTATTGTTGTCATTTACCAGGTCAAATACCGTTTCATTGATACTTTTGAATAATGGGCTGCTGAGCTTTTCATTGAGTTCTCTTGTCTTATCTTTTCTTGTTACTTTTAGCTTTACTTCCTCTATAAGAGTTTCTTTTTCGCCGATGATACTTTGGAATTTTTTAGCCTCAACATATCTTTGTATTTGTTTGTCAGGTTTTTCAGTAATTGTACGTTGTTTTACTGTGTAACTACTTTTTGGAAGGCTGCTTTTAAAAGGTACGAAAGCATAATCGGGCTGAAATATCACCTGAACCTGCTCTTTAGGAACTTTTACATCGTTTAGTTGGTACGAAAACTTAATGGCATCCTCGAAATACAGACCTTTTAATGTGAAAAATCCGTTAGCATCAGTTTTAACGGGATAAAATTTTATACCTTGTCCTGGATTATCAAATAATAAATTCATATCCGTATTGGAAACAGGCTTTCCCTGTACAGTTACTTTCCCTTTATAAGAAATGTAAGGCTGTGGTTGATAGCGGATAACAGGATATATTCCGGACATAATCATTTTCCAGTTAAACCTTTTCCATTTTTCCGAAATCAGAAGAGCATCCAATGCATCAGAATTATGAGTTTTGGTAAAATACTGTGAAGGCATATATATTTTTGAAGTGATATCGCCAACAAGCCAAAGGGTGCTCAATAAACTGTTTTCATCTTCTGAGCTTTCAGATTTTCCATCCAGTACGAGAATAGTATAGGCTTTATTATCAGAAAACTGGGCGATTTCAAATGTGTTTGAAGCTCTCGGAGTTTCATTCAGGCTCAAAGCGGAAAGTGCCGGCCGTTTTATTTTCAGTAAATCAGGTTGAACAAAGCAAAGCCTCTGTGCTACCACATTTTCCTGTTCATCAAATACTGCAAGCTGTAAAATCCCATTAACCAGCTGTTCAGTAGGTATGGAATATGTCTGATCCAATATTTTTGATGATCTGGCTTTAAATACGACTTGATTGTTAATCGTTCCGATAACTTTATATACAGTTCCAGGAGTTATATTTTTATTTTTTAAACAAAACTTTACTGCTTCATTGTCAGTCTTAACCTGCAGGTTGATTCCGGAAGCCATTACTTCAGGGAAGTCAACTGTCTGTCTATTGCCTTTTGTATCTTCAGCAATCAGCTGATATTTCGTACCATATTTGGGTGTTAAGAAAAAAGAACCTACATTTTGGTCGAAGCTCTTAAAGGATGTTAGTTTTACGTCAGGATTCCGGGCTTCAACTACGAATCCGCTCCATTCAGAAGGAGTTGTTCCCGGTGATTGCAGGCGTACTGAAAATTTTGTATTAATGCCATCCACAAAGGTTCCGCTTTCGGGAAATAGAGCCGCTGTCCATGGGGCGTTATCATTAATAGTAAGCCCTTCGGGAGATAATGGATTATATAGTGCAATCTGCCTTAAAGCTTGAAAATCTTCACTAAAATTGGCCATCCATGTTGTATATGCTCTTATGTAATATATCCCTTCCTGTAAAGTATCGGGTAACTTGAAGCTTCCATTGCCTTCACCGTCAATTAAAGGGATTAATTTTTTGCTGATTAACGTTTTGTTGTTATCATACAGTTCTACAAACAGAGAAGTGGAAATAGTAGATGGGTTGTAATCCTCGAAAACAAATGATTTAAACCATAAATTTTCACCTGCAATATAACTGTTTTTATTAAAGACAAGATGTACTTTTTCCTGGGGATATTTATCAGAAAATATTTCTAGAGCTTTCTCAGCCTTATCCTGTGCGCAAACGTTACTGGAAGATATTAAAATAAAAAGTACCGGAATTAGTTTTTTTAACATATAAATGGATATTTGTGTTTAAATCGGGTATAAAATTACATTAATTTTTTTTAGGCCAAACAAAAAAAAGTATTACATCATTAAAAATGATATGATCCTTAGTAATGGAAATCTTTAAGCTTGATAACTGTTATTTAATTTTAAAGTTCTATATTTAATTTCTTGACGTATGATAAGAAATGAACGGCTGAAGTTCTTTAATTTTGGCGCTTGCACTGCTGAAAATGCATGCTGCGTTTATTTTTGATTGAAAAACAACTTGTAAACAATACATAATATGAAAAAACTAAGTGTCATTGCCATAATGGCTATCGGATTGATGGCAACATCCTGTAACAAAGACAAAGCGGCCGGAGAGGCTGCCACTGCCCAGGAGCAGACGGTAGCTGAAGGGAAGGGAGAAAAACTTGCGGTAGATACGGCTGCATCAGTGGTGAACTGGAAAGCATTCCACAAAGGCGGAATGGCTCCTCGTTGGGGAACCCTTAAAGTACAGTCAGGAGACCTGGATGTAGACAACGGCCAGCTGACCGCAGGAAGCTTCGTTATTGATATGAACTCCCTGAAGGTAGACCCTGCTTCCGTAACGGAAAAGGATAAAAAGTACACTGACCTGGAAGCGCACCTGAAAAATCCTGATTTCTTCGATACGGCTAAAAATCCTACTTCAGTTTTCAAGATCACTGCTGTAACCGATCTTAAGGATGCTTCTAAAGATGCGGTTGCCGGAGCCAACAAAACCGTAAGCGGAAACCTTACCCTTTCAGGAAAAACGATGAACGTTACCTTCCCGGCTAAAGTAGAGGTTATGGACAATGCAGCGTCAGTCCAGGCGAAATTCACGGTTAACAGAGCGGACTGGGGAATCAAGTTCGGAACTTCCGAAACCGATCCTGCAGAATGGATGATCAGCAAAGATATCGAGATTGCCGTTGATGTAAAAGCGAAAAAATAATATTGTTAGATATAAATCTTGTAGAGCTGCCCTTTTTTGGGGCAGCTTTTTTTGATAGCATATCCCGGTCATTTCTTATAAGAAAGATACGTTCACGCGCGGCATAAAAATTCTAAGGGAATTCCCCGATTTTCTGAAATTCAGTTTTTTCCCTGAATGATTACTCGTTTCGATTTGTGAAATTTGTATCAGACAAACGGGATAAGAAGCCTGTTGATGAAGTAAGAGATTACAAAAGCATTGACGAAGCTAAAGGATTTCCGGAATAAAGATAAAAACTAATACATCAAACCAATTAAACAGAATATGGCAGACACAGTAAACAATCAGGCGACAGATGCCGTTACCCAGACCAATGTTACCGTGCTGGGAGAATCTCCTGCACAGGCGATGAGTATGCTTTATCAGATGGCCACCCATGCCAGCGGAATTTCCATTCAGAACTCAGTGTCCAATCAACAGAACCTCAATCAGCTTAATCCTGCCATTATTGCAGATGCCATTAAGATTTTAAAAGGATAATTAAAACCTGACCAGGATGGACGAGAACAATAATGAAACAACAGCACCTCAGGAAACGGCTAATGCGGTAACTCCTGCAGAACAAACGGTACAGTTTATCAATGCCGAGGTACTGGCGCCACCAACGGCTTCTCCGATGAGCGGCATGGCCAAAGTGATGATCGATCAGTCTGCCGGGATGATGGTTCAGGATTTACAGTCCTTTCTGAAAGGCTTTGAACAGCTGGGATTAATTGCACTGAGCAGGCTGGCCAATAATCTCCTGACCTACGGAACATGGAGCGAAAAAGAACCTACACCTACGGGACCGGCAACAGATGCAGACGTCAAGCCGGTACAGGGAAATGAAATGATACGGGACTTATTTAAAATAGTAGGTGAGTATGCAGAAGCCAAGGCAAAGATTTCCAATGCTATTGCCCTGCCCACCGGTTTATATCCGAATACTCCTGTAACGCATCCGTCAGACTCGTTTTCTGATAGTCCCGTACATTCTCCAGATCCCGAAAAAAAAAACATATAGAAGTCCCGGAAGAGATAGGCGATCATATAAAAGAAAAGCCTGTCCCGGAAAACCATGAGGAAAAGGAGCTGCCGGAACCGGATGAAAAATCGGAGCTATCCGCACTTGCGAAGCGGGAAGAAGCTGTATTGCCCGCAGAAATACATACCAGCAGGACGGTAAAGCGGTCCATATTTGGAAAATTAATGACTCAACTTAAAAAAAAATAATACAATGAATTACTCAAGCGAACAGAAACCGGCAAAAATCCTGAACTTACGTACCCTGAAGGAAGTGAATGAGAGCCTTTACCTGAAAAGAAGCAGTGATAATGCCTATTACAGCGTAAAAAAGCCGGAGAACAACAGTGACCGTGTCGTTTTTGCCCTGTCTACAACCGATGTCAGTATTGAGCCCCAGATCAGGCAGGTCATCTGTACCAACAAAGGGAAAAGATACAACAATTACCAGTCTTTTGTAGTAGAGCCTAAAGACAGATCGACAGGAATTGCAGTAATCATGATCAAATTAGAAGAAAATCAGACCTTCTTTTGCAACGTAAGGATCCTTCCCCTGAATACCTTAAGCGATATTGCAGAACCGGAAACCGATTCCAGGCTCCTTACGGTCAATCTTGAACGATCGAAAAGCATCCTGAAGACAGACATCACCATCGTCCCATCCAATACGGGAGAAGCGCTGTATTCCACTCATGATGTGGATGTGAATGCGGTATCGGACCTGATTACCCAGAGTGAATTGGTAGAGCTGAAAAGAGAGCTGGAGTTCCAGGGAACCAAATTAATTGCCCACTATTTTTACGGAATCCTGGAGATCATTATCAATGAGAATCCTGCCAATACAGGAAAATTACCTCTTATCCCGGATGATTATATCTTCAACCTGCCCAATGACCAGCTGAAAGAAATGATTACGGCCAACGCCATAGCCGGATCTATTGCGCTGGAAATCGTAGGAAGCAATGTCATCAAGGATATCAACAGGGACTGGACGGCAGCCGGTAATTTTATAGGCTATCTGCTCTAGCTGAGTCGTCTTTATTTAGATCTTCCATCAATCAACATTAAAAACCAGGATGTATGCGCAGAGTATTATACCCCATGACAAAATCTTCCGGCCAGGAGAAAAATTCATCACCGATCGTTATAGAAGTAGAGCCGGTAGCGCCAGAGATAGTGGAAAAAGAAGAAGTTATGCCCTTCGTGATCAGCCATGAAGAGGAAATCATCAACCATATTAAAGAAAAAGCCGTGAAAGAAACCATGAACCATTTAGCTCCTCTTCTGGAAAAACTGGAAGAAGCAGTACAGCAACAGCAGGCCGTTCAGGAGGCTCAGGCAGCTTCAGCACCGGGAGGCCTCATTCCGGGCAGCCAGGAGGACCGTCTGAAAAACCTCCAGGAGATATTCAGAAAAAAAGAACTGAAGGTTGCTGAACGTTTAAGCCAGCTGCAGGCAAGATTTGCCGGCGTCCGCAGATGAACATCAAATTCAAATTAAATACTATGACAGACAGCCACAATGAAACCAACCTAGAAGTCGTACGAATGTCCGCTACGGTCCCTGCCGCCATCTCAATGCAGACCAATGCACATTCTACCGGACTTATGTATGAACAATCCGTTTTGAATCAGCAGCGGGACTCGCTGATCGGATTGAGCAATTCCGCCATGGGAATAAAAAAAATCAGCTCCATCAGATTAAAAAGAGAGTTGCACGCATTCAGGAAAGGCCGTTTCGATATTTAATGTAAACAACGGCCTCTTAAGATGCGGACATTTTCTTAACACAGCATCATCACTTCTGCAGAGCTGTAATTTCTACAGCCTGGTGTCAATGTCCGCATTTTTTTACAATATCTTCAGTTTCTGCAAAGGCACGGGCATGGATTTCCAACCATTGTACCGAGAACCCATCCTAACGATTTATAAAATCTTTTTAGTCTTAAAACAATCATTTTAAGTCGATGCCCTAATGCCTGTTGCGGAAGATGGATTTTGATCCGAAACTAGTTTAAAATCAAATAATTATTAACCGAGATTATCTCAAAAAAACAAGTACAATTATGGCAGTGAATGCACAAATCACAGATGCGGTAACGCAATCCAACGTAAAAGTAGTGGCAGAAGCTCCGGCGATAGCGCTGGGGAATGTCTACCAGACCGCTGCTCACTCAACGGGAATCATGTTTGAAAATGCGGTCAATACGCAGAATCAGCAGAACATCTTAGGACAATCGGCTACGACACAGGGTGTCATGCAGATTTACAGCTTTGATACGGTAGCAGACGCCCTCTCTATCGCCAGGATGCTGAACCCTAATCCTTAGGATGGCATTTAAACTCATCCGGACATTTCAGCAGCCTTGAAAAAGTGAACCTGCTGATACAACCAACTCATTAAACCTTAACCATCATGACCGGAAAATCCGGTTATATCAACCTTAAAACAATGTAATTATGGCATTCGTAAATCAACAAATCACAGACGCAGTAACGCAGACCAATGTAAAAGTAGTGGCAGAAGCTCCGGCCATGGCTTTAGGAAACGTGTATCAGACCGCAGCCCATTCTACGGGACTCATGTTTGAAAACGCAGTAAACAACCAGAACCAGCAGAATATTCTGGGACAGGCAGCCACCACTCAGGGGGTGATGCAGATCTACAGTGTGGATACCGTGGCAGATGCCATCTCTATCGCCAGGATGATGAATCCTAATCCGTAATCCGCACATTACAGCTATTGGGCAGCCGGAACCATTCCGGTTGCTTTTTAAAACAACTCCAATACTATAACCATGACCGGAAAATCCGGTTATTCAAACCTTAAACAAATTTAATTATGGCAAACGTCAATGAACAAATTACCGACGCAGTAACGCAAACCAATGTAAAAGTAGTAGCAGAAGCCCCTGCTGTGGCTTTAGGAAATGTATACCAGACCGCAGCCCATTCCACGGGACTGATGTTTGAGAATGCAGTGAACAACCAGAACCAGCAGAATATTCTGGGACAGGCAGCCACCACCCAGGGCGTAATGCAGATCTACAGTCTGGATACCGTAGCAGATGCCATCTCTATCGCCAGGATGATGAATCCTTCCTAACCTCAGTGTTTTTAGATTCTTTTTCAGGGAGGGTATAGTATCCTCCCTGATTTTTAACAATAAATGATCACTTAGAAATAAATTGATATGAGATATTTAAAATATGTATTTCCAGTACTATCTGGCGGATATATGGTATATCATAATAGGCACACATTGTTCAATTACAGTAATTTTCTGCAATTGCAAAGGCTTACTCCCCAGCTTCGTTATGTTGATGAAATGCTATCGTCACGAAGAGTCGGATCTATAGTAATGGAACCTTTCCGCATGTCCGGAAGATTATTAGGTGCTGAAGCCTGTTATGGCGAACACGATTTTGAATTCAGAATACTGGCAGGAACTACCAGCACAGAACTTAATGCCCGTTTGCTCTTTGAGTTCTCAAAACGTTATGTAGGACAGACAGTACCAGGGGCTATGAGAGGCCAGAACGGCGTATTGATGGGGAGAAGAGGGAATGATGAACTGACTACAGCAATATTCGGTGGGCCGGTAAGGACAACTCATGATGATGAAAAAATGACCATGCGAAATTATGCAGAGTCAGGACATGTTTTCAGTGGAGGATATTTAGATATCAGTTACGTAGATGAAGGTGGGAAGACATATATGATCCTTAAAGGAGGTGGACCAAATAACTTTGCATCTCTGAATCAGACTTTCGGAAGTTGGTTATTCCCTAATATGGGAAAAGCAAATGTGAAAGCATACAGAAAATTGCTTCAGCTACCTGAAATTGATCATACGGTTGAGTATATTACAAAAAAAGAATCATCAGTCATCTGATTCCTTTTAAACATCGAGCTGATTAATTTTATGCCTGATTATTACTAAATAACCAATTACAATTAGTTCATTTATCAAACAGCACAATCTCATCAGCATCTACAATATGATTTTGTACGGCATAGATCACCAGCCCCGCCATATTTTTTACACCGGTTTTCAGCATCAGGCTGGTTTTATGGGTTTCTACTGTTTTTGGGGAAAGGTATAAGGTATCCGCGATTTCTTTTGTACTGAACTGCTGGCAGACCAGCCGGAGCACCTCGGTTTCCCGTTCCGTAAGCCCGTCCTTGGAGAGCGCATGGAATTCGGGAAGCTTATTGGACAGCTGGCTGCGCATGACTTCAACCTGCTCCTCCGAAAAATAGTGCCCGTGGTGATAGACCGTATGCATGATCTTCACCAGGTCTTCCAGGTCGGTTTCTTTAGGCAGGAAAGCATGGGCGCCCATTTTCAGCATCTGACCCATAAAAGAACGGCGGTAAAAGCTCGACAAAACAATGATTTTGGGAGCTTCAGGTTGATCAGCTAAAGAAGAGAGGACTTCAAGGCCGTCACCCTGGGCCATTCTGAGATCCAGCAGGAGTATCTGTGGCAGGCTGATGTCGGTTTCGTTCAGGAAATGATGGCCTCCGGTTGAGGTCAGCACGACTTCATAATTGGTGGTGCTGTTGATGTAATTTTTTAAAAGCTGAACCAGCATCAGGTCGTCGTCTACGATGCCTACTTTGATTTTTGAGTTTTCCATATGAAATTAATTTAGATGTTTGATGATGATAAACCGGGTTCCTTTCTGAGGTTCAGATGTAAACCGGTAGCGGGCATTCATTTGTCCTGCTCTCAGCCGGATGCTTTGCATTCCGATACCTGCTGCTTTAACCGTTCCCGGGGTGAATCCTTTGCCGTTATCTTCCACTTTCAGAAAAAGATACCGTTCCGAAATCCTTAATGAAATGGTAATCACAGAAGCATCAGCATGTTTCAGAGCATTGTTGATTACCTCCTGGAGGATCCTGAAAAAATTCAGTTTCACGGGACTGCCGATGCAGTCCGGTGCCTGTACTGACGGATAATATCGTACCTGAATATTCGTTTTTACCTGTTCCAGATAATCTGAAACCAGGTCCTCCAGTCCGATTTCACTGAGATCCGGAGGAGTCAGGTGATGGCTCAGTTCCCGGATATGCCGCACTGAATTTTTCAGGTCCAGATGGAACTCGTGCATATCCCGGCCCTGAGCATTCAGCCGGATGAGGTTCAGCCGCGAAATGATGTTGTCATGAAGCTCGCCTGCAAGCCTTTCCCGGTCTCTTTCCTGCAGGTAAAGGGTGTTTTCCCCGTATTCAACCTGCATTTTATGGATCAGCAGGGAAGCTTTCCGTTTATTTTTTCTGACATGGCTGATATAACGCAGGATCAGCAATGTAACAAAAGCCGTTATGAGCACTGACAATCCGATCCCGATCCATATCCACATCAGGATCACGCCTTCGTTTTTCCCGTATTCCATCCCAGATTGATACATGCGATATAGAACAGCCATAATAAGACGCCCCTGAAGAGCCATACCGGAGCTACCCACTGCAGGTGATGGTGAATCAGAAAACTGAAGGTCGTCGAAATAATGCTTTCAATGGAAAAAAACAGAAAGATCAGAATGTTGACGGTAATCAGGTTCCTGTCACTGCCGGGATTTTTAAATATATGCAGGAAATATGCTGCTGCCAGGCTACAGATGATGATATCCTTAATGATATTGGAATACCACGTAACCCAGGAGGCAGCCCCGCTGCCGGTAAGGCTGATGACCAGTGATGTGCCGGTAAACAGATAAATGATCCACTTTACGGAAGGCGGAATTTTAAAAAAATACGTGCTGTATATCTCAGTCATCATCAGTAAGCCAAAGCTCTGGCTAAGCGGATAAAGGTACATATTGGCGGTATTAACTTTCATAAGCCGGAAAATAAGGTCCGACAGTTCAGCGGTCAGTTCACCCACAAGGAAGATCAACAGGAGCTTCCTGGCGTGTTTTCCTCTTTTCAGGAACAGGAAAAATCCCGTGAGCAAGGTAATGTTAATGGTAAACTGAAGATAAAAAGACAGCGCATTATATGCAGGCATGGCTTTCCTGCAATAATTGGTAATTTTCGACAGGATCTTCGGCCGTAAACGGCGGACGGGGTGTGGAACAGTTTTCTGCAGTACTGCTGATGCTGTTTATTTCCAGGTCCTTCATCGTGATGATTTCGATATGGTATTTATCCAGGGAAGCAGGGGCCGATTGACCATCGGTAAGCCCGAAAAATGAAATGCAGGACTGTCCGTTTTTCAGCTCCATATTCCGGTAGTCTTCAAAAGGGATTGAAATGACCTGGAAAAAGTTTTCCTTTTGTGTTGCCATCCACGCATGGCCATACATATTGAACATGAAATTACGGTAGATCGCCGATTCAGAAGAAATAGGCGTGCAGACCTGTTGAGGGTCTGGAGTATGGAAGGAAGGAAGATCGCGGTCCATTTCTTTGGTCACAATATAACTGAAATCCTTTGCTGCATCACTTACAGAGTCGATGAGAAACAATTTGAATGCCTCGTTATCAACGCCCGCATAGACATGGATAAGCGGATTAGATGCATTGGCCAAGCGTTCCGTCCATTGCTGGATTTCAGAGGCTGTGACGGAGAAATGAGATCCCTGGTTCAGAAGCCTCAGGATCTTTTTGCCGCTTTCATCATCATCATGTATTCGGTAAGTATCAATCAGTTTTTTCCAGCTTTTGATGGCGTGGCAAATGGGTGTAATGTTCATGCTTTCTAGTTTTAATGGTGATAATTTTGTGAAATTTACAAAAAAAAGCGTTTATGTTTATCTTAATATTGGGAGATATTGATCGGGTAGAAGGGTGGCAGGATCTGATCCGCCAGAAAGCATAAAGCTTTACTACATGCTACTGATAATCCCTGATCCCAGTATTCCGGAAATCCAGATCTCGTTTCATGAATGAACAGGCCGGTGGCTGAAGCTCCCGAAGCCATACGCTGCGGCAAGAAACTTGTACTGTTGTGAACGATCGGGATATAGCCTGATCCGTTGCACAGAGACCACTAAATTATATCGATATGGATAAAGTAATAGGAATTCTTGCAGGAAGCCTGCGTAAAGAATCGTTTTCAAAGAAAATTGCACAAGCCATTGTACCGATGGCACCGGAAGGCTACCGGTTTCAGATTGTTTCATTAGACGGACTGGAAGTCTACAATCAGGATTTTGACGACCATAATCAGGTCCCGGAATCGTACAAAGCTTTCCGGGAAGAAATGCAGAACGTAGACGGTATCATCTTCATCACTCCCGAATACAACCGTTCTGTACCCGGCGTCCTGAAAAATGCCCTCGACATCGGTTCCCGGCCGGCCGGTAAAAGTGTCTGGGACAAAAAACCTGCAGCGATCTTCAGCAATTCCCCGGGAAATATTTCCGCATTCGGGGCCAACCACCATTTGAGGCAGAGCCTCGTATTCCTGAATATGCCCGCCATGCAGCAGCCGGAAGTCTACATCGCCAAAGCCAACGAATTGTTCGATGACAGCGGAGCCCTGAAAGAAGGCGAAACCAAAAAATTCATTAAAGAAGCGGTAGAAGCGTATATTGCCTGGTTTGAAAAGAATGCAGAGGCTTAAATGCAGGAGTAAGGTTTTGATATAAAAGCCACAAACAGAATAACAAATCTTAGCTGATCAAAGCCCGGTTGTTGCCGGGCTTTTTTGTGGAGTATATCGACAAGTTGTCTTCTGGCAGCTATGAGTTGCACTGGAACATAACAGCCTGAATTATTTTTACGGCTTCCCATCTCATAGGGATTGATTTTTTAGCTATATTTGGCAAAACTTTAACCGTGAAAAAACTGTTTTTTCCTGACCGCCCTGTGCGGTGTCCTTTCCTTCCTGCATGCGCAATCCGTTCCAAAATTTGTCTACGCCAAGATTGTCGGGGAATAGATGTTCCTCAGCAATAAGGTGACCGTATCTATTGATTACGGACAGGCGACTTTTTTAGAAACTTAAGAGTCGATAGAAAGGTTACAATGATAAATAACAGGTTAAAAAGTCTGTATTTATAAGCGTAATATAGTTTAAAAATTGCTTTTTTGGTTATATTTAACGCTTAAATTGAAATAGAATTAATGGCTATTAAAAAATCTGAGCTATACAGTTCATTATGGGCTAGTTGTGATGAATTACGAGGAGGTATGGACGCCTCTCAATATAAAGATTATGTACTTACAATGTTATTTGTAAAGTATATTTCCGATAAATACAAAGGTGACCCATATGGTGCCATCACTGTTCCAGAGGGAGCATCTTTTGATGATATGGTGGATTTGATTGGAAATGCTGAGATTGGCGATAAGGTCAATAAGCAGATTCTGAATCCAATCAAAGAAGCTAATAAACTCAATGAATTTCCTGATTTTAATGACGAAAGTAAATTGGGTAAAGGAAAAGATTTGGTAGATACGGTTTCTAATTTGGTACGTATTTTCAACGACCCGAGTTTAGATTTTTCGGAAAATTCTGCTGAAGGCGACGATATTTTAGGCGATGCGTACGAATATTTGATGCGCCATTTTGCTACGGAAAGCGGAAAATCGAAAGGACAGTTTTATACGCCTGCCGAAGTTTCGAGGGTGCTGGCAAAAGTGATTGGCATTAACCAAAACAATTCTTCGCACCAAACAATGGCTTACGACCCGACCTGTGGTTCGGGTTCGCTGTTGCTGAAAGTGATGAATGAAGCAGGCAAAAACATTGACCTGTACGGACAAGAAAAAGAAACCACCACTGCCAACTTAGCGCATATGAATATGATTCTGCACGGTGCGGAAACCGCTACCATTATTGCAGATAATACTTTGAGCCGCCCGTTTTATAAAGAAGAAAATGGCTCACTTAAAAAGTTTGATTATGTGGTTGCCAATCCGCCTTTTTCTTTGAAAAGCTGGAGCAATGGTGTGAATGTGGACAGCGATGAACACAATCGTTTTGCATTAGGTGTTCCGCCGGAAAAGAATGGTGATTATGCTTTTCTTCTGCATATTTTACAATCTTTAAAAGCCAATGGAAAAGGTGCAGTGGTGTTGCCTCACGGCGTTTTGTTCCGTGGCAATGCCGAGGGAGAAATTCGTAAGAATATTTTAAAGAAAGGCTACATCAAAGCCATCATCGGTTTGCCTGCCAACTTGTTTTATGGTACTGGCATTCCGGCTTGTATCATTGTGTTGGATAAAGAAAATGCCGAGCAGCGCAAAGGTTTGTTTATGATTGATGCGAGCAAGGGCTTTGTGAAAGACGGCAACAAAAACCGATTACGGGAGCAGGACATTCGTAAAATTACCGATGTGTTTGATACTTTTGCGGAAGTACCGAAGTTTAGCCGAATGGTTTCGATGACGGAAATTGCCGACCCTAAAAACGATTACAACCTCAACATTCCACGGTATATCAATACGCAGGAAGCGGAAGATATTCAGGATTTGGCGGGGCATTTGTCGGGTGGTATTCCGCAGAAAGATGTGGACGGTTTGCAGGCCTATTGGGATTTGTTTCCTTCGATGAAAGCCGATTTGTTTAGCCCGGCAAGAGCAGGTTATTTTGAATTGAAAGTACCTGCGGAAACCATTAAAACCACCATTTTCAACCATCCCGAATTTGTAGCTTTTAATACAAAAATGCACACCGCTTTTGATAAATGGTTGAACGAACAACAAACGGAGTGGAATGATTTAGATAAAGGTTTTGCAGTAAAAGAAGCCATTGAAACATCGGCACAGGGCATTTTGGAACATTTCGAAGACAATGCTTTGGTGAACCGTTATGCGATGTACCAACACCTGATGCAATACTGGAACGAAGTGATGCAGGACGATTTTTATTCGATTGCTTTAGACGGCTGGAAGGCAGGGAATGAATACACCCGATTGGTCATCAAAGGTAAAAAAGGAAAAGACGGTAAAACTGCACAAGACAAAGAGATTGCAGGTTTGGCAGGTATTGAAGGCAGAATGATAACGCCGGAAATGATGATACATTATTTCTTCAAGGAACAAAATGACAGTTTACAGGATTTAGAAAACCAGCTGAACCTTACGCAGGAAGCCCTTGCCGAAATAGAAGAGGAAAACAGCGGAGAGGAAGGCATTTTCAGTGATTTGGAAAAAATCAATCTTAAAAATGTAAAAGACTTTTACAAAGAACGTAAAGCAGAAAATACCTCTAAGGAAGAATTGAAATACATTAAAAACTACATCGATACGCAGGAAGCTTTGGGTGGCATTACCAAACTGATAAAAATTGCAAAAGAGAACTTGGAAGTAAAAGTGGTGGCGCAATATCCTTTATTAACCGAAGCCGAAATAAAAGATATGGTGATTAACCACAAATGGACACCCGTATTGCAAAATGCCCTGAACAGCGAACAGGAAAAGCTGAGCCAAAACCTTACAAAACGCATTAAGGAACTGGCAGTGCGCTATCAACAGGCTTTACCAGCTTTGGAAGACCAAACTGCGGAAGCTTCACAAAAAGTTTTGGTTCACCTACAAAAAATGGGATTGGTATGGTAAAAGAAAGTAGGACGAAGCAGACGGAGATTGGATTAATTCCTGAAGATTGGGAATATGATTTTGCAGGGAAATATCTTGATTTTTTAACAGGATTTCCTTTTAAAAGTGATTTGTTTTCTAACCAAGGAACCAAATTATTAAGAGGTTCAAATGTCAAGAGAAACGAGGTTGTCTGGAATGAAGATTTGGTTAGGTATTGGGACAATGTAGATTTTTCTTTAAATAAATATTTACTTAAAGATGGTGATATTATTATTTCAATGGATGGTTCTCTTGTAGGAAGAAGTTTTGGACAAATTAGAGAATTTGACTTGCCTTGCCTATTAGTTCAACGTGTTGCAAGGTTAAGAGGAACTAAAATTCATACAAATTATCTCAAACAATACTATTGTAGCGAATATTTCACTGCTCACTGTGATAATAATAAAACGTCCTCTGCAATTCCTCACATTAGTCCAAAGGATATTTTAGAATTTAAAATACCATTTCCAAAATCCTTACCCGAACAAGAAGCGATAGCTGAAGCCTTGAGTGATGCCGATGCCTGGATAGAAAGCCTGGAGCAACTCATCGCCAAAAAACACCTCATCAAACAAGGAGCAATGCAGGAATTGTTGACGGCAAAGGAGGATTGGGAAGTGAAGAAGTTGGGAGAGGTTTGTGAAGTATTAAATGGTAGAGCGTATTCACAAAATGAATTGCTTAACAGAGGTAAATATAAAGTTCTTCGAGTGGGCAATTTTTTTTCTAGTGAAAAATGGTATTGGAGTAACTTAGAATTAGGAGATAAGTTTTATGTTGATAATGGAGATTTGATGTATGCTTGGTCAGCCTCTTTTGGACCAAAATTTTGGAATGGAGAAAAAACAATTTATCATTATCATATTTGGAAACTTGAAGTGATGAAATCTGTAAATAAGTATTTTCTGTATTATTTATTAATTGAAGATAAAGAAAGTATTGTAAAGCAATCACAAGGAGGAACAATGATTCATATTACAAAGGAATCTATGGTAAATCGAAAATTTGTTTTTCCATCCCTCACTGAGCAAATACGTATCGCCACGATATTAGCGGATATGGATGCAGAGCTGGAAGCTTTGGAAGCGCAATTGGACAAAGCAAGAAAGATAAAACAAGGAATGATGCAGGAATTGCTGACGGGGAGAGTGCGGTTGGTGTAGGGAAATAATAAAAAACTAAAGTATAAAAACTAAAACTATGAAAAGAGAAGAATTTAAGAATTGGTTAATCAATGATTATAAGGAGGGGCAAGGAATGAATGCTGGTTCAGCTGAAAATAGAATAAGTAATGCGCAAAAAGTTGAAAATGCTTTAGGGGATTTGGATCAACATTTTGAAAATGATAAATTAGAATCTCTGATGATACAACTTAAGTATGCAAAAGGAGAAACAAAGCCTTTGCCTGAAGGAATTGATATTAAAGGTAACTATGTTGATGGAATGGCAACATTAAGGCAAAGTGTTAGAAGATATTTAGAATTTAAAAGGTCGGAAAGTAAATGAATATCAAGATATCCACCTCAACTACACATCAATTCAGATAACACTTCATTAATGATTGAGAATCTAAAAAAAATAGAAGAACTTTTAGACTATAATTTTCTAATCGATACTTATCAACGTGGTTACCGATGGGATACTACACAGGTATTTAGCTTGTTGAATGATATTAATGAATTTACACCCGAATTTCAATCGTTCTATTGTTTGCAACCTTTGGTCGTGAAAAAATTGGATGATAAAACTTTTGAGTTAATTGATGGACAGCAAAGAGCAACAACTATTTGTTTGATACTGATTTTCTTTGACTCTAAAAGATTTCAACTTTTATATTCTACCAGAAATACAGAAGAAAATGGGATTAATTCTTTTTTTGAAAGTATAACAGATTTATCAACTCCTGAATTTCTGTTAAATAATGAATTGGAAGATTTTCAAGCTTTTGACAATATAATTTCTAAACATTGGAAAGAGAAAATCACACAGAATAATCCTGATATTAATAACGTTGACAATTTTTATTTTTATAGAAGTTTTTGTGTTATAAAAAACTGGTTCAATCCATTTGATGAAAAGTCAAAACAAGAGTTTCTACAAAAATTATTGACGCTCATTAAAGTAATCTGGTACGTAGAAAATGAAGAGTCATCCGATAAAAAAATCATCAAGAAATTCATTGATTTTAATGAAGGGAAAATTGAACTAGAGCAGGCTGAGCTTATTAAAGCATTATTCGTACTTGATATTTTAAAGAATCCAAATGTTATTCAACGTCAATACGATGAAAATCACTTTGCTGATGATTGGAATTTGATAGAACATCAAATGGGAGATGATAAGTTTTGGCAATTTATTTCTAATAATAAAAATGATAAAAACATATCCAATAAAATCAATCTTTTGTTTCAGTTACACAATGGATTTGGAAAAGCGGAAGATCATTTTTACAACTACAGAAAATTTGAGAAATCATCTAAAACAACAATAGTTGAAGATAAACTTAATTGGGACAAAATCACCACTTTGTACAATAGTTTAGAAGAATGGTTTTTTGATAGAACTTCTTATCATTTAACCGGTGCAATCATTCATCTCACCAATTTTAATATTTCAAAAATTCTTGAAACTGCTGTGAAATCTGACAGTAAGAAAGCATTTCGAAACAACCTTCGAAGTATTTTATCTGATTTTTTTAAAGATAATGGAACGTGGAAAAAAGGGTTTGACCCTCAACTAATCAAATACAATGAATCCGGTATTTTTAAGGTGTTGTTTCTGTACAATATTGCTCTTACTGAAGTAGATGAAAAAGATTCATTTTTCCCCTTTTATCGCTTTTATGATGCCAAGAATTGGAACATAGAACACATATTGGCTAAGAATGATGATGGTTTGGAGACATTTGAGGAATTCAGCAGTTTTCATAATGATATTAAGTCTTTATTAGAAGTATCAGCTAAGGAAGAAATAAGTGAAGAAAATAAAAGCATAATAACAAATCTATTAGACGAGTTATATCAATTAATTGATACAAGTAAAAAAGCAGAATGTAAAAGAAAAATTAAAGAAATAAACGACAAAATAGCAGAATTTTTTAGTATTGATGACTTTAATAATTTATGCCTTTTGGACCAATCAACCAATATAAAAGTTGGTAAAAAGCCATTCAGAAGAAAAAGGAACATCGTGTTGAACTTAGATCTAGAAATTAAAATAAAAAAAGACGCTTATATTCCAATAGGAACAAAATATGTATTTTCCAAAAAATCGACACCATCAGAGTTTTATCAAATTAATTACTGGAGTTTAAAAGATAGAAAATATTATGATGATATAATAAAGATTACGATCAACAACTTTTTAAAACACGAAAAAGATGGAGCAAACTAAATCTTTTTATGACATTGTAAGTAAATATATTATTGAAGTACCAATAATACAAAGAGAGTATGCACAGGGCAGAAATACTGAAAAGGTAAAATCTATCAGGAAAAGGTTTGTCACTGATCTTGCTAAAACAATCATAAATAATGAAGAAATACATCTTGGATTTGTGTACGGAAAAATTGAAGGAAAAGAAAATCTCAAGAGAAAAATATTAAATAAAGAAGCTGTCTCGTCAATATTAGAAGCTGTTAAATTTTATGCACACAATTTAGAGTTTAAAATTTCTGCGAATATAGAAGAAACAGAAGATGAAGAGTCTAATCAAAATCTTTTGAAATTTATTCCTTTGGACGGCCAGCAAAGATTAACAACCTTGTATTTATTATACTGGTACTTATATTTCAAAGGTGCCAAATCAAAAAATAACGATTGGCTTAGCCATTTTAAATATTCAAATAGAAAATCTTCTCTATCATTTTGTAAAGAGTTAGTCAATGCAGAAAATATTGACTCTCTACGAAAAAAGCAAAAAAAGAATGCTGAAATAAACATAAAAGAGTTGATTACCAATTCAAGTTTCTTTTTGAAAAAATGGAGTAAAGATTCAACTGTAAGTGGAATGCTCGAAATGTTGTTATCTATAGAAAGTGCTTTCGATTCTGATTTTGATTATTCTAAAATAAATGTTAAAGAACTGCCTTTCACTTTTGATTTTATGGATTTAGATTCATTAAATCAAACAGATGATTTGTACGTGAAAATGAATTCCAGAGGAAAGCAGTTGTCAGATTATGAGCATTTTAAATCTTGGCTGCAAGAATATCATAAAGAAACTGAAGATAATGTTTGGATGGAATCTTTTTGGAAAAAGCTCGATACTGTTTGGCTGAATTACTTTTGGCGAAATATAGATTCTGATTTTAGTGCATTAGACGATTTCTTCTATAATTACATTAAGAATTTGGCATTAATGTATTGTTTGGCAAATAATAAAGAAATCCCTTTTGAAAAACTTAGAGAAAGCTATAATTTAATTAGAAATACAGAGGTCTACGACAATCAGAAGATATCCTATATACCATTAGAGAAATATTTTATAAAATGGATTGACAATGAGAATAAAGAAAATAATTATTTTTTATTTAATGCCGATTCGCTAAAATTTATTGAACAAACTTTTGATTCTCTGATTTATTTAGAGCAAAATGACAGAATTAAAGAATTTGAATTACCGAATATAGTTTGTAATCCATTTATTGAAAATTTACTTTCTGATTTTTTCTTAAAGTCAAATTTGTTTACACCAACTTTGTGGCATTCAGTGTTTTATTACTCTTTTATTATTTTCATTAATGATAGAAATCAAAACGAATTTACAGTAACAGGTTTACAGAATTGGTTAAGATTTACTAGAAACATTATATATAATACATACATTCAAAGTCCAGAGAATTTCAATAGTGCGTTGAAGCAGATCAATAATATTGAGCATTTAAAATTCCAGATTAATGATGCCCTTTTAAATAACAAGGTAGAAAATGTATTTTTTGAAAACAGCCAATTTGAAGAAGAAAAGATAAAAATTGTGCTGATTAATGAGGAGGGCTGGAAAGAACAAATTCAACTACTTGAAAATCATTCCTATCTCTATGGGCAAATTAATTTTGTGTTAGAGTTTGCAAAAGATGAATCAGGAGATTATTCTTTAGTCGATTTTATTAGGTATGGTAGTGCCGTAATGAACTTGTATAGCAAAGAAATAAGACAGAATGCTGAAAAAATTCTAGAACGGTTTTTACTTTGTGAAGACTTTTATCTCCCGAATTACAAATCAGATTATATATTTTGCAGCGGTTCTTTAGGTGGGTTAAGAACTAAAAACGAAAATTGGCGAATGTTTTTTAAAGGAAGTAAAATTAACGCACTAAAAGAAGTAATTGATAAATTAGAAGACAATCAAATTACCCCTCAATTACTTACAAATTATATTTCTGATTACCTTGAATCAAGTAACTTAAAAAAATCTAATTGGAAATATTTGTTTTTAAAATTTCCTCAAGCTATTAGTTATTGTAAAGAAACTGCAATTCGAAAGGAATCAGAAAATGATATTCGCTTATTAAAAGGTTTTCCAATATTTGCTTATCATAGTGAGTTAAGGAGCTATTGTTTATTTCTAGAGTTTAAAGACAAAAGTGCTACGAAAGATAACAGGATTTCCCCAGCTAAATTTTCTCCATTTACTAAATTTTGGTATTTTAAGGATAAAAATACAGACGGACATCCCGGTGTTTATTTTGAAGGATTTAGCCACAATAATAGAAACTACAAACTTGAAATTAGATATTCAAAAACAAAAGAAGAATTTGAATTATTATTTTTTCATAAAGAAGAAATAGAAAATAGAGTAGCCGATGTTAGTTTAGAAAATCTCAGTTTTGTTTTCGATTCCAACTTCAAACATTATTTTAAATCTGTTCCTTTTGATAAAATAGAAAATGAACTAGATATTATTTGTTTGGAACTTAAAACCGTTAGTCAATGATCAACCCCATAGAACGCATTACCCAAAACCGCATTATCCAACTCTTTCAAAAAGAATTGGGCTATACCAATTACGGCAATTGGGAAAAAAAAGAAAATAACAGTAATGTAGAAGAAGCAATTCTAAAGCATAATTTGCTTCAACGAGGTTATTCAGAAACCTTGGCAGAGAAGGCGGTAAAAGAAGTCTATGATTTGGCGACTACCAATTCCGGTAATTTATATAATCGTAACAAAGCAATGTATTCACTTTTGCGGTATGGAGTGAAAGCAAGACCAGATTTGGGTGAGCAGTTTGATACAATCTTCCCGATTGACTGGAATGATTTTGATAAAAATGAATTTGGCATTGCAGAAGAAGTGACGCTCACGAAAGGTGAAAACAACCGCCGTCCGGATGTCGTTTTATATATCAACGGAATTGCGATTGGTGTGTTAGAACTGAAAAGAGGAACAACTGATATTTCTGAGAGCATCAACCAATCTATTTCCAACCAAAAAGTATTGTTTAACGAGTGGTTTTATACTACCGTGCAGTTGCTGATGGCAGGTAACAATACACAGGGTTTGAAATACGGAACTATAGAGACCAAATCAAAATATTACTTGTCCTGGAAAGAAGATGAAACAGATAATGAAGGTTATAAATTAGATAAGTATCTTAAAAAATTATGCACTAAAGAGCGACTTCTTGATATCATTTTCAATGGTGTAGTGTTCGATGCAGGTATAAAGAAATTACCTCGCCCACACCAGTATTTTGCTTTGAAAGAAGCTCAAAGGTTTGTACGTAAAAAGGAAGGCGGTATCATTTGGCATACGCAAGGTTCTGGGAAATCACTGATGATGGTGATGCTCGGAAAATGGATTTTAGAAAATGTTTCCAATTCACGAATTGTCATTTTAACCGACCGTACCGAACTCGATGATCAGATAGAAAGGGTCTTTAAAGATGTGGGCGAAACCGATGTTGCCAAAACAAGATCAGGAAAAGAATTGATGCAGTTTTTAACTTCTTCAAGACCGAGGTTGGTTTGTTCGCTTATTCATAAGTTTGGTAATAAAACAGAAACTGATTTTAATGCTTTTATCAAAGATTTACAAGACAATCCTGTACAAACGCAGGGAGAGATTTTTGTTTTTATTGATGAGTGTCACCGTACGCAAAGCGGTAAGCTGAACCAAGTAATGAAAGCAGTTTTGCATAACGCTGTTTTTATTGGCTTCACAGGAACACCATTATTAAAAGAGGATAAGAAAACAACAATGGATGTGTTTGGAAGGTACATTCATACTTATAAATTTAATGAAGCGGTAGAAGATGGGGTTGTGAAAGATCTGATGTATGAAGGTCGTTCTATTGAACAAAATATGACGTCTCAAACCAAAGTAGACCAATGGTTTGAAGCAAAGACAGCAGGTTTAAATGATTTCCAAAAGAATGAACTTAAGAAGAAATGGGGTACGATGCAAAACGTATTGAGTTCTAAAAGCAGAATGGAAAAGATTGTTGCTGATATTGTGGTTGATTTCTCTGTTAAACCACGATTGATATCCCAAAATGGAAATGCTATTCTTGTAGCATCCAGTATTTATGAGGCTTGTAAATACTATAATTTATTTTTAAATACTGAACTTAAAAATAGATGTGCTATCATCACTTCTTATAATCCTAATGCTGGAGATGTTTCACTGGAAGATACAGGAGCAGATAGCGAAACAGATAAACAGTTTATTTATAAAACGTACACAGATCTTTTACAGAATGTAAGTCCAAAAGGAAATAAATCTAAAACAGAAACCTACGAAACGGATTCTAAAGAGAGTTTCCGTAAAGAACCAGCAAGAATGAAGCTGTTGATTGTAGTTTCTAAGCTATTGACAGGCTTTGATGCACCACCTTGTACCTACATTTATATTGACAAGCGAATGCAGGATCATACATTGTTTCAGGCAATATGCAGAGTCAACCGTTTGGATACCGACGATAAGGATTACGGCTACATTATTGATTATATGGAATTGTTCGGCAATGTAACTGATGCTATCAATGTTTATACTTCTGAATTAGATAGCGAAGGATTTACTGATGAGCAGGTAAGCGTACAATTGAAAGACCGTCTGAAAATAGCTAAAGACCGTTTATTCACAGCATTGGAAACAGTAGAAAGCATTTGTGAAAATGTTGCTTCTCCAAAAAATGATTTAGCCTATATTCACTACTTTTGTGGCAATACCGAAAATCCGGAAGACTTAAAAGCAACAGAGTATAAACGCATGGCTTTATATAAAGCTATTGTAGAATACATCAGAGCTTATTCAAATGTAAAAGCAGATTTTATTGCAGCAGAATTTACGGATGCAGAAATAAAAAGGTTTAATGATAAACTTGATGAATATCTAAACCTTCGTGAAATCATTCGTATTGCTTCGGGTGAAAGCATTGATTTAAAAGCTTATGAAGCAGATATGCGTTTCCTGATAGATACATATATTAAAGCTGAAGAATCAGAGGTGATTTCTCCTTTCGAGAATATTTCGTTATTGGATTTACTGGAAACGGATATGGATAAAGCCATTGATAGTTTGCCAAAAGAGATCAAAGGTAATCAGGAAGCAGTTGCTGAGGTCATAGAAAATAATGTCCGTAGCAAGATTGTAGAAGATCATTTATTTGATCCTAAATATTTCGATCATATGTCAGTTTTATTGCAAGAATTGATTGAACGAAGAAAACAAGAGACTATCAATTACCGAGATTATTTGAAAGAGATGGCAGAAGTCATCCGCCAAGTTAATCAAGGTAAGAAAGATGATATTCCAAAATCACTAAATACAAAGGGTAAAGTAGCATTGTACCACACTTTAGATGGAGATGAGAAATTGGCGCTGGTACTTGAAGAAAAAGTTCAATATGCTAAGCAGGAAGGTTTCAGAGAAAATCTAGCAAAGCAAAAGTTGGTAAAGAAGGCTATTTTTGATGTATTGGATGATGTAAGTAAGGTTGAAGAAATTTATAAAATCATTGAAGCTCATAAAGACGAATATTAATGACCACTGAAATTTTACATATCGGTTCGGTAGATATAGAAGTCACTTTTAAAGCAATAAAAAACCTGCATTTAAGTGTTCATCCGCCTTATGGAAAAGTAACTATTGCTTCTCCTGATTTTTATGATTTGGAAAAGGTGAAGATATATGCAGCTACAAAGTTAGGCTGGATTAAAAGAGAGCAGGATAAAATCAGAAGCCAAGAGCGTGAAGAGCCTAAATTAATGATTACTCAAGAAAGTCATCAGTTTTTAGGGAAGCGTTATTTACTAAAAGTTATTGAAGCCAATCGGCCAAAATTAGTTCTAAAACATAATGCAATTGAACTATATGCAACACCAAATGCTACTTTAGAGCAAAAACACAATACCCTTTATAACTGGTACAAAAGAGAATTAGAAGCAAAAATTGGAAACTTAATTTTCGATTACGCTAAATTAATGAATGTTACAGATATCAATTTTGGTATCAGAAAAATGAAAACCAAATGGGGAAGCTGCAGTATCGAAAAACGAATGCTTTGGTTTAATATTGAATTGGCGAAGAAACCGATTGATTGTATAGAATATATTGTTGTGCACGAACTTGTTCATTTATTAGAAAGAAATCATAACAAGAACTTCATTATTTTGATGGATAAGTTTTTGCCGAACTGGCGCATTCAGAAAAGAATATTAAATGAATTACCGTTGTAGTAATTAAAATATAAAATCCTGAGACCATGCTCAGGATTTATCTATTTATCTTGTATCAACTTCTCCATCATTCTAATCTGCTCATCCTTAGCCTTCAGCAGCTCCGCATTCAGCCGTTTAATCTCCTCCAAAGCTTCAATCCATTTTTCAATGGGATTTACAGTTGGATAATAACTAAACAAAGAATTACCTGAAGCATTATCACTGTTATGAACTGTATTTGATATTATATTAATCGCCTGTTCCTCATCAAAATTCTGAAACGCCTCTACGGGAATATGCAGTATTTCGGAGATTTTCTGAAGGATGGCTTCTTCGATGACGTCTTTTTGTTCCAGGAGGGAAACTTTCTTTTGGTTCCATTCATCGCCTAAGTCGAGGGCGAGGGCTTCCTGCTTGACGCCCAGCATTTCCCTGAAGCGTTTGACGTTGCGTCCCTGATGTATTTTCTGTTCCATGTGTTTTGTTTTTCTGAGCCGTAAAGATACAGCCAATCTTTTAAAAGTGTGACGAGTAAAGGTATAAATTATCCGGTAAAAATCCTAACCCAATGACTATGGTAGTCACTTTCAGGATGTAGTTTTGATGGGTATGCCTTCTGCGGAAAGGCATGAACTAACAGGGAAGCAAAAACTAAGTACTTTCTGATACCTATTTCGATCCTATGCTGAAAAGACTAATGGATGACACTGTTGAATGTCCGTCTGTTCGGATGCGCAATGAAGTGAAGTGTATCGAGAACTTGTTGAAAAGGATTACACTTTTGTTTGCTACTCACCGGTTCTCGATACATTTTTCTCCGCGTTGCTGCGAAAAACACTCGAACTGACGGGGGCAGCAGTGTTTGTCAGTGATCTATTTCCGTCGCCGTCTGTTCGAGTGCGCAACGCAGTGGAGTGTATCGAGAACTTGTTGAAAAGAATCCAACTTCAGTTTAATACAGACCGGTTCTCGATACATTTTTCTCCGCTTTGCTGCGAAAAAAACTCGAACGGACGGTGCCGCAGTGTTGGTCAGATATTGATTCCGTCGCCGTCTGTTCGAATACGCAACGAAGTGGAGTGTATCGGGAACTTGTTGAAAAGGATCACTTTTGCCTGCTATTCACAGGTTCTCGATACATTTTTCTCCGCATTGCTGCGAAAAAAACTCGAACTGACGGGGCTGTAGTGATTATAATTGATCTATTTCCGGGTTCGTCTGTTTGAGTACGCAACGAAGTGGAGCGTATCGGGAACTCGTTGAAAAGGATCACACTTTTGTCTGCTACTCACCGGTTCTCGATACATTTTTCTCCGCGTTGCTGCGAAAAAAACTCGAACTGACGGTGCCGCAGTGTTTGTCAGAGATTGATTTTCGTCTCTGTCTGTTTGAGTACGAAACTAAGTGGAGTGTATCGGGAACTTGTTGAAAAGGATTACACTTTTGTTTGCTACTCACCGGTTCTCGATACATTTTTCTCCGCGTTGCTGCGAAAAAAACTCGAACGGACGATGCCGCAGTGTTGGTCATAGATTGATTTCCGTCGTCGTCTGTTCGAATACGCAACGAAGTGGAGTGTATCAAGACTTGTTGAATGAGACCTTTTTCAGTTGACCAACTAAAAAAGTAGCAGAAAGGAATAATAACCGTTCTGAAGGGATGGAACATCCGTTTTTCCGGCTTTCATAGTCTTACGCAAACTTGGATAACCTGTCCGCGTATGGGAAATTCGTTTCACCATCTAAAAAAACACAACAATGGACACAACAAAAAAAATGATGATTCCCCTGGACAATGACTACCTGCGGAATCAGCTGCGGCAGGAATGCCTCAATAATATGGTGATACAGATCTATTACCGTCCTACGGATCAGACAGGCTATGGCCATCTCTTTCTCATGACCCAATCGCATAAGGATGCTGAACTGATCCGCGGAAGAAAATGGGTCACCAAAGCCTTTTCGGAGCATCAGACAAAAGTATATGTCTCCTGCCCCCAAACGGTAGAGTACCGGCTGAAGAAAGGCTATCCTTTGGTGTACTGCTATACCCATCCGTCACTGTTGATCTACAGTAAAGATCCTGTTCGGGCCTGTTACCATACGGATAAAACCGGAAAACAGCGGATGAAAAGGTATGCCTCTTTCAGGGAAGAATTTTACCACGACCATGACCTGCTGAAGTCGGAAGCCGACCGGTTCCACGCCTTGCATTCACCCATCAGCACGTATCTGATGTACATCAGGCTGATTGAGCATGATCTGGATTACCTGGAATATCTGTATCTGGGAGACCGGAGGGACCATAAAAACAAGCATCAGAGAATAAAAGATTTAACCCTGCATATTCCTCTGTTGCAGAAGCTGCTGGTAAGGAAAAACGGGAATACCTATTACCTGATCTCAAAACTGGAGGCTGCCGTAAACGCTGCGGAATCGGGGGATGAAATGGACATCCGGACGGAACTGTACAGCGCGATACAGCATCTGGAATCGGAATTATACCTGTTGATAGAACACCGGTTCAAAGAACTGAAGGCTATGCTGGAACCGGAATTTCCCATTTTACCTGCCGAAGCGGAAATTCCAGAAAACAAAACCAACGACGAAAACCTGGACATGATCATCACTTCCATCTGTAAAACAGCAGATCCGGAGGAAATTTTCCTGTTTCATACGGCAGATACCTTTGAGAACAAGCGGAAGATCAGGCTGTATTACCTTCTGGTGATCGGGGAGGGGCTGGGCAATGAGAAAATCATCCGGATCCAGGATTCGGTACAGGCGAAAAGCTGCGGATCAGCCGGTGTTGTCATCTTAAGCCACAGCAGGATTTCCGTTCAGGAACACTTATTCAACGGCCAGCATCTGATGCGGCAGATCATGACCGTTCAGAACAGGATGTTCACCACCGATGACCTGCATCCTGATATTCACTGGGAGGAACCGCACATCGCTGAATACGGGGATATGGATTTATACCATGTCGCATTACAGGGCTATGTTGCACAGTATTTTGCCATGCGGAAACATGTTGAGAATGATAAGGATATGGTTTTGCAGCCGTTTTTGCCCGGTGTGTGATGAATGCCTTCCGGGTGTTCCTCTACGGTTCCCTGCATTCGTATATGCCGCATTACCTCAATGCGTTCAGCATCTGGAAACTGTGTGTTTTCGCAGACCCTTCGATGGAGAAAATCGAGTTCCTGTTCGGTAAGCTGAGCCCCGATTTCTACCGGACCATAGATGCCGGGTTACGGTACACCGACAACATCGACTATTATTCCGGGGAGAAGCTGCTCATCATGGATGAAATACTGGACTGCCTGATGGATAGGATCAGAAAGCTGATCGAACGTAAAAATCTACAGAATACATAACTCTGGAACTGATCTTTCAACGGCGCAGATCAGTTCAGGAATTCCGAATCCTGGATCCGCACGCAGTATTCGCTCCCCAGGAACCTCGGATCGCCATATTTCTCAGACCAGAAACCGTCCAAGGTATCATTGCTGATGCACCGGTACACTGCGACCCCTTTATATACCTGGCCATCATCGCCGGTATAATGAAAGTTGATGACTACAATTCCGTCTTTGTAAAATCCGGTCCCGTTCTGCTCATGGTCACCGATGATCCATTGCGCAATGATCCGGTTGTTTTCATCAAGGGTTAAGGTCAGGATGCCTCTGTAGGTTGCCAGATCGCCTGCTTCCTGGTTGCTGCCCTGGACAGTATAGCTGCCCACCAGATCGTGTACGGTCATTGATATTCAAATTTAGATACAGCAAAAATAAAAAATTCCGGCGGCAATTTCCAACCGGTCTGAAATTCTGAATTGAAGGCTGGAATTTTGCAAAGCCGCAAAGACCATTGAAAATACTGTGGCCATTTACATTCACTACCGGCCATTCATTCCAGAAGCATCCCGTCAAAAATTCCTTGAATTTTGCCACCCCCCCCGAAATTCGGAGGGGAATTTCGGTTAAGGTATTTCTGCAGTACACAATTTTATCAAAGATAAAATCTCAGCGCCTTTTATGCAAAGCTTTTAAAGTCCTCCTGTGCCATTGCACTTTCCAACACCCACCGGACTTCATAAACTTTATACCCCGCGCTTCATCAGCGGCTTGCCGCCATTCTTTGCTCCCTTAAGATACGCGCCGGCGTTAAGAGAACTTTGTGTTGAAATCTCTCTCGCACCGCTGCAAAAACTCACCATTGACGATCAGCCTTTCGCCATTAACTTCCCCGGAATATTCCTATCTTTGCCCCTCATGAAGTATTTTTTCATTATCTCCACGCTGATCACCTTCCTTACATTCGGCCTCGACAAACGCCGGGCTAAAAAGCATCAGCGGCGAATTCCGGAATCGGTACTCCTTTTTCTGACTTTCCTTGGCGGAACCGCCGGCGCAATCCTCGGAATGATTTCCTACCGGCATAAAACCTCTAAAAAATCCTTTCTTTTCAAAACCGCATTGGTCATCCTCCTGCAGAGTTTGATCATTTATGCGCTGCTTTATCATTTTTGAAACTGAAACATCCTTTTCAAAGAATTTGGTCCCATCAACGGTTTTTTTATTCACACGCAGATTTTTTTGTTTTTGCTCATCACAAAAAGCATAGATCATTAAACAGGGCTATCATTTGCTAAGTGAAATAGGTTATGCTGAGTCTTTCGAAGACCTTTGTGACCAAAAATATGTTCAAATACTTAAAAGAGATTAACGACCACCTCGTTTGAAATCTTACCCATGTAAATAAACAATTTATCTTTTAACAAACATTTAGCATTTGTATTTTTCTCACGGCACCATTTTTTCTTAGTCATTAACCATATAACACCAAATTAAAAATTATGTCTAAGAAAATTGCCATTTTGGCCACCCACGGATTTGAAGAAAGCGAATTGAAATCACCAAAAGAACATTTGGAACAGCAAGGCTGGACCGCCCACATCATCAGCCCTGAAGCAGGAACCATCAAAGCATGGGCTGAAAAAGACTGGGGTAAAGAATATACCGTAGACAAAACACTGAACGAAGCCTCCGCTTCAGATTATGATGCCCTGATGTTACCCGGAGGAGTGATCAATCCGGATACCTTAAGAACTAATGATACGGCATTAAGCTTTGTAAGAGACTTTTTTGAACAGCACAAGCCGGTAGGAGCAATCTGCCACGGGCCACAGATCCTGATCAGTGCTGAAGTTGTGAAAGGAAGAAATATGACTTCCGTAAAATCCATCAGCAAAGATTTAAAAAATGCCGGGGCAGACTGGGAAGACAGCGAAGTAGTTACCGACCATGGACTGGTAACGAGCAGGACTCCGGAAGATTTACCGGCATTCAACAAAAAGCTCGTTGAGGAAATCAACGAAGGAAAACACGAAGAGCAGACCGTATAAGCGTACTGCATTTCAACTGCATATATTAAGTCAGCAGAGGCCCGGATCGAAGATCCGGGCTTCTGTATATCACTACACCCCTGTGCTCAGATAAATATGCCTGAATAGAGCTATCGCAGGGTTTTCACATGCTTGTTATAAATAATCCACTCATTATTAAATTGTTAAATAATTATACAACATACGTTATATTTGGTTTAAAATCACTATTTTTGCACCCGTAAAAATCATTCATGCAAAACATTAGAAATATTGCGATTATCGCACACGTTGACCACGGGAAGACGACTCTGGTTGATAAAATCATTCATGCTACAAACATTTTCAGAGAAAATCAGGAAAGTGGAGAACTGATCATGGATAACAATGATCTTGAAAGAGAAAGAGGGATCACCATCTTATCCAAAAATATTTCTGTTACTTATAAAGACACAAAAATTAATGTAATCGATACCCCTGGTCACGCCGATTTCGGTGGTGAGGTAGAGAGGGTTCTGAAAATGGCAGACGGGGTGATCCTGTTGGTAGATGCTTTTGAAGGTCCGATGCCACAGACCCGTTTCGTACTTCAGAAAGCCCTGGAACTGGGATTAAGGCCATTGGTGGTTATCAACAAGGTAGATAAACCGAACTGCCGTCCGGATGAAGTTCACGATCAGGTATTCGACCTGTTCTTCAACCTGGAAGCTACGGAAGAGCAGCTGGATTTCCCAACGTTCTACGGGTCTTCAAAACAGGGATGGTTCAACACGTCACTGGAGCAGACCGAAGATATTTTACCGTTACTGGATGGTATCCTGCAATATGTTCCGGCTCCTAAAGTGAGCGAAGGAACCCTTCAGATGCAGATTACTTCCCTGGATTTCTCTTCTTTCCTAGGAAGGATCGCGATCGGGAAAGTAACCAGAGGAGAGATCAAAGAATCCCAGTGGATCGGTCTTGCCCAGGCAGACGGAAAGATTGTAAAAGGAAAAGTAAAGGAATTATATGTTTTCGAAGGATTAGGAAAGAAAAAAGTAACCGAAGTACAGGCCGGTGATATCTGTGCCGTAGTTGGTTTCGATGCCTTCCAGATCGGTGATTCATTCGTAGACCTTGAAAATCCTGAGCCATTGGAAAGAACGGCTATCGATGAGCCTACGCTGAACATGACGTTCTCCATCAACAACTCTCCGTTCTTCGGGAAAGACGGTAAATATGTAACGTCCAACCACCTGAAAGAAAGGTTAACCAAAGAACTGGAGAAAAACCTTGCTTTGAGAGTTCAGCAGACGGATGATGCCAACACGTTCCTTGTGTTCGGTAGAGGTATTCTTCACTTATCGGTTCTTATCGAAACGATGAGAAGAGAAGGCTACGAAATGACGATTGGTCAGCCGCAGGTGATCCTGAGAGAAGACGAAAACGGACAAAAACTGGAGCCTTATGAATCTTTGGTAGTAGATGTTCCGGAAGAATATGCTTCGAGAGTAATCGACCTGGCTACCCAGAGAAAAGGGGACCTTCACATCATGGAAACCAAAGGTGAAATGCAGCATATGGAATTTGAAATTCCTTCCAGAGGTCTCATCGGACTGCGTTCCCAGATGCTTACCGCTACGGCAGGAGAAGCGATCATGGCACACCGTTTCACAGAGTACAAGCCTTTCAAAGGTGCTATTCCGGGAAGAAACAACGGGGTACTGATCAGCAAAACCCAGGGACCTGCTACGGAATATTCCATCGCTAAATTACAGGACAGAGGTAAGTTCTTCGTAGATCCGGGTGAGGAAATCTATGCGGGAATGATCATCGGTGAGCAGAACAAGCCGGGAGACCTTGTGGTAAACATTGTGGAAGCGAAGCAGCTGAACAACATGAGAGCCTCAGGAAAAGATAAAGATACCGGAGTCGCTCCGAAAATCTTATTCTCACTGGAAGAATGCATGGAATACATCCAGGGTGACGAAGCCATTGAGGTGACACCGAATTTCATCCGTATGAGAAAGAAAATCCTTTCCGAAGAAGAAAGAAAAAGAGTGGAAAGAGGCGCAAAAGCTTAATTTCAACAATCACTGAAAACTGATGGTTTCAGCATATCATATCAGCCTTCCGTATCATACGGGAGGCTTTTTAAATTCCCGTTTACACTGAAAAATAGGATGAATATGAACAAATTTTATGTGCTTTTTATGGCGGTGGTATTCAGCTTTATGATGGTAGGATGCCATCAGAAAGAAACCGATCTGAAAGATTTCAACCATTATACATTCGATGCAGAGATTCCGGGGGAAGGCATGTTTAATATCGGACACTCTTTTATCATTAATGACGAAAGGTACATCAATGAAAAATATAACTTCATTTACTATCCCGCAAATTTTGAAGAGAGAAGGTTATTGACTCCAGGCAGCCTTCAGGATAGTGATTTTCCGGTCTATTGGAGGGAGGTGGAGCTTCCGTTCAGGATCATAAAGAAAGCTGAAGGAGATACATTACGGGTCATCAAAAATAACAGGGAATTTATTTTTAAAAGGATCAGAAGTTCAGATGAATAATCTTCCTGCATAAAAAAGTGCGTACAAAGATTTTCTTTTTGAACAATAACATTTACTGTATGATCGGATTAAACCTTCAAGGTTTTCAAAACCTTGAAGGTTTGATTTATACTTAATAACATATAGCCGGACCATAACCAAACCAGACAATAGCTTTTTATGCAATTGCGTTAAAAGCCTGTTGATCCGCATAAAGTTCGACTTTTATTTTCTGATCTTCTCATCCAGGATTTTCAGCATTTCCGGAAGCTTGTATCAGTTGCTTAAGCAATCATCCGCCATTTCTTGCCACGGCTGCATTTTTGCATTTTCCCAGTCATGAGTAAACTGAAACCCGCATCACTGTTCGTTGGAACCATGCTCCTGTTGCTATCCTGTGACGGACTGAAAGTGCCCAAAAATATTTTTGAAACTTCTGAACGCAGTAAATACGAGCGCAGCTTTTCTGGATCCGATACTGCCATGGCCAATTGGAAACGAAGTTTTTCCACAGCGGTAGCGAACCGGCTTACTATTCCTGAAGGAACTCCATTCACGATGGCGGCGGATTTAACCGGCAGAAACGCCATCGGCTATTCACTGGACCTGAAAAAAGGCGAGCAGCTCATCATTGAAAGCAATGTCAGCAACCCCAACACAAAGATTTTTGTTGACATCCTGGCTCCGGGTTCAGGAGCTGGTCAGGCTGAAAGCAGCCTGATGGCTAACAATAAGTTTTCAGCCTCAATAGAAAATACCGGTTTGTATAAAGTGGTCATACAGCCGGAAATACAGTTTTCCGAAAATTTTGGGCTGATATGGTATACACAGCCATCATTGGCTTTCCCGGTGGCAGGCAAAGGAAACCGTAATGTCCAGAGTTTCTGGGGCGCGAGCCGGGACGGCGGCGGCAGGAGTCATGAAGGCGTCGATATTTTTGCGCCGAGAAAAACGCCGGTCGTTGCAGTGACCGATGGGTTGATTACCCGTACCGGAAATCAGGGGCTGGGTGGTAAACAGGTGTGGCAGCGGGATGCAGTGCTGGGAAATTCCTTTTACTATGCACATCTCGACAGCATCCTGACCGCAAGCGGAAGAAAGGTAAAGACCGGCGACACACTGGGCTGGGTAGGCAATACAGGAAATGCCGCAGGAGGACCGACACATCTCCATTTCGGAATCTATACTATGGGAGGAGCAGTGGATCCTTATCCTTACATCAGGACACGGCCGGTGCCTCAACTGAATTCAAAAACCACTGTTCCTGAATCGAAATATAGTAAAGCGGGAACCAACCTTCGTTCAGGTCCGGGAATTCAGTATGAAGTCCTGGATGTATTGAATGACAAAACTTCCGTCCGGATCCTTGCGGTAACCGGATCATGGTACCATATACGAATTCAGGATGGCAGGGAAGGATTCGTGCTTCAGGAAAGACTTGAATAATGACAGCAATCAAAAAAAATAACCGTTAATTCATATTCCATGCATCATTTTGGGACCATCCTATTTCCTAATAAAAAGGAATAACATTATTTTTGCTTTATGAACATCAGAAATATCACTTATCCGGCCCTGTTTTTCTCAGCTATTGCCATGGGATCGTGCTCTTCACAGAAAGCAGCGACCTCCAGTACGGGCAGGAAACCGGCTCCTCAGACAGCATCCCTTCCTAAACCGCCTCCTATAAAAGCAGAGCCGGAAGAAAACTACAGGACCAATCTTCCGGTGATCGGCCGTGAATTCCGCGGCGCCTGGGTGGCCAGTGTCGCCAATATCAACTGGCCGTCAAGGAACAATTTATCCGTAGAGCAGCAGAAAGCCGAAGCGATAGGCATGCTGAATATGCTTGCCGATAATAATTTTAATGCCGTCATCTTCCAGGTACGTCCTTCAGCGGATGCTTTATATACCAGTGAAATCGAACCCTGGTCTTACTTCCTGACCGGCGAAACAGGCCGTGCCCCTTACCCGAATTATGATCCTCTGCAGTTCTGGATTGAAGAGGCGCATAAAAGAGGGATTGAGCTGCATGTCTGGCTGAACCCTTACCGTGCCCACCATTCCAACGGCGGACCGGTCAGCAGCCTTTCAATGGTCAATAAGCTTCCCGATATGGTGGTGAGGCTTAAAAACGGAATGTACTGGTTCGATCCCGCGAATCCCAAAACGCAGGGCCACGTTTCCAATGTCGTGAGAGACCTGGTAAAGAGATATGATATAGACGGAGTACATTTTGATGACTATTTTTATCCGTATTCCGCCTACAACCGCGGTGCGGATTTCCCGGATACGGCAAGCTGGAATGCTTACCTAAGCAGCGGAGGTACCTTATCCAGGGCCGACTGGAGACGGGATAACGTCAACAGATTTGTAGAGCGGATCTACAAAGAGATCCATGCGGAAAAAGACTATGTAAAATTCGGGATCAGCCCGTTCGGGATCTGGAAACCGGGATATCCTCAGGGGGTTGTGGGTTCATCCCAGTTTGATGAGCTGTACGCCGATGCAAAATTATGGCTGAATAAAGGCTGGGTAGATTATTTTTCGCCCCAGCTCTATTGGCCGGTAGATTCCAAAGGACAGGGCTTCGGTGCCCTGCTCAACTGGTGGGCATCTGAAAATACCATGAAACGGCATTTATGGCCTGGCCTGAATACCATTGAGGTCAAGTCCCATGACCGACCTTCTGAGATCCGAAACCAGATCGATATTTCCCGTCAGGTTTTGGGCAGTGATGCCGGTGAGATCCACTGGAGCATTGCCGGGCTTACGAAAAATCCGGGTATGCTGTCTGCGCTTAAAAATGGTCCGTACAAAGAGAAAGTCCTGGTGCCTAAATCACCCTGGATCAAAGCTGTCCCGCTAAAGGCGCCGACATTGTTTGTGGCTGACGCCGGAAATGCTGTACGGGCAAGCTGGAGTACTTCCAATCTCAAGGAAGTTTTCCAATGGGTGCTGTTCACCCAGTATAACGGTGTATGGGAAACGGAAATCCTGACCCTGGACCAGCTTTCCAGAGACATCCCGAAATCCAAAGGCGGAAAAGTACTGAATGGCGTAGCCGTTAAAGCGATCGACCGCCTTGGAAATGAAAGTGATTATATGGCCCGGAAAATAAAATAAACCGTATAAAAGTATATACATGATCCCGTAAGTTTTTCTGCGGGATTTTTTGCTGTTTAAGGGTAACTGTTTCTACGCAATGAATCATCAATTATCAATGATCAATTATCAATACCATTGTCGGCCTATACCTCAACAAAATCCCGCCAGCCTAGCCCTGATTGAAGCGGAAATCCTTTTTGAAAAAAAGATTGCAGCGGAAAGCAGGAAAAAGCTCCCGGAATTAAGAATTGATAAAGCTTGAAAAAGAGAAGATCTCGCCACAAAATACAGGTTTAATCGCCGGATGAAGTTTAGAATAACTATAAACTAAAGGGTAAATGATTGTTTTTCAATAGGTTGTTTGTGTTGTTTAAAGATTGCTATAACTGATCGGTTCTTTCACGGAACTATTTTTGCATCTTATCTGGCATAATCATCAAAAATATAAATTATGAATACCAACAGACTTTCACCGAGGCTTGAAAAGGCACTAAGCGACCAGATGAATACAGAAGATTTACAGTCAAGAGTTTATTTTTCATACGGAATCTGGGCTGCCGATAAAGGATACGGTGGAATTTCAAATTTTCTGTTTCGCCATGCCCAGGAAGAAAGGGACCATGCCGTAAAATTCATGCAGTATGTACTGAACAGAGGAGGTAAGCCTAAAATTACCGAATTGCCAGCTCCGGGAGAAGAACCAAAAAGCCTAACGCACTGCTTCGACCTTGTTTTCCAGCATGAGGTGGATAATACGACCGCCATCTATAAACTGGTTGATATGGCATTGGAAGAGAAAGACTGGGCATCATGGAATTTCCTTCAGTGGTTCGTGAAAGAACAGATTGAAGAAGAAACATTTGCCATGAACCTGATTGATAAACTGAAAATTGCAGGGGGAGACAGGGCAACGGACGAATCGCTGTTTGCACTGGATAAAACGCTTGAAACGCTTCCGGACGATGCAGAACAGGCACAGGATGCTACTGGTGCAAATCCATAACATAAAACAAATTTCGACACAATACAGTCACGATCTGCCGGTTTTCCGGCAGATTTTTTATTATGAAACTGTCCTTAAAATCACTATCTTTGCGGCCTGAAAGCCCGGGGTTTCCATATTGATAAGGAACTATTGTTAACCCCGGGCGATAAATTTAAAACTTAGAATTTTACAATATGAAATGTGGAATCGTAGGCTTGCCGAATGTAGGTAAATCAACTCTTTTCAACTGCCTGAGCAATGCAAAGGCACAGTCAGCCAATTATCCTTTCTGTACCATCGAGCCCAATCTCGGAACCGTATCCGTACCGGATCAGCGTTTATTCGAGCTTGAAAAGATCGTAAAGCCTGAAAGGGTTTTGCCGGCGGTAGTGGAGATTGTTGATATTGCAGGCCTGGTAAAAGGAGCCAGCAAAGGAGAAGGACTGGGGAACCAGTTCCTGGCCAACATCAGGGAGTGCGAAGCCATCATTCATGTATTAAGATGTTTTGACAACGGGAACATCGTCCATGTAGAAGGTTCTGTAGACCCGTTAAGAGACAAAGAAATCATTGATATCGAACTTCAGCTGAAAGACCTTGAAACCGTAGGAAAGGCAGTTGAGAAAGCAAAGAAATTCATTAAATCCGGTAAAAAGGAAGACCTGCTTACGTATGAAATACTGCAGAACCTTCAGAAGTTCCTGGAAGATGGCAAAAATGCACGTGAATTTCCGATGGATGATTTCGCGCAGACTATTGTCTCCGAAGTTCAGCTGTTGACCAACAAGCCTGTGCTTTATGTTTGTAATGTAGACGAGAATTCCATCAAAAACGGCAATGAGTGGATCGGTAAAATTGAAACAATGGCCAAGAATGAAGGTGCAGAAGTGGTGGTACTGGCTGCACAGATCGAAGCTGACATCAACGAGCTTGAAACCTTTGAGGAAAGAGAGATTTTCCTTGAGGAGCTTGGACTGACAGAGCCGGGTGTAAACCGTCTGATCAGAAAGGCGTATGACCTGTTGAAACTGCAGACTTATTTTACGGCCGGGGTTAAAGAGGTAAGAGCCTGGACCATTGGTCAGGGATGGACAGCACCACAGGCAGCAGGGGTAATCCACACCGATTTTGAGAAAGGATTCATCCGTGCGGAAGTGATCAAGTATGACGATTATATGACCTACGGTTCCGAGGCGAAAGTGAAGGAAGCCGGTAAACTTTCCGTGGAAGGAAAAGAATATATCGTAAAAGACGGGGACATCATGCACTTCAGATTCAACGTTTAGAAATACGATTGAGATTAGTTATATAAAAGCGCTTTCAATGATCTTATTGGAAGCGCTTTTTTCTGCCTGTTTGCCATAACTGCGAAATCTGTTTTTATAACTCGCTGATTGTATAGGTTGCGCAGATTTTGATTTGTATTCGGATCTGCATAATCCGCCTGATCTGCGAGCGAATTTTATTTTAAAAGTTTTTATATTAACTTAAACTTGTTAGAAATTTTATTTTAAAAATTCTGCTCCGGATGGAGCAGTATCTATGTAGTACATAAACAGTACATAAACAGTAGTACATTTAAGGCACGCCGTAGGTGTGCTATCTTATTCAATAAATAGAGAATCTTCATAATCCGATTCCGGTAACATGACACATGCATCGCTCTTCCGGAAGTAATCGCCCTAAATTCTGCTTATCATATACCATTCTAAAAAATAAATTGTAACCATAAATCGTGCATTCCGGATAGAAATTCCTATTTTCATATCTTTGAATTGTACAAATCCTCACCATGGAAAAAACCGTCCATACCTCACACAGTTCCCTGGAAGACTTCTACCGGGAAATGACCCTGAAGCTCGGTAAAGATATCGACAGCCTTTTTCCCAAAGGGCTTCATAAGGAAATCGGGCACTTTAATGTTTTTGATATCGCACAAACCCTCCGGCAGGTCAAATTAACCTCCGAGATGCCTTATAACCGGAGGAAATACTATAAAATCAGCCTGATCCGCGGAAGAAACAGGGCAGAATATGCCGATAAAACCATCCGCATCGAGAAGAATGCCCTGCTGTTTGCCACGCCTAAGGTGCCATACCACTGGATCCCGGAAGATTCGGCCCAGAAGGGGAGTTTCTGTGTGTTTACGGAAGACTTCATGAGTAAGGACCGGCCCCGCAATATTCTTGAGGAGCTGCCGATCTTCCAGCCCGGAGCAGTACCGCTGTTTGAGATTGATGATGAACTGGCTGATGAGATAGAATTGCTGTACGGTAAAATCAAAAAGGAAATAGATTCCGATTACCCATTTAAATATGACCTGATCCGGAATTACGTTGCCGAACTGATCCATTATGGGCAGAAATTGCAGCCGGCCGCCGAACTTCCTGTTGCCAATGACGCTTCATTGAGAGTGGTCTCCCTCTTTCTTGAACTGCTGGAGCGGCAGTTTCCCATTGAAAGTACAGACCGGAGGTTACAGCTGAAGACTGCCAAAGATTATGCAGACCGGCTGGCCGTCCATGTCAACCATCTGAATAAAAAGCTGAAGGAAAGCACCGGGAAAACCACTACTGAGATCATTGCCGAAAGGGTAGTGCAGGAAGCCAAAATCCTGCTCAGACAGACGCGGTGGAATGTTTCTGAAATAGCGTATGCCCTGGGATTTGAAGAGATCGCCCATTTTTCCAATTTCTTCAAGAAGAAAACGGCATTGACCCCGGTAGAATTCCGTTCCTGATTTGAATTTTGCAAATTTCAGTTTGATTCGGGCAAAGGATTTGCTTCGTGTAATGTGGAACTTTGTCCCATTAAAAAACAATTGAAATATGGAATCCAGAACAAAAATTGCATTGATTACAGGCGGAAGCCGCGGATTAGGGAAAAATGCAGCCCTGAAGACCGCTGCGAAAGGCCTTGACATTATCCTTACCTATAAAACCAACCGGGAAGAGGCGGAACAGACCGTTCGTGAAATCCAGGCACTGGGAAGAAAAGCCATTGCTTATCCGCTAGATACAAAAGACATCAAAAGCTTTGACGATTTTGTAAAAACCGTAGGCGACCATCTGGAACCCAATACGGGCAGCCGGAACATTGACTACCTGATCAACAATGCCGGTACTGCGCTGTATGCACCCATCCCTGAAGTTACCGAAGAGCAGCTGGATGATATTGTGGATATTCACTTTAAAGGGGTATTCTTCCTCACCCAGAAGTTCCTGCCGTTTATCAATGAAGGGGGCGGAATCATCAATATTTCCTCTGGATTGGCCCGTTTTCCGTTACCGGGGTCATCCGTATACGGTTCAATCAAAGCCGGAGTGGAAATGCTGACGAAATATATGGCCAAGGAATTGGGACCCAGGAAAATCAAAGCCAATGTGATTGCTCCGGGAGCTATCGAAACGGATTTCGGCGGCGGAAGAACGCGGGATGACCAGCAGGTAAATGCCATGATTGCGAATGCTACGGCTCTGGGAAGGGCAGGAGTCCCGGATGACATCGGCGGCATCGTGGCATTCCTTTGTACAGAAGAGGCACGTTGGATCAACGGACAGAGAATTGAAGCTTCCGGCGGCATGTTCTTATAGCATTTGTCTGATATAGATTGAACTAAAAATAATATGGCGGTTGATAATCTCAGCCGCCGTATTATTTATAATTTGGACAGGTGCTCAAGCGCACGCTCCAGTGTTTCCTGTTTTTTGGCAAAGCACAAGCGGATGACATGCTCATTCAGCCTGTTTTTATAAAAAGAAGAAAACGGTACCGTAGCCACTTTATGGTTTTCTGTAAGCATCGTGGCAAAGTCCAGGTCATCCTGATCTGAAATTTCACTGTAGCTCACCGCCTGGAAGTATGTGCCTTCACAATCCAGCAGCTCAAAAGAGGTGCCGGCAAGCCCCTGCCGTAAGAAATCCCTTTTCTCCTGGAAAAAGCTGCCCAGGTGCAGGTAATGGTCGGGGTTTTTCATGTATTCAGCCAGAGCGAGCTGCATCGGGGTATTGACGGAAAAAACATTGAACTGATGTACCTTCCTGAACTCATCCATCAGGTTTTTCGGAGCGGCACAATAGCCGGTTTTCCAGCCCGTGACATGGAAGAGTTTCCCAAATGAGGCTACCATAAGGCTTCTTTCCCTCAGCTCAGGATATTGGCTGACACTCAGATGCGCTTTTCCGTCAAAAACGATATTTTCATAAACCTCATCACTCAGGATAAGGATGGAGGTATCTTTTACGATATTGATCAGTTCCTTAAGGTCATTTTCATGGAGAATCTTTCCTGCCGGATTATTCGGGTTGTTGATGATGATCATCCGGGTGTGGTCTGAAACAAGCCCTTTCACCGCATTCCAGTCGATTTCATAATCTGGGGCTTTCATTTCGAAACGCTTTACGATACCTCCGAAAAGCTCTACGGTAGGCTCATAGCAGTCATAGGCCGGCTCAAAGATAATCACTTCGTCATCCTTTTTTATCAATGCTGCAATGGCTGTAAAGATCGCCTGTGTTCCGCCTGCCGTTACCGTAATCTCCGAATCGGGATGGTAAACGGCTCCATGACTATCCTCGATTTTCCGGGCAATTTCCTCCTTTAATCCGATCATGCCGCCCAAAGGTGCATACTGATTGAATCCTTTTTTGATGAAATGGTCCACATAATCCAGCAGGGCAGGATCCGGCATGAAATCCGGGAATCCCTGTGAAAGGTTGATGGCCTCGTGCTCCTGAGCCAGCTGTGTCATCTGGCTGAAAATAGTGGTCCCGACATCGGAAAGCTTGGATAAAGGAAGTTGTATCATGGAATCAAATTTTTTGGTATACCGAATTTACTCGGAATTTTCGTATCACAAAAGAAAACCGGATACTTTTATATTGATTTCCCAGGTCCGGTCCAATCCAATATTTGACATCACGATATCCATAGCGATTGTACAGATCAGAAATCCTGCGGGAAGATTCCGGTAGCATATTTCCAGACCTCAATGATTTCATTCAGCGGTATATCATACGGTTCGTAAAACGTATTGTCAGAGGCTACTGTTAATGAAGTTGCGTTTTTGGACCTTAGCCGTTTGTAGGTAATCCCCTCATTAAGGGTAATGAAAATATAGGTGTTGCCGGACTTCAGGTCATTGATGCCTTCCATATATTTCCCGATGATAAAAGAACCGTCCTTGAACGGCGGCATTGAATCTCCGTCTGCCGGAAAAGCCCTGAACTTTCCGTTCTTCAGAAATGGCAACGAGATCCGCTCCAGGCTTTCAATATATTCCGGATCGCCGTATCCCCGGAGGTAGCCCATGGTGGCTTTCTGAGGCACGATTTCTATACTTTCCTCTCCGTTCTGGTCCACCACAACCGGCAGGACAATCCTGTTATCCGGAAGTGTCAGCATATCTTCCAGGGGATGTTTCGTTAAATCTACTGAGAGCATCAGATCAATGCTTACGTTGAATATCCTGGACATCCTGATCAGCACATCGGCAGGAGGCCTTGATTTACCGTTTTCATAGGAGCTGTATCGGGAAGGAGGTATTTGTATCTTTTCGGACAGTTCGCGCTGCGTCTTTCCTGATTTGCTGCGCAAAAGCCTGATATTTTCTGAAAAAATTGACATGATAAAAAATTGTATCAACAAAAATACGAATAGTTTCAGGGAGAAAGACTGTTTTAACAATGGTTGTGGATAAAAAGATCATTGTTGATCTTCGTCAGGGAATCTGTAAGATGTGAATGTAAGAGCCGATCAACAGCCACCCCAGGGGGTTAATTCTGAATTGCAGGTCATGCCATAAAAAAAGGACTGCTTTACAATTAAAGCAGTCCTTTGTGTCCCAATGTTTTATGGTGAAATCAAGAGTTTCTGAGTGTCGGTCTTAGTCTGTGTTCTGATCTCCAGGAGATAGACGCCCGGTAAGAGATGCCGTGTATTCAGGCGCGTGCTCTGGCGGCCGCTTTCTACCGTATGCGATTCTTTTATGAATTCTTTTCCGGATGGATTGACCAGACTGAAAGTCATCGTTTCCCTTGCGGTAAGATGGGTATGCACATCTACATATTCTCTGGCCGGATTCGGATATAGTTGGATCCCGGGTATTGTTCCGTTATTTTTGGAGTATTCAGCACCACTGTTTTTGTCTTCCGGACCTGCAGCAGGATCAAGCGCTCCGTCAACAACCGTTACCAGGGTCAGTTTTTCATCAGGCTGCAGGCTGACCTGCACAGGAAGCACAATGGAAAATCCGTTGAAATTCACTCCGTTTTCCTGATTTGCGGAAAATTCCTTTATCGTTCCACTGGCCAGGCCTTTGGAGAAGATCCCTGAATGGCTGATTCCGTTTTTGGAAACATCCAGCCGGGAAGTATAGACCACGTCAGGATAGGTTCCGTTCTGAACCGCTTCTTCATTCTGCAATGCTTCATCATCAGAAATACCCTCTTTTTCTTTGATGATGACCATTTTTATGTTGCTGAAATAATTGGTGCCGCTGGTAATGCTCAGTTTGCCATTCATATTCTTTACCATAAGCCTGTTGGCATCATCGATATCAACTTCACCTGTTATTTCACTGAACGAAGTACCGTTATCAGCAGCTGCAATGTTTCCGGTACCGTCTGTGAAAATACCAGGAAATCCTGCGCCGCCTCTTCCGGAAGCTGAATAGGTAAGATAAATTCCTCCTACCAGATGCTGAGCTTTAGCATACGCTGAGTAAGAATGGGGAGCGGTATACTGAAATGTGCATCCGCTGGCACCGTACAGCCTGTCATATACAACGCCGCTTTTGCTGCAGGTAGCTACCTGAGGCCTGGAGCATCCTTTGCTCTCATCACTGCAGGTAACTCCGTAGCTTCCGATATTGGCTGTACCGATGTACTGACCTATACAGTTGTAACCTGACTGGTATTTTGTGAATATCAGAGCAGAAGTCTGCGCCCGTGCAACAAATTTCCTGTGAAAGAAGCCGCCGCACCATTTCCTTGTAATCGTGGAAGCATGTGCCGAAACATCAATGGGGGCAGAAAGGGCCATCAGAAAAACCAAGATGAATTTCCTGAAGTTGGGTAATGAATGCTTAATGCATTCCTTTGGTAAATACGTTTTCATAATTAAAGTTTTTGTAGTTATGTCTGCTTAAATGTACCGGTAAAATCTTCAGGATGCTACAGCCGGATAGCAAGTGCATGATGTTTTTGATTAAATGTACCTGTTCCGATAGCAGATGTAATATGGTTGCTATGGAACATCAACCGGATTTGAACTGATGTATTTCCGTATCATAATGACCATAGGCCAGCCTATAGTCATTATTTGATCCCTACTGTAGTATGGCTCAGCAACGCCTTATAATGTCTACCTTATCCTAAGCCTGTTTTCCAAGCAGCAGATGCCGTAAAGACAGATCAGGAGATAACGCCTATTTTCTGATCAGATTAATTATTTTTCTTTCCGTAGGCGTATGAATGAGTAATCGGTAGATGCCAGGGTTCGTATCCGGAAAATCAAGCATTACAGATTGCCTTCCGGCCCTGAACTTTTCCCTCCTGCTAAAGCTTTTCACAGTATTACCAAACGAATCAAGCAAATCTATATTGAGTATGGCGTCATCGTTCAGCGTGAATTCCAGAACAGAAGTTCCTGAGGACGGGTTAGGTGATAAAATGATTTCTCCGCCAAATACGGATGCCGATGCTGGGCTTTTTGAGCTTCCTTCGTCGCTGTTGTAAAAACTTTCGCCGGTATCAGGCATATCGGCATTAACGGCAACAATGAAGTTACATGCGGTTCCGTATTCCTCTTCCGGATTTTCGGTAGGGTTCTGGGTCACTGTGAAATGGAAACTCTCAATCATGCCTGTAGGCTGGGTAAGGGCAAATGATAAAGAAATGGATCTGTGCTCTCCCGGCTCCAGACTAATGTTTTTCAATTTTGCATTGGCCATATCCATGACCCTGAGTTCATGTTTTTCCCAGTCCTGTATTTCAATGCCTTCCGCATCGGACCCGCTTTGTACCCATTTCTGGAATAGAATGTCATCCAATGTAATGATGAGGTTGCCGTATTGGCTGAACGGGATATCAGTTCCGGAGATTTCTCTGATTCTGAAATCAAAATTCCTTTCAAAATCAGCATAGTTACTGAAAAATATGCTGCCGGTTCCCTTATAAAAAATATTTCCGCCAGGTAAATTCACGAAGGTAGAATTTCTGGTAACGATATTGTTATTGGACCTTACATTATCACTGAATCCGTAAGACGGGCTGGTTACACGCTCATCATACATAGGATCGTTAGGGTCTACAATCCGGGCTAAAAAGCAGATCTGTGGATTGGCTGCCGGATCTAATCCGAATTCCTGAGGAGTTTTCGGATCCCATAAGGCATTGATGATATACTCTTCACCGGGTTTTAACGGAGGGATATCAAAACCGGATGCCGAATAGGTAGAATGTATCGTGATATTGACCCCGTTGCCTATCATGGGAATCTGGGCTGAGGAAGTGTTACTTGTAGGATAGGCTGTTGTAATCTCACCGCCAATAGGCATACCTCCGGGAGTGGTCTGTCCGTTAGGATTGATTGCTATGCTGCCGTCCCATGCTTTAGGCCAGGGTTCTCCGCCGGTTGTTCCCACAGTCCAGTACAGCCGTGCATGGGAAGGATTACTGGTTGAAACACCTCTGTTCCTTACCCTGAAACGCAGAAGATTGTTGTGGCCGGGAGTTGAATCTACATTCTCAGCAATCAGATTACTGCTTACCGAACCACCGTTTGTAGCTCTGTTCCATAAATCATTGCTTTGCCAAACCTGCCAGTTAGCGCCAGGCTCATAAGGTTCCGCCCCTATATCTGTATTGTTGTCAAAAGCTGCCAGGTCATATGTTCCGTCACAGGGGGATACAGTACTGTTAACAGGACCTATGATCACATTGTCTATGAAAGCACCTTCACTGTAAGACGTTCCCGCCGGAAACTGGATATCGGATGCAGGCTTTATTCTGAGCTGGACCCTGTCGTAAATACCTGATTCTATCGGTGAAATAGTGAACGAATTTCCATAATTTCTCCAGCTTTGCGTTCCTGTGTTTTTGGGAATGGTAAATTCGCTGATGATTCTTTCCTGGCCGGTGCTGTTTTTTATTAAAACGACCTGAAGCATGTTTCTGTTATTCGGAACCTGATAGGGCAGGTTAGGAAAGCCCACCGCAGCAAGGCATATTTTATACGTACCACCCTTGATGGTCCCGGTGGTCAACTGGCCAATTGCTCTGCTGTCATGGATATCCCATACGTGTTCCAGATTGATGTATATGGCCCGGGCACCGTTATTCGCACTGAGTCCTGCAGGGAACTGAGAATAGAAACAGGTAGGTCCGTTTTGTCTTATATTGCCTGTGTTGACAGGATGGTTACCCGGTTCGGCAGGATTAATGCCTGTCCAGTAATCTGCATAATTCTGGGCAAGATAAAATGGACCGTTTCCATTAGGGTCGTTGGGATTGCATAGAGCCGGGCCGGATTCAAAGCTTGGATTCCTTACGATATTTTGTCCGTAAGATACTCCCGTCATCGCAGATATCAGCAAAGGGAGAATAAAATTGTGTCTCATGGTAAAAGTTTTATGATTATCATGCAAGTCTAATGATAACCTTCACTGTAGTCAATGACCGGTATCTATGTGTAACAATCTTTTGATTAAGTGTAATGTTATCCTGTATAAAGGTGGTCCTGATTTCCTGTAATCCAACACCATAAAATGTTTCTGGTCATCTGCGTAGGATAATGATTCAACCGGGCCCACACAAAAATAAAAAGCTATCCCGGAGCGGAATAGCTTGATTATACTAAAGTTACAATGATATGCCTAGTCCCTCATCAGCATTTTTTTGCTGTCGATACTTTGCCCGTTAATACTCATCTGGTATACATAAGATCCCCCCTGAAGGCCTGTAATGGTAAGGCTGCCACGGCCTTTTTCTTTAAGAGCGATCGTTTTTACCAGCTGGCCGGAAATGCTGTAGATAGAAATGGCTGCCTCTCCCGATCCCTCCGGCAGATAGTAAGGAATAGTGGTTTCACTTTTGCCTGGATTGGGAACGTTCTGGAAAAGCTTCGGCTCACGGGTACTGACAGCGCTGACGTCTACATTGGTCTTGCTCAGTTTTAACAATTCTTTTAATTCCTGAACCTCTTTTTTAAGCTCATCAATCTGGCCTTGCAGGTCGGTGTCCTGTTGGTTGGACTGCTTATACAGCACGGTGTTGGCCATCATCACATTTCCGTCATTGTCAACCACCAGGGCTCTGCCTGCTCCGTTGGGCAAACCCTGCAGCCTTACCGTTCCTACAGTGTGAAAGTTGGCGGTAGGCGTCGTCGTCCTGATACCCACCTGCTGATCTTTGATGAGCATCGTGGATACATTGGACATGCCCAGCATGATGGAATAGGGAATCGTATTCGTTAATTTGGTTGAAGCATGGGATCCCGATCCAATGACGAATGAGCGATTTCCTGTAGCGATAAGATCGACTCCGAACCCTCCTGAGTATTCAGTTTTCAGGTCTACGCCCACACCTATCGCAAATTGGTTGGCATTTCTTACAATATTATTCCAGCCCAGGGCAACCGATTTTCCGGCCTGGTTCACCACCCGGTTAGACTGACCTGCAACAAGATTGGCTCCTCCGGCATCTGATAAATCATTGCCCCATCCGCCAACTAAGGAGCTGTTGGCGTTCTGTCCTAAAACATTGTCTGAGCCTGCAACAAAACTTCCTTTTGCTTTCGCTATATTGGAATTGTTTACACTTTCAGTTAAGAATGATCCTGTTTCACTCAGTATGGCCTGTCCGGGATTCGGATCCTGTCCGTTCACTCTGAAATACAGGGGTGCAGGATCGATTGTTCCCACGTAATTACTGCTGTTCGTACCCCAGTTCCCGTTAACATACCAGACCTGTGCCTGGATCTCTGCTGAAAGGATAAGTGCGGCTGCCACCAGGGCTTTAATAGAAAATACATGTGCTTTCATAGTAATAGTTTTTGGTTGTTGTCTGTTAAAAGTAAACTTCTTCCGGTAACTGTACCAGGCCCGGTGATTAAGTGCCCGCTGCTATCTGAGCAAGTGTAACGTTTATGCAGATAACTGTATTTCCGACGTTTATAAGCACCTCTGTAGGAAATCATATTTTTTGCGTACCGAAACATCCAGCACTGAGTTGTCTGTCATAACCACCTGTCCGCCTTTGCCTTTAATGTACTCTTTCATATGCTCGAGATTGATGAGGTGTTTGTGATGGATCCTGAAAAAGCTGTGTTCAGAAAATGATTTTTCAAAATCGCATAATGTCCGGCAGACCACAACTCTGGATCGGTCTGCGAGATAGATGAATGTATAATTGGAATCTGCCTCGCAGCGGATGATTTCATCTACAGATACCCGTTTAAATCCCTGCAGGGTAGGAAGGTTGACCTTATTGCAGGGTGAAACATGCGGTAAGGTACGGGTGGTGCGGATGCTGTCCAGGACTTTATTAACACTGATAACGAATTCGAGATCTCTGACCGGTTTCATCAGGCAGCTGCCGACGCCCGTTTTAACCGCCTTAATGGCTGATTTTTCGGAATCTGTAATGAAAATGATATGGGACAGATGTTCCCCGAAATACCTGAAAAGGTCTGAAGGATCATTGATCAGTTGGGTCTCCAGAAAAAAGAGGTCGGGAAAGCTGTTTGGGGAATAATCTGAAACGCATTGGATATTGCTGCTCCGGAAAGCAATTTCAAATTCGGGAAACTCACTGCTGAGCAAACGGGCAATGGCCTCGCCGCCGTCCTGTTCGCTGATAATGCAGGCCTGTAGTTTTGTTTTCATAAAAATTGAGTTTTGGTGATTAGTTTTATAATGACGGTTCTGTATTATGTTTTCATGATTTTCTTAATATGATGGTTGAATTAAAATTATAAGGTTTGATTTGGGATTATTAATGTAATAAAATTAATAATTACCTGTGTATAAATGAATAATGTAAATGTAATATTCATCCGGGAGATATGCAATAAAAAATAACTAAAAATTATCGAAAACACAATGGAAAACTGGGATATTTTTCTTTAATTTCGTATCTTTGTGTGTTCTCTAAATTACATATGTCACAACAAACAAATCCTATTTATTCCGAAGATAATATCAGAACCCTGGACTGGCAGGAACACATCCGCCTGCGTCCCGGGATGTACATCGGTAAGCTGGGCGACGGGTCTTCGGCAGACGATGGTATATACATCCTCCTGAAAGAAATTCTGGACAACTCTATCGATGAGTTCAGGATGAGAGCAGGGAAAAGAATTGAAATAAAAGTGGATGACGGAAAAGTAAGCATCCGCGACTTTGGCCGGGGAATTCCTCTGGGTAAAGTAGTAGATGCCGTTTCCAAAATGAATACCGGTGGAAAGTATGACAGTAAAGCCTTCAAGAAATCCGTTGGACTGAACGGGGTGGGTACGAAAGCTGTGAATGCCCTTTCCGAGTATTTCCGTGTACGGTCATTCCGGGACGGCAGGATGAAAGCTGCTGAGTTCTCCAGAGGGATGATTGTAGAAAACCACGAAGAAAAAGATACTTCCGACCGTAACGGAACAGAAATCTCTTTCGTTCCGGATTCGGGGATCTTCCTTCATTTCAAATTCCGGAAAGAATACATCGAGAGGATGCTGCGAAATTATGCATACCTGAATCCGGGACTGAAAATTATTTTCAACGGGGAAACCTATTTTTCCGAAAACGGACTGAAAGACCTGCTGGAAGAAGAGCTGGAAAGTGATATCCTTTATCCTATCGTTCACCTGAAGGATGAAGATATCGAGCTGGCCATCACCCATTCAGATAAATCCCAGACCGAAACCTATTTTTCTTTTGTCAACGGACAGAATACCACCCAGGGAGGTACGCATCTGAATGCCTTCCGGGAAGCATACGTGAAGACCATCCGGGAATTTTTCAACAAGAATTTCGATGCTTCGGATATCCGTAAATCCATTATTGCTGCCATTTCCATCAATGTGGAAGAACCGGTGTTCGAGTCCCAGACCAAAACAAAGCTCGGATCCAATGATATGGGCCCAAACGGCCCTACCGTAAGGACATTTGTTATCGATTTCCTGAAAAGCAAACTGGATAATTTTCTGCACAGGAACCCCGAGGTCGCCGAAGCCATCCAGCGAAAAATCCTCATCTCCGAAAGAGAGCGGAAGGAACTCTCCGGAATCCAGAAACTGGCCCGGGAAAGAGCTAAAAAAGTTTCGCTTCATAACAAGAAGCTCCGTGACTGCAGGCAGCATTACAATGATCAGAAGGCTGAAAGAAAAGGGGATACCCAGATTTTTATTACTGAGGGAGATTCTGCTTCAGGATCTATTACCAAGTCCAGGGATGTAGAAACCCAGGCGGTTTTTTCACTGAAAGGGAAACCGCTCAACTGCTACGGGCTGACCAAAAAGGTCGTATACGAAAATGAAGAATTCAACCTGCTTCAGGCTGCACTCAATATTGAGGAAAGCTTGGAAGACCTGAGGTACAACCACGTTATCATAGCTACCGATGCCGATGTGGACGGGATGCACATCCGCCTCCTGATGATCACATTTTTCCTTCAGTTCTTTCCGGACCTGATTAAGAACGGCCATCTGTACATTTTACAGACACCGCTGTTCCGGGTAAGGAATAAAAAGGAAACGCGGTATTGCTACAGTGAGGCAGAACGGATCAAAGCACTTAATGAACTGGGCAAGAATCCTGAGATTACCCGATTCAAAGGATTAGGGGAAATTTCACCGGATGAATTCAAGCACTTCATCGGAAAAGATATCCGGCTGGAACCGGTCGTTCTTGGTAAAGACCAGACCATCGATCAGCTGCTGGAATTTTATATGGGCAAAAATACCCCTGACCGGCAGACCTTCATCCTTGAAAACCTTGTTGTTGAAGACCCGGACATAGATAAGAAAGAAATTTTGCAGGACGTTCAGAATGAATAAATTCCGGTTCCTGTAAAAGCAAACCACCAAATCGACTAATACCAAATATGAGACTAAGTAACCGTAATAAGGCGTCAGCCTATAATTTTATCAGCACCTTACTGCTGATCATTGCAGCGATGGGTTTCGCAGCCTTCTTTTTAGAAGAATATAAATTCGACATCATGGGCTGGGAGAGTGCACTGTTCATCATCATACCGCTTTTTCTGCTGTTGTCGTTTTATTTCAGCGGAAGACAGATTTTTGAGTATGACAGTGACGGGGAAGCCCTCCATTTCCGGAACAGGAATGTTATCCCTTTCCTGGGAAAACCCCTGAGCGATGAGTTTCCGAAGTATAAGCTGATCGGTTTTGATGTAGTGAGGATATTTTTTATAAAAAGGCTATATGTACGGGTTACCAGTAAAAACAGCGGGTCAGCTCTTTTGAAATATGAAATTTCATACCTGACCGGAAAAGAAATTAATGATTTGAAAACATCCCTCAATAAAGTAGTGAAAGCTAACAATGAAAAAAAGACTGAAAGAAGATGACAGATGAAAACCCGCATGACAGCGAGAGCCTTAAAAAAGTTTCGGGGCTGTATAAAGACTGGTTTCTTGACTATGCTTCCTATGTGATCCTGGATAGGGCCATCCCATCCGTATATGACGGTTTCAAACCGGTTCAGCGTAGGATCATGCACTCTATGCGTGAACTGGAAGACGGCCGCTACAATAAAGTGGCCAATATCGTGGGAAATACCATGAAATACCACCCGCACGGGGATGCTTCCATTACAGATGCAATGGTGCAGATCGGGCAAAAGGAACTGCTGATTGATACCCAGGGAAACTGGGGAAATATTTATACCGGGGATTCTGCTGCGGCAGCCCGATATATCGAAGCCAGGCTGACCCCCTTTGCGCTTGAGGTAGTATTCAACCCCAAGACCACGGAATGGGCCAAATCCTATGACGGAAGGAATAATGAACCGATCGACCTGCCTGTAAAATTCCCGCTGCTGCTTGCACAGGGTGTGGAGGGGATCGGAGTAGGGCTTTCGACCAAAATTATGCCCCATAATTTCAATGAACTGATCAATGCCTCGATTTCGTATCTCAAAGGCAAAAAAATTGAGCTGTTTCCTGATTTTATTACCGCAGGTTTCCTTGATGTTTCAGAATACAATGACGGGCACAGGGGCGGCAAGATCAGAGCCCGTGCAAGGATTACACAGACGGATAAACATACCCTGGTTATTTCCGAACTGCCATATTCCAAAACGACCAGTGACCTGATCGATTCTATCCTTAAGGCTAATGAAAAAGGGAAAATCAAGATCAAGAAGATCGAGGACAATACTTCAGACAGTGTAGAGATCCTGATCCATCTTCACAATGATGTTTCCCCGGACAAGACTATTGATGCGTTATATGCATTTACAGACTGTCAGGTAACCATTTCACCGAATGCCTGTGTAATCGTTGGCGATAAGCCGATGTTCCTGAATGTCTCCGAAATCCTGAGGATGAATACGGACCATACGGTTTCCTTGCTGAAGAAAGAGCTCGAAATAGAGCTTCATGAACTTCAGGAAACCTGGCATTTCTCCTCTCTGGAAAGGATCTTTATCGAAAACAGGATTTACCATGATATCGAAGAGGTGAAAACCTGGGAAGAAGTCCTTAAAACGATAGATAAAGGCCTGGAGCCTCATACAAAGCATCTGCTGCGTGCCGTAACCGAAGAGGATATTTTGAAGCTTACCGAAATCAGGATCAAAAGGATTTCCAGATTCGACCTGAATAAATTCAAAGAGAATATTGCAGCCCTCGAAGGAAAGATTGAACAGGTGAAACATCATCTGGCCAACCTGATCGCCTATGCTGTAAGCTATTACCAGAACATCCAGAAAAAGTATGGCAAAGACAGGCAGAGAAAAACCGAACTGAGGATTTTCGATACCATTGACGCCACTAAGGTAGCCGTAGCCAATGAAAAGTTCTACGCTAATTTTGAGGAAGGGTTCATCGGAACCTCACTGAAGAAAGACCAGTACCTGTTTGACTGTTCGGATATCGATGATATTATAACGTTCAGGAAAGACGGAAGCATGAAAGTCGTGAAGGTGGAACCGAAAACATTCATCGGTAAAGACCTGCTGCATGTAGCCATTTGGAAGAAAAACGATAAAAGAACGGTATACAATACCATTTACCGTGAAGGTAAGGAAGGGCCGTACTATATGAAAAGGTTTTCTGTGACGGCGGTAACCCGGAATACCGACTATCACCTGGCCTCAGATAAAAAAGGCTCGGAATTCCTGTATTTCTCTGCCAATCCGAACGGCGAAGCGGAAAAGGTAACCATTCTCCTTAAGCCTAACCCAAGGATCCGGAAGAATAAAATGGATGTCGATTTTTCTGATCTCGGCATCAAAGGAAGGGATACAAAAGGAAATCTGGTGACCAAGTATGCAGTGAAGAAAGTAGACCTGAAAGAAGAAGGTGTCTCCACCCTGGCTCCGAGAAAAATATGGTTCGATGATACGGTAAGGAGGCTGAATGCCGACGGACGGGGAAGCCTGCTGGGGAACTTCAAAGGGGATGACAGGATTCTGACGGTCAATACCAATGGAGAAGCCAAACTCGTATCCTTCGATCTTGGCAACCGTTTTGATGATGATTACCTGATCCTTGAAAAATGGAGGCCGAGGCAGCCGATTACCTGCATTTATTACGATGCCGATAAAGAAATGTATTTCATCAAAAGGTTCTTGCTTGAAAATACGCCTAATGTACAGACTTTCATGCCGTCTGAACATCCGAAGTCATTCATCGAAAATATAATCGCGGCCAACCATGCAACGGCTGAAATTGTTTTTGCAAAAGACAAAGGGAAGGAACGGGAACCGGAAACGGTGAATATCGATGAGTTTATTGCCGTAAAAGGGATTAAGGCCATCGGAAACCAGTTCACCAAGTTCAAGGTAAAAGCCATCAATATCACCATCCCGGAAACGAATGAAGAAGAAGAACCGGAACCTGAGGAAGAACCTGAAAGCAGCGGAAATATAGATGATGAAGGGGGAATGATCGGGGACCTGTTTGAAAATTAATATTTAGGAAGATTATGAATATTCTTATACTCATCATTATTATAACTGCCGTTATCAGCTTTATTGCTTTTAACAATACCGCAATTTTTGAACAATACAAGTTTAATGTAGGCGCCATCCGGAACAGGAAAGAATATATCCGCCTGATCTCGGCGGGATTCCTGCATGCGGACATCATGCACCTTGCGTTCAATATGATTACGCTGTATTTTTTCGGTCCGGTGGTCATAGAGGCTTTCGGTAATATAGGCTTTCTTATTATTTACCTGGGATCTATCCTGCTCGGGAACATCTTTTCACTGTTCCTGTATCAGAAACAGCCCTGGTATTCTGCCATCGGTGCCAGTGGAGGAGTATCTGGGATCCTGTTTGCAGCGATTGCCATGTATCCCAACATCGGAATTTACTTTTTCTTTATCCCGATTGCCATTCCGGGATTTGTTTTCGGGCTGGTCTATTTCGGGTATTCCGTATACATGATGCTGAATCCGAAACCGCATGACAACATCGGGCATGCCGCCCATTTGGGAGGTGCTTTTTTCGGTGTAGTCTATGCTGTTTTAACGCAGCCGGCCATGGCGATGAGCAATGCTTTATACATAGGAATCATGGCACTCCCGCTGATTTACCTGAGCTACGAAATCTTTATCAGGAAAAGAATAGGATAGATTTAAATATACAATAAAAGTCAGCACATTCAGCTGACTTTTGTTTTGTGCAGTAATCCGTAATGTGCAATTGCATTCTGTTTCATCGGATGGGTGCTCCAGTCTTCCCAGGTTCCTGTATAAGGATCATAGCCGCATTTTAACGGTTTTGACGTATCCAGTCCGTTCCGGTCGGTATGGTTTCTTTCCGTAAAGGCCCTGCAGTCTGTACAGATATACCGGAACTCACAGTCTTTGCAGCCGTCAATATGATCTTTGGTAAGGTTCCAGTACTTTTTGAAATCCTGGTGTTTCAATGCTTCTTCCAAAGTTGTGTTTTTGATGTTGCCATAGCTTTCAGGCATAGCCGGGCAGTTTTTAATATGGCCATGGATGTCTATCCCTATTTTTTTGTGAAGGCAGGAATTATGGTTGACGGCTTCCAGGACTTTCGGAAGATTGGTGCTGAAATAATCCAGGTTTACTTTTCCGCACGATGAAATAGTCAGGGCCTGATCGGTAAAGTTAACCGTAAACCTTAAACTGTCATTATCTTTGAACGGCGCTTTTCCACAGCTGTAAAAAACCAGGCTATACACTCTTGCGGTATTCCTGTTGAGCGTATCAATGAAATGTTGGTCTACAGCATCATGAAACTGCGAGAAAATCTCAATGCCCTCTAAAGGAGCGTGTGAAAACATTCTGTCAATCTGCATCAATTCTTCCAGCAGAAGTGTCCTTCGGCAGTAAATGACCAGATGCCTTATCTCAAGATTTTCTATGGATTGCTTCAGGGATTGAAGAATGGACATGTCATCCAGTTCAACAAAAATATTCGACAGGATATTATAGTCCTGATATTCATAAGAGAGGGGCGGAAAGTTTCTGTCCCAACCGTTTTGGGTTATAAAGCCGAATTCTTTTTCCAGCAAAAAATCAAGGTAATCCTGTACGATCACTTTAGATTCCTGATCATAATGGTTAAGGACTTCCTCTACAGAGGTGGTTTTCAGCTCTTCTATCAGCTCATGCAGTTCAAGAGGGTACAGTTCCGAAGTGTTCCTTTGAAGATCCGAAACCAGAACCCTGGTGATCCCTTTTGTGACCATGATGTTGCTGAATAAATTGAAGTAATTCATAGCGTTCTGATTATAGTTTAAAATAATTTTTATTCACAGGATTTTAATTAATTTTCTATTTTGTCTTTAGCTCAGCCATGAAATCCTGTCTGATTCTGTCACTGTGTTTTAAACTTGGCAGGCCAATACTTTTTCTGTTGCGATTTATCTGCACAGAATCCATAATAGCAGTAAAACTATTATAACCATAAGTCGTATTTCCCTTTTCAACATTAACATGGTAGCTGTCAAACATCATGGCATAGGATAAGGGAGGGCAGTCTCCTGATTTTACATAATCAATAAGTTTTGTCCTGATAATTGGATAATATTGTTTTGACTCATTCATATGCGTTAATAAGGTATGCATCGGCATTGTTCCTATCTTTTGTACTGAAGGAAAACCATAGTTTTTAAATGTCCATGATAAAAGCTCTGCATTTTTTCTGACATTTTTTGCCTGCACTGCAGTATCTATATGCCTCTTTTCCTGATCCCGGAGCATAGCAACTGAAAAAGAGTCTACCAATCTTTTATCTAGATTTTTTTTCCAATCTGCAATATTCTCTTTTACTTCCATACTGTCAATATCATACTTTTTAAAAAGAGGTAAATACTTTTTATATGCGTTCCCATAAGGTGCAATCAGCGGAATGAATTTGTATAATGTTTTTTTCTCTCCGAAATCTTTGTGATATCGATCAGAAAGCGTGATGAAGGTCTCAAATTCCTGTATGCGTTCCTGGTTTCTCGGAGGATATTCTTTAAAAAGCTTTTTGTACTGTTTAATCGTTTCGAGGGCATCTCTTTCAAATCTATATATACTGTCGATTTCATTGACCCTATTATAATACGTAATATAATTGAGAGATTTATGTTTACAGGAAACAGTTATGAGGAGAACGTATAGGCTTATGAGTGTAACAAGTAAAATCCTGTTTGGAGGAAACTTAATTTTTTTGATAAAAAAATGACTCATAACATTCTGACTAAGTGTTTAAATGGCTTTTCCCTCACATAAAAGGAAGTCTGGTATTTTTCACACGGAACATAATAGGTTATGTTTTTGTTACTCTGTTTTAGCTTATTTTTCTTGATCAGTTCAATATATTTAAATGTAATTGGAAGCTGGTTTTTCTCATTAAATAGATGTTTCATTAGTTTGTGTGTTTAAGTAGGGTATATCATTATAGGTAATCTGCTATTTCCTTTTCAAGCATATAATTGCAGTCGAATGAAATGTTTCCGAACTGTCCCACCGGATTCACTTCCAGGAAGTAATAAGTGTCTCCGGTTTTGATAAAGTCTAATGAACCACAGTTTAGATCCAGGACCTGCATCAGTTTGATCATCTTTTCTTCAATATGATCCGGAAGCTTGTACGGGACATTCCGGTTCGGATTTTCTGTATTGTATTTCCTGAAATCTGTCTTGGTCTGTTCATCATTTTGTGAAAAAATGGCCATAGACCATATTCTGCCGTCTAAATAAAAGGAGCGTATTTCAAAATCTTTCTCAATTTTTTCCTGAAAGAAGGATATGAAGAAGTCGTCACTCTCTTTTTCATCAATCACAGAAGTATACATAATGCCGTCTGACTCAGAATCTATGCATTCCAGGATTACATTACCGGTAATCGATTTGGTAATGGTCTTACCAGGCGTTACATCCTCTGTATTTTTCGCAAGATAAAAGGCAGGAACATCCAATCCGGTATTTTGTGCCTTTTCCAGGACCAGAAGTTTATTGACATGGCTGTTGCGCTGTTTGCTGATGTGCTTTTTAGATTCTAATGCATTCATAACATAATCCTCAAGCCAGTGCTGAGCTTCATTCATATGGATATTGACGGATGGATTGTCATATTGTTTGCGTACGAACTGTATTCCCCCTCTTCTGTACCAGACACTGCTGATGTCATCAGTAAAAAATACATTGCGCTGACTTTCCAGATACAGTCTTTTTCCCAGGATCCTGATTTCAAACACTTCATCTTCCTGAATAACAGTGTAGGGTTTATCCATCCTGTTGAGCCATTTCATTACTTCCAAGGTGCTTATGTCATTTTTTTTAGTTATAATCAATATCATCCTGAACTTATTTGAATACTGCTTTATGATTTAATTCAACAGGATTATTCTTTTCACGTATTCTCTTCTGAGTCTGTTCTTTCATTACTTTGAAATTGGTTTTCGTGGTGTTGCTTCTTATTTAAATCAATTGAAATAATCTTTCAGATTTTCGCACTATGCTTAAGGCTTGGAAGCCCTTTTACGGTTCCTGCCAATTTTCAGGAATCGTTAATTATTTACAGCAATAGAAAATGATAGTTCAGTAATTCATTTTTCGCTGAGCTGAATGTAAAAAATCTTCTCTTATCTTAGAATAGTGTGTGAGACTGGGAAGACCGATAGTCTTGCGTCTACGGTTAATCGTTAGTGAATCTTCGTGTGAAGATAATCCCGAAGACACATTAAAATAATGTTCACTTTGTTGGCACAAATAATATTTATCTATGATAAGAGCAAATACACGGGGAGGAATTTCTCCTTTTTTAAGATATTCTTCCAGTCTTGGATAAATTTTTTTATGATCCAAACAGATCAGATGAGAAAGGATCGTAACTATTGCTAAAGGTTCTCCATCGTTTCCTACAGTTCCGATCTTTTGTTCAGAAGGGTAACCGTACTGATCGAAAATCCGTAAGAAAAGGTTTAAATTTTTACGGTCATTTCTAAGCATGATCATCATATCTTGCCGATTGGCTTCCTGGTCACGGTGTGATGCGACCGTAAGAGAATCTATTAGTATATGATTCAGACTATTTTTATATAAGGCTGTTCTTTGTTTAACTTCTGTACTGTCAATCCCGTATTTCTTAAAAAGCGGAAGATATTTTTTATAGGTGTTTCCAGAAGGTGAAATTAAAGTGATCAGCTTATATAAACTTTCTTTGCCTCCGAAATCAATATTATATTGTTCTGATAGTTTTATATAAGTTTCATACTCTTCAATATATTCTTGATTTTTTGGAGCGTATTCTTTAAACAGTGCTTTATACTCTTTTGCTGCCAGTTCAGGATTTTTTGCTATTCTGTAAATACTGTCTATTTCATTCACCTTATTATAGTAAGAAATAGAATTGATCTCTTGTTCTCTTTTCTCACAGGAGATTATAAGCAAAAAAAAACATGAAAGAATCAACGCTAATCTTTTTTTATCAATCATAGCCGTATAATTGTTTATAAAAATTATCAAAGGCTGCTTTATAAGTAAGCAGCCTTTGTAACAATTACTATCCCGCATCAAATGACAGAGTATGTCTTCCTACCCATTTCCAATCACCGGCAGTATCATCACTATAATAATCCTGATCCCACTGTCCTCCTGCATTGGATTCTGCCTTTCTTGAACTTGCCGCTCCTCCTGTAATCGCTTTCAGATTTTGCAATCTCTTGTTCTCTAACGAAGAAAAACTTTTCTTCATTCCTGTTAACTTTTTCATCTTGTTAATTTTTTAATTGTGAATAATTGTGTGTGCCATATAAACCCCGGCATTGGGATTTAAGGCTGTAGCGTATTGCGCTTATACGGTTACAGCCTTACAATGATCAGTACTGATGGGATCAAAACTAGAGATTAAAATCTATGGAAGGAGAAATATCGGTTGCGTTTTGTGTGCAATTTTGTTGTACGATTTGTATGCAATTTTGCATATCTGTAAACAACTGAAAGGATAATTTTTCAGCGTAAAATGATACATTGAAGAAGTAAAATAAGAATGTCCTGTAACAGGAATATGACTAAAAAAGTATGCGTCAGTAACCAGAAGGTTGAAGTCTGTACCTGAAATTTTTATGTACAAATTTTGCTTCCTGACAGTGACTGAAAAAGCAATTTGTACATTATTTTGCAGTAGAAATAGTAAAATAAATGTAAAGCTAGGCATCGAGATGAGCCTTCAAAGCAATTAAAAGTGATCGATGCCTAGCTGATCTATAAAAATAAATTCAGGTTGAACATCAGGTTTGATGGTTATCTGATTCCGGTAATGAACCGGTCATTTCCTGACAGGTCTTTGATCAGTTGGACTTCGGAAAAGTGATCTGTATACAATCCATAGGTTTCCGGACCCAGTTTCTGGTTGATCTCTAAAAACAGCAGTCCGCCCGGGTTCAGGTGTTTTGAAGAATCTTCAGCGATCTTCCTGTAAAAGATCAGTGCATCGGAAGTAGGAGAGAAAAGAGCCATTTCAGGCTCAAACCCTTTCACTGAATCAGCAATGTCATCCTTTTCGTCTATCCCGATATACGGCGGATTGGAAATGATGATATCAAAGTTCCGGTTCAGCTCAAAATTCAGGTAATCCGCATGGATAAAATTGATCGCCAGCTTATGGTGTAAAGCATTTCTCCGGGCGGTTTCCAGTGCTTTTTCAGAAAAGTCAACAGAGGTTACATCCGATTCCGGAAAGTATTTTTTCAGGACCAGAGGAATCACACCGCTTCCTGTTCCGATATCCAGGATCTTCATACCCTGTAGATTCAGGGATGATCTGCTGATGGCCTTTACAGCCAGATCCAGCAACTCTTCCGTTTCGGGACGCGGAATCAGGACATGCTCATTGACGGAGAAAGTCATTCCGAAAAACTCGGTTTCCCCAAGCACATGCTGATAAGGACGACCGGATTTTAATCCGGCTACGGCATGAAGCAGTTCTTCCTGATCTGAAATCAGCAGTTCCTGATCTGAAAACCTTCTCTGCAGGTACGGATTGAACCCTACCGTCTTCTGGACAAAAACAGTACACAGGAACTTGATTTCCGAATCCGAATACTGCTCGGTCAGTTCTGCCTTAAAAAACTTTTTAAAATCTGCAATCGTCATTGATCTATCGTACAAAAACCAGTTTGTTGTCGGTGGACTTCTCTTCATCAATCAGGTAACCTTCATAGTTGAATGCTTTGACATCATTCAGCGTTTTGGCATTGGTTTGCGCACAGAACCTTGCCATCATTCCCCGTGCATGTTTGGTGTATACGACAATGGTTTTAAGCTTGCCTTCCTTCAGCTGGTAAAATTCTACATCAACTACCGGACGGTCCAGCATCTTACGGTTTACTACTTTGCCATACTCGTTGCTGGCCAGGTTCAGCAAAAATTCCCCTTTTTTCATTTCGGATTTCAGCTGAGCCGTTACAGTCTCCGTCCATACGGCATACAGGTTTTTATAAGATTCAAAACTGAACGGCCTTCCCATTTCCAGCCGGTATAGCATTACTTTATCGGACGGTCTCAGCAATCCGTACAGTCCGGAAAGGATCCGGTAGTTTTTCTGGAGGTAATCCACTGCATTCTGATCTAATGATTGGGCATCAAGGCCTCTGTAAACCTCTCCTGTAAACGCATATAAAGCCGGAGCGGATTCTTTTGCAGAAGGTTTGGCCTTCCAGTTCTGATTTCTTTCCCAATTTTCGTCTGCCAGCTTGGAAGAGATTTCCATGAGCTCAGAAAGGTATTTCGGGGATTTCTCGCGAAGATAGGACTGTATCTCTTCTGCCTGTTCGATGAAACGCGGTGCAGTAGGCTTCAGCAGGCCTGAAGAATACTCCGTATTCATTAATTTGGCAGGGGATGTTATAATTTTCATTGGTAAATAATCTGAATCTGATCAGCAGCTTAGCCTGTCAATAGTCATGGTTTAAGGTCAGCTGATCCGGTTTAAATTTAAATCTGGCCTTTTCCCTGTCTGATGATTTCAGGTTCACCGGAAGTGAGGTCTACAATAGTGGAAGCCACATTATCTCCATAACCTGAGTCAATCACAATATCCACCAGGTGCTCGTATTTTTCAGCAATCAGCTCGGGATCTGTGGAATATTCAATAATTTCATCATCATCCTTGATGGATGTAGAGGCAATAGGATGGCCCAGCTTCTCTACGATAAGCTGAGGAATCGGATGGTCCGGAACACGGATGCCGATGGTTTTATGGTTTTTATAGGCCAGCGGAAGGCTCTTATTCGCTTCAAGGATAAAGGTGAACGGACCCGGAAGGTGGCTTTTTAGGAAACGGAAAACTGACGTGTCAATGGGCCGGGTAAAGTCTGACAGGTGGCTCAGGTCATTACAGATGATAGAGAACTGGGCTTTATCAAGCTTCATTTTTTTGATCTGGGCGAGCTTTTCCATAGCCCTGATGTCAAAAATATTACAGCCCAGCGCATAGACAGTGTCTGATGGATAAATAATCAGACCACCGTTATTCAGGGTGGTAATAACTTCGTTGATAAGCTTTTCCTGTGGATTATCCGGATAAATTTTCAATACTTTTGCCATATCACAAAGATACGAATAATCCCATAGTTTTCATAAAAGCCCTTTATTTACAAGAAAAATTAAGATTTTTAAAAAATTGTCGTATATTTGCAATCCAATATCGCGGGATGGAGCAGTAGGTAGCTCGTCGGGCTCATAACCCGAAGGTCATCGGTTCGAGTCCGGTTCCCGCTACTAAGTAAACGTTGTGGTAACGTTTTAAAAATATACCGCGGGGTAGAGCAGTAGGTAGCTCGTCGGGCTCATAACCCGGAGGTCGCACGTTCGAGTCGTGTCCCCGCTACTAAGTTAACGCTTTCGGTAAGCGTTTTAAAAATACACCGCGGGATGGAGCAGTAGGTAGCTCGTCGGGCTCATAACCCGAAGGTCATCGGTTCGAGTCCGGTTCCCGCTACTAAGTAAACGTTTGTGGTAACGTTTTAAAAATACACCGCGGGGTAGAGCAGTAGGTAGCTCGTCGGGCTCATAACCCGGAGGTCGCACGTTCGAGTCGTGTCCCCGCTACTAAGTTAACGCTTTCGGTAAGCGTTTTAAAAATACACCGCGGGATGGAGCAGTAGGTAGCTCGTCGGGCTCATAACCCGAAGGTCATCGGTTCGAGTCCGGTTCCCGCTACTAAAATACATCCGGTATGACGCTGTCATACCGGATTTTTTATCTCCTGATATTTCTCCTACAGCAACGGGCCTGGATTTTTACGGATCTGTTGACAAGCATCAATAGCTTGCATTCAATTGACGTACAACCTTATCAGGGTTCCAAAATCCTGACAAGGTTTAAAGTTTAGTCATTCTAATCAAGTTCATTTTAATTTGTTGAGTAATCTGTGTTAATGGTTAAATGTTTTATGGTATATTATTGATTTTAAGTTTAAAATAAATACATAAAGGATGATCAAGCATAAATTTTAATATTATTTGAGGTGATCAGCGTATAATTTATGGCGCAGTTTATGCAGTTGAGTTGAAAAAATCATATGTTACAACCCATCACCACAGCCCCGAGGAATATTGCCGCATTTGAAGCATCCGGCGAAGTTACAAAAGAAGATTTTGACCGTGTGATCAAAATTGTTGATGAGAAAATAGAACAGGAAGGTGAACTGAACTATCTGCTGAAGCTTGATACGCCACTGAGAAACTTCACCTTTGCTGCCTGGATGAATGATGCCTGGCTTGGAATTAAGAATATCACCAAATGGAACCGGTGCGCAATTGTGACCGATAAAGAAAGTGTACAGAAGTTTACCGATATGGTCAGCAAGATAATGATCGGCGAATTCAGGGGATATGATCAAGAAGAATACAATAAGGCAGAACACTGGGTGGCAACGGGCCAGGATCTGTAAGAAACAGGCAGACAATAGAAATGATCAACAACCAAATCACAGTTTATGTATAAGAAAATACTTGCAGGTTTAGGAGGTGCTATTGCACTCAACCTGCTGCACGAAACCATCAGAAAGAATTTTAATAATGTTCCGGAAGTCAATAAAGTAGGAGAGGAAGCCCTGAATAAGGCATTGGATAAAGCGGACATGAAAATAACGAATCCTGATCAGCTGTATGCCGCTACCCTGGCGGGAGATGTCATCAGCAACGGGATTTATTATGCGACTACCGCAACCAGCAGCTTTAATATTGCATCCGGATTGCTTGCAGGAATCGGCGCGGTTGCATTACCGAAGAAAATGGGCCTCGATGATGCTCCTGTGGCCGAAACGACTGAAAAGAAAGTGATGACCGTTGCCTATTATCTTTTCGGGGCGGTGGTTACCAAACTGATTTATGACAAAATCAAATAAGGAAACAGACATAAAATCTACTATTATGACTGATCTGACAGTGAATTAGTCAATACTTAATCTGACATTGTGATTATAAAAATCTCTGTCAGGTACTATGTATAGTCCTTGCTTTTAAAGTAAGGATTTTTTATTTTTACAGGAATCTCCGGTAATTTCTCCTTTATCAGAGAATGATTCATTACAGATGTTTGCATTGGAGTGTTCCCATAAATGTTTTCCTGTAGGGGTTCTTTCACTATTTCGCACATTATTAACTGTCGAAAATATCCTGTGAGCTTCCGATAAAATTTAGGATTTCAATCCTGGGTTCGGACATTAGGTTGTTATCTCTTTGTTCCTGGAAATGGAGAAAGCTTGGTGTGCTTAATAAACGGTCCTGTATTACTTTGTCCTTGTATTGAGAAATATGGACAAAGGTTTTGCAGTCTTCTGTTTGAAGGACGGAATACACAAATGGTGACCCGTCTAATTTTCTGAAATCTGTGAGAAATGCTTCTATCATTTCTTTATTTGTGTTGACGTATGCATCGTTTACGGTGTACGTTACTTTTACTACAATCATTTTTCTGTTGTTTTGAAGTTGATGAATTAGGGTATCCTGAATGGTGGGCATGAAATTATGTATTCCGAATGGCAATAAACATTAAGGTGCCAGCGAAACGTACAATCTGTCTGTTCACTTCTTCAATTTCTTATAAGACAGTTTAAAATGATGAAGCGTGACAAAAGAGATCAACAATTAAATTCTCATGAGTTTATCGGGGTCAATAACAGAAAAAATATGGGCAATTTTTCCGTCCGGATTAAATTCGAATACCTGACAGTTGATCAATGTCGTGTCTTTGTAAAACAATAATGCAGGCTGATGATTTATTTCTTCGATCTTGATTTCAAAATCCTTCTGATAGTATTCATAAAGATAAGTCATGAGCTTAATGGTGTCCTTAATTCCGGAAGTGAATTGAGCCACAACAGTTAATTTATTTCCACCGTCTGCTATAACCTGCACTTCGTCTGCCAGCATTTGTTCCAAAGCTTTGACGTCACCTTTACGAATGGTTTCTACATATTTCTCTATATATTTTTTATCTTTTTTCGGAGAGGTTATCATATCATACGGCTTCCTCGATTTCAGTTTCTTCTTGGCCCTGGTTAGCAACTGCCGTGAATTGTCTATGGAAACGGTTAGTATTTCAGCAATTTCATCGTGCCCGTAACCGAAAGCTTCTTTGAGCAGGAAAACAGCCCTTTCTTTTGCATTTAAAGCGTCGATCAAAACAAGCATTGAATAACTGAGTATTTCATCTGACTCAATTTTACTTTCGCCCTGATTGGTAACCATGGGTTCGGGCAACGTGATTTTGTGCTGCCTTTCCCTGTCTTTTTTCCTCTTTAAGTTTATTGATTGGTTAATGACTGCTTTTATTAAATATGCATTCTGATTGGATATTAAACCAACATCCTTTTCATTAAATTTTATCAATATATCCTGAATGACGTCTTGGCTGTCGTCAATATTCATTAATATATTATAAGCATAGGGAACTAGTTTTTTGCTCAATGTTTCCAGATCGTCCATAATTGAATTGTATACGTTAGACATTTTCGATGGTAAGAACGTGACAGGTCATGGAACAACGTTACAAAAAAATCACAAATTTTCTGCGGATTTTTATCTCGTATTGAATAACTGATGAATCAATTATTGGGCAGAAAAATCAAGGCGGATGAACTCCGCCCTGATTGGTGAAAAGCAATTAAAGTATACCCAATTGAGCTTTCGCTCCCATAATGTGATGGTTGTCATTGGTTTTTAATGCGAAGTAACCATATGCTAATGCTGATGCAGCAGCTCTTTCTACCGCATGTTCGAAAAGTTTGTCCCAGCTTCTGCCACCTGTATCTTCATATATTTTGATTAATTTTTTAAGGCTTTCTTCGCCAAAGACTGTCATATGACCGGAAAAATCAATCGCCGGGTCACCTATGTGGGCTGTTGACCAGTCAATAATTCCGGCAACAGTGCCATCCTCTGAGGTAAGCACGTGTCCTGCATATAAATCACCGTGCACAAATTGTGTAAAATCCGGCCATAAGGTGTCGTCATCCAACCATTTTTTATAACGGGATTCAAGTTCACGACTTATTCCCAGCTCCGATTTTACCATTTGTAACTGATGATCAACCTCTGGTCTTAAATCATATGGGCGCATGACCTTCAGATGGTTTTTTAATGCTGCTTCCTCTGGGATATCATGCAGTTGTTTCAGGGCTTTTGCTAATGATAGTATGTACTTTGGGCTATCTTTAGCCATGTTCCAGACTACATGAGAAGTCTCAGCATCAACGGTGAGCGCAGGCTTTTCTTTGATAAGGGGATAGGCGATCAGGCCCGGAGATATAATTTTCCAATCGGGAACCTGTACAGACAGGTATTTTTTGACAAGTTGTAAAATTTTTTTCTCAAGATCAATCTGTTCACCCATGTCATCGCGGCGGGGAATCCGGAGTAACCACCGTTGTCCTTTATCATCTATGGCAAAACCGACTTTAAAGTCGACACCCATTTCGTTAAATCTTATATCTTCTGTTAATAATAGTCCATGCTCATAAGCAAGTTTCTGAATATCTTTAATAGTCATTGTATCTTTTGTTTTAGATCTATCCGCTCTACAATGGGATAGATTGTTTGGATAAATTATACGTAAGGAATTGCGGTATTTCACCGCTGATCATGTCACTTTTCCTGATATCCCTATGTTAGAAACCCTCAATTCTATATTACCAGTTGCATAAGCACTACTGATAATTCTAAACAACAATGCTTTAGCCGGCCCGTGCTCCAAACCTGACAATAACAAGTGCAGTTTGAACAGTATGAACGGGTATGATAAGTTAAAAATGTAATGAAATAATAATACGGAAAAACAGGAAGAGCAATATCAATATTGTCTTCTAAAAGGGAAGTGCATTAAAGTGACACCTGGATCAGTAATTCCAGGGTTTGGCGATCATTGCTGTATTTGAATAATGCATAGTGCAAATGTATAAAAAAAAGTTTTCATCGGCACGTCATGCATACCAGATAAAATTGCCACAATTTCGTGGCAATTTTTACATTTTCTTAAGTGCTGATGCTTTGTGCACGGCCGATTTACCGGTTTTTTCACTCATGACTTCATATTGTGGTTCATCTTCGGAAGCACGCCTCTGTTTATCCATAAAGGTAAAATCCTTTGTGTGGACAGCCGTGATTTTGCCGTGCGTTTCACCATTGCTGGAATTCCATCTTACCATGTCTCCTTTTTTCAGGTTGCTCATTGTGCCGTATTTAAAGATTGATACGCTATGATGATCATCTTCTGTGCCAATGTTCTGATCCCGTGTGGGAATAAAAAAACCGCCTCTAAAAAGGCGGCCTGTTATTTTTGTAGCAGGATTACTGGGCAACTTCAGCATAAGGTCTCAGGTTATTGTCCTGTGCCATGGTCTGTCCAAGGAATTCTTTTTTCTGGCTTCCCTTCATTCTTCCTACTGCATCGTTGGCATTGAAATAAGCTTCACTCAGTTTAGTGGTAATTTCAGAAGGGTTGAAATCGATTTTGGTATCGCCTTCCACTCCTAAATACCCGTTCTTCTTCGTCAGGTAAGTAATGTAATTCTTATAGTTGATAAAGGTATTTCTTAGATACTGAGTGTGGTACTCCATACACTTCTTTGCTTTTTTAGAAGAATTGTTAAGGATGCAGTTGTTCATATTTCCCCTGTAAAGCATCCACTCAGATTCCAGCTTTGCATATTCTTTTCCCAGAGCTGTTTTCCCGTTGGTAAGAATATTATTGTCCCCTTCTTTGGTCGCTATGGCCTGTAGGTGTCCGATAACCAGAGGAACCGTATTTTCTATCTTTGTTTTGGTTTCTTTTACCACACTTAGATCAGCGGCAGGAGTGTTTTTCTTTTGAGCGTTAGTAATGTTGAAAATAAGCAGTAATAGTACAATCAGTAAATTATATCTTTTCATGAGAAATTTTTAAAGCACTAAAATAAATATATTTTCCCACTTACAGTTCATTCCTTTTCATTTTCTTTAATAAAAATTAACAAGTTTTAAGAATTTATATTGATTTCTCGTTATTATATTGAAAGCTAAATAGGGTTAGAGTGCATTGAGATTCATATTTAATATTTCTGATAAAATTTTATTATACTGATTATCAATTTATTACTATTTTATTTCACTTATCACTAAAAAAATAGTTGTCTGGATAGAATTTATTTATACATTTGTATAACTATTTAATTAGTGATATAGTCCGAAAGGGTATGTCCATACTAAAAAAGAGATATGAAAATTCAGACATTGACAAAAGCGGAAGAACAGGTAATGCAGTATTTGTGGAAGATTGAAAAGGGTTTCCTGAAAGACCTGCTCGAACTCTTCCCTGATCCTAAACCGCATACCAATACCGTATCTACTATTCTTAAGGTGCTGAAGGATAAAGAATTTGTAGATTACGAAGTGCATGGACGCCAGCATGAGTATTTCCCGCTGATCTCGAAGGAGCAGTATTCCGGTAAAACCATGAAAAGCCTGGTTAAAAATTATTTTAAAGGATCTTATAAAAGCGCTGTTTCTTTCCTGGTTGAAAAGAATGAAATGACCGTTGAAGACCTTGAACTTCTCCTAAATGAACTTAAAAACAAAGACTGATCATGGAAACCGTAAGTCTGTACCTTATCAAAATGATTATTTTTTCCGGTGTAACATTTTTGTACTATCGGTTGTCTTTAAAAGATAAGACCTTCCATCATTACAACCGGTTTTATTTATTGTCTGCAACGGTATTGTCCATATTGCTTCCCTTCATTAAGGTGGATGACTTTACCGTAGAAGTCAGTAATGATCTGTACCTGATGATGGACAGGATCAGTAATTTTAATACCGCTAAAACCATCGATCATGACGACATTTATTTTAGAATTGCTTTTTCAGTTCTGGGCCTGGTTTCTCTCTGTTTTTCAGTAAGGCTGCTCTACGGCATTTTAAAAATACGGCAGTTCAAAAAAACATTCCCGAAGGAAAGTAAAAAAGGCATCAGCTTTTACCACACCAACCTTACGGAAGCTCCTTTTTCCTATTTCAGAAGCCTTTTCTGGAAAGATACCATTGTCCTCAATTCAGAGGTGGGAAGGCAGATCCTGAAGCACGAAATGGTCCATATAGAACAGAAGCACTCGTACGACAAAATTTTTATGGAAACGATCACCGCCCTGTTCTGGTTCAATCCATTCTTCCATATCATAAAAAAAGAACTTAGTTTAATACATGAATACCTGGCCGATAAAAAGGCCGTAAGGCAATCGGACACCAAAGCATTTGCGCAGATGCTTCTGGCCAGCCACTTTTCCGGAACCCAGTGGCCGGCTGCCAGTCCGTTTCTCAGTTCAAACCTCAAAAAAAGATTAAAGATGTTACAGAAACCTAAAACCAAATTCGGATATGCGCGTAGGATTTTAGCATTACCGGTAGTATTTACAGTGGCGTTTGCCTATCTCATAAATGCCAAAAATCAGGAGATTAAAGCCACCAATACGGAGATTGCGAAAGCAGTCTCGCAGATTAAAAGAGATACCATAGTCCCCGAAAAGAAAAAGTCTCCTGAGAACCTCCCGATTAAAACATCTGCTGAAAGCCAGAAAAAGATTGCCGATCTCGGACAGAAAATCCAGGAAAGAAGCAAGGCGCTTAAAGAGTTGAAGCCGGACAGCCCTGAATTCCATGAAAAATTGAATGAGATTACAAATCTTTCAGGTGAAATCGGGAAGATTGCCGCTTCGGATGAATTGAAAAAGATCTATACCATGGATTTTGATGTCACAAAGTCAGCAGATTTCGTGGATTCCAAAGCATGGCAGGATAAAATGAAAAAATTGGATAATATGCACATCAACATCCAGGAAATGAATGACCTTAAAAATGAGTTTCCTAACCTGGTAATTACTCCTTCATTAAAACATAATTCTATAAAGGTATACAGGTTCAAAGATAAAGATGGCCTGTCATGGTATTCTGATCGTGATAAAGTTGTTGTTGACGGAAAGGGTATAAAAGAATCTGCAAAAACTGCCAGAATGAGGGCTAAAGTTGAAAAAGAAAGGGCCAGACTGGAAGAAAAGAGAGCTAAACTGGAAGGTGAGAGGGCAAAACTGGAAGCTGAAAGAAGATCCCTGGACGGCAACAGGTTATCGTATTTCTACAGTACAGGTAGTGCCGATACAAAAGTAATCAGCGGAAACGGAAATATCAGAAATCCCGCGAATAGAGTGATTGTTACTGCGAATAAAAACAATGTATTCGATAAGGATGAGGATATCAGAATTTTCATAGATGGTACCGAAGTAACCAAAAAGGAAATGCAGGCTTTGGATCCGGTTGTTATCCGGAGTGTTACGGTCTACAAAAAAAATGACGACGGTAAGATGAACAATGAAATCAGGATCGAAACTAAAAGTAAAAACAAATAATCCATACACTCATGAAAAACACAGTTCTGCTGTTTGTTGTATTCAGCGCATTTGTTCAGGCACAGACCAACCGGTTCTTTTACGAATACAAGTTTATCCCCGATGTCAACAACAAAGATGATGTAAAAAAAGAAATGATGCAGCTGGATATCACTCCCAAAGGCTCCAGCTATTACAGCTATGACAAATTTATCTCAGATTCTACCATTGTCGCTGATGTTGAAAAACAGACTAAATCAGGATCGGGAAACATTCAAATCAACAGGCATGATAAACCCGGCCAGATAAATTATAAGGTAGTCAAGGACTATCCCGATTTCAGGACTTACCTGTCAACCAAAATATCTACGGACCAGTATAAAGTGAAAGAAGACCAGAAACTTGTCTGGAAGATCCTTCCCGACAAGCAGAAAATAGGAGAATATATGGCACAGAAGGCCACCACATCCTATGGCGGAAGAGACTGGATAGCCTGGTTCACTGCCGAGATCCCTTTTCAGGATGGCCCTTATAAATTTTACGGGTTGCCGGGACTGATCGTAAAGATGGAAGACACCACCGGTTCCCATATCATGACACTGGTCGGGAATAAGAAAATACAAAATCCTTCATCGGACGCGGAATTCAAGCTGCCTGCCGGAATGGTGATGCTTGGAGTGGGCGGAAAAGAGATCGAGGTTACCGAAGACCAGTTCAGAAAAGTATGGAAAGCTTATGTGAATGATCCTTCAAAGAATATGAGGCAGATGATGGCGGGTAACGGTGACATGAAAATGACGTTCAAATTCAAAGATGCCAGCGGAAAAGAAATTTCCGATCCCAACCAGGTATTGCGGGCAATGGAGAAGAGTACCAAAGAGAGGCTGGCCAAGGATAATAATCCTATAGAACCGGATTTATACCGTTAATACAGGTATTTTAATATGAAACAGGCAGATTATTTCCGCCTGTTTTTTTATCTTTAGTCATCAGAACACCCATTAATATTGAATTACCTTGTTATGACAGAAAAAGAAAAATGTGCACAAGGGTTGCTGTACAATGCCAATTATGATCCGGAACTGATTAAGGAACGTATGGCTTGCAAAGACCTGTGCCTGGAATACAACCAATTGAAAAATACGGATACGGAAGGACGGAGCCGGCTGATTAAGGCGATTATTCCAGATTCAAAAACCAACATCTGCATTGAACCTTCTTTTTGGTGCGACTACGGATACAATATCAGGCTCGGAGAAAATTTTTATGCCAACCATAACCTGGTGATCCTGGATTGTGCTGAAGTCAGCTTCGGGGATAATGCATTTATAGGACCCAACTGCAGCTTTTATACCGCAGGGCATCCTCTGGATGCAAAGCAGCGTAATGAAGGGCTGGAATACGCCCGTCCGATCAAAGTCGGGGATAATGTTTGGTTCGGAGGGAATGTGGTCGTACTTCCCGGGATTACCATAGGCAATAATGCAGTCATTGGTGCCGGCAGCGTGGTAACAAAGGATATTCCTGATCATGCCGTAGCCGTAGGCAATCCCTGCAAAGTGGTCAAGATGATTGAGCCATAAAAAAAGATTCCGGCGAAACGAAGTTTCGCCGGAATCTTTTTTTATCTTGCTATAAAATTAAGCCAGTTTCTGTGAATCTGCAATAAACTGAGCCAGCCCGCTTTCTGTTAAAGGATGCTTCAGAAGGCTCAAGATCGGAGGCAGTGGTGACGTGATCACGTCCGCACCAATCTTCGCACAGTCGATGATGTGCATTGAATGACGGATAGAAGCTGCTAAAATTTCCGTTTCGTACATATAGTTATCGAAAATAAGTCGGATTTCCTGGATCAGGTTCAGTCCGTCTGTAGAAATATCATCCAGTCTTCCTAAGAACGGAGAAACATAGGTGGCTCCTGCTTTGGCAGCAAGAAGTGCCTGTCCCGGAGAGAAAATCAGCGTACAGTTGGTTTTGATCCCTTTATCGGAAAAATATTTTAATGCTTTGATCCCGTCTTTGATCATTGGGATCTTTACAACAATATTCGGATGGATAGCAGCCAGTTCGTCACCTTCCTTGATCATTTCTTCATAAGTCGTCGAAAGAACTTCCGCAGAAATATCACCATCTACGATTTCGCAGATTGCTTTATAATGATTTTTAATCGCTTCAGCACCCTGAATACCTTCTTTCGCCATAAGCGATGGGTTAGTGGTTACTCCGTCAAGGATTCCAAGGTCTTTAGCCTCTCTGATTTGCTCTAAGTTAGCAGTGTCAATAAAAAATTTCATTCGTTCTATTAGATTTATTGGTGCAAAGATAAACATTCCTTCCTGAGTGGGAAATTAATTTGCGAAAGCTTTACGCCTAATTTCCATCTACAGCCGGTAAAATCTAAGCTCTCAAATTAAAGTTGATGAGGATAGAATACGTTAAAACAAAGAGATCCGGAGCTTTCCGGATCTCTTTGTTTATGAATTTAAAGCTTTGCTGAGCTTTAAGGCATCCTGATTGGAAGGATCGTATTGTAAGGATTTGGCGATATGCTCTTTAGCCTTATCTTTATTGCTCTGCTGTTCGGTAAAGGCCAGGTAAAAATAAGCATAGGCTAAATTTTTCTTATTCTGTTCTACCTCTCCGGGCTTCACAGTTGCAATATACTTTTCGTAAGCGATTTTTGCATTGGCATCGTCCTTGGCAGACTGATAGGCATATGCCTGGCTATAGTATGACGGTGCCCAGTCGGGTAAGATGGCTGATATCTTTTTCCAGGTATCAATGGCATTGGTCCAGTCTGATGCATCCTGATATGCAGTAGCCAGTTTTGCCATGGATTCCATATCTTTCGGGTTGGCTTCGATTTTCTTTTTCAGATCATCGATTCCGGAACCAGCCGGGGTTTGCTGTACCGCAGCAGTGGTGTTCGTGGCTGCAGCAGCAGTATCTGTCTGTGTATTCTGTGCCTGTGCAAAAAATGCACCTCCGGTTAGCATGAGTCCTAATAAAAGGTTTTTGCTGTTCATTCTATTCATTTTCATAATTCCTATATTTTTAAAACTTGATTAAAGGTAACCAATAAAAATCCTATTAAAAAAATTAAATTTAGAACCCTTAAGCTTTTTTAGAAAATATTAACGGGTTGACATATTTTTTTATATTAATTTTTGATTCATGCCGATCCTGGCTATCTTTGTGAGGCAATCTAATGCAATTACACTATATGAATATCATACTGGCATCAACCTCTACTTTATACGGAGGCTCTTATCTGGAATATTTACGGGAAGAATTAACTGATCTCTACACCGGGATTGATGAACTTGTATTCATCCCGTTTGCCAGGCCCGGCGGGATTTCCCATGACGACTATACGGCAAAAGCCAGGGCGTTTTTTGAAACCCTGAATATAAAAGTTAAGGGACTGCACGAATTTGAAGACATGAAACAGGCTGTCGATCATGCCCTGGCTTTTTTTACCGGAGGCGGAAATACTTTCCTGCTGGTTAAAACCCTTCATGAAGAGGGCCTGATGAAGCTTCTTAAGCAAAACATAGAAAGCGGGAAGCCGTATCTCGGCTGCAGTGCCGGAAGCAATATCGGGGGACAGAATATGAAAACGACGAATGATATGCCAATCGTATATCCGTCGAGCTTCGACTGTATGGGGCTGGTTCCCTTTAACCTCAACCCTCATTACCTGGATCCGGATCCGGGATTAAAGCACAATGGTGAGACCCGGGAAACCAGAATCCGGGAGTTCCTTACCCAAAATAACCTTAAGGTGGTAGGATTGCGTGAAGGCAACTGGATCAGGAGAAAAGGAAATACGATAACGGTTGAAGGAAGTGAACTGACACGGATTTTCGAACCCGGAAAAGAACCCTATGAAATAGGTCCGGGAAGTGAATTGTAAATCTTATATCTTTATATAATGCAGTCATCTGTAGTCATGGATATGCCATTTCTGTCTTTTAATTTTTATTACATTTGGATGAAAGCATAATTTAATCTGAAATTTTCATGAAGAAGACTTTTATAGTCCTGATGTGTTCTGCACAGGCCGTTTTTGCCCAGGATACCGCACAGAAGCTTGAGAAAGCCACCATGAGCCTGATGGATTCTCCGGCCGCAGTTTCATCCGGCCTGTCATTCTATGTCTCCGATGAAAGCGGAAACAAAGTCTATGAGTATAACGGGAACCGCGGGCTTTCCACCGCCTCCACACAGAAGATTTTTACGGCAGCGGCCGCCCTGGAAATATTAGGCAGCAATTACACCTATACGACAACGGTCAGCCATTCCGGGAAGATTGCCAATCAGGTGCTCAATGGGAATCTCTTTGTGAGCTCCAACGGAGATCCTACCTTAGGAAGCTGGCGGTATGACGGCTATAAGCCGGAACAGTTCAAGAAGAAGCTGATTGAAGCCCTTCATAATTCAGGAATCACCAAAATTACCGGTGACCTGATCATTGATGATTCTTACTTTGATCATCAGACCATTCCGGGCGGATGGCCATGGGATGACCTCGGGAATTATTACGGCGCCGGCGTATGGGGAATCAACTGGCGCGAAAACCAGTTTGATATCAACATCAAAGGAACTGAGTTCAGAAGTTTTTCTTACCCGCTTGAAGGCGTCAGGTGGCTTAATGACCTGAAGGCCGACGGAAATTCAGACCACAGCCTTATTTTTACTGCGCCGCATTCCGATGTGGCACTGATCAACGGGACATTACCTGCCGCAAAAACGGTGACCGTATCAGGGGCAACACCGGACCCTCCGTTGCAACTGGGTGTGGAGATCAGGCAGTGGCTAAAGGAGTCGGGGATTGAATATTCAGGAAAGGTTAAAACAGTTTCCCGCATGGAGGCGGATGGCGAAACAATACCATCGGATGAGAAAAAACACATCGTTTTCACGTATCAATCACCACCTTTAAAAAATATTATTTACTGGTTCCTGCGTAAAAGTATCAATTTATACGGAGAAACGCTGATCAAGACACTGGCAAAGGAGAAAACCGGTAATCCTTCTTTTAAAAGCGGCGTAGCGTATCTTAAGGAATTCTGGAGGTCCAAAGGGATCAACGGGAATATGATTAATTTTGCAGACGGCAGTGGTCTCTCTCCGCAAAACTACGTTTCTGCCAAAGCAGAAGTGCAGGCCCTGCTGTATGCTAAAAAACAGCCCTGGTTTGAAGCCTATTACGACGGGTTCCCGGTTCAGGACAACGGAATGAAAATGAAAAGCGGCACCATGCGAGATACCAAATCCTACGCAGGCTATCAGACAGCAGGTGACGGAAAGAAATATGTGTTTTCCATTATTATCAATAATTACCAGGGCAGCGGCAGTACCGAACTCCAGAAAATCCTGAATGTATTAAAATAAAAAATGTTTTGAGAAAATCCATTTTAGCACGGTTAAATAACTGGATCATTTTTTCCCTGATGACGGTCGTGGTAGTTACTATTGTCATCGCCTCAACCATCCTGTTCAATTTCCTCAGGAAAGAAGAAATCAAAAGGGTGGATATTCTGGTAAGCGCCCTGAAATTTCAGCAGGAGGTAACCACGCCAAGCCTGGAAATCCAGTCGCTAATCCTGCAGATCTACAGTTCAAATACCACTATTCCGGTCATTATCCTCGATAAAGAGGACCAGATTATCGATTCTAAAAATATTCCCCGGGAAATTGAAAATGACCCTAAGGAGATTATCCTGATGGCCAAACAGATGGCGCAGCATTATCCGCCTATCGAACTGAAATTTCCCAACCAGAATAATCAGTTTGTGTATTATGATAACTCCAGGTTACTGAACAACCTTAGGTATTCCCCATATATCCTGGGATTTTTTATCTTAAGCTATTTCCTTTTTTCTTTCTGGTTCCTGAGGACGATTAAAAAGACTGATGAAGGTTATCTTTGGGCAGGCCTTGCCAAGGAAACCGCCCATCAGATCGGGACACCTTTATCTTCTATGATCGGATGGATCGAGATCATGAAACTGGAACATCCGGATTCCGAAGGGGTCTATGAAATCGAAAAAGATATTGAAAGGCTCCGGACCATCTCGGAAAGGTTTTCCAAAATCGGCTCTGTTCCCGAACTTAACGACAGGAATTTCAATACCACCATACAGGACAATTACGATTACCTGAAAACCAGGATTTCAAGAAAAGTTAATTTCAGCCTTCAGCTTCCGGCTTATGACATCCAGGTGCCACATAATAAAATCCTAATGAGCTGGGTGATTGAAAACCTGGTAAAAAATGCAGTAGATGCCATGAAAGGAGAAGGAACACTGATCATGTCCGTATTTGAGAAGAATAAAAATATCCTGGTTGAAGTGAAAGATACCGGAACCGGCATGACCAAAAGGCAGGCATCCAATGCTTTCAAACCGGGGTATTCTACCAAGAAAAGGGGATGGGGACTGGGCCTTTCACTAGCAAAAAGAGTGGTACAGGAATACCACAACGGCGATATCAGGATTGCCCATACGGAGGTGGGAAAAGGGACAACATTCAGGATTACCATCAGGAAATCATAAAAAAACAAAAAGCAGGGATCATTTCCCTGCTTTTATATGTATATGGATATCGGGTCCGGTTATTTCTTACCGGTCAGCCACTGATCGCGCAGCTTCTGCTCTTCCGGACTAGGGGTTTCTTTCCATTCCAGCGTTTCCATCGTCAGCTTATCTAAGATGGCTTTTCCTTTCAGTTCAATTTTATCCGTCTTATCACCGTTCTTTCTTAAAACAGTTACCGTAACCGGCTGTCCTTCCTTGATCGTCTTGGAATAATTGATGAACTCCTGTACATTCTGGATATTCACAGTTTTACCGTCCAGCGCAAGGACCTCATCCGTAATCTTAAACCCGATACTCTTTGAGAAAGGGGAGAGCGGTGAATTCTCATCGAAAATAAACGTCTTGTTCTTTTCGTTATATCCCGTTTGGTTAGGATCCTTGATAAACCAGAATACCGGCGGAGTTTCCTGCTTTTTTACCTCTACACCTACCATGCTGAGGTATTGCTGGTAAGGCGTAGGCTGGTTGCCTGCAATATATTTGTTATAAAAATCCTTCACCTGCGGATACCCGGTAATGGTTACCAGCTCGTCAATCAGTTTGTCATCCTTGAAAGGCTTGTTTTCACCGAAACGCTGGGATAATTTACGGATCATATCCCGGTAGCCCATTTCGCCATTGGAAAGTTTCCTGAGCTCGATATCCATGCACATGGCCAGAAGCGCTCCTTTTTCATATACATTCCTGTACTGGTCTTTATAAGGCTCTTTCAGGATATTTTTGCTCATGACCGTAAACGGCATGGTGTCATCATAGTTCTTGGAGTTCGTGATCTTCTCATTCATCCTTTTCAGGAACTCATTCTTATCGATCAGTCCTTCCTGTATCTGGAACAGGTTGGCGAAATATTCCGTTCCTCCTTCATACATCCACAGGTGCTGCGACATTTTAGGATTGGCATAATCAAAATAATGGATTTCCTCAGAATGGGTCTTCAGCGGATTTACGGTATGGAAAAACTCATGGGATACCACGTCGGTAAGTGTCTTGTCGATCATGTCTTTCGGCATCATTTCCGGCAATACAACGCTGGTAGACTCATGATGCTCCAATGCTCCGAAACCTTTGATCTGAGGACCCTGCGGACCTGCCAGATACAGCATGATCGCATATTTTTTGTTGGTGTTCATGTCGCCCAGGAATTTTTTCTGCGCAACCACCATTTTTTCCAGGTTGTCTTTGAAATCTGCGGCTTTATACGTTCCCGAAGGCGAATAGATACCCAGGACAAGATCCATTCCCCCTGCATTGAAGGTAATATAATCCGGTTTGGTATACATCAGCGGAGAGTCCGTTACTTTCGCATAGTTGGCCAGCGTATAAGTATCGGTAGCATCAGATTTATCTTGGTCAACCAGAGCAGTGGTTCCGTAGAAATCGGCGGGCTTCTGAATCACCAGCTGGTAAGGTACATCCTGCATATTGTCAATATACCCGATAAACCCATGGGTATTGATCAGGTATACTTTCCCTTCCTCGATGTCCGTTCCGGACGGTGAGAAAACCGCTTTATGCTTGGAGGCATCCATTTCGTCATCAAAACTGTCATTCACCAGATATGTAACCTTGTTCAGGGCCTGTGCATTTTTCAGGGCATAAGTATTGTCATCGACTTTTGTATAGGTAAGCTCTTTTCCTTTACGGTCATAAAACTTAATTCCCTCGATAAACCTTCCGTAATCATCTTCCGAATACGTTCCGGGAACCGTTTTAGGGAAATGGAACTTGACATCCCCGGTTTTCATGGCAGGAAACTCCATGGTCACGGCCACTTTGTCATCCTTTACGTTCACAAGGTCTATGGTCGTCTTTACAGACTGTGCATGGGCCCAGAAAGCGGCCAGTATACCTGCACTCAGTGCTAATTTTTTCATTGAGATTACATTTATTGAGTAAGTTGGTTAAATTATATTTTTGTTACAGAAAGAATATTAAAGTTTTCTTAATTTTGATCATCAAACATCAATAAAGGTCACCTATTTGCCGGTATTGATGAAAAAAAGAAAGCAAATCCTGTAACGGATCGACTTTAAATAACCAGTCGGCTACTGAACTTTTTTATAGTTGATATAGTAGTTTTTATTGAAGCTTACGGGTGTTCCGCTGTTGAGTTTCACGGTCTGCCAGTTTTCAGTAGGGTTGATTGTCTCTCCGGACTCTGTCCTTATCGGGAGCCTGAAATTTTTAATGGCATTCGTGTACCGGAATGTCAGTGCTTCTCCTTTCTGCGAATATTCCAGGACAGGAATTTTGGTCGTTCTCAGGTATTGGCTGAATACCGTAGAAAAATCAATACCCGACTTTTTAGAGATGTATTGCTCTACCTGCTGTGTGCTTACGGTCTGGTGATAGAAATCCTTATTCAGCCCCCTTAAGATCTGCCTGAATTTTTCATCATCATTAATAACCTGGCGGATGGTATGGATCATGCTTGCGCCTTTGGGATACATATCTCCGCTGCCTTCATTCCGCACACCGTATTTACCGATAATCGGAGTATCGTTCTGAATAAGTTTCCTGATTCCCAACGCATAGGCTTCTGCTGACTTTTTATCCATATACCGTTCGGTAAACAGAACTTCAGAATAATTCGTAAAGCTTTCATGGATCCACATATCCGCCTGGTCTTTTGCCGTTATATTGTTGGCAAACCATTCGTGCCCGCTTTCATGGATGATGATGAAATCCCAGTTAAGCCCGACTCCCGTTCCCGAAAGATCCCTTCCTAAGTATCCGTTTTGATATCCGTTTCCATATCCTACGTTGCTCTGGTGTTCCATGCCGAGATAAGGGGTTTCCACCAATTTGTAGGAATCCTCATAAAAAGGATAGGGGCCGAACCAGTATTCAAAAGCGGAAAGCATCGGTTGTACCTGCCGGAACTGTTTTTTAGCCTTGTCAATATTATAGTCGAGTACCCAGTAATCCAGGTCCAGCTTGCCTTTCTCGCCTTTAAAGGTATCCTTGAAGTTGGTATATTTACCAATGCTCGGGATGATGGAATACGCATTGATCGGGTTTTTCACTTCCCAGGTATAGATAGTTTTATCGCCATCTGTTTTCGTACTGGTCAGCCTGCCGTTTCCTACACCTATTAGGCCTTTCGGGGCAATAATTTTCATAATCATGCCCTGGTCCGGCTCATCGCTCCAGATATCTTTGGTAGGAAGCCAGACGGAAGCACCGATACCTTCGTCGGCAACGCTCATCCACGGATTTCCCTTTTCATCCCTGGTGAATACCCATCCGCCGTCCCAAGGCGGCATTTTGGCAATCCTGGGATTTCCGGAATACTGTACAGTAATGGTATATTGTTCCCCTTTTTTGAAGGTTTTTTTAGCGGTAATAAAAATAAAGTCACCATCCTGTTTATATTCCATCGGGAATGAGGCTTCAACCTTATCGGCCTTCATTGGCTGCTGGAGGTCGATCTGAAAGACAGGATTGGCAATGTCCTTAGTAATCTGCAAGCTGATTATATTGTTACCCCTGATGCTTTTGGCTTCAAAATCAGGTTCAACGGACAGGTCATACTTTTTAACGTCCCAGAAATCACGGAATTTTGTATTTGATCCTTTTAGGGTATCCTGTCGGGTAAAGACCTTGTTTTTTTCGGACAATTGCCCGAAGGCGAGTCCTGAAATTAAAACAAGCGTAAAAGTCAGCTTTTTCATTGCAATTAAATAATACAACCAAAAATATAAAATTAATTCATGTAATCTCGTTTTGCCAAGAGGAAATACCGGCATCAGGATGCAATAAAAAATCCCGCAGGTGCCTGCGGGATCTGTTTTAATTCTGATCTGATCAGTTATTCTTGTACAGCCGGTAGATTGGCAGCTGCTTTCTGGAGCTTTTTATGCGTATAGGCACACATCATAATGCTGAATTCATAGAGGATGATCAGCGGCAGTGCTGCCATGATCATGCTTAAAACATCTGCAGGGGTAATGATTGCTGCTACGACCATGATCAGTACGATCGCATGGCGACGGTAGGTTTTCATGAATGTCGGTGTCAGAATGCCTAATGTAGTCAGGAAGTATATCAGTACCGGGAAAAGGAAGATAATGCCCATCCCCAAGATAACCTGTAAAAACAATGTGGTATAATCACTCAGGTCATACAGTGGAACAATGATATCCGAAATCTTGAAAATTACCCCGAAATTCACGGCAAACGGCAGGATCAGGAAATATCCGCATAATACACCGACCATAAAAAGAATCCATACGGAATTGATGATGAATATAGAATTTTTTCTTTCTTTAGGATGCAGGGCAGGGCTTATGAACCTCCATAATTCCCATACAATATATGGGAAAGCCGCCACGATACCTCCGAAGATAGATACGGCCATCATCACATTGAACTGCTGGTAAAGCCTCTGTACACGCACAGGGAAATCTTTCGGCAGATGGATGCTGTCTTCACCCAGAATCATTCTGGAGAAATGATTGACTACCCTGAACGTAGGGAAGTCATTACGCGTAGGACCGAAAAAGATATGGTCCATGATCCAGTTGATATTGAAACCAATAACAAACGCAGCAACCACAATTGCCAGGATTGAACGGATCAGATGACCCCTTAGTTCCCCGATATGCCCCCAAAAAGACATTTCTTTTCCCTCACTCACAGAATACAATTTTTAAGACCCAAATGTATGAAAAAAAGTTCTTATTAAGCAGCACGTTGCGCACGATATCACAGAAAAAAGGCCAGCTATGTTAATGATTGTATTCACCGATGGTGTACCGTGGTCCGGAACTGCTTGTTTCGTGCTTAATTGATGCCTTCGTCCAGTAATTTATGGAGATCGATGATCCCGAAATATTTTCCGTTTTCCGTTACCACAAGCTGTCCGATGTTGTTGTCTTTAAGAATCCTGAGGGCTTCACGCGCAAGCGCATCTTTTTCAATGGTCTTAGGATTCTGCGACATAATTTCCCTGGCCGTGATGGTGGAAAGGTCTTCGCCTTTCATCAGCATCCTTCTAAGGTCCCCATCGGTAATCACACCAATAATTTCATCTTCCCGGGTGACCACGGTAATTCCGTGCCTTGAGCCACTGATAGAAATAATGACATCCCTGATGGATGCCGTTTCGGCAACCTGTGGTTTCTGGGAAGAAAGGAAATCGCTCACTCTGGCCAAGAGGTTCTTGCCGAGGCTTCCGCCCGGATGGAATTTGGCGAAATCATGGGCTTTGAAGCCGTTAAGCTCCATCAGTACGATCGCCAGCGCATCGCCTAATGCCATCTGTAAAGTGGTGGAGCTTGTAGGGGCCAGCTGGTTCGGGCAGGCTTCTGTGTCCACATGCGTATCCAGGATCACTTCGGAAAATTCAGCAAGCTTGCTGTTCCTGTTGCCGGTCATGCCGATCAGGGCTGAAGAATAATTTTTAAGGTAAGGCAGCAGATTGATGATTTCAGGTGAATTCCCTGAATTGGAAATGCAGAGTACGACATCGCTCTTCTGGATTACACCCAAATCTCCGTGAATGGCTTCGGAAGCATGCAGGAACTGGGATGGAGTACCGGTAGAATTAAGGGTAGCGACGATTTTATTAGCCACATGGGCCGACTTTCCGATGCCTACAATGATGAGTTTCCCCTGTGCGGACCGGATGATGTCAACGGCTTTTACAAATTCGTCATCCAGCCTGTTCTTTAATTTCTGAAGTTCTGAGATTTCTATGTCCAGGGTATTTTTCGCTATTGAGATAATGCCGTCTTTTTCCATTTTCATACGTTTGGGTATATAAAAATTCCAGTAAAAAATGTTATAACATTAAAAGGAAATTTTATATAAATTTTATTTTTTATAAATTCGTTCGCTTTTATTTTAGACAAAAATTTATTAACTTTGGAATAGATGCAAATTTAGCAATAGAAAATTAGATGAACGCAAAAAAAGCCAATTTATCCGGCGAGCTGAAGAAATATTTCGGTTTTTCAACTTTCAAGGGTCAGCAGGAGCAAATCATAGAAAACCTTTTGGATGGAAACGATATATTTGTTCTCATGCCTACAGGCGGAGGTAAATCATTATGCTATCAATTGCCGGCGTTAATTTCAGAAGGCACCGCTATTGTGGTATCGCCCCTCATCGCATTGATGAAGAACCAGGTGGATGCTGTTAACGGGCTTTCATCTGAAGAAGGGGTTGCCCATGTACTGAATTCATCATTAAACAAAACTCAGACCAAACAGGTTTTTGACGATATTAAAAAAGGAAAAACGAAACTTTTGTACGTTGCCCCTGAATCTCTGATCAAAGAAGATTACCTTGATTTTCTGAAGGAAGTGAAAATTTCCTTCTTCGCTATTGATGAAGCACACTGTATCTCTGAATGGGGGCACGACTTCCGTCCGGAGTACAGGAACCTTAAAACGATCATCGACAGGATTGCCGATGTGCCTGTCATTGCCCTTACGGCAACCGCTACGCCTAAAGTCCAGGACGATATCCAGAAAACTTTAGGCATGACCAATGCACAGGTGTTCAAAGAAAGCTTTAACCGTCCCAATCTGTATTATGAAGTACGGCCGAAAGTAAATGTCGATAAAGAAATTGTCAGGTTTATCAATCAGCATAAAGGGAAATCCGGAATTGTATATTGCCTCAGCCGGAGAAAGGTGGAAGAATTTGCCCAGCTTCTCCAGGTGAACGGCATCAATGCCCTTCCGTATCATGCAGGACTTGACCAAAAGATGCGGGTAACCAATCAGGATAAGTTCCTGATGGAAGAAGTGGACGTTATTGTGGCTACCATTGCCTTCGGTATGGGAATTGATAAACCGGATGTACGGTTTGTGATCCATTACGACTTCCCGAAATCCCTGGAAAGTTATTACCAGGAAACCGGACGTGCCGGAAGGGACGGCGGAGAAGGCTATTGCCTTGCTTTTTATGATCCCAAGGATATCGAAAAGCTGGAAAAATTCCTGGCCCAGAAACCCGTTTCGGAAAGGGAAATCGGACTCCAGCTGCTGAACGAAGTGGTAGGGTATGCGGAAACTTCCATGAGCAGGAGGCAGTACATCCTGTATTATTTCGGGGAAAACTTTGATCCGGTCAATGGAGACGGAGCAAGGATGTGTGATAACGTATCCAATCCTCCAAAACTCAAAGACGCTACTTCCGATCTCGAAAAGGTGCTTGAACTGATCCGGGATACCGGCGAGAAGTTCAAATCAAAAGACCTTATTTCCGTCATCGTAGGAAAAGAGACCGCCGTGACGAAATCGTACAAACTGGAACAGCATTCCCAGTTCGGATTCGGAAAGGACGAAAAGGACAATTACTGGAAAACCATATTGCGCCAGGCAACCGTGCAGGGATTCCTTTTAAAGGATATTGAAACCTACGGCGTGCTGAAAATCTCAGATAAAGGCAGGCAGGTAATTGATCATAAGAACAAAGAAACATTCCTGATTGCAGAAGACCGTGAGTTTGACCTGAACCAGACCCGTGCCGAGAGTGAACAGACCCAGATGCAGGCCGGAGGAGGGCTGGATCAGAACCTGTTCAGCCAGCTTAAGGAACTGAGGAAAAAAGTAGCTAAAAAATACGGGATTCCGCCTTATACGGTTTTTATGGACCCGAGCCTGGAAGACATGACCGTACAGTATCCGGTAAACCTGGAAGAAATTAACAAAATTTACGGGGTAGGCGAAGGAAAAGCTAAGAAGTACGGAAAAGAATTTGCCGATTTTATTAAAGCCTATGTCGAAGAAAATAACATAGAACGTACCCAGGACATGGTGCTGAAGCAGGTGGCCAATAAATCCAGCCATAAGGTTTTCATTATCCAGAGTACCGATAAAAAGATCGATCTTGAAGATATTGCCCGGGCTAAAAACCTTTCGATGGACGAACTCCTGAAAGAAATGGAACGTATTGTCTACCAGGGAACCAAACTGAATATCGATTATTATATCGAGGATAATTTTGATGAGGATATCGTGGACGGGTTCATGGAATTCATGAACGAATCTGAAAGTGACAGCATGAAAGTGCTGCTTGACGAGTTTGGCGATGAACTGTCTGATGAGGAAGTGAGGATGCTCAGGATTAAGTTCATCAGTGATGTAGCAAACTAATTTAAAACAGAACCTATTCCTTCCCGGAAGGTTTTTATAGGCATGAAGAAGATTTCCATCATATTTATATTGCCAGACCTGGAAACCGGAGGTGCGGAAAGGATTGTAACGACTCTTGCCAACCACCTTTCCCGGGATCTTTTTGAGCCAAAAATACTGCTCCTGCGAAAAGAAGGAGGCTACCTCGACCTGGTAAAAAAAGATGTAGAGATCATCGCTATCCAGACTCCCAGGATCAGGCATTCCCTAAAACCGATCCTGAAAGAAATCTACAGGAGGAGGCCGGATATTGTTTTCTCCGGATTCGGGGAAGTGAATGCTTACCTGTCCTTATTCATTAAAATTTTCCCCAAGGTGAAATTCATTGCCAGGGAAACCAATGTGGTTTCCGAACATATTCAGCGTAAGGAAATCAGGTTTTTTTACAATTTCTACAACAATTACCATCGGATCATCGCCCAGAGTAATGACATGAAGCATGACCTGATAGACCATTTCGGCATCAGCCGGGATAAGATCGTTAAGATCAATAATCCTGTCGATTTTGAATTTATCGATGCGAAGCTGTCCGTTTCAGAAAAGCCTTCATGCTTCAAATACAACTATAAGAATGTAGTCGCCATCGGAAACCTGTCTGCACGGAAAGGATTTGACAGTCTCCTGAAAGTATTTTCCAGGCTGGACAATGAAAATATCCTTCTGCATATCCTCGGTGACGGCAAAGACCGGGAATTGCTGCATCAGATGAAAGAGTTCATGGGACTGAAAAACGTGATTTTCCACGGGCGGCAGGATAATCCCTATAAATTTCTCAAATATGCGGATTTATTTGTGCTTTCATCAAGGTATGAAGGCTTTCCCAACGTGCTTCTGGAAGCGGGAGCCTGCGGGACCTATGCGTTGGTCAATAACTGTCCGGGAGGCATCAATGAGATTATTCAGGAATCTGTTAACGGGGAAATCTGTGATATCAGCAACCACGATGAATTTGCACAAAGGATCATTCAGGCATTGCAGGCTGAGCACAACCATGAAGCCATTCAGCGCTCCATACGGTCAAGGTTTTCAAAACATATTATTCTGGATCAGTATGAGAAAGCTTTGCTGGACCTGACAAAAAAATAATATTGCGGAATGCAGTACCGCTCATTTCTTATATTTGAGCAAAAATTAAATCATTCAATGAAAAAAATACCGAAGCTGGGATGTGCCTGCGAAAAGCCGCCTTTCAGCCATCATGATTTCAGAAGTTCAGCATTGGGAACTGACAATACCGACGGAAGACATGCCGAAGTAAGCATTCTGCAATGCAAACTTTGCCAGAGGATCTGGATACATTACCTTCTCGAATATGAGCATTTTTCCAACTCCGGAAGATGGTATAGGGGGATTGTGTCTAAAAAGGAGCGTCCGGCCATCACGCCTGAAAATACGGTAGACTACCTGGAAAGCCTGGAATGGTATCTGTACGGAGGCTCATTTTTTAACAGTACGGGTGCCATTGGTGAGGGAAAGATCAATCTTGGCTGATCAGCATTAGACGTAATGAACGAATTGGATACCTTAAAGAGGAACCGGCTGATTAAAAAATTGCGTTCCAATGCTATTGCCATTACCACTCATCAGATTGATATGCATTCCGGATTTTTTAAAATGAATTACCTTTCAGGAAGGATTGAGGACATCAGAGCATTAGAAGACCTTGATCTGAGCATATTCAGGAAATATTACCTTGAAATTCAGTCTCATCCTGTCGGACAGGAAAGGCAATTATACAGTAAGGATTTTCTCGAACGGCTGGACAGGAAGTTAAAAGCCGTGGATGAAAAGTACAGGGATTTGCTTTACAGAAAATGCCTGGAAATTATTGAAAAATATAAAGACATCAAGGATCTTTGTTAGCACTTCCTGTAAGCATCAGCTGGCCATCGCGAAATTTGGACAGCTCTCACTTTCTCAGGTGGTAATTAATCAGTAAATTTGTAAGATCAAGTAAGATAATAATAAACAAATTCATACAATAACATGAGTCAATTCGATGTTACCGTAATCGGTTCAGGTCCCGGTGGTTATGTAGCGGCCATCCGTGCCGCACAATTGGGCTTCAATACTGCCATTATCGAGAAATATCCAACCCTGGGAGGAACCTGCCTTAACGTAGGGTGTATCCCATCCAAAGCGCTTCTGGACAGTTCCGAGCATTTCGAGAATGCCAAGCATAATTTTGCCGGCCACGGGATCATTATCAATGAGCCTAAGGCAGACCTTGCCAGAATGGTTGAACGTAAGAATGAGGTTATCAAGCAGAATACAGACGGGATCAGCTACCTGATGAACAAAAACAAAATTACCGTTTTTGAAGGTGTGGGAAGCTTTGAATCCGCTACTCAGATCAAAGTAACCAAAAACGACGGTTCATCTGAAACCATCGAATCCAAATATACCATCATCGCAACAGGCTCCAAGCCATCTTCTCTTCCTTTCATTACTTTGGATAAGGAAAGGGTGATCACTTCTACTGAAGCACTGAACCTTAAAGAAATTCCTAAGCATCTGGTCGTGATCGGCGGCGGTGTAATCGGTCTTGAATTAGGATCTGTGTACCTGAGATTAGGTGCCCAGGTGACCGTGGTTGAGTTCATGGATAAAATTATTCCTGGAATGGATGGTACTCTGAGCAAAGAGCTTCTTAAAGTGCTTAAAAAGCAGGGTATGAAGTTTATGCTATCCACCGCAGTTTCTGCTGTTGAAAGAAATGGGGATACCGTAAAGATTACCGCAAAAGATAAAAAAGGGGAAGAAGTAATCGTAGAAGGTGACTACTGCCTGGTTTCCGTAGGCAGGAAACCGTTTACCGACGGTGTTGGTCTTGAAAAAGCAGGGGTTGAACTTGATGAAAGAGGAAGAGTAAAGGTGAATGACCATTTACAGACCAATGTTGCCAATATCTATGCGATAGGGGACGTCATTAAAGGCGCCATGCTAGCTCACAAAGCAGAAGAGGAAGGCGTATTTGTCGCTGAAACATTAGCAGGCCAGAAACCTCACATCAATTATGACCTGATTCCCGGTGTTGTCTATACATGGCCGGAAGTTGCAGGAGTAGGGAAGACCGAAGAGCAGCTTAAAGAAGCAGGCGTATCCTATAAAGTAGGCTCTTTCCCGATGAGAGCTTTGGGAAGAAGCCGTGCAAGCGGTGATGTAGACGGTCTGGTAAAAATCATTGCTGATGAAAAAACGGATGAAGTCCTGGGAATGCACATCGTTGGCGCAAGAGCGGCTGACCTTATTGCAGAAGGCGTAATTGCCATGGAGTTCCGTGCCAGCGCAGAAGATATTGCGAGAAGCTCCCACGCTCACCCTACCTATGCTGAAGCCATCAAGGAAGCTGCACTGGATGCTACGGCGAAGAGACCGATCCATATGTAAGGTTTTGAAGTTTAAAAACTTAAGTATATAAAAGTAAGCTGCCGTTGTATTGACGGTGGCTTTTTTGTTGGGTTATAGAGTAGAATTTAAAAATTTAAAGATTTAAGGATTTAAGGATTATGGCTGTCGTTATGGGAATGGTAGCTCTTTTATTGGAATACTGGTAGGATCTGAAGATTTAAAAATTAAAAAATTTAAGGATTGAAGGATTTAAAAATTTAATAATTCTGGCAGCCATAGATAGTGATGATGATTTTTTGAAGAATGTTGCTCTAAATTCCATATTCTAAACTTACGATTATTTCCGTACCTTTGTCAGCTAATTTTTTCATCTATGCAACCGGGAAAGACACAGACTTTAACAATTTCAGAAAAGAACACTTCAGGATGGATCTTAACGGATGATTCCGGCGAGAAGGCTTTTTTACCTAAAATTTTCATCCGCGATGAACAGGAAGTCAATGATGAGATTGAAGTTTTTGTGTATCAGGATGACGGTAAGCTGAAAGCTACTACTGAAGTTCCTTTGGCGGAAGTAGGGGAATTTGCGGTGATGAGCTGTGTTCAGAGCCTGCCAAGCGGCGCATTTATGGACTGGGGAATCATCAAAGACCTGTTTATCCCGTATAAGCAGCAGAAAACCAAGATTATTGAAGGAAAAAGATACCTGGTTCACATTTATATCGATGATGAACTTGAACTGATTACCGGTACTACCAAATTCAAAAGGAACCCGCAGTACCAGGATCTGCCGTTTCAGAAAGGCGATAAAGTAGACCTGATCATGATGAACGAAAGCGAACTGGGCTGGAATGTAGTGATCAATAAAAAATATATCGGACTGATCTATGCATCCGATGTTTTTAAAAAGCTCTATCCTTTATCCGAAGAAACAGGATTTATCAAAGCGATCCGGGAAGATGGAAAGATTGATGTTTCCCTGCAGCCGGAAGGATTTGAAAATATAGATGAATTCAAAAAGAAGATCCTGGATAAGCTGGAAGAAAATTACGGATTGCTTTACCTTTCCGATCAGTCGAGTCCGGAAGAGATTAAAGATGAGCTGCAGATGAGCAAGAAGAATTTCAAGAAAGCCATTGGCGGACTGTATAAAGATAAGATCATTGATCTTTCAGACGATAAGATAAGATTATTATAAAGAACGGGCAGAGTTTTCTGCCCGTTTCTTTTGTATGTCATTCAGATACCTGGATAAGATAAAGAAAGGCTTACGGCCTGATTTTATTTTGTATCTTCCATAAAAAAAGATGCGGTATGTATTCCTTATCCTCTCCGTTGTTTTTTCTGTTTCAGTCTCAGGCCAGGATGTAACGGTGATCCGGAAATCTGTCGAACAGATTACCAAAACCAAAAACTACACGGTTACAACAGTTCCCGCTGAATATTTTGCCGGCAAAAACAGGGTGACGGATAACGGGATTGAACTTAAAGGGTTTTACAGAAACGGTGAACTTAAGAAAATGGAATATTCGGTAGGAGTATCTGCATGGAAGTACCAGACGGAATATTTTTTTGATCATAATCATCTGATTTTTGTGTATGTGAAAAAATATCAGACCGCCGGGAAAAACGGATACCTTAAACAGCCTCAACTTTTATCAGAAGCCAGGTATTACTACAGGAACGAAAAGCTGATCAAAGCAACAGGCAAGCCGGATCAAGATCAGGAAAGTACCGATTACCTGAGACAAGCTAACGGGCTGAAAAAGGATCTGGCAAGTTACCGCCCGTGATCGGTAACAAGCGATGCTGGTACTATACAAAACTGAAAGTCTCCTGTTCATTCACCATATTAAATGCCATAACCATTACCTGTTGTCCGGAAACTGACGATAATCCATGCTGAAAATACGTTGGTAGAATACGATCAGGAAATTCCCGGACTTGTCACATGGTTTTTTTATTCATGGGTACTATTTTGCCATCTCTTCTTAAAGAATAGAAGGATTGATACATCAAAATTGTTCTCTTTCAATCGATAGTATTGAACCCGACAAAATATACTTTTGTCGGGTTTTCTTTGTGAATTACAGTCAGGATAATGCCTTAAATCTTACACTTTATCGTGCTTTAAAAAAACATGATGCATATCATACTATTTTTTCTTAATAATTTTGTTTAACAATTTTGTCAAAAATAAAATTTGAATTAATTTTGCTTCACAAATTTGTTTAACAAAAATGTCAAATCAAACAAAAAAAGACCAGACGCAAGAACTGATAAAAGAAACCACGAAGAATTTATTCTTTGTTAAAGGGAAATTTGATGCTACAACGCAGGAAATTGCGGACGAGGCAGGAGTCAACCGGACACTGATCAATTATTATTTCCGGTCACGGGACAACCTCATCCAGATCATTTTTGATGAGGCCCACAAAGTGGAACATGAAAAGTCCAATATCATTATGAACTCGGACCTGCCTTTTAAGGAAAAAATCGCCCAGTTCATAGAAAGCAGCCTGTCAACAAGTCTCCAGTATCCTTATCTGGAAACCTACATTGTTTCACAGATCAACAAGGGCAATTGCCATAAAAAGGATATTGAGGAAGGCGAGCTTGAAAAGCTTTACAAAGATATTGAGAGCGAAATGGAATTGGGAAATATCGAAAAGATGAAACCTATTCAGTTTGTCCTGAACATGATTTCCCTGTTGGTTTTCCCAAGTGCCATACGGCCTTTGCTGATGGAAAACCTGATGATCGGAGAAGAAGAATTCGACAAGATTATTTCAGAAAGGAAAGACATCATTCTCAATATGCTGTTCAAAAAGTAAAAAATGTTAAAGTAATTTAAGAAATGAACCGTCCTTTAGAAATAAAAACTGTAAACAACACAACTATATTAAAAAATAAACGAAGTATAACATTATGAAAGGAAAACGAATAACTGCTAAAAGGCTCAGACTAGGGATAGCCGCGGCATTTATGATTTTCGGTTTTTCATCCATCTCTGCGCAGCAGCAGGTGTCTCTTCAGGAGGCTATTAAACAGGCGCTCCAGAATAAGGCAGAAGCCAAAAAGGCAGCATTGCAGGTGAAAAAAGCGGAATATAAGATTGATGAGGCAAGGGCCGGAGCACTTCCGCAGATCAGTGCCAACATCAGCAATACGTTCAATCCGATTCTGCAGAAGTCCGTGCTTCCGGGAGAGATCCTTGGTATGCCGGGACAGATGATTCCGGTAACGTTCGGAACCAAATGGCAGTCGGTGAATTCTGTATCACTGTATCAGAACATTTTTGACCAGAGGGTTTTCACAGGGCTTAAAGCGGCAAAATCAACCAGGGAATTTTACATCCTTAATTCAGAGCTTACCAATGAGCAGATCATTGAAAATGTAGCGACCGCTTATTATCAGGTATTCGTACAGGAGGAAAACCTTAAAACCGTTGAATCAAGTTACGCCAACACGGAAAGGGTGAGGAATGTGATCAAAAGCCTCGTGGATAACGGGCTGGCGAAATCCATTGACCTTGACCGTACCAACGTCCAGCTCACCAATATCGGATCAAACAGGCAGCAATTGGTAAACGCGGTGGAAGTTTCCAAGAATGCCCTGAAATTCTATATGGGAATACCGATCAGCACCCCGATTGAACTGGAAGAAAAAACCATCGAACCGAATCCGGCTTTGCTGAGTACCGCAGCGAATCTGGAAGAGCGTTCCGAAATCAGGGTACTTAACAAGCAGAGAGAGCTTTTGCAGTACAATAAAAAGGCTACCGAAGCTTTGCTGTATCCTACAGTAGGCCTCCAGGCGAACTACGGATGGCAGGGACTGGGGAATAAATTCCCGTATTTTACAGGATCGTCCCAGGGAACCAACTGGAGCGATTATGCATCCATCGGCCTGGCGATAAAAATCCCGATTTTCATGGGAGGTTCCACCAAAGCACAGATCCAGCAGGCGGAAATTGACATTCAGGACCTTGACCAGGACATCAACAATACCAGACAGAGCCTGGACCTGGACTATAAGAATGCCATCAGCAATATGGAGAATGCTATTATTAACATCCAGAGCATGAAAGATAATGTAGAACTGGCCGAGAAGGTACAGAAGAATACCCAGTCTAACTACCAGTATGGTCTTGCACCGCTCACCGAAGTACTGGATACTGAAAATGCGCTGACACAGGCCAAGCAGAATTATGCCAATGCCTTACTGGATTATAAACAGGCTGAAATAAAACTCATCAAAGCAAAAGGACAACTGAACACATTACAAAACCCATAATAAACTATAATGAAAAAAACTTTAATATATATCATCGTAGCAGCTGTATTGGTCGGTTTAGCCGCATACAAGATTGCAGGTAACAAAGAAAAACAGACGAAGGAGGTACAGGAAGTAGCCAAGCAGGTAGACAAGATCAATGTGAATGTGATCACCGTTTCAAGAGAAAATATAGATACGGATTATTCTGCTAACGGAACTTTTATCCCTAAGCAGGAGTCTAACCAGTCCTCTGAAATTTCAGGAAGGATTGTGAGTGTGCTGGTAAAAGAAGGATCCAGAGTAAGCGCCGGCCAGGTGCTGGCAACCATCAAGAAAGATGCGATTGAAGTGGATGTTGCCCAGGCTCAGAACAATTTGCAGAACGCCATCATAGACAACCAGCGGTATGAAAATGCCTTCAAAACCGGAGGGGTTACCAAACAACAGCTTGATAACTCCAGGCTACAGCTGAAAAATGCTCAGGCGGCAGTTCGTGCGCAGGGTGTAAGAGTGAATGATGCAAGCATCCGTGCCGGAATCAGCGGTACCATCAACAAAAAAATGGTGGAACCCGGAATGGTGGTCGCTCCCGGAACTGCATTGTTCGAGATCGTAAACATCAATTCCCTGAAGCTTTCCGTACTCGTGGATGAAAGCCAGATCGGAAGGATTGCGCTGGGTCAGGAAGTGCCGATCAAGGTCAATGTATTGCCGGATGACTCTTTCAGCGGAAGGATTACCTTCATCGCCCCTAAAAGTGATGCTTCTTTAAATTTCCCCGTAGAGATCGAGGTGCAGAACAGAGGAAACCTGAAGGCCGGGATGTACGCTACGGCAACATTCAAAACCAACAACGGTGCTGAAACCCAGAATATGCTGACGGTTCCTGCGGAAGCCTTCGTGAATGGAGTAAGCTCAGGACAGCTGTTTATTGTCAACAACGGAACCGCAAAATTAATTACTGTTCAGACCGGTAAAGTATATGGTGATAAAGTTCAGATCTTAAGCGGCCTTAAAGGCGGCGAACAGGTGATTACCAGCGGACAGATCAACCTGGATAACGGTTCCAAAATCAATATCGTAAAGTAAGATAAGATGAAGTTAGCAGAAATATCCATTAAAAGGCCGTCCCTGGTGATCGTACTCTTTACGATCCTCACGCTGGGCGGTTTGTTAAGCTACTCCATGATGGGGTATGAATTGATTCCGAAGTTTGAAACCAATGTGGTCACCATTTCTACGGTATATCCCGGAGCTTCGCCTGCAGAGGTGGAAACGTCCGTGACCCGGAAAATTGAAGATGCCGTAGGGTCTCTGGAGAATGTAAAGAAAGTAGAATCTTCATCTTATGAAAGTTTATCGGTAATCATGGTTCAGCTGAACACAGGAGCCGATGTCAACTATGCGCTGAACGATGCCCAGAGAAAGGTGAATGCTATCCTGGCAGACCTTCCGGATGATGCAGACCCGCCGTCTTTGCAGAAATTCTCGCTGGATGACCTTCCGATCATGACGCTGAGTATTACCAGCAACAAGCTGAATAATAAAGAGCTTTACGATCTTTTAGACAAGAAAATAGAACCGATCTTTTCCCGTGTGAACGGGGTGGCTCAGGTTACTTTAGTGGGTGGTCAGGAGAGAGAGATTCAGGTGAACCTGGATGAAAAGAAACTGCAGGGATATGGCCTTTCTATAGGCGATGTGCAGCAGGCTATCCTTTCTTCCAACCTGGATTTCCCTACAGGAGCATTAAAAACAAGGACATCGAGATCAACGATCCGTCTGTCCGGAAAATATAAAGATGTAGCTGAACTGAACAACCTTGTGGTTTCCAATAAAAACGGAGCCCAGGTACGTCTCTCTGATATTGCCACGGTTTTCGATTCACAGAAAGATGTAGAGAAAATCGCACGGTACAACCAGAATTCTACCATTTTGCTTCAGGTGAAAAAACAATCGGATGCGAATGCGGTGGCTGTTTCGGAACTGGTTCAGAAAACCATTGCCCAGGTTCAGAACAACTATAAGGCTCAGGGAATTCAGCTGAATATTGTAGATGATACCACAGATTTTACCCTGGAAGCAGCCGATCACGTAATTTTCGACTTATTCCTGGCGATTATCCTGGTAGCGGTGGTGATGTTATTGTTCCTCCACAACATCAGGAACGCTTTTATCGTTATGGTTTCCATTCCAATGTCTCTGATTGCCACGGTAATCGGGATGTACCTAATGGGTTATACCCTTAACCTGATGAGTTTACTGGGACTGTCACTTGTGGTAGGTATCCTCGTGGATGACGCGATTGTGGTACTGGAAAACGTGTACCGGCATATGGAGATGGGGAAAAGCAGGATCCGTGCCGCTTATGACGGAGCTTCAGAAATCGGGTTTACCGTAACGGCAATTACGCTGGTTATTGTGGTGGTATTCTTACCGATTGCGATGAGTTCAGGATTGGTGTCGGATATCCTGGCCCAGTTCTGTGTAACGGTAGTTATTGCGACCCTGCTGTCCTTGCTGGCTTCATTTACCATCATTCCTTGGTTGTCTTCAAGGTACGGTAAACTCGTGCATCTTACAGGGAAGAACGTTTTTGAAAGATTCATTCTCTGGTTCGAGAAACAGTTGGAGAAATTTACCCACTGGATTACGGGCATTCTGGAATGGGTTTTAAAAACCACTTTGAGAAGAGTGATGACGGTGATCATCACATTTATCATCCTGCTTTCCTCCTTCATGCTGGTAGCATTCGGATTCATCGGAGGTGAATTCTTCCCTAAAATGGACCGGGGACAATTTCTGGTTCAGATGGAATTGCCGAAAGACGCTTCTGTAGAGAAAACCAACCAGGTAACCCTGGAAGTTGAAAAATTCCTGAGAAACGATAAAGATGTGGTGGATATGATTACCACGGTTGGTCAACAGTCTTCCGGATTCGGAGGCGCTCAGGCTACCTTGTACCAATCGGAAATCCAGGTGATCCTGGTGGATAAATCCAAGCGTAACGAAAGTACGGATATCAAGTCAGCGAAGATCAAAAGGGCGCTCGAAGAAAAATTCACTGGAGTAGAATTTAAGACTGCACCTATCGGATTGATGGGAGCGGATAATGCTCCGATCGAATTGGTGGTTACCGCTCAGGACAATGAAACCGCAAACAAGGAAGCCAACAGGATCCTTGGACTGCTTAAAAAAGTTCCCGGTGCTGTAGATGCAGAACTGTCTACCGATTCCGGAAACCCTGAAGTTCAGGTGAATATCGACCGTGATAAGATGGCCGCTTTAGGCCTGAACCTTTCCAGTGTCGGACAAACCATGCAGACGGCATTCAGCGGAAATACCGATGGGAAGTTCAGAGCCGGGGAATATGAATATGATATCAACATCCGTTTCGGCGATGCCAACAGGCAGTCGATTGATGATGTGAGAAACCTGATGTTTACCAATCCTCAGGGGCAGCAGATCAGGCTGAGCCAGTTTGCCGATGTGAAAATGGGTTCCGGGCCAAGCTTGCTGGAACGTAGGGACAAAGCTCCTTCCGTAAAGGTAAAATCCAAAGTAGTTGGCCGTCCGTCAGGGGATGTGGCCAACGAATGGGCAGCCATGTTCATGGATAATGAAAAAACAAAACCTGCCGGAGTATCGTATATCTGGAGCGGAGACATGGAAAACCAGACCGAAGGTTTCGGTACATTGGGAATTGCCTTGCTGGCAGCCATCGTATTGGTATATCTCGTAATGGTTTCCTTATATGATTCCTTTGTGTATCCGTTTGTGGTACTGTTCTCTATTCCACTGGCATTGATCGGGGTTATGGTGATCCTGGCCATCACCGGAAACTCGCTGAACATCTTTACGATGCTGGGGATGATCATGCTGATTGGTCTGGTGGCGAAAAATGCGATTATGATTGTCGACTTTGCCAATATGAGAAAAGCTGCAGGAGCCAATACCCATGATGCCCTGATTCAGGCAAACCATGCCCGTCTCCGTCCGATTTTGATGACGACTATTGCGATGATCTTCGGGATGATCCCGATTGCGATCGCCAAAGGAGCCGGAGCAGAAATGAATAACGGACTTGCCTGGGTAATCATCGGGGGTCTGACTTCATCACTCTTCCTGACCCTGATCATCGTACCGGTTGTATACTCTCTGTTTGATTCCATTTTAAGAAGAATGGGCAAAAATGAAAAGATAGATTATGAAGCCGAAATGAAAGCCGATTATGAGCATAGGGAACTCAGTGAAGACGGATTTACTCCAAAACACACGGATTAATAGATCCACCTTTTAATTAACCTTAAGCGTATCAGAAATGATGCGCTTTTTTTCGTCTTTAAAAGTAATTCTGTAACAACTCCATCACTTCAATTAGCTTAAAAAGCGTATCGAGAAGTCATTTAATAGATTATTATTGCTCAAAGCTTCTCGATACACTCCGCTTCGCTACGTTACCCGAAGTGACGTAGGAAATAGTTGTATGAAATGAATTAGAAGCTTGAGTGAATTAGGAATCAAAAATTTATACGATCAACCTCCGTCACTTCGAGTAGCTTGAAAAGCGTATCGAGAAGTGATTTAATAGAGTGCTATGGTTCAAAAACTTTTCGATACACTCCGCTCCGCTGCGTTACTCGAAGTGACGTAGGAAATAGTTGTATGAAATGAATTAGAAGCTTGAGTGAATTAGGAATCAAAAATTTATACGATCAACCTCCGTCACTTCGAGTAGCTTGAAAAGCGTATCGAGAAGTGATTTAATAGAGTGCTATGGTTCAAAAACTTCTCGATACACTCCGCTCCGCTGCGTTACTCGAAGTGACGTAGGAAATAGTTGTATTAAATAGAAGCTTGAGTGACTTTGGAATCAAAAATTTATACGATCAACCTCCGTCACTTCGAGTAGCTTGAAAAGCGTATCGAGAAGTGGATTATCAGAATGCTACTGCTCAAAAACTTCCCGATACACTCCGCTTCGCTGCGTTACTCGAAGTGACGTAGGAAATAGTTGTATGAAATGAATTAGAGATTGAGTGAATTTGAAATCAAAATTTGTATGTCAACTTCCGTCACTTCGAGTAGCTTGAAAAGCGTATCGAGAAGTGATTTAACAGAGTGCTATTTGTTCAAAACTTCTCGATACACTTCGCTTCGCTGCGTTACCCGAAGTGACGGGATATCAAATAAATTGCAAACAAAAAAAGCTTCCGGAATCCCGGAAGCCTTTCAAATATGTTGAGCTGAAGCTTAAGCCTCCATGGCTTCGCCCGCTTTCCGGTATACAAAACTTCCGTAAATGTGCCTCCTGGCAAAACGGCTCGGCGAATCGGCGTTCACCATTTTGATGTAGGTGTTTCTCGGGACACCCAGGTATTCGTAGATGTTTCCGTTCAGGTGCTGAACAGTAAGGATTGATTTTTCAAGGTAAAAATCCTGAATATTGGATGTCGTTGTGGTTTCCGTATATTCTTCCTTATATTTTTCCTGTGTTTCCGGGTTGATGCTTACCAGGAAATGATAGGCTTCAATCACAGATTTACTTTTCTCTTCCGCTTCCTGCTTGCCGGCTTCATCGTTGATGAATTTATCAGGATGCGTATCTTTCATCGTATTCCTGTAAATGGTTTTCAGCTCCTTTAATGTCACATTTTTATCTACTTCCAGAAGCTTTCTGTATTCGCCTAATTTTTTCATATGGTTGAATCCTTATTTCGGAGTGCAAAATTAGGGTTTTTAATTTAAACTGAAGTGTTATTTAATGTTAATTATTTGTGTATCATGCCTTTTGTGAATACATAGCAGCAAAATCAAAAACGGATGAAAGCATTTGAAAAACAAAAGTCTTTTTTTATATTTGTAAAAAGCAGATTATGCAAAAAGAAAAATTACGTTCGATCAGAAAAAAGAAAGGCTACACCCAACAGCAGATTGCCGAGGTTATTGCTACCGATGTATCCAATTATTGCAGGAAAGAAGGTGGTGACGTGAAGATCATCCATGAAGAATGGGAAAAGATCGCCAACTTCCTTAATGTCCCGGTAGAAGAAATTTATGAGGAAGAGGAAGGAACAATGATTATCAATAATAACAACTCAACATTCAATGATAGTCCTGCGGCAGGCTCAAATATTCAGACATTCAACAATGAGTTAAGCATTGAAATTATTAAAAACCTGCAGGAGTATATCGGCTTACTCAAAGAGGAAGTCAAAAGGCTGAAAGACAATCAGAATTAATTTCTGCTTATAGATTTTAAACCTTATAGGTTTTCAAAACCTATAAGGTTTAGGCAGCGTTTAGATTATTAAACAGCCTTGTATTTTTTTAAACCATAAAATAAAAACAGGAGCCCTAAAGCTCCTGTCATTCTAATATTCCATTTTTTCTTTTTTAAATTGCCCGCTCATTTCCTTTGAGGCTTTCACCATGGCAATCAGCGCCTTTTCGGTTTCTTCCCAATGCCTGGTTTTCAGTCCGCAATCCGGATTTACCCAAATCTGGTCTGCCGGGATAACGGCCTGTGCCTTTTTCAGCAGCTCCACCATTTCTTCTTTGGACGGAACCCTTGGCGAATGGATGTCGTACACGCCGGGACCAATTTCGTTCGGGTATTTGAAATCAGCAAAGGCATTCAGAAGTTCCATCTGGCTCCGGGAACATTCTATGGTGATGACATCGGCGTCCATATCGGCAATATCCTGGATGATATCATTGAATTCAGAATAACACATATGCGTATGGATCTGGGTGGCATCCTCTACGCCGCTGGCCGAGATCCGAAATGCTTCCACGGCCCATTTCAGGTAATTCTTCCAGTCGGATTTTCTTAGCGGCAACCCTTCGCGGATCGCAGGCTCGTCAATCTGGATGATCCGGATCCCGGCTCTTTCAAGATCGCAGACTTCATCGCGGATGGCCAGTGCAATCTGCCTGCACGTAAGCGAACGCGGCTGGTCATCACGCACAAACGACCACTGAAGAATGGTAACCGGTCCGGTCAGCATTCCTTTTACCCATTTTTTGGTTAAAGACTGCGCATATTCGGACCAGTAGACCGTCATTGGGTTCGGACGGTGTACGTCTCCGTAAATTACCGGTGGTTTCACGCAGCGGCTTCCGTAGCTCTGTACCCAGCCGTTTTGCGTAAAGGCAAATCCGGCCAGCTGTTCCCCGAAATATTCCACCATGTCATTGCGCTCAAATTCACCGTGAACCAGCACATCGATCCCGATGTCTTCCTGCCAGCGGATGGTGCGTTTGGTTTCCTGCTTCAGAAGTTTGTCATACTGTTTTGCATTCAGCTCTCCCTTTTTAAATCTGGACCTCCAGTTCCTTACTTCTGTGGTTTGCGGGAATGAGCCGATGGTTGTGGTGGGGAAAAGAGGAAGCTGGAGCACATGGCGCTGGATTTTCTTCCGGATGGAAAAAGGATGCTCCCTATGCGTCTCCTCACTGGTAATGACTTCCGCACGTATTTTTACGTCTTCATTATGGATCAGCGCAGAAACCTCACGATCTTCAACGGCTTTCTGATTATGGGCATACTCAAGCAATACCTCATAATTGGCATTTCCGGATGCCAGTTTTTTCAGGCTTACGACTTCACTCAATTTCTGCCTGGCAAAAGCCATCCAATGCTTGATTTCCGGATATAAAATGTTCTCGTTCTTTTCCAGATCCAGGTCAATAGGTGTGTGGAGCAGAGAGCATGAAGGTGCAATAAGGATCCTATCGGTACCGATTTTTGTGATTGCTCTTTCGATAACCTGGAGGGATTTCTGAAAATTGTTTTTCCAGATATTTCTTCCGTCCACGATTCCCAGGGATAGACTCATTGTTTTTGGAAGGATCCTTAATACCTCATTCAGCTGTTCGGGGCAACGGACCAGGTCGATATGCAGAATATCGGCAGGAAGGGAAACCGCCAGGGTAAGGTTATCCCTTAAACCTTCAAAATAGGTGGCAATGATCAATTTCAGATCCGGGAACTCTTTTCTGATTTCAGCATAGATGAATTCATAGGTTTCTTTAGCCTTTTCAGTAAGGTCCATTGCGAGGAATGGCTCATCAAACTGGATGTATTCCGCGCCGTGCTGTTCCAGTTCCTTCAAGATCCGGAGGTATACCGGAAGTAAATTCTGCGCTAAATCCAGTTTATCAAAACCTTCTTCCTTTTCTTTTCCGAGCAGGAGATAAGTCAGTAATCCGATGATGACAGGCTTTGCTTTGATGCCTGCTTCTTTTGCTCTGGTGAATTCCCTGATGATCCTGTCTGAAAACAGCGAGAATTCTTGATCTTTATGGAATTCAGGGACAATGTAATGATAGTTGGTGTCGAACCATTTCGTCATTTCCATCGCGGTAATGTCCAGACCTTCCTGCTGAAACCCTCTTGCCATGGCGAAGTACAAATCAGTCTCTGTTTTCCGGGAAGCAATTTCGAGGTACCGTGGCGGAATGGCTCCTACAGTAAGCGTCATATCCAGCACCTGATCGTAATACGAAAAATCGTTGCAGGGAATCAGGTCGATGCCTGCTTCGTGCTGATTTTTCCAGTGGTGTAGGGTGAGATTTTTGCCGGTTTCCAGCAGTTCATCCAGTGAAATTTTGCCTGACCAATACTGCTCGCAGGCTTTTTTGAGTTCTCTTTGGCTACCAATACGCGGATAGCCCAGAATGTGCGTTTGCATGTTCTTAAACTTTTAAATAAAACAATTATTAAAAGTTCTTCAGATGCTTCGCAATGCCAGCGCAAACAGGATCTGATCCATTGGGAATGATACTTTGAAATATATTTTCCCATGCAGCACGGCATGAGTTTTACAGGTAAATTTAAAGATGGTTGAACAGCTTAGGGCTTAGTGTTATCTGTGCCAAAGCAACTCTGTTTTCAGTCCTGATAAATTTAACCAATACATTCCGGTATCATCTTTATGACCAAAACTCCGGACCGCGGGAGCATTGTCAATCCGGAACAGGCAGGTCTCCTGACTTGTAACAGTTTCTGTCATCCTTCCCGTTTTCACAGTGGATATACTAGGACAAAAACCTTTGGGGTATTACTTACAGTTGCGCGACAGCTCGTGATTCTCACACGATTCCCTATTAATCTACTTTACGTAAAACCTTTTCCGTTTGATGAAGTATGTTAAAGAACTGTTTTCTGGAGCAAATGTAGGAATTATTTGTTTTGAAAAACCGGATGTAATTAGTTTTGGAGGTGTTTTATTGCAAAGTATGTAAAAAGATGGTATTCTTTGCAAGTCTGAGTAGCAAATCTGAGCTAAGTATATCAAGAAGCTTTAAGAAGTTTTGAGCGATAGCACCCTGTTAAACCACTTGCTCGATACGCTTTTTCAAGCTACTCGAAGTGACGGAGGTTGATCGTATAAATTTTTGATTCCAAACTCACTCAAGCTTCTAATTCATACAATTATTTCCTGCGTCACTTCGAGTAACGCAGCGAAGCGGAGTGTATCGAGAAGTTTTTGAGCAATAGTGTTCTGTTAAATCACTTCTCGATACGCTTTTTCAAGCTACTCGAAGTGACGGCTGTTTACAAAGTAAATTTTAATTATTAATTTACTACTTTAGTGTTTGTTCAGTAAAATATCTCCTCCGTCACTTCGAGTAACGCAGCGTAGCAGAGTGTATCGAGAAGTTTTTGAGCAATAGTGTTCTGTTAAATCACTTCTCGATACGCTTTTTCAAGCTACTCGAAGTGACGGCTGTTTACAAAGTAAATTTTAATTATTAATTTACTACTTTAGTATTTGTTCAGTAAAATATCTCATTCGTCACTTCGAGTAATGCAGCGCAGCGGAGTGTATCGAGAAGTTTTTGAACAATAACAGTCTGTTAAATCAGTTCCTGATATACCTTTTAAAGCTAACTTTAAGTTGCTGTTGTTTACAATACCATCAGCGTTCAAGAAAACCAATGGCCAGCTTCAGTGAAGCTTTAATGTGCAGATCTAATTCTACAGTATTCTCAAGAGGATAATAAAATTCTTTCGGGTTGACGAATACATTGTTGTACTGTGTTCTTTCACTGGCACCATCTACATCGATACCGAGGAGCTTGCCGCCTTTCTTCCTGTGCACTGTGGTTAACCCTTTAGCCGTTACTTTAGACTCAACACATCCTGCCAGGGCACCTCTGCCCAGAATATCAAAACAAATGGCTGTGTAGATACCGTTCGGAACCAACTGGCCAGGCGGAAGGATACAGGCATACAGAATATGAGGAAGATTGGTGATCCCTTTTGAGATTTGAATAGAGCAATCAATATTATCTATTGATGTGTACTGCTGTTCTAACGCATGCTTTAACCCAAGAAGTGAATCCCTGATGCTCATCATACCGGGATCATTGGTCCGTAACGGCTGTCCTTTGACCACAGGATTCAACTGCCTGAACTCACAGATGGCATTGAAATATAAACTCATGTTTTGGTATTCAGCAGTCATTAATCTATGATGATTCATCAATATAACACCAGGGTAATAGATATGTTATTCCTGCTGATAAATATGCGTCAGTTTGGCTTCCTTAATAAATTGTTCCGTTGGCGTAGCATCAGTCGCACTTTTATTGGTGAGTTCGATAAAATAGATGATGGAATTCGGGAACCTGCTGTCTTTGCAGATCATTTTGAATCGCCTTACCTGCGGACCGGTTTTCAGAAAGCTGGCTTCAGTTATCGGGCCAAGTTTCACTTGGTTTACATCAAAACCCGCTCTGGGATCTTTCTGCAGCTTTAAAAACCTTTTTTGGGTACGGTCGGTGGTTTCGTCAATGAATTTCTGCATCTGGTAGTCAGTCAGCAGCTGAGGATAAATGAGTCCCTCTTTAAGCAGCAGGGCAGTGGTTTTATCCGAAGTGTCATAATAAACCACTTTATCATCAAACCGGACTTCATTACTGCCAGGGATTATTTTACCATCGAATTTTTTATAATTTTTCTTTTTATAGCTGTTTTGGAAATGTTCCGTTGCTGCCTTGTCTTTTGCGCCCAGTTTCTCCGCCTTCTGAGCAAAAGCAGGTGCGCAAAACAGGATAGAAAGACTAAGGGTATACCATATTTTCATGAAAAAAGGATTTAAAGTAAAACGTAATAATTTATAAAATATTTTTAACTCTCAGATGCTGTATCAGCATAATAGTTTTCGCGTCCCTGATTTCTCCGGTGTCTACCATCCGCAGTGCCTCTTCATACCCGAATTCCAGGACCTCGATGTCTTCACCTTCCTCTTCAAGACCGCCGCCCTCTGCTGTTTTCATATCCTGGGCATATTCCGCAATAAAGCAATACAGGATCTCTGTAACGGCACCGGGAGACATATACGCTTCGAAAACCTTTTCCACATGAGAGATTTTATACCCGGTTTCCTCCTCAGTTTCCCTTCGGATGCATGCTTCCGGATCATCGTTATCCAGCAGCCCGGCACATACCTCAATCAGCATTCCGGTAGGGTTTCCGTTCAGGAAAGAAGGCAGCCGGAACTGACGGGTTAATATGACGGTTTTCCGTTCTTTGTCATACAGCAGAATAGCGGCACCGTTTCCACGGTCATACGCTTCTCTGCTCTGGGTCCTGACACTTCCGTTATGCATGGTTTTGTCATACGTCACTTTTTTCAGGGTATACCACTGGTCAGAAAGGATTTCAGTTTTGGTAATATGGATTTTATTGTCTTGCATAAATGAATAGGTTTGAAATACGTAAAAGCAGGTTTATTCAATAAGTCTCCTGATTTTCTTATTTGTTAATTTTATCTTTTAATAAATCTTGTAAAGCAGTATGGAGATCCGGGAACCTGAAATCGAATCCGGAATCCATTATTTTTTTTGCTGAAGCCCTTGAACCTTCCAGTACGGCTACCGAAAGTTCGCCGAAAATCAATTTCAACAGGAACGCCGGTACATTCGGCATGATAAACGGACGGTTCAGTATTCCGGCCACTTCTTTCGTAAAAGCAGCATTGGTAGTATGTTGTGGAGCAACGGCATTATAAGCGCCTTCCACGGAATTGTTTTTTACGGCATATTCATACATTGAGGCGATATCTTCAAGGTGAATCCAGGGCATATACTGCTTTCCGGTGCCCAGGGGAGAACCGATCCCGTATTCCACAGGAACCATCAACTTTTTTAAAGCGCCTTCTTTTTCAGAAAGGACCACCGCCGTGCGCAGCTTCACGACTCTTTCGGCCAGTCCGTTTTCAGTGAATTCATCGGCAACCTGTTCCCACAGGACGACGACCTCACTCAGGAAATCTTTTCCTGCCGGATCTTCTTCAGTATATATCTTTTCAGTAGTTTCCGTACCGTAATAATTGATCCCTGACGCGGAAATAAAGGATTTCAGCTTGATATTCCGGTTTCTGACACCTTCCATCAGAAGCCGGGCAGAATCAACACGACTGGAAATCAGTTCCTTTTTTCTTTCATCGGTCCATCGTTTTTCAGAAATATTGGCGCCGGCAAGATGGATGATATGGGAAACATTGTCGAAAGCAGCCTGATCTACTGTGCCTTTTTTCAGGTCCCATTCAAATTCATGGGCTTTCTTTTTTTTGCGCGTTAGGAACCTGACTCTATATTCTTTGTCCAGCTTTTCGGCCAGTTTGCGGGCAATCAATCCGTTGGCTCCGGTAATCAGGATAATTTCTTTCATAATAGGCATTTTTGTCGGGCTATCCCTGGTTTCTGACAATTAAAACAAAATCTTCTTCCAGGATTTTATATCCGTAATCATAGATAAATTTATATTCCGAACCGTTTTTGTACACTTTAAGATTTGTGAAATAATCAAAATCAAAACCTAAGCCATCAAGTTTTGACCGGGTTATTTTTGTTTTTCCTTCCGTATTCACTTCCCTGAGGATCCGGTAATTTTTCCGCAGCTTGTTGTTCACATTCCTCATCAGGTTGCTCGAGTCTTTATTCTGCTTATTGTTATAGGCATTCCGGCAGGCATCATTGCAGAATTTTTTGTCTGACCGGCCGATGATTTTTTCGCCGCATTCTAAACAGTTCATGGCTGATCTTTTTAACAGGATGTGAATGTTGATGTCTTTTTTTTAGCAGCTTCTTAAATCGGTTGTGTGCAGGGTAGCTTCTGTTAGGCGTCAGGTTGTTGAAGAACAGGGCGGTCAGCAATAAGATAAGGCAGCCGCTTAAGACGGGAGAAATAACATACCAATAGCCCAGCTCAGGGATTTTTCCGGTAGAACTTACTGCAATGAGGGCAGTAGCACCTCCCGGCGGATGCAGGGTTTTGGTATACTGCATCAATATGATGGAAAAGGCCACGGCAAGAGGTGCCGAAAGCCAGATGATATCCGGAACAATTTTGTAAATGGTAACTCCTACCAATGCTGAAATCACATGGCCGCCCACAAGGTTCCTCGGCTGTGCCAGCGGGCTTTGTATCGCTCCGTAAATCAGCACGCTGGAAGCCCCGAAAGATCCGATCAGAAAAATATTTTCCGTAGCGGCGAGAGAATGCGACTGGATAAAGGCAATGATGCCGATTCCGAAGAAAGCTCCGAGGAAAGACCAGAAGTGTTCCCTGTAATCAACCAGTGTTTCACGGTAAATGACATATCTGGAAACCCTGAATGTTCTTTGTATTGTTTTTTTCATTGCTGTAAACTCATAAATGTCGAATGAAGGAAAAAATGACGCTGCATAAAATTGATTGATCTAGTATTGGTAAACCGTCAGCATCCCTTCTTCCATTCAAATATACGTAATTATCCGTTTGCAAACGACTACAAATGAATTTAAATAGTTTTTAACCGGATATGGAAGTGTACATCTGCAATCTTTGCAACAGAGATCCGGAAAAACAGTGAGCGTCAAGGATCTGAAAACTAATCTTTTAAAAATTAATATTATGTCACTAAGAAACAAAGTAACCCTGATCGGGTACACAGGAAAAGAAGTTGAAATGGTAAACTTCGACAACGGGAATGTAAAAGCTCAGGTATCGCTTGCAACAAGCGACCATTACACCAACGCAAAAGGTGAGAAAGTAGAGGAGACCCAATGGCATACGCTGGTAGCCTATGGAAAAGTAGCGGATATCTTCCAGAAGTATGTGCATAAAGGCAAAGAAATTTCCGTAGAAGGAAAGCTCATGTATCGATCTTATGATGATAAGGAAGGCATCAAGAGATACATTACCGAAATAAGAGTGGATGAAATACTGCTGTTAGGAGGCAAATAACCGTAAAAACATGCATGATGAAAGTAAAAATTTTTAAAATCAGACTTCCGGAAGAATTTCTCTATGATGATCAGAGAGCACTGGATAGCTTTCTGGCAACCCGGGAAATCATAAAAGTGGAAACAGCATTTGTACAGGATGAGAACTACTGGTCTGTTGTACTGTATTTTGAAGAGCTTAAAAGCTCTCAGAATACCGTCAGGGATCCGAAGACGGTAAAATATTCTGCCGCAGACAGCGATGAGCTGAACACCGATGAAGAAAAAATCCTCGATGCCCTGAAGTTCTGGCGTTCGGAGAAAGCAAGGGAACAGAACCTTCCTACATATTTCATTGCCACCAATAAAGAACTGCTGTCTGTAGCCAAATACAAGCCGGCCAGGAAAGAAGAACTGCTGGATATCAAAGGCTTCGGGAAACATAAGATAGAAAATTACGGAGCAGAAATCCTCGAGATCCTGGAAAACGTATAAGACACACAGCACAAATGATGATCTGGCCGGAGCGCAAATGCCGTTCCGGCTTTTATTGTGCCGGTAAGTCCGCTCAATTCACTATTTTTGCAGCAGCATTATTATTAATTATTCATCAATTATACAATGAAATCAGGTTTAGCAAAAGGAACGAGGGATTTTACCGCTCTTGAAGTTTCCAGAAGAAGATATATCATCAATACTTTACAGCGGAATTTTGAGCTTTTCGGCTTCCAGCCTTTGGAAACTCCGAGCTTTGAAAATCTTTCTACATTAACCGGAAAATACGGAGAAGAGGGAGACCGTCTGATTTTTAAAATATTAAATTCAGGGGATTATACGGCTAAAGTAAACCAGGACGACTGGGCAAATAAAAGCCATCAGAAACTGACTTCCCAGATCTCGGATAAGGCACTCCGCTATGACCTTACCGTACCTTTTGCAAGATTCGTGGCCATGAACCATAATACGCTGACCTTTCCTTTCAAACGGTATCAGATCCAGCCGGTCTGGAGGGCAGACCGTCCGCAAAAAGGAAGATTCAGGGAGTTTTACCAGTGTGACGCTGATGTGGTGGGTAGTGAAAGCCTGTTGCAGGAAGTTGACCTGGTGCAGCTGTATTTAAAATCATTTGCTGATCTCGGTCTTTCTGTAGCGATCCACATCAACAACCGGAAAGTCCTTTCCGGACTGGCAGAATATGCCGGGATTACAGATCAGCTGATCGACTTCACTGTTGCCCTGGATAAACTGGATAAAATAGGAAAAGAGGGGGTAACCAAAGAACTTCTGGAAAGAGGGATCAGTCAGGAATCCATCAATAAACTGGATTTCCTGTTCACCCAGTCCGATAACGCTTTGGAAAACCTCAGCCAGCTGAAAGACAAGTTTCAGGGCAATGAGACCGGACTGAAAGGAGTGGAGGAGCTTGAATTTGTTTTGAACCAATCCATTCAGCTTGGTGCGGATGCCAAAAATCTGGTCTTTGATATTACCTTAGCCAGAGGCCTGGATTATTATACCGGTGCCATTTTTGAAGTTAAAGCCAACAATGTGCAGATGGGCTCCATTGGCGGAGGCGGGAGATACGATAACCTGACTGAAGTTTTCGGAGTAAAAAATATTCCCGGTATAGGCATTTCTTTTGGCCTCGACAGGATTTACCTGGTGGTTGAAGAACTGGGACTGTTCCCTGAAGGTGCAGATTCAAAAACAGACTACCTGTTTGCTAACTTTGGACCGGAAGGAACGTCGGAAGCCCTGAAACTGATTATGCAGCTTCGTGCCAAAGGGATTTCAGCGGAATTATATCCTGAAAATGCGAAAATTGCCAAGCAGTTTACCTATGCAGAGAAAAAAGGAATCAGGAACCTGGTTTTTTTGGGAGAGGAAGAAATCAAGAATAAGACAGTAACTTTTAAAGACCTTGAAAAAGGGGAACAGAAAACAATTTCTGTCGATGAATTCCTGGCCTGATTGTGAAACCAGAGGTATCTGAAGGGATCGTTGAAAAGTGGCTGAGAGCATGGTCTTTGTCAAGAGACCTGCCTATGCCTGAAAAATATGCTTCCGGATACTGTGTCAATGTCGGGGCACCGAAACAAAAAGTCCGTTGCGTATTTCCGGAATTAAATAATGATTTTTTCTCGCTGGCCAAAACTGTTGACGAATCATGGGTTTTTCTGAAGGTATGTGCTCCATATGAAGAATTCAGGTCGTTGATTCCCAAAGATTGGATCGTACAGCTCCAGGGATACATGGTGTACTGCAACAGCAGGATGAATTTTGGCAACAGTGTTTTGCCTGATGGTTACAGCATCGATATTCAGCGTTGTAGTCCTGAAAAATGTATCGTCAGGATCTGTATGGAAATAAGGAAGCTGCGATCGGAACGCTTATTATCGTTGATGGGATAGCAGTTTATGACCGGATTGTTACGCAAGAAAGGCACCGGCGAAAGGGGCTTGCAAGAAAAATCATGGCTGTACTGGAAGATATGGCATTATCGGAAGGAATACAATATAATTTTCTGGTAGCCACAGAACAGGGAAGATCTCTATATGAGTTATTAGGCTGGAAACTGTATAGCATATACACTTCGGTGGTGATCCCATCTGATTATTAATAAAAATAAAAATGCATTATGGAAAATTATCTTGAAATCAATAGGAAATCCTGGAATGCCAAAGTGGAACCGCACCTGAAATCAGATTTTTACTTTGTTGATGAATTCATACAAGGAAGAAGTTCCCTGAATTCTATTGAACTGGAGCTTTTGGGAGATGTTAAGGATAAAAAGATTCTACACCTGCAATGCCATTTCGGTCAGGATTCTATTTCACTTTCCAGGCTGGGTGCCGATGTGACAGGGATTGACCTGTCTGATCAGGCCATATCAAAAGCTGCTGACCTGGCTGATCAATGCCGGACAGATACCCGATTTATATGTTCGGATGTATATCGCCTTCCGGATGTTTTGGATGAAAAATTTGATCTTGTTTTTACCAGCTATGGGACAATTGGCTGGCTTCCCGACCTTAAAAAATGGGCTGGTGTTATTAATCATTTTTTGAAACCCGGCGGAAGATTCATTATGGCAGAGTTTCATCCTGTAGTCTGGATGTTTGATGATGACTTTGAGGGGATCAATTATAATTATTTTAATGAAAAACCCATTACCGAAACCTATGTAGGAACGTATGCAGATCCTTCAGCAGATCTGGTGCAGCAATATGTAATGTGGAACCACTCTCTGGCGGAAGTGCTTCAGAACCTGCTTTCATATGGCTTGGAACTGAAAGATTTCAAAGAGTTCGACTGGTCACCATATCCTTGTTTCAGGCACGTGGTTGAGGTTGAAAAAGGCAAATGGCGCATTGAAAAATTCGGGAATAAAATTCCGTTGGTCTATGCACTGAGTGCACAAAAAAAGTCATCGTAATACAAAATTACGATGACTTTTTTTATATATGAATGTTAAAAAACTAGTCTGTTAGTTGATGGCACTTTCTGCCTGAGACTTTACATCTTCAGCCTTATTCTGCACCTGAGATGCTACATCATTAGCTTTATTCTGAACCTGGGAAGCTACGTCATTAGCTTTGCTTTTCAAATCATTTCCCCACTTGTTGAAATTATCTTTTGCAGTGTTGATTTTATCTTTCACTTTTTGCTGCTCCTCCGGAGTTGATTTTTTGTATTTCCAATACGCTAATGCACCTAAACCTACTAAAGCTAATAAGCCTTTTGTTTTATTTCCCATGATTTCTTCTTTTTAAAGTTAATATTAAGATTTGTTGCTAGTTATCATGTAAAATGCATGCCAAAAAACTGAAGCGATATATAAAAAAATGTTAAAATTTCAATTTAGCTGAAAACCGTACACTCTGTTCCGTCAAAACTTGCAAATACCATGGTGGGATAAGAATCCTGATGATAGACGTTTCCATTTCGGTCTATAGCAATGGCCCCTGCAAATCCATCCACCGCCTTCAGTTCTTCAAAAGTCCGGTCGAAAGCAGTTTTAAGATCCATTCCGTCTGTAACACGGGTTACGATTTTTGCAGCAGTCGCGTTGCTTACAATATCTTCTCCCACACCTGTGCAACTGACGGCACAGAACGGATTGGCATAATTCCCGGCTACGGTAGCCGAATCTGAAATCCTTCCCGGGATTTCAAAGCCCTTTCCTCCGGTAGATGTAGCTGCTGCAAGATGGCCGTTTTTATCAATAGCTACGCAGCCTACCGTGCCTTTTCCTCCGCTTTTAAGTTTTTCCTCGTATTCTTTTCTTCTCTGAGGAATCTCCGTGGAATAGTCCTCAAATCCGTGCGTTGCAGCATATATTTTAGCCCCTTCGCCGCCCAGTACTCTGTCATCTTCCTGCATCAGTGATTTCGCTACAAAAACGGGGTTTTTCACATCCTGAATATTGATGACACCGCTCAGCTTCTGGGTTTGCCCATCCATTACCGCGGCACTCATCCGGATAATACCGTCGCCCTGGATCTGTGAGCCTGTACCGGCATTGTATAAAGGATCATTTTCCAGCAGGGAAACGGCATAAGCTACCGTATCGAATGCAGAATTAGATTGTAAATAGTCAAATGCCGCGCGCGCAATGCGCTGTAAAGAATCCTGTTTGGCTGTTTTTACCTCAGTGCTCTGATCGCTTTCAGAAAAAAAACCGCCGTGAATAATAATTTTCATAGGTGATAAGGATAAATGATGAATAATTTCGGAGGTTAAATTAGAAATTTAGCCGGATAAAAACAATGCGCTGAATCATTTCAGCACTTTAATGCAGCTTTTATGCTTTTTCGCTAATTTGTTGTAACCGCTATTTATCCTGTGGTATGGGATTGAACTGCGAATTTTCTATGGTCAGCGTCCTGGTAGTCAGGTCATAATGATCATTCATAGACATCACATGTACCGTGAGGTTGTCAATGGAGATAGGCTCTCCGAGGTTGATGTTGGTCAGGTTGGTATCTTTGATGAACCTTCCGTCTACAATAATGACCAGTCCGGAACCTACCGCCGTCATTACATCATCATGGATGAAAAGTCCTGTATCTTCTCCCAGGCCGATTCCCAGCGTTCTCGGATTATTGACTACCGCCTGGAATAACCTGCCGATTCTTCCCCTCTGCACAAAATGGGTATCGATAATCACATTATCAATTAATCCCAGTCCCTGAGTGGTTTTGATCTCGCCTTTCAGCAGGGCTTCTGAACTGCTTCCCTGGTAAATCATATTTTCTGAAGCGGCGGCAGCACCGGCAGAAGTACCCGAATAAATGAAATTCTGTTCCTGGTATTTTAAAAGGATGGTATCGTGAAACCTGGTTCCGCCCAGAATGGAGGTCAGCCTCAGCTGGTCACCGCCGGTAAACATCACCACATCGGCTGCGTTGGCTCTGGCCACCATAGCATCCGAATTGGCTTCTTCCCGGTTGTGGATGTCAAGGATATTAACGTTTTTGGCACCTAAGAATTCAAATGCCTTTTTATACTCGGAGCCTACAATCTGGGGGATCTGGGAAGCCGTAGTAATGATCTCAATCACGGAATTCTCCTTATGCTTGGATTCATTAATGATTTTCCTTAAGATGCCTCTTTCAAAAAAATTGAGGTTTTTTTCAATATTCTGGTCGAAATCGGTTTCTGAAAAACTCCCTTTGTTTACAGCGCCTCCGATAACGATTAATTTTCCAACGGGTTTCATCATGGCACAAATTTAAAAAATAATTCATAGGTGGGGAAATATAAGGGGAAGCAAATTGATTTCAGACATTTTTAAATTATTAATAATTTTTGCTCTTTTTTTTGAAAAACTTCATTGTAGTATGGTTTTTGTTAGAGGGTTTTGCATTATCTTTGGTAATATTATAGGTATAATTAACTAGGAAAATTTGGGTATTATATATGAAAATTGAGAAGATACAGGCACTGCGCGGCCCGAATATTTGGAGTATCAGAAGAAAGAAGCTGATACAGATGAGGTTGGATCTTGAGGAAATGGAGAATTTTCCTACCAATAAAATAGACGGATTCAGGAAAAG